>CAZVLA010000001.1:0-63637 GCA_964627805.1 uncultured Desulfurococcaceae archaeon
TAAGTAGATAGTAACTTAGTAATCCTCAAACCCATCACCTCCTTAAGTAATCAATGCATAGCTTAGTGCAGAGGTCCTTAGCGTGAGGGAATTCCTTAGTGCAGAGGTCCTCGCACGCTAACATCAACTTCAGCACCCTATGGTGCATCCTTATGCTAGCAGCCGTCCTACCCACTGCCCTAGCAACCTCAGCCAAGGTAACCTCACGCATTACTGACCACCTCATAATCCAAGTACACATCCCAGTCCTCATCAGTACAGACATTACCGTCCCAGTAGCTACAGTCAACCTCAGCCCTCACCTTAATCCTCGTACCATCAGGCAGCCTCAGCACAACCTCATACTCATCAGCCTCCTCAACCAACACCCACCTACCCCTAAGGTCCCTAGGCACACCAAACCCAGACCCAGATTGAGATTGGACCCGAGGAGGACCAACCGAAACCAAAACCGAACCCATACAGAACCCCTCAATACCAAATTACTATCTTAGTAATATAAAAAGGAATTGTTAGATAGTTGTTAGACGTTGTTAGACAGGTGGGGGGAGTAATATTTTTAAATTACCTAACAAGTAATATTTGGTTGAGAAAATGCTTGACCCCGAACTTGAGAAGTATATTCAGAATCCGCTCCTAATGGACGGTCCTACGTTCGTTAAGTTAATGAAGAAGTTCGACATTAAGAGGCAGGAATTAGGTATATCTAGGAACTACGTTTACATGCTCAGAAAGGGTCTTAGGAAGCCATCATTTGAGATTGTTCAGAGGCTAATCAACATCATAAAGGAAAGGAATTATGTGGCGCCGGGGGGAGGATTCGAACCTCCGACCACCGGGTTAACAGCCCGGCGCTCTACCGGCTGAGCTACCCCGGCGCCGTGAGATAAATAGTACACAGCTTTTAATTCTTTATCACCAACACCCTCATCGGTACTTCATCATTAGTTCCTTAGCGTATTCTATGAACCCCTTAGATGAGGGTTTAGTTAGTACTTTATTAGCTACTTCCTTGAGTTCGTTATCAGCGTTACTAACAGCTACTAACTCGTCGCATACTCTATGCATCGGCACGTCAGTTACTGAGTCACCTATGCAGTACTTACGTACGTTACTTAATTCTAAATCATTAATTACTACCTTCATTCCTGAGTCCTTACTGCATCCCTTAGGTACTATATGTATTGCGTAGCCACTTGATACAGCAACCAAGTTTCTATAGCCTAACTCACCCAGCTTACACCGCACAAACCTCAAGGCTTCCTCCTCACTAACTCTCCACTTAAGTGACCTATCGCATAACCTGAACATATTCTGCCACGAACCCACCACAACGTCACTACCTAGCTTAAGTAACTCCTCGTAAGCCCTGCAAACATCCCCACACCCACTACAAGCTAACTTAACACTATCCGTATATACAACAGCGCCGTTTTCGGCAACCACTACACCACCTAACCCTAAGTAAGTTGATAAGCCCCTAAGTACGGGTAATGAATTACCCGAGGTTAAAACAACTAGAAAGCCTCTCCTACTTAACTCCCTACATAACTCAATAGCCTCCAAGTCAAGAACGCATGAATACCTGCTAATAGTTAAGGTACCATCAACATCAACGAATAACACAGCCCTGAACCTACTCAACCACATCACCTAACCCTAGTATACCCCCTAAGAAAAATAATATTGAGTAGTTAGTGAATTATTTAGTAGTACTTAATGAATCGTACAAATAAAAATTTAATCACGCAATTAAAGAAATTCATGATTGTGAGCACGAATGATATAAGCTTTTTACGTGCTACCTGAAGAAATACTTCATATTATATGAAGCAAACCTCCGAAAAACTAAGGTAAGTACATTGAAGATACTAAGCAACTCTTAACACCCTTGAACCAAGTTTATGATATGGTGAAAACCATGGCCAAGAAGTACCCAGTTAAGGTAAGGGACCCAACCACTGGTAAGGAGGTTGAGTTAGTACCCGAGAAGGTCTGGACACTAGCACCTAAGGGTAGGAAGGGAGTTAAGATCGGTCTATTCAAGAGCCCAGAGACCGGAAAGTACTTCAGAGCCAAGGTACCAGACGACTACCCCGTAGGTTAAGGTACACATAACCTAAGGTAGGGTAAACAATACATAATAAACTTTTTAATTTCTTTTCAATTCCTCAGTGAATCACTTGGTGCTTAGGTCTTGAGTACGTACTTAATAATATCGGATACACACGATAACTTAAGTAACTTAGAAGTACTTAAGAAGCACGTCAATACCTACTTAAGGAACGTAGACACAATCATTCATTTAGGAGACATAACATCACCCTTCACTTTAAAGGAGCTCCTGAACTTAGGTATCGAGTTAGTAGTTATACTAGGCAATAACGACGGAGATAAGTTACTGCTTAAGGAGGTGTACGGTAAGATTAGCGAACCACCACTCGAGATTAGGTTATGCGGTCTAGATACATTATTAATACATGGATTTAAGAGCGCATCAATAACACATAAGATAGTTAATGCCTTAGCTAGGGGAGGTGATTACGACATAATACTCTTCGGTCATACACACAGGTATTACTTAGATGTAGTAGGTAGTACATTAGTAATGAACCCAGGCGCGTTATCCGGCTACTTAACTCAGCAACCAACCTACGGGGTGGTAGATTTCAAGGAGGGCAAGGCGTATATAGCCTCTCTAATTAACGGGAGACACTTACTTAGTACATCACTACCTAGTAGAACCTAATTATTAAGGGCCTAGGATCCGGAGATATTCTAATAACCGCCTCACCCCTACCTAACGTAGTTGATAACCTCCTAATCACTTCATTACTAATACTTAAATAGGTACTTAACTCAGCCCAGTAGTCCTTATCAGGTGATGGCATAGCAACCAATAATCCAGCATTAGATACTATGCTCGGATCCTTAGATGTCATATCCGATACTCTCTGAGAGGCTAAGGCAGTTATTAATCCGTAACTCCTACCTAACCTAACAATCTCAGACACCGAGCTAGTAGGTTCTAATACAGCCCAACCCTCATCAAACACTAGGAATAACGTTGGCTCAGGCTTACGGGACGGCCTACCTATCCTTGATAGGTAGACCTCAATAGTCTTTACTATTATGTTAGATACGAGGGAAACATAGTTTATACCTAGCGACAATACCTCAGATAAGTTAATAACGTAGACGTAGCCACTGCGGGCAGCTATTAAGTCAATTACTGCTGATCCACGGTCTAGGTCCTTAATTAACTTAATTACCTTAGCTATACGGTAGCTCACATACGGTTCTTCAAAACTATTTACGTAACTTACTATCTGGTCAAGTACATCATTAAAGTCACTCACTCTAGCTAGTGAGGTTAATACTTCATTAGCTGCTCTATAAAACGCTGATGTAACTTCCTTACTCATAGGTTCGTAAGTAAATACAGTAGATAGTAGATCCGTTAACCAATTAGCTCTAAACTTCCTAGGTACGTAATTAAGTAACTTACCAATACCTAATCCTGCGTTCCTACCCACGACGTACTCGACGTAATTACTACCTAACCTACCTAACCTCTCACTATACTCACCCTTAACGTCGAAGATTATTGACGCGATATCGTATGCTTGAACCATCCTTGATGTAAGTACCGCTAGGAATTCCGTCTTACCCGACCCTGTAGGACCCACTATTACTATGTGTGGCGACATGCTCTTCCTAACATCCCAGAAAACGAGCTCGTTAGTCTCTAAGTTACGCCCTAAGTAAACACCCCTACACCTTAGTAGGTAATTAGTAACGGAGGATATCACGAACGGTACTAAAGTAAAGAAGTAGTAGCCAATGACGTTAATGCTTAAGTTACCTAAGAGGATGTCCTTAATCTTAGAAATACCTCTTGAAGAGCTGGAGAATCGAAAAAATAACTTAACTAACTCATCACGACTAAGTCTCAACTCCTCAACCCTAATACCTACTGAGTTCAAGGTGTCTCGTAGTACCTTAGCTCTTACGTTTAAAGTCTTAATAACACCCTCAACACTACTGCCACAGGCTTCAGTAGCGAATACAGCTATAACATCGTAGGGTACCAAACCCTCATTAACGATTAAATCCCTAAGTCTTCTTAACTTATCTAGCTTCCCCCTAACCTTCACGCTTGAGGGATTCACCTCAAGTACTAGAGATAAGTCATCAAGTTTCTTATCGATCTTACTTAAGTAACTACCCTTATCAAGAGGCATTACGTAAGTACGTATCTCAACAGGGAAGCCTACGTTAAGTACGTTGTAGTAAGCCTTAAGTAAGTGATGCGCGTCCCTACTATCAACTTCAGTTATACCTACTGCGAAGCCCTTAACGATCAGTAGCTTCTTACCGCAGAATACATCATTACCTAATCTATAGACTACCGCATTATTAACTACCGTAACTTTCCTCTCATTTCCGTACCCATCCTTACCTTTAGGAATAATCCTTAATGCCTTCCTCACTATGTTGATGAGTTTAGTTACGTTAATCATTACTGGGTCACCATACCTAAGGTACTCATCAAATTAGACGCTACGGTGTTTGCGTACTTAATTAGTTCCTTAAGTACCTCCTTAATACTGAAGTGCTTACTAATTACTCCATTACTGATCGTTAGTAAGTGAATAGTTAACCCGTAAATAAGGTCATTGAGTGGTAGCGTGAAAGTTAATTCATTACTACCTACGTTCTTAATAATTAACCCGTTACTTAACGACGTAACTACAGCAGCTAATACGCTTTCATACTTACTCAACAGCACCCTTACTTTAGCACTACCGTTACTTACCTCAACTACTTCAATACCCTTCACTACTACCTCGTTGACTGGTACGTTAATGATTAATTCCCTACTTAAGGGCGTACTTAACCTTAGGTCTAGACGTACCCTATCAACACTACCCTTCACAACCCTTAACTTAGTGGGTGCTTCGATGAAGCTACTTAAGAACCACCTAATACCTCTATCATCGACGTACTCACCCTTAACTAATATGGGTGGAGCACATTCTAAAGCTACTGACTCACTACTATTAACTACATACTCACTACCGTCACTACACACTACGTTAAGTTTAGCATTGCTTAATTTAGGACGTATGAGTACCTTACCGTTACGGGTCTCTAAAGTAAATAAGTTATTAATTAATGGATTCTTCATGACATTGTTACTTAAATTAAGAACATACCTACCTAGCTTATACGTATCTTCGGAGTACCTTAGTGATATGTCTAGCGTGGGTGATTCGTTAATTGCCTTACCTAATAGCTCTATAGAATATTCATTATTAGATAACTTATTAATACTTATTGAGTAATTCCTTAATCCATCACACCTACACTCAATAGTGCCTTCCTCAGGAACCGTGTGCTCCACCTTAACCCTAACTTTAGCGTATAGGTTGCATCCCTCCCTACCTACACTACCCCTTGTGGTGTAGATGCATTCCTCAGTAACTGCACCCAGTAGTCTGGGCCTTCTTGATGTTATAGGTACTAGTACTGATACATTGTATAGCGGGTCTTGAACCATTACCCTAATACTCCCTGAGTAACCAAGTAGTTTAGGTCTTATGAGTAACGTCTTAACTACTCCCGTAGTTACGGACTCCACTACCTTAACTCTCGAGTCGATAGTTAATGATGTAGTCTCAAACCAAGGAATCACCCTTATTAACGCGTAGCTATCCCTACTTACTTCACTACGTACTACCTCCACCTTAGGTTCGTAGGTAACTCTTGGGTTAAGTACCTCAAGTAAGTACCTAGAGTCATTAGTCTTAACCAAGCATAGGACGTAGCCCTCACCTATGGTAGTACACGCTAACGCTTTAATGACAGTATCTGAGTCCCACCCATCAGTAATTACCCTATATACTCCCCTACCTATCTCAAAAACAGCTACGCCGTCAGATGCTAATACCTTACTTACTGGACCTCCATAGACCTCCCTACTTAAGTTACCCTCAATAACGTATAACCCATCAC
Organism: uncultured Desulfurococcaceae archaeon; assembly: GCA_964627805.1. GTDB lineage: Archaea > Thermoproteota > Thermoprotei_A > Sulfolobales > NBVN01 > CAZAMI01. The sequence goes on from CAZVLA010000001.1 coordinate 6,019, forward strand.
CCAATCCAGCAACTATTACTGACTTAGTAAGACAAGACGCCTTAGGTAATGCATCCAGCGGTACTAGGGGGTATAGTATGTCACCATTACACCTAACGAGTATTCCGTGCCTATAATCGTATAGGTACTCATACTCCCCACACTTAACTATGGGTTCGAACTCCGCCGGTAACCTATATAGTACATCGAAACTAACTACCCATACCCCATCATCCGTCATTAACACACATAAATTACCTCTGCATTTAAGTTGCCTTAACCCCTTGCAAGAAATCCTGTACTCCTTAGCTACGCCAGTTACGTTATCCCATATAATCACCGTACATACCTTCCTATTCCTGAGTACTAGGCAAGAGACATTACCCGATGTATCTAGTAGGGCTTCATTACACTCCTTACTTACTCCCTCGTAGCAATCAATGACTGAGTACTTCCTACTACCTAACTTACTCAGCGCAACAACTTCATTACCTCTTAATGACTTAGAGGTGTTACCGTTGTTTAAGTCTATGCATGAATCCTTACAACATACCTTGCCGTTACCATAGCTACAGTTACGCCTTAAACCGTACTTACTTACTATAATTCCTTCATGACCAACTCTCACCTGAGCGACTAGCTCTGGTAAGTCACTATTATTACCTACGCGAAGTAAACCCACTAAGTTAGGTACTAACGCTGAGTTAATTAACTCGTACTTGTACTTACCATCACTACTAACGTAATCCGTGACGTCGATCCTAGCAATTAGCTGGGGTACCTTCATACTAACACCCTAGAACTTAAGATATACGTAAGTAGTGATGCACTACATAGTAGGGTGTTTAGCGGGTCATCAAATACTATGTACCCTGCATACATTCCGTATATGATTATTGACGCTATACTGAACATCTCCACCTGCTTCTTAACTGCGTAACCTACCTGTGTAGCGGCTATCGCACTTACTGAAGTAAGTATAACAGGTAGTACTAACGATATTATCGCAACCAGTAAGTTAGTCATTAACGTAAATTTGATATCCTTTATTAAATCAAGTATCAATTCCCTTAACTTAAGCACCCTCTCCCTACTTAACGTACCTGAGCTTATCCCCTTGATTATTATGTATGTAAGGTACTTACTAAGCCATAACGAGTTCCTTAATGCCTTCATGGATGCCCTTAAATCCTTCCCTATATGCGTGCTTAAACTCTTGAATACCTTAGCTCTTGATGTCCTTAACGCCTTCTTAAATATCTCTAGCGGGTTAGCTATGGTTAATGGTGCTTCACTCATTATCGATAATATCCTAGGTAAGTCACTTAACTCCCTAACCCTACTAATGAATTCCCTCAACTTAATTACACCACAAACCAAGCCCACTATGGAGAACGTCAGTAACGCGTATTTTACTGAGTGAAGTATAAAGTACGTAGCTAAGGCTGAGGTTATGGGCGTAGCTGAGGTTATTACGTAGGTTCTACACTTGAAATCCACTACTGAAGTACTAAGGTGCCTAGGTAACTTCGGCGTTAATACGAAGGCGAACATGGATAGTGCTAAGGTAGCTAAGAGTGCCTTATACATCACGCTAGTTCCTACAATAACTGACAGCATAACTACGAGAGGCGGTGTGTAACCAAGTAGTATAGCTAGCATGATCGATACTGTAGTTCTTAACCTAACCTTAGAGTAAGCTAGTAACCTAACACTATTCAACCACTCATCACTCTTCTCCTTAACCCAATTAATCCCACTACCTAATGAAAGCGAGAATAGGTAATCAAGTAATGCCCTACCTACTTCCTTAGACATTATTAACTTAACGTACGTCTTGACAGAGTCGAATATTGATAGTACCTTACTTAGTTTCTTAAGCTTGATAGCCTCTTTATAAAGGTCCGGAAACACATCTGACCAAGTACCTACCTCAAGTAAGTCCCTAATTAACTCCGATTTCTTATCTAGTATAACACCCTCACTTATTACGAAGTACTTAAAGTCTAGCTCAAGTTTCTTAGCCCTACTAAATGCCTTGAGGTGATAATTAATTAGTGGGGCAAAGATAGGGGCTAGTACCGACGCTGCTATCACTAATGCTGAATATGTATTAGGGATCTTTACTATGTAGTCAGTCACGCAGTACGCAATTACTGCTAGTACTGACGCCGTTACTAATTGCAGGATTAGGAACTTCCTTAACTTATCACCTATTAGTAACTCCTTACCAGCTAATACTCGCGACTTATTCAGTAGGTTTAGGTACTTATTCGCTATGACTAGCTTAAGCGACATGCACACTCACCTCAGCTTCCTTAACCACCTTTTTACGTATCTTCCTGCACCTACTGATTAACTCATCAAAACTTACCTCTTCATCGTAGGTGTAGATATTGTTTATGTATACCACGTCATCCTCCCTACTATATATCGGTTCATCGATACTGACTACAGCTCTCTTGATCCCTCCATTAACTACGTAGCTGACGGTTATTATTAGCCAGAACATACTTACTTGAGATGGTGTTAGGCTTATTGGTGGTGATGTTAACCTTAGAATAGCTTCCTCAGCGTTACCTCCGTGGAATGTAGTTAAGCCTCCTAACCCCATATTCATTGCCTGCACAAGTACCTTAGCTTCAGCACCTCTAGTCTCACCTATTACTAAGAACCTACTAACTGATGACCTAAGTGCTGCCTTAGCTAACGCCATCTGATCTATACCCCCATCACTACCCCAAGGACTTACCGGTACTACGTACCTAACCCAACTACTCCCCTTAGGTGGGTCAATCTCTGGTGTATCCTCTATGATGGCTATCTTCCAGCTCCTAGGTATTAGGTCGTAGAGTATTGCCCTAAGTAATGTAGTCTTACCAGCTCCTGGAGGACCTACAATGAGTATCGATCCTCTATGCTCTATCACGTACTGTATTAGTGAGGCTATCGCTTCATTAAGCATCCCCGACTTAATTAATTCCTTAATACCTAGTACTGCAGATGATTTCTTCTTTCTAATAACTAACTCCCCACTACCGCCGGCTATTTCCGGGAGTACAATATGTACTCGGTGGCCCCCATCCTTCTCAGGTAGATTAAAATCTAGTATGGGTACTGCCTTAGTAAGTACCTTACCAGCTTTCTCAGCTACTATATTCATGTAGCTAAGTAACTCACTACTATCCTCTATAACTATGTTGGTAGGTATGAAGTCTGCCTTAGGATCTTTAGAAACAACTACCGAGTGCCTAACCCATACAGGACCCGGACCAACTACCGATATGTCCTCAACGTAGGGATCATCAAGTAGTACCTGTAACTTTCTGTACTTAACCTCACGCATTATAGCGTAAGCTATTAGTGAGTCACTATCCTTAATACCTAATACCTTCTTAGCTACTTCAATGACGTCTAGTGAATTTATCGATGTACTCTCAGGTATTGAGTAGAGTATCTCCTCGATCTTCTCATGAATTAACTCTTCGTACTTCCTTATTGGGTCATCATCAACTACATACTGATATGAATTAGGACCTATCTCAACTATCTTTACCTTAACAGGACCTACGGAATACTTCATCACTACCTTCAAGTGTGATCACCTTAAGTTTGATTTAGAGAAAAACATCTTAGTTTAAGGTTATGATTTAGACACGGCTTTACGTTAGGCTTACGCTTAATGCCTGCTTACTACCGTCGCTCTTGTTAATTAGCTGGAAGATTATTGAGGCTATGTTCTGGGTAGTATTTAGTGATACTAGTACAGCAGCTGATGATCCTGGAGTTAGTAGTGTTGATCCTGACACCACAGTTATTGGAGTAGCTACTACTGTACCATTACTGAATACCACGTTAGCTGTTGAGAGTAACTCATAGGACTCTGAACCCTTATTCTGAATCTTAATTACTATGGTCTGAGTGGTATCTGTTTGTGATTTTGATAGTACGGTAGCGTATAGTGACGGTATTGTTACGTAGTTAGATACCTTTGTTGCTTGAGCTCCTAACCAGTGCTGAACCGTGAATAGTACTGGAATAGCTATAGCTACTAGAGCTAGTATAACTACTAGATCACTTACACCCTTCCTAACCATCCTAACGAGTAACTTTCTCCTCACTTTTGTATCCCCAACCTAAGTAGGGGTTTAAAAAGGGTTCACGAGCTTCAGTTCTTAAATACTTAATTGGGTGAAGCGTAGATTGCGGGTGTGTTGAGTGAGGGAGTTTAGAGTTAGGCTAAGAAGGATTATTGAGGCTATGGTTGGTAGGGTCTTCACGCCTGGGGACATAGTGAATATTACTGGCTTACCACGTTATGAAGTACTAGCTACCATGCATGTTCTTGAGACTTTAGGAATTATTGAGTTGATTAATGCTAAAGGTAATTATAGGGTGTATAGATTAACTGAACTAGGTCTTAAGCTCCTAAAAGCGCTTCAGAGAGCTGAGAAAGTAATCATTAATGTAGTTGAGGGAGGAGAAAGTACTGAGGTAGTAAGTACTGGAGAGGTTAAAGATGAGGTTTTAGCAGGTACTTAAGTAGTCAGCGAGGCAACTCATCATCACCAATCCGCTAAAGCCGGTCTCATCACTAACGTTTATTTCTCACTAAGGGTTTTAACCTTAATTAACCTCCCTAAAGCACAGCTGTAAGTTTATAATGAGATATGGTGGAATGACACTTGAGTGAGATGTTCGCCTCCTACATACTATTCATTAGAGTTAGGAGTGATAGTAAGTTAAGGGTAGGATCCCTAGGTAACGTACTACTTAAAAGTGGTGCATACGCGTACATAGGTTCAGCGAAGCTTAGACGCCCCTACTTAAGGGTTTTAAGGCATTTTAAGAGGATTAAGAAGATTAGATGGCATATTGATTACTTAACAACTCATGAGAACGTAGTACCTGAATTAGCTATTGTCTGCATTAATGGGTTAAGTGAGGATGGCATCTATAGCGAAGTTACTGAAGGAAAATTAAGTAGTTTCTTCACACCCGTAATTAATGGTTTTGGATGTAGTGATACTAAGCATAAAACACATTTATTTAGTTGCAGTGAATTAAGTAAGTTTGTTAAGGAGGTAATCAATTACTTAAGTAGTACATGCGAGTATGTAGAGATAATTAATTCATAAAAATAGGACATATATACTTATTAATCCTCAGAAACTAACGTGGTTGTATGTAACCTAGGAGTTGGGTAAGATGGGTGTAAAGGTAAAGGATCTAAAACCTGGAATGAATGACGTTAATATTAAGGTCAGGGTATTAAGTACTGAGGAACCAAGAACCATAAGGGTTAGATCAGGTATTAGAACCATAAGTGAAGCTATTGTAGGTGATGATACAGGTAGGGTTAAGCTTACCTTATGGGGGAGGGCGGCTGGTAAGGTAAGTAGTGGTGACGCTATAGAGATTAGTGGTGGATGGACAACATCGTACAAAGGACATGTACAGCTAAATATAGGGGGTAGTAGGAGCATTAAGAAGATAGGTGATGATGAAGTACCTAAAGAGGATGAAGTACCTAATGAAGTACCTAAGGCACCACCTACAGTACCTAGAAGATTCCGTGGCTTTAGAGGAAGGAGGTAACTGCAGTAGATATTAAATCACAACACAAAATAGTTTATTCTTCTTATTTCATTAAATACAACACTAACCCTTCACGCGCTCAACAGTTATAGCTGCTACGGGACATGCCATCCTAGCCTGCTCCACACAGTCCTTAAGATCTTCAGGAACCATCCCCTCCCAAGGCTCAGAACCCCTGTACTTACTAACTATTTGAGACTTCCCATCAGGTCCCGCCTCGAATACCTGTGGACATAGGGCATAACACACACCATCAGCTATGCATGCATCCCAAGATACGGTGACTTTCAACATGATAAGTACCCGTAAATTACTGTAGGGTAAGCTTAATAACATGTCCTGTCCTTAACTAACTTAATTCAGTAAGGAAATCTAATTGGGCCCAAGTTAAATAAACCTTAATACCCCCAACATTAAAAAGAACACACGGGCCCGTAGCTCAGCCCGGTAGAGCGCCCGGCTCATAACCGGGTGGTCCGGGGTTCAAATCCCCGCGGGCCCACCAGCAACTCTGCTTCTTAAGTAACTTAATCATTATTATTTACGTAGTATACAATGAATGTACTTAATGTTTTTAAAATAAAAATTACTTGGTTACTCCTTTAGTTCTCCCTCGCCGTAGTACTTCTTTAGCCTCTCAGTTAGTTCCCTACCTCTCTTCTTAGCTATCCATAACCCATAGAGTAATGTTCCGTATAGTAATATACCTCCTAATATAGCCATACCTACCGCATCCGGGGGTAGCCCTCCCATCTTAACCACCCCTCCTCCACTTTAATGCGGTAGCTACTGCTGTCGCTATTACTACGTAAGCTATAGCTACTCCGACACCCACTGGTGATTGACTCATAGTACCTATAGTCGTTCCTATACCCCTAACAAACATTATTATGAGTAATACTGGAGTTAGTATTCCTAGTAGCACGTCCCACCACCTACCTATCTTGAACTCACCATGTAGGTTAGCGTACTCTCTACCCTCATCATTGAATAGTATCTTCTTATTCCTGACCCAAGCCCATACCCAAGTTATTACTATAGCCTCTAGTAGACCTATGATCACTAATCCTATGTTACAGCAGAAGGCGTCAATGGGGTCTATGAGCCCTGGATTTAATACGAATGGCAGACCTCCCAAGAACCCTATAATACATAGTACGGGCACACCTATCTTCCTATCGATTCCGAACTTATCCATGAATGAGGCAAACATTGCCTCTATCAGGCTTATAGCTGATGAGAAACCTGCTAGGAATAGCATTAGGAAGAACACTACACCGAAGAACCCCTTAAGAGCTGCTGGCCCAGGCATTAATGTAATACCTGCTGGTATCGTAGCGAATGCTAGCCCAGCACCCCCTATGGGTATCTTAAGCTGTGCTGGGTTCGTTACGTGGAATGACCACATTAGGAATCCTGTTATTCCCCATATAGCCCACATACAGAAGTAGGAGAACGCACAGTTAGCGAATGAGGTTATTAATGCATTATTGTTTATCTCACCATACTTAGGTAAGTAGCTAGCATACACTATCATTATACCGAAGGCTAGGCTTAAGGTGAAGAATATTTGCCCTACAGCAGCTACCCAAACATCACCTGGGTACTCAACACCATGGATTATTATGTCCCACTTAGGCTTTAATGCCCAAGTTAAGCCCTCAGTAGCTCCTGGTAGGGTGACTGCCCTAGCGATTAGTATAGCCGCTAATATCCAGAAGCCTGAGACAGCTATCTTACATGCCCTCTCAATACCCTTCCTAACACCCGAAGCTATCGTTAAATATATCAGTAACCAAGTAATCGCTAATGCTATCGCTAAGTACCCCTTAAACGATGGTGAGAACAGCACAGCCTTTAAGTAGTTCAGTGTTGCTTTAGGTACTTCCTGCATCGACGCTGGTATACCCCAAGCAAGTACCGCTGATGAAGGTATGTACACCAGTACCCAAGCAAGTACCACACAGTAGTATAGAGTTATTAGGTAAGCATTAAATGGTGCCCACCAACCCAGCCACTCCCAGGCCTTGTGCACACCCCTGAATGCCTTAGGGGCCGACCCCCTGAAGTAGTGACCTAGTAGGAACTCACCAATCATTAACGGGAATCCTACCAGTACTAGTATTATGAAGTACGGTATTAGGAACGCGCCGCCACCGTACCTGTACATTAGCCAGTTGAATCTCCATACATTACCTAAGCCTATAGCAGACCCTACTGCAGCCATAATGAATCCGAATCTAGTAGCCCAGGTTTCACGCTTAATCTCAGCTACCAAGGGCAGTCACCTAAGAACTCTTATTACATAATAATATCTGTTTTTAACTATATTTAACCTATCCCTACTTATGCTTTTTACTTAAATAGGAAAGCTTTTTGAAACATACTCACCATGTATGAATTACAATTATTAATACTGTAGAAAGTACTTATGAAGTAAGCGCTGAGCTTTAGTATATTAATTATTAACTACGCTTAGAAAACATAAACACTTAGCTAAGTTACTTATAGATCTATAAGCTAATAATTAAGCTAATAAAGAAATAATTAACTCTATTACTGCCTTAACTTAGGCGTAGAGCGTGGAGTGTAGGGATTTTGAGAAGAGGGTATGGTATGAGGTATTCAATAACGTATACTCAATTATGCGTAGTGAACTTAGGAGTATAGATGATTGGCCTAGGGTTAAGTTGCTCGTAGCTGAGGTTATATCTAGGATAATCACTAAGCACTTTAGAACTGTTGAGTACATAGGTGTTACTGAGTTAAGCGGTGGTGAATTCGTTAGTGATTATGAAGGTGGATTCGATATTGACTTACTAATTAAGTTAGGTAGTGAGGCTGAGGCCTATGCGTTGAAGGCATTAGAGCCTTTAATCGATAATGCGGTTAAGGAGGCCATAACATACGCTAAGGACTGGGAATTCTTTAAGGAGATGGGTAGGAAATACGGAAAGGGGATTCAGCACAATATAATAGAGCTTCACGTAAACAACGACTACGTAGAGACCATAATGAAGAGTAAGCAATTATTAGCAACTACATTATTTAAAACGTAAAAGTAAAAGAACCCCCCAAACATAAAACTACTAAGGAGCCGGGGTGCCCGAGCGGCCTAAGGGGCCGGCCTTGAGAGCCGGTGGGCGCGTGCCCGCGCGGGTTCGAATCCCGCCCCCGGCGCCACTACCCCTACCGTATATGAATCACCTAATGGGATCGTGCTTTCGCCTTAGGCTTTTTACTAGGTGGTTATGCGAGTAATCGAAGCAGGTGATATATTGACCGTAGTTATTAAGGTTAATGAGTTAAGACCTGAACGTAGGGTTATTGAGGTTGTTGGTCGTTTACTTAGGGATGGTTACTTAATTGCCTTCCCGACTGAAACAGTTTATGGATTAGGTGCTAACGCCTTTGACTTCCAAGCTGTTGTTAATGTGTTTAAGGCTAAGGATAGACCACCTACTAATCCATTAATAGTTCACCTACATAGTGCTAAGCAACTTATGTGCGTAGTTAGTGAGGTCGGTGACGACGCTTTAAAACTCATTAGGAGATTCTGGCCCGGACCATTAACTATAGTCCTCAAAAAAGTTAGGGACTTACCTTCAGTAGTTACTGGCGGTCTTGATAAGGTAGGTGTTAGGGTACCTGCTCACCCTGTTGCTCTTGAGTTGCTTAAGGAGTGCGGTGAACCCGTAGTTGCTCCTAGCGCTAATAAATCCGGTGGTATATCACCGTTAACAGCTAATGACGTTATTGAGGAGCTAAGTAATTACGTTAATGTTGTGCTTGATAGTGGCGAGACTTACTTAGGTATTGAGTCGACAGTGATTGACTTAACTACTAAACCCCCTAGGATACTTAGGTTGGGATCCTTACCTGTTGAGGAGATTAAGTCCGCATTAGGTACTGAAGTAATTGTGACTCAAGATGTTAAAGGGTTAGGTAGGGGCCATACGTCATTTTCACGTTTTAAGCATTACGGCATAGGTAAGCCTATGTACCTAGTAGAAGCTAGTGACTATAGTAACTTAAGACTACTTACTGACCATGTTAAGGACCTAGTTAGGAAACTCTTACGTAGGGGGAGGGTAGCTGTACTAGCAACTAATGAAACTGTAAGGTACTATGAAGACCTTAGGAGTGAAGGGTGTGTGATCATGAACTTAGGACCTAGAAACGAGCCTTACTTGATAGGTAAGTCCCTCTTTAAACTACTTAGGAAAATCCGTAAGTTAAGTATTGACTACATAGTAGCTGAGGGAATTGAAGATAGAGGGTTAGGATCAGCGATTATGAGTAGATTGAGAGTCGCTAGTACGAAAGTAATTAAGGTTTAGTAAACTAGGTAGTTTTAGGTGATGAGTACACACCCTTACCTTGAGCGGTGAAGAGAGTGGCCAGGGCTGATGCAACGTAGGGTATTAACTTAATGCATTACTTAAGTCCTCTATTAAGTCATTAACGTCCTCAATACCTACTGATAACCTCAGTAATCCTTCACTAATTCCCAGTTCATCCCTAACCTCTTTAGGCATGTCCTTAAACGCACCAAGTAAGGGGTAACTAATTAAGGATTCAGTACCTCCGAAGCTCGTTGATGCCTTAATTAACTTTACTTTCTTTAGCACCTTCAGTGCCTCCTCCTTACCTCCCTTAACCTCAAACGAGAGTAGTGCTCCGTAAACACCCTTAATATTGAATAACTCGTCAGCTACTGATTTATAGGGACTACTACTTAGCCCTGGGTACCTAACATCATTAACTCTTGGGTGATCCTCTAGGAATTCAGCAATTGCTAATGCATTCTCCGATGCTTTCCTAAACCTCAAGCTAAGTGTTTTAACACCCCTAACTACTAGGTAGGCATTAAACGGGGATAATATACACCCAAGCAACTTCCTAACAACCCATAACTCACTGATGACCTTCCTCCCACCAATTACAGCACCGCCTATCACGTCATTATGCCCGCCTATGTACTTAGATAAGCTATGAATTACTAAGTAACTACCTAACTTTAGGGGATTAAGCAGTACGGGAGTAGCTATCGTGTTATCAACAACGACCCTCACACCAACATCATTAGCTACTCCACATACCTCTTTAACATTAATTACCCTTACATTAGGGTTAGTCACGGACTCAATCAGTACTAGCGTCGGTTTCCACCTTAGCAAAGCATTGATTAACTCATTGGTTTCTGGACTAACTGTAATAACCTTAAACCCGATTAAATTGCTTAGGAATTTAATTAAAGATCTAGTACCGCCGTACAACTCAGTGGTAGTTAATAGTATAGACCCCCTACTTAAGCTATAGAGGAGGACCGTCAGTATAGCTGATAATCCCGACGACGTAGCTAACGCATCACCACCTAACTCTAATTTAGTTAATACAGCCTCAAGATACCTAACCGTAGGATTATCTTCACGACTGTACTTAAGCTCAGTACCTCTATCAGTAAACTTAACACCGCTACTGTAGCTAAACACCGTACTTAGGTATATAGGAGCTACTACCGGGTCCCATGGATCCTTACCCTGTAGGTCGCTGTGTACGCACTTAGTCTCGAACTCCACCCTAGCACCCCTCAAGACTTTCCTTAAGACATCAAAATAACTTATTACGGCTCTAACCCCGCCTCATTAACTAAGAAAGAACGGAACCCGCATTAACCCCGTAAATGGGTATGACCGACCTCAAATAACTGCATTAATCAGCACATTGTGAGACTTAATAAGGTCCGATAATCAGCAGCATTTTCAGACGGTAATACCCTCAAGTACTAGGTAATACCGCTAAAGAACCAATTACCATAACTCCCCTCATCACTCAAGGCGATGATTATTTAAACATCGTAATTATGAAATAATAATGGAAATAATAGATAAGGAGGTGAGAAACCCATGCCCTGCACCGAGCCCGTAAAGGTTAAGACTCCAAGCGGTAAGGAGGTTGAGTTAGTACCCAAGAAGGTCTGGGCACTAGCACCTAAGGGTAGGAAGGGAGTTAAGATCGGTCTATTCCAAGACCCAGAGACCGGAAAGTACTTCAGAGCCAAGGTACCAGACGACTACCCTGAGTGTTCAGAGTAAAAAAGTTAAGGAAGGAAATAACCTCCTTTTTAATCTCATTAAGATTTTAACTTATCCTTAGCTTACATTCCCTTAACTTATTAATCAATTCCATCCTCAACTCCATGTCAGTGAGGAACGACCTTAGGCTCTCAACGATATTCCTTGCGATATCCACCTTTCTTCGTACTGAAGGTATTAATGCATCGGGGTAATCAAGGGATTTACATGAATTCATGATCTCCTCAGCTATTCTCAAATACTCCCACGAATCACTTAACCTACGCTCCCTTACAGCCTCTATAGATGCTCTCTTAAGCTCACCAACGACATCAAGCAAACCCTGAAGGTAAGGTACTGGATGCACGTTAAGCTCTTCAGGGCTAGGTACCTTACCCTCAGAGATGATGGCACTGAATACCTCAGCCTCCACGTACTCACTCAGTGCTGAGTATACAGTACCGGAGTACCTTATCTCCGGGTGATCTTTAAGTAACTCATTAAGTGCTCTAACCATCTCCCTTAAATCTAACAGTAATTCCTTGGCTTCACTAAAATTGCGTAGGTGTATCTTAGTAATGACGTACCCTGAGAGCCTTATTATGTCCCTGCACTTACGTATGACTTCCTCCCTAATCTCATCCTTAATCTTAAGGAACTCATCTATCCTCCTAACTATGTCTGCAATCTCCTTCATGAATCCACCTAATAACTCATTATCACGCCACATTATTTTACTTTCACTAACACATCAAATTATATGTAATAGTAACTACTTACATAACACGCTACAACCCCGCCTTGATGCCCCTTAATCACTGAGCGTAGCTAACGCAGTATTAATGCCTTAGCTAGGACGCCAGTCCCTATCTCTTTAGGCGTTCTCCCCTTAACTATGAGCTTTACCTTAGCCGATGAATCGTCTAGCTCCTCAATAATGAGTCCAGCATCCGATATTACTGTATGTATTAGTGATGGAGAATCACTATTAGTTAGTAAGACCAATGCGGACTCGCCGTAACCCGCAATCTTAGTTAACCTAACGACTTCATCAGTAATTATAGCTTCATCTCTTAAGTCAGCAAATACTGCTGTCTTTTCTGAATCGGACATAAGCATCTTGGCATATTCACTGAACTTACTCATATTGGCGCATGATATGTAGTTACCCCTAACGCCTATATCATTAACTATCCTATCGCAGTACTTACTTATTATCAGGAGCTTGTAACCCTCTCTTAGTAAGTACCTAAGTACCTTAATAGCTACTTCATAGCCCTTACCACTCTTAGATATTATAGCTATGTTGTTATTAACGCACTTACCTACGCACCAATGCAGTGGTGAACTTATGTTATTAACGCACTTACCACCATCAATACATATCTCAGTTACTCTCCCGACCTCAACGCCGAAGTTACAGTGGAGTAAGTTATTAACGTGTGACTTAACTATTGACTTAGCCAGTACCCTCAGCAGCACCACCAACGCCACTATTACTGAGGCAGCCATTACGGAAGGGAGGAGTAGCGTATTCATCATACAATCACTGCAATGTTTGAGGGATTATAAAGACAACGCTACATCGTATTTACGAGTATTAAATCCACGGCTACACCATACGAAATAGTAGGTAGTACGTATTGCTAATGATTAATTACTGACCCACACAATAGTTAAGTAGGGTGCAGTAATCACTTGGGTAGACTACTACCCGCTAAGGGTAGGAGGAGGGAGGATTACCTAAGAGTTATCTATAAAGTTAAGAGGAGTAAAGGACATGTTAGGATAAAGGACATAGCTGAGGAACTAGGTGTTAGCCCACCGAGCGTCATAGATTTCCTCGATAAACTAACTAAGGAGGGTTTAGTGATTTATGAGAAGGGAGGTAGGGTTGACTTAACTAGTAGGGGTGCTGAGCTAGGTAAGGAGTACTTTGAGAGACATGAATCAATTAAGAAGTTCTTAATGATACTCCTAAATATCGATGAGGAAGAGGCTGAGCGGGAGACATGCTACATAGAGCACGGGCTAAGTGAGAGGAGTCTAGAACGTATGGTTAAGTTCGTTGAGTTCATAAGTATGTGCTACAGGGAGTTACCTAGTTTTCTTAAGGAACTGTATAGGTACTACGAAACAGGTGAGTTGCCTGACTCATGTACTTAAGCTTATCTTAATACTTACTTAATTAATACTTGGGTTGCTAATTTGGAGTTAATTAGTAGTGTTGAGATGAAGATAGTTGATACAAACGCTAGGGCACTAGGTATTTCGGAGCTACAACTCATGGAGAGTGCTGGTAGGGCAGTTGCTGAGGCTATAACTGATAAATTAGGTAATGTAGAGGGTAAGGAGGTCGTAGTACTTACTGGGTCTGGAGGTAACGCAGGCGACGGATTCGTAGTGGCTAGGTACTTAGCATGCTTAGGTGCTAGAGTTGATGTATTAATGCTTAGTAAGCCTGAAGAATTAAGATCTGAAGCCGCTAAGGCTGAATTCTTAGCTCTTAAGCAATTAAAGATTAACTTAGGTGATTTAAGGTTCATTAGGGACTCAAGTGAGTTACCTAATTCGTTAAGAGCTGACATAATAGTTGATGCGTTATTAGGTATAGGTGTTAAGGGGAAGGTGAGGGAGCCCTACCTCACAGCCATATACACGATAAATAACTCACAAGGTTTTAAGGTAGCTATTGATGTCCCCTCAGGGCTCAACCCAGATACTGGTGAGGTATTAGGTGCTGCCGTACATGCTAGCTTAACAGTCACCTTCCACAAGGCTAAGCCCGGGCTCCTTAAGAGACCAGACATCGTCGGTGAGTTAGTAGTTGCTGATATAGGGATTCCTAAAGAGGCTGAGGCCTTCGTAGGTCCGGGTGATGTTATTTATAAGTACCCTAAGAGGGGTAAGTACGTACATAAGGGAGAGGGTGGTTCGGTACTAGTAGTTGGTGGTTCAGAGACCTACACAGGAGCACCTGCACTTACAGCCCAAGCAGTACTTAAGTTAGGTGCTGACTTAGTATTCGTTGCTGCACCTGAACGTGCTGCTGACATAATTGCCTCCTACACACCTAACTTAATAACGATTAAGCTCAAGGGGAGTGAGTACTTAGTAGTTAATCACTTAAGGGATATCTATAACATATTGAGGAAGGTAGGTTCCGTAATTATAGGTCCTGGATTAGGATTACATAACGATACTACAGAAGCTGTCAAGGAGTTAATCATTAAGTCATGTAGCTTAGGCAAGTACGTAGTTATCGATGCTGACGGACTTAAACACTTAAGTAAGGTACCAGATTTAATTAGGAAGTTTAGTGAGTACTTAGTACTCACTCCTCATGCCGGTGAGTTTAAGTTACTCTTCGGCACTGAGTTACCTCCTCCTAATGACTTCCTAGGTAGGGGCGAAGTAGTGACTAGGAAGTCAATGGAGTACGGAGGCGTTACGATACTTCTTAAGGGACCTACAGACGTGATAAGTAATGGATACAATACAAGGTATAACATTACTGGAGCACCAGCTATGTCCGTAGGAGGTACTGGGGATGTACTCTCTGGTTTAGTCGCTACCCTACTAGCTAAGGGGCTTAGCCCCTTCGATGCTGCATGTCTAGCTGCTTACATAAATGGATTAGCTGGTGCGTTAACATACGAAGAATTAGGTGAGGGCATGACAGCCACGGACTTACTCGCTAACATACCTAAGGTAATTAAAGACCCGTTAGGAGTGCATATGAGTATATACCTTAAGTAGATAGTATGTCGAACGTAACATACCTTACTCCCTACTCCTACGTTCGAGTATCTCGTGGAAGAAGTACCAAGCTGAGAACACGCCTATAGATAATCCTATACCTAAGCTTAACCCCCAAGCTAGTGCTGACTTGACCTCCGGTGAGAGTGCTGTAATATCTAGCGTAGGTACTATCGTTATGAATATTAGAAGTAGTAATATGAATCCCTTCATCTTAGCCTCAACACGCATCTTATCAACTATAGCGTTTAAGGCTATGAATATGAATATGACTAGGAACACCACAGAAGCTACTCTTGATACGTAACCTATGACTAAGTTAAGCGTATGTATCTGCTGAGGAGCTACCGTAAGTACTATGGTGTATAGAGCAAGTAAGGCTATGCCTAGGTTTATTAACGCAGTAACCAACCCTGATAGACTGAAGTACGTCTGTTTAAGGAACGGTTTAAGGAGCTCATCAACCCTCAAGAGGGTGAAGAGCCTTTTAATTAACTTAGTTATTAAGATACCTAATGCGAAGTAAGTAGCTATTATAGCTAATACTAGTAGTATCTCAGGGACTATCCTAGCTACGTCACCCAAGGCTAGCTTGAATGCCTTCCATAACGTAGTTACTCCCGTCTTATTCATTAGTACTTGCGTAGAGTTGGTTATGTTAAAACTCATGGCTAACCACCCGTAAGTAGTATTACGTAGTAAAGCGTCCTATACACCACGAATAGAAGTATGACTGCCACTATTAACGCAGTAACCCTTAACGCTGCTTTAGCTGTTTCACTCATAGTGAATATTAGGAAGTTATAGCTAGCTACGCTAGAGTTATATAGTGTTCTTGAGTAAAGCCTCACGTAGTACGGCGGCACTATAGCTAATTCAGGGATAGCTACTAGAGCGAGTACTAAACCACCAACGCATAGTGCTGCTGACGCCATGAACACTACCTGAGGCATTAGAGCTAGTGAATAGCCTAGAAGTCCGGAAAGTACCATAGCTAACGCATTAGCACTTGAGAGTAGTGTACTTGCCCTAATAACGCCTAACCTCTCAACACTCTTAGCGAATACTATACTAGCGTATAGGTTAGCACCGACCATTGAGAATCCGTAGAGTGCCGCTATACCTACGTGTATTATTGGGTTACGTATTAACGCGACCATGATTGGTACAAAACCTAGAAGTACGATGGCGTATCTGTACTGTCTTAAGCTCCTCCTAGCCCAGAAGGTACTGAACGCGATACCTACTACCGTCTGAGTGAGTCCTAAAGTAGCTACTAAGTAGTCAGGTGCCTTTAAGTAGTTCATGAGCCACGGGACCCACGAAATACTTAGTAAGTTAGTAGCTGATAGTAGGATAACTAGTAGTAAGTAAGTATTACCAGCCATAACCTCAATCTCCTCAGGTGCTTCCTTACTACCCTTAACGAATGCCGATACCCTTCCGTCACTGATCGGCGCTAATGATACGAGGACTAACGAAGCTATACTAACCATGAACGCTAATACGTAGAGGCTCACGTACTTACCGATACCCACACCAGTAGCTAATACAGATACTACGGTTAATTGACCTATTACACTAGCTACACTACCACCTATGGTTCGGTAGGCCATTATCTTCCTAAATGAGTAGTCCCTAAACGAGGTGAACATTACTGTATACATTAATACGTTAGAGGGTATCGTAGCAGCTATAGCTACCGCGTAGTTTATAGCCGCAACTAACGGACCCCCGAATATACTCCAAGGTATTAAGAACCAAGCAATCCTCTCAAAACCTAAGGCAAGTACTAACCTCCACTTAACCCTGCCTAAACCCCCTAATTTATATATCGAGAACGCGACGGCAAGCGATAGGAGTCCAGCAAGTGCGTTGAGTATGAGTAGGTTCCTTAAGGTATAACCGTAAGCAACTAGGAATATGGGTGTTACGCTCCTAGTCACTATTACGTAGAAACCACCGAAAACGGACTCAAGTGTTAGTAGAAGGAATATAGTACTACCTACGTCACGCCGAGCCCTAACCCTCATCCCTACATTCCTCACGCGTTGCTTAAGAGATAGCACACTACCTACCCCATATTATCTTGTCCGAAGAAGGAGGTTAGGGGGTTTATAAAGATAAACCCTCAACAGCTACTCACGACACACGTAACTTAGACTTTAACGAGATTACGTTAGGGTTACCTAATGTACGGAGCCGAATTACAAACTTATAACCCTCCCTAACTAAGAATTCTATGGTCCCGCCGTAGCTCAGCGGCAGAGCGCCCGGCACCCCCTAAGGGGGCGGGAGTGTAGGGTACGGTGGTAGCCCGCACACCTGACTGAGGTGCTGTACCTCCGGATGAGGGTGTGTCACGCCGCTGGGCTACCGCCTGCGTAGTTACCGGGTGGTCGGGGGTTCGAATCCCCCCGGCGGGACCACATTTCTTAAGTTAAGCATTACTTAGGTACCTTAACCTCCAGTCCTAGGGCACCTATCTTAGCCCTAACGACTACCGCACCCTCCCATATCCTCCTTAATACCTCATATATTTCCTTAGCTACTTCATCTATGCTTGCCGTTGAGTATATGTCGTACCTCTTAAGCGTTAGGTGTACCTCAAGTACTCCTCCCCTAATGCTATATCTTAGCCTATCTATGTATAGCCCATGCTTCCATAGTACAGCTGGTATCTCTCCTATAGCTCTCCACATACGCTCCTTACCCCTCACGTCATACGATTCCGAGTATGTTTTCCTGTGATGTATAGTCACCTTAACCTTCTTACCTACCTTACCCAGAGAGTCTACGTAAGCACCTATGGTGGCGAAGATTAAGTCCTTAAACGACGGTAGGGTCTTTGATGAATCACATATAACATCTATTACTACGTACTCGCGGCCATCCACAATACCCACGTCTGTAACTGGAGCACCTAGCTTACTTAGACTCCTCATTATTGCGTCCTTCGGGTTGAGAACTATCTTACTTACCTCCTTCTTGGCCTTAGGTAGCTGTGCTGATATCATTGATAAGGATCTCTCCAGCATTGATGATTCGAAGGTGTAGAGAGTAGCTATTAACTCGCCCTTAGCTTCCTTAAAGGTACTCAATGCTCTCCTACCATACATAACCTCCCTACTACGTTCCAGGGAACAAGCAATCACCTCTCCATTAACTATGAAGGCCTTAAATACCGCCTCATTATCTACCCTCACACTCAGGTAGCATGCCCTATCACTACATAAACTAACTACATTATTAATTACCTCCTCGCTACTGCTGAATTTCCTACTTACTAATATCCTACCCTTCAGCAATATTCTACTTATGAGTATTAAATCATTCATTAACGCCTTACTAATTGCCTCTAAATCAACACCGCTCCCAGACATGCGCACCCTCTATAACATAAATCCACATTAAACATAATTAAAGCTTGCCCAAGGATTTACTTAGCATATGTAAAAAGTAATTCCTTAGGTTTACGTACTTAGGCTCACACAGTAATTAGAGGGAACGCGTTCCTTCAGTGTTTCACTATTCATTCCTAGTATGTTCTGCCTGTATCTTAAAACAGAACAGATACGCAGTACTTAACGGGTGTGTAAAGGTGAGGTACGGAGTGAGTAAGTACTTAATGAAGTCCGTAGCTGTAGTGTTTGTAGTTGCTATACTAGCTACTACCCTACCGATAGTACAAGCTGCTGAGGTAACTGCGGGCAATGACGTTACCCCAGCATTCACTACCTCAGTAAATACCTCAGTAGTACCTAACTACACATTAATACTTAATCACTCAATAGTAGTAGCTAATAGGACTTTACAGAGATGGGGAATACCGAGCAATAGTACTGCTTGGGACTTACTAAGGAACGCAACAGCATTACTACCTAAGATAAATGAGGCACTATTAACTAATAACGTAACATTAGCTAGGAAGTTATTCATCGACGGTATGAAACTAGTTGCTCAAGCTATTAGGGAGGGAGCTAAGGAGTCTAAGAATTTAAAGAGTTTCGTTAGGGAGAGATTATTAATTACTAGAAGGGCTAAGGAGTACCTAGCAATATGCCGAGCGCTAAACTTATCAGTCAAGGCGTTAAACAGAACTGCCTATAGATTAATGAAGGTAGGTAGGATTAACGCTACAACATACGATAGGATTAAGGAGAAAGTAGAGATAGTCAGTAATGAGTTAAGTAAGCTTAAGAACTACTTAATAGGGGTAATAAATGGCACTAACGAGCTAAACTTAACCTACGTAAAGCACACCTTACTTAAGGTTAGGAAGGAGCTGGGATTCGCTAGGTCAGTAATCGATAGAGCTGTAGTGAAGTTAGTTATGGAGAGGGTGAAGCACAGGGTATTCTATGCACTTAGATTTATGGAAGAGAAGGTAGAGAGAATCATGCAGATAGCTAAGGAGCTTAAGGAGAAGGGACTAAATACCACCGCTACGGAACTAGAGAAGATCGCGATACAGCTTCAGGAGAGAATAAGGAGTATGGAGAGAGTAATGAACAGTACGAAAGGAATAGCACTACTAGCTAGGTTAGCTAAGGAGGTAATGCTTAGGAAGGGAATGGTACTCGTAGCTAGTAAATTAGCAGAAATGAAGCATGTAGAAGCTCTGCCAGTAATCAACGTTAAGATAGGTGTAGTTAAGGTAGTAAGAACCCTAAGAAGGTGTGAGGGCGAATTAAACAACATAATAATGAAGTACAGAGCTCAGTTACCTAGCGATGCACTAAAGGAGCTTAAGGAGGCTAAGGAAGCACTAAGCAACGCTACAGTAAAGCTAGTTAAGTCCTCCATCATACCTGACTTAAGAGTGATTGATAAGGTGATCGTAAACGTAGTTACCACCTTAGAGAAGGCTAAGGAAGCATTAAGTAATGCGTGCAGCAGTATGGAATCAAGTAAGGGAGGCATGAAGAAAGGAGCACCAAGTACTCAGAGCGCCGTAAATGAAGTTAAGGACTTAATGAAAGATGTAGATAAAGTCATTAATGAATTAAGGAAGATAAGGGCTATGATAAGGAGTAACGTTATGGAGTTAGCTAGGTTAAGACTAAGTAACTTAGGATCAATGATTAGGATTACTGAAAGACTAGCTTATAGAATAATGAAGGAAGTCAACGCATCAACTAACCTAGACGTAACTACTAAGGAGAGGATAATTACTTTAGTAAGGAGCATTGTTAGAGATATGAAGAGACTTAATACAGCACTAATGACTAATAGCCCTAGGTTAGTCGAGATAACTATGAAGAACTTAGTACATGAAGTAAATACGTTGGTTAAGATAGTTAGGGAGAACGGGTTAACGTCAGTAGGTATTGACGTAAAAATACTTAACAACATTGTCCAACACATAATCAGCGTTACTCATAGCATAGTACATGTACGTACTTAAAGATAAAAGTACTTTTTAATAAGACCCCACTTACTTTCCAATATATCGAGCCTCTCCCTAGCTGTTGGTTGATTAACTATCTTAAGTATTAACCTAAGCAACTTAGAAGATCTTACATTCTCTAACTTACTTAGTCTCCTAAGGAACCTCACGTAACTAAGTCCAAAGTTACTTAAGACGCACTTATCTGCTAAGTACTCACTAATTAATCTAATAAATAAGCCCGTACGGATTAATACTAACGCAGCCACTAAATCTATGAATAGATTATTAGGGATTATCAATGCATATACTAACGTAATAAGTATAAGTAGGGATATCAGTAACATGACCTTCCTCGAGTTCACGCAGTGGCAGGCCTCATGAGCTAATACGTATAACACATACTCATTATCTAAGCAGTTACTGGTCACTAATCTAAAAATCCTTGATATCTTAATCACGCACTTACCCTTAATTAGGGTTTCTAACACGTTTACATATGCTAGTAAACCCTTTAAACCTACGTTAGTCTCTTTAACTAATACTTCAATACCTAACCTACTGCTTAAACCGTTACGGATATAATCAATAACGTAAGTACATGGATCGCTGAAATCACTTTCTAGACTCTCCAAGCACCGCACCTAAGGTATTGGAGTATGTGAGGTACTTAAGGACATCTCATCCACATATTGTATTATTAACTTACTAATTCTTATGTTCCTTAAATTAAGCGCTAAATTTTCTAAAACCTCAACTAAGTCATCTACATCAGCTTCAGTAACCATTATGGATTTATCCATTACTATCCTAAGCACCCCCAAATAACACACCCACTATATGTGGGGGTTCATAAAGTGTTCACTTATTCATTAGAGTTAGTAAGAGGCGTAGAATTAAAGGCTTACACGTATCTTATAATTGTAGGTGCTGTGTCTTTGGGGAAGAAGGACGTAGTATATATCATTGTGATTATAATGCTGTTATTTCTAGCTCTATCAAGTTCAGGGTTATTACCAGTAACACTACCGTTCATCAAGCATAAAACACCAGTGACGGTATATTCGCCAGTAATAATAACGCATACTAAGGTAATTACTAAGACACCGACTAAACAAGTAACTACGGAGACTAAGACAACCACATCTAAACACCCTGCATCAGTATCAACTACTAAGAAAGTTACTAGTGGTGTTAGAGTAGTTACTAGGACCGTAACTGCTACGTTAATTAAGACGAAGACCTTAGTGAGGACAAAAACCGTTAGTGTTAGGGAGACCTTAACAACCACTCTGTACATAACATCAACAACCACTAAGACCGTTAAGGTACCCTACTACCCTAGGGAACCATTCAAGAACGTAATTAAGGGATTCCTAGCGCCTGGTGATGTAGTAGCTATTAACATAAGTAGTAAGTACCTAAAGACGCTATACAGTAACTTACCTCTATTCTATAGCGTTAGTAGTTACGACGCTAATGTAGGTAAAGTATTATGTAACGGGGGTACATGCATCAAAACTAACACAAGCTTCGATGGTCTGGGTAAGTCCTTAATGCTTAAGCTTACATCATCTAAAGCAACGGTAACTATTAAGACTATGAAACCAATGAATATCAGTAACGGTATTCTCTATGTATTCATGTACATACCAGGAATCGAGGAGTACATTAAGCAGATTAACAACTTAACCATGAGGATCGAGGTTAAGGAACCTAGACTACTCACGCCAATTATATATGTAAGTGCTAGGTACGTAGCTCAAGGACAGGAGGTACCTGCTAAGCCGATACTGTTTAGGGAGTGTGCCTACGGATGGTACGTAGCTGAGTTTAAGGTAAGTGGTGTAGGTATTACCGAGGTAAGTATAGTATTTAGGAACTACGTTATGTTCATCAAGTACATTGACTTGGATAAGATAGTATTACTTAATGCCTTGGTTAATGAAGTTAAGGTGTGCCTAGAACCTCCAGTAGGGATACTTCATGACTTAATAATGAACAGAACCTATAAGCCTGTAGTATGTGATGATATATGTGTTTACAGGGTACCCATAAGTTGGGACGTAGTTATTAAAACATCAAGCGGTAGTACCCTCTCTAAGAGAGTAATTAATGCAACCTACACTATAGTCTTTAATAAAAAGAAAGGCGAGATACTGAGTGTAACACCTACTAAGGAATTCCTAACGTTTACTGAGAAGTTAAATATAATTGACTTACTGAGGGACGTACCAGGCGTTGTGGAGTTCCTTGTAGTGGTTACACCGCATTGAGTTTTAGGGTATTTAAGAAGTTACGAGTAAACCTCTAGTGTTAGGGAGGGTATGGTGTTCTTTAGGAGGAGGCCAAGTAAAAGGGAGATTAGGAGGGAATATGCCCGTCTTTTATATGACCTTAAGCAACTTCAGCGTAGGGTATATGTATATATGGATAGATTAAGGATGAGGATAGAGGACTTAATGAGTAAGCTACCTTACGAGGATAATGAAAATAGAAAGAAAAGCTACGTAAACACCATCCTAACTTATAGAAAGGTACTTAGTAAATTGAAAGTAGTTAATACTGCTTTAGAGTACCTAATAACTAAGGTTGAGACGGTATCACTACTTGAGTTGTCAGGTGCTGAAGTAATTACCATGAAGGAAGTACTTACTGAAGTTAGGAACGTAATTACAGAGTTCCCTGACATAGACTTGATAATTGAGGACTTAATCGAGCGTTCAGTTAATTTAGAGTCCTACCTTAACGTAAGCAGGGAAATAAAGCTGAAAGCTTCAGAAGATGCTAAGAAGATCTTAGAAGTAGCTAAGGAGGTGGCTAAGGAAAGAAGTCAAGCAGTATTGACTTAATATCGCTTACTCAGAGTGGTGTTGTTTAGGGTACTTATGTAATCACTATTCGTAAAACTCTCAGTAGTAACAGTACCTATAATTGACGCGTTATTTCAGTGTGAGACTATGGAGTTAAACAATTGCCTTCATTATTCACATTATGTTAATTACGTAGGTAAGCTACCCTAAGTAAACGCATTAACCTGTGTATAGGTACTTATTAGCTCCTACAGGCTTTAATACGCCATTAGATACTAGTAATTCTATGGCGTCCTTGAAGTAGTTCTCGCCAACGTCTATTTCATACCACTCTAGGAACTTACTGACTAGGTCCTTGTACGTCCACTCCTTCCTGTATTTGCCTTCTTCACTAAGCATCCTCTTAAAGAACTGGTAAGTATCCTCTAATCTGGTCCATGGGTACTGGAACCAAACCCACTCAGTAACTTCTATGTGGTAGTAGTCGGGTCTTATCTTAGCTACGGGTGAGATCCACTGTAGGGCGGCTATCCTGACTTCTTTAGGCCTCCAATTCTCAGTTATGAATTTCTTAGCTAAGGCTAAAGACTCCCCTGTATCTACTATGTCATCAACTATTAACACGGCCTTACCGCTTAAGTCAACCTTGTACGGGAACTTAATTATTGCCCTATCAGCGGCTTTAGCGGCCTCGGTCCAGTGCTGACTCTGTATTGATAGGAGGTTATCCACCTGTAGGAAGTCACACACTAGCCTAGCGGGTACGAACCCACCTCTAGCAACAGCAACTACTACATCGGGTTTGAATCCAGACTCCTTTATCTTCCTAGCTAACTCCCTAGACCATTCAACAACTTCCTCCCACGAAACTAATTTTGTGGGTACCCTACCCAAGCCTCATACCCTAACAGCATACGACGTAGTAACTCAAAAACTTTTTATCCGTTACTTAATTTAACTACGTTATTCAACCTCAAGTAACTTATTTAAGTACTCAATAAATACCCTACTCGAGGGTCAGACCCCCACGACAGAGCCACCGGCTCAGAATGAGTGGGGGGTCCCCGGCGGGGTCTTACCCCTACTTTTACCTTTATGTAGTTAACTTTATGTAGTTAATACTAACCTATAATTTATCTACTTAATAATTAATTATGTAGTGGTGTTAATGGCACGTAAACTACTAGTTACTGGATCACTAAACTATGATGTAGTACTGCTAGTTGATCACTTCGCCCCTCCTAAGTCCATAGTTAAAGAGATCCGTAGGTACTTAGGAGGTTCAGGAGGGAACGCGGCCGTAGCTGCTGCTAAGATTTTAGGGCACGGTAATGTAGGGATGCTAGCCGCTCTAGGTGATGACTACATAGGTGGTAAACATTTGGAGGAGCTGATCAGCTTAGGTATTGATGTATCACTGATTAAGGTATTTAAGAACGTTGAGTCAGGGCAGGCGTACGTGGCGCTAAGAACTGATGGGGAGAACGCAATATATAGTTACCGAGGCGCTAATGACTTACTCTTACCTAACACACTAACTAATGATGACTTAATGAGGGTTAGAAGCTATGACTCATTACTAGTAATGAATCCCCCAATACCTACTGCTGAGTACTTAAGTAGCTTATTCAGTAATGATGGTAAGGACGTCTTCTGGGATCCAGGAGCATTAAGTAGGGCAGGTATTAAGGGATTAGCTAAGGTAATTAAGCATACTAAATACTTACTACCTAACTTAGACGAGTTACTGTTAATGACTAATACTAAAGACTTAAGTAGAGCCATTGATGTTGTTAGGGAGTTACGTAAGGACGCAGTAATTATTGCCAAGGCAGGTCTTAAGGGGTCTTACATAGTTGACTTAAGTAAGTTAAGAGCTATTAAAGTATCGTCAGTTAGGACTGAAGATTTAGGGCTGAAGGTGGTCTCGACAGTGGGGTGCGGTGATACTTACTCCGGGGTCTTCGCAGCACTAATTAATAAGGGATTAGACATTATAGATGCGTCTGAGTTGGCCACTTGCGCAGCAGCCATAAAAGCATCACGTGAGTCGCCCAGAGCATCACCTACGTTAGAAGAATTAATGAGTTTTAAGGATAAGTGTCTAAAAGTAATTAGTGTTGAGGAATTCCGCCTCTGACAATCCTCTTAAACATAGCTTAAACTAAGTATGTACCCAGTCGCCTACAATACATCACTATATATCCTCTAACTCATAAGATAAGTTGAGGTAGTGGTAGATGCTACTTAGGGAAGTATGTCCCGAGGTAATTAGGGATAGTGAGGCCTTAATTAATGAGCTAGTTACTGGTGGCTTGATAGGATCTACTGAAGCTGCGTTCGGTGTACTTAATACTATAGTCACAGCATCTAAGAAATGCGGTGACTTATTTAATGAGTACCTAATTGAGTGGATACCTAGGTTTATTGAGTCAAGACCTACTTCTCAAGTACTCATTAACATACTTAGGAAGTTCCTTACTCAGTACTTGAGTAAGGCTAAGTCAAGCGGTGTTAAGCAAGCCGTTAAGGATGTTGAGAAAATAGTTAATGACATAAAGAACGAGGTCATGGTAGTTAAGGAGGCTATAGCGTCTTTAGGTTCGAAGAGGATAGTCAATGGTGATGTAATACTCACTCACTCACATAGTACGACGGTTATGTTACTACTTAGGAAGGCCCTCGAAAGCGGTACTAGATTCTCAGTAATAGTTACGGAGTCGAGACCCATTGGCGAGGGGTTAAGGACTGCTGAGGAGCTTGAGGCGTTAGGTATCGACACTACATTAATAGTTGATTCAGCCGTTAGGTACGTAATGAAGAGAGTGAGTAAGGTATTCGTAGGTGCTGATGCGGTAGCCGCTAACGGCGCAGTGGTTAGTAAGGTAGGTACGTCGGCAATAGCCCTAGCAGCTAAGGAGGCTAGGGTTAGGGTATACGTAGCAGCTGAGACCTATAAGTTCGGCCTTGAGACGGTCTTCGGTGAGTTAATTGAGGGTGTAATGCTTAGTGAACCTAAGTTAATAATGCCTGATGAGTGGGTTAATAAACTAGCTGGTAAGGTAGTTGTTAGGGAGCCTCTATTCGACGTAACACCACCAGAGTACATAGACGCAATAATAACTGAGTTCGGGTTAACCGCTCCTCAAGCCGTGCCATTGTTAATCAGGGAGATATACGGCTGGCCCCCCAAGATAGTAAGCGTTGATTCATTACTTAATGAGGTGAGGAGGTATGGCAGTGAGTAAGTTCCCTCCTGAGGTAATCCGCATAAGGGAAGACATAAGAAGTATGAGGATTAGAGGCGCTGGTAAGATAGCTAGGGCAGGTGCTGAAGCACTCGCTAAGGCTGCTAAGGCATTCAAGGGAAACGATGTTAAGGAGTTCATGAAGTACATGGATGAAGTAGCTAATTACGTGAAGAGCGCCAGACCTACCGCGGTCTCACTACCTAACGCGGTTACATACGTAATCAGTAGGTTGAAGAGGGCTAACCCATCAAGTATTGAGGAGGCTAAGGAGTTCGTAGTGAGGACTGCTGAAGCATTCATTAGGTACTCATTAAACGCCGTTAAGATAATAGGTGAGTTAGGTGCTAGGAGGATTGAGTACGGCGACGTAATAATGACCCACTGCCACAGTACGGCAGCTGTCTCGGTAATAGTTACTGCTCATAAGCAGGGTAAGGTTCATAGGGTCTACGTAAAGGAGACTAGGCCTAAGCTCCAGGGATTAATAACAGCTAAGGCATTAGCTGACGCAGGTCTTGACGTAATATTAATACCTGACTCGGCCGTGAGGTACTACATGAAGAAGGTAAATAAAGTAGTTGTGGGTGCTGATACCGTAGCCGCTAACGGCGCTGTGGTTAATAAGATAGGGACTTCAATGGTTGCTTTAGCAGCTAAGGAGGCTAGGGTTAGGGTATACGTAGCAGCTGAGACTTACAAGTTTAGCCCAATGACGGTAATAGGTGAGTTAGTACCTATTGAGGTTAGGGACCCCACGGAAATCGTGAGTCCAGAATGGATTAAAAGGCACCCCAAGGTAAAGATATACAACCCCGTATTCGACGTAACACCACCAGAGTACATAGACGCAATAATAACTGAGAGGGGTGTAATACCTCCCCAAGCAGCATTACTTATACTGCTTGAGGAGTACGGATTAAGTATTAAGGAAGTAATGAGCGCTGGTTCGGGGCATGAGCTTAAGGAGGAGGAGTTAAGGGAGTAGGTAAGCTTTAACACCTAGTTTTCTAACTACGTATTCCCTAAACTCCTCGGCTCCGGTACTCCTAACAGTATTTATTATCACCTCCTTAGCTCCAGACTCCTCAACGTACTTCACCAAACCTCTGAAGTCGCTGTGGTCACTAAAGGCTACTAACCACCTCCTACTACCTAACCTCCTAAAGGGCCTCCTAAACTCCCAACCGCTAAGTACTATATGATTACCTACTACACCGTTAAATCTCCTAGATATGTGTGAGAAGAATATGAACCACCCATCCCTCACTATATCATCAGCTTCGGGGGTACCGCTTAGTACGTAATCCCCGAACCTCATACCGTAAACCTCAGCTACCTTACATAACCTGTAATGCTTAGGGGTTACTAGGTAGGGTGCGTCGATGCCGTAATCTCTGAGTAACTGCATAACCTCCTGAATCTTACCGTAGTATCCGTAAATGTACACAGGTCCCTTACTTAGTAATTCCTTAACTAAATCAACTAATACCTCATTTATGTAGTCATCAAATTCCCTAACGAAGGATGGGTTACCGTACACAGCATCTATCACTAAGTAATCACTATTGATTATTGGGGTCTCGTCACCAGGCCTCTTAAAATCACTAGTATAGACCACTACCTCACCACTAGGTAACTCAGCACGTACTTGGAAAGTACCCGGTATGTGTACGGACTTAATGAACTTAAATACCGTATCACCTAACCTAAACTCATCGCCATAATTAACCTCAATAATTAATGGGTTAGGTATTTTATGACCGAGTACCTTAAGCCAGTTAATAGTGAGGGGGGTCGCTATTAATTTCATGTTATTGTTAATTGACTTACCTAAATTAACTGTATGGTCCGAGTGTGCGTGGGTAACTACTCTATACCTACCACCTCCATGACCATCTATGGATAATTCATTAATAATTACTGCCCCATCCCTTCCAATCACTAACGGTGCTCTATCCTTACTACTTCCGTAGCTAATACTACCTACCCCTCCTATACTAATTACGTGTGGGGCATAAGTAGGTAAGCATACTTAATACACAGTAGTAACTTTGTTTAATTTGTTAAAAACTACGTTAGGTCAATACCGTAGTACTTCTTAAGTGCATCCCTAAACTCACTTAAGTTAGCTGAGATTGTTGGTGCGTCACCCATAACCTCCTTAACGATGTCAGGATCCTTAAGCCCGTGACCAGTAACTAACACGACTACCTTATCTGACCTATCAATAATGCCCTCATTTAACGCCTTAACTAAGCCCGCTAGACCCGCTGCTCCTGAAGGCTCCGCGAATATACCCTCATACCTAGCTAGTAGTTTCATAGCCTCAATGATTTCATCATCAGTTACCTCCTCAGCATATCCCCTAGTCTCCTTAAGTGCCTTCAAGCCGGCGTCTCCATCCCATGGGTAGGGATCTTCAAGACCCCAAGCTATGGTGTGTGGCTTAGGCCATGGCCTTATGTTAAACGGGTCTTGATTCTCCTTAAATGCCTTAACGAATGGTGGGTTACCTGTTGATTGTACTGCGAAGAGATGTGGTAGTTCAT
Source organism: uncultured Desulfurococcaceae archaeon (assembly GCA_964627805.1). Lineage (GTDB taxonomy): Archaea > Thermoproteota > Thermoprotei_A > Sulfolobales > NBVN01 > CAZAMI01. Next base: position 35,434 of record CAZVLA010000001.1, read on the forward strand.
TAATTAGCCCTAGGTTTAGGTAGTCCTTAAACCCCTTCCAAACACCGGTTAATAATGATGCAGCACCTACGGGTACGAACACCCAGTCAGGTACCTCCCAATTTAACTGCTCTACTACCTCATACGAGATTGTCTTAGGACCCTCTATCTGGTATGGATTGTAGGGCCCGAAACTAGGTGATGGGTAGAAACCGAACTTTTCGTAGGTTTCCCTCATGAGCTTAACTGTCGGGTCTTCCTTACCGAGTCCCTTAACTCTAAACACTTTAGCTCCGTAGAAGAGTAGCTGAGCTATCTTACCGTACCCAGCCTGCTCAATAACGAATGCATAAACCTCGATACCCGCCTTAGCTGCGTAAGCGGCTAAGGCGGCCGCTGCATTACCGCTTGATGCCGTTACTGCCTTCTTGAAGCCGAATTCCTTAGCTACGCTAACAGCTACCGACATACTCCTGTCCTTGAAGCTTGCTGTTGGGTTCCTTGTTTCGTCCTTTAGGTACAGCTCCTTAATCCCTAGTACCTCAGCTAATCTACTAGCTTTAATTAGTGGTGTAGCACCCTCGCCTAACGAGACTATGTTCTCTTCCTTAGTAGGTGGTAGTAAGTCGAAGTACTTCCACTGACTAGTTAATGGTCTCTTCATGACGTAGTCCCTAGTATAGAATTCCTTAAGTGCCTCGTAGTCATAGTATATGTCTAACCTACCTAAGTCATTATTACTACATATAATGGGTTTTGAACTATACTCGTAGACCCTACCACATCTACAGCACTTAAGGTACTTAATGTACCTACTCATGAGTACCTCCCTTCAATGATATAGTACTTAGTGGCTGTAAAGTAGGTTAAGGAATTAGTACCTATTAATACTGCTAATGTTAAGGGTGGAAAAACTTTGTGAATGATTTACTTAACTAAATTAATTATTAAAGAACTACTGCATACACCAGTACTCATGAGGGAATTTAATAGCTCTTGTAGGGCATATCGTAGTGCATGTACCACATCCGTAGCACTTACTAGTGTCGATCTTAGCAACTCTCTTACCACTTCCCACATTAACTAGCTCTATCGCTCCGTAATCGCATACTTGGTAGCAGTAACCACAGCCTACGCACTTACTCTCATCAATAACCGGTGGCTTAGCCTCGTACCAAGCCGCTTCAGTAGGTAGGTACTTAAGTGCCTTACCTCTGATGTCGTCTAATGATGTGTAGCCATGCTCCTTAAGCCACTTAGTAACACCTTCAACTAACCTACTGAATACCTTAGGTCCCTCAATAATTACTTGAGTACATACTTGAACTGCTGAAGCACCCACCATTACGTACTCAATAACGTCCTCAGGACGTGAGATACCACCTACAGCTATGATTGGTAATTTAGTGTGCCTAGCTATTTCAGCTACGATAGCTACCCCTAAAGGCTTTATACATGGTCCTGAGAGCCACCCATGACCTAATGGCCCACCCATTAATGGCTTACCAGTCTCGATGTCTATATGTAGCGTAGGACCTAACGTATTAATAGCTACTATACCGTCGACGGGTACCTTCTCTAACTCCTTAACTAACTCACTAAGTCCGAAGATGTGTGGACTTAGCTTAGGGAATATCGGTACGTCAACAGCCTCCCTCAGCGCCTTAGCAGATTCAATAACAGGTCTGTAGTCATGACCTAAGTAGTGAGTTGAGAATTCAATTGCTTGAGCACCTGCCTTAACTACCTTAGGACCTAACTCAGCTAATTCATTAGGTCTATAACCTATACTAGCTATTAAGGGGACTCCATACTTATCAGCTACCTTCCTAGCATAAGGTATTTCCTTACTTAACCACTGCTCCGGAGGTAAGTCACTCCATAACTCAGCATTTAAGAATCCATAGATAGCTCCCCTAACTCTCGATATCCTTACTTCACGCTCTTCACCCTTAGGTATTATTAAGTCTATAGTACCCCGATTAATCACCCCCATATGCGGTCTAGGTACCTTAGCTGGTTTAACACTTATTGTCTTAGTAACTATACCTCCAGCACCACCAGCTGCTAACCTCTCCATAGCCTTACCGTCTCTTGAGATAGGGCATGCAGCATTCATTACTGGGTTCTTGAATTTAAGCCCAGCAATTACGACACTTACATCAACCATGGTATCACCTACAAAACCTACTTAAGTAAGTACTCAATCTTGTACTTCTCACTCATACTCACCATCCTCTCCCACAACCTCCATATAACCTTACTTGCGTACTCCATAGCTTTCTCAACGTCAACCTTAACTAACTTCCTATCCCTAACAACCCATTCACCAGCTGATAATACACCCCATACATCCTTACCACAGAATGTATTCACTATGTGCCCGTATACCGTAGATTCATTAAGTACTGTAGGTACGAACTCAGGCTTCACTATAACTACGTCAGCATCCTTACCAGGTTCTAGAGAACCTAACCTATCATCAACACCTAATACTTTAGCAGCATCAATTGTAGCCATCTCAATAACTTTAAGTGGGGTCATTACTCTAGGATCTCTCAAGTGTACCTTATGTACTAAGTAGGTAGCCCTCATATTCTCGAATACATCAAATATGTAACCATCATTACCTATACCTACCTTTATTCCCATATCAATCATCTTAGGAACTGGAGGTACCCCAACACCGTTAATCATGTTACTCATCATGTTATGAGCTACCTTAACATCGTATTGCTTAAGTATCTTAAGCTCATCTTCAATTGCTTGAACAACGTGTATAGCTACGAACCTAGGTGATAGGAACCCTATATCCCTTAACCTCTCAATAGTTCTCTTACCATACCTCTCTATATTATGGTAGACATCAATTAGTCCCTCCTCAACATGCATTGAGTATATAGTTCCGTACTTATCAGCTAACTCCTTAGTCTTAATCAGTAACTCATCAGTTACTGTAAATGAGGCGTGAACAGCGAATATACCCTTAACTCTTGAGTCGCTCCCTAAAGTCTTCTTAACGAATCTCTCATTCTCATTAACACCCCTAAACCCCTCCTCAATACTCCTCCTTTGAGTAGCGCTATACCCCGTTAAACCCCTAATACCTACCTCCTCAACACCCTTAGCTATCTGGTCTAACGCACCATCAATTACGTTAGGTGCTGAGCACATATTCTTAAAGAACGTAGTACCTGTTCTGGCAAACATTATCGAGCCCATGAGCGATGCTACGTAGAGGTCTTCGTGAGTTATGTTCTCATCTAGGGGCCACCAAATACGCTGTAGGTTCTGCTGGAAGTCCGAGGGTGGCTCAATAACCCCAAACCATATTGAAGCAGTTAACAATACTCCGTAGAAGTGAGTGTGGGCGCATATGGATCCAGGAAGTACTACTGACTTACGCTCACTAATAACTTCCTCAGCACTGAACTTGCTGGTACCATCCCCTTGCCCAACATCCACTATCTTACCATCACGGATAGCTACGTAGCCACGGGGTATGACCGCACGTTCCTTATTCATAGTAACTATTAATGCATTATTAATTAGTATATCCACACCTTCACGCATTTAAGAATACCCATTATCATAAGGTCTTAGTAATATTTTAAGTATTGATTAAATAACCTAGATAAAATAGTGTGATTGAGTGTGTTAAGTAATCCTTAAAAACTCAATCCGGGATGACCATAGTTCCTGACTTACCCTTAACTACCTCGTAACCCTTATGGAGATGACCTATCATCGCTCGTTTACCACCGTGCCTTATGAATCTAATAGCTGCTAGTACCTTAGGACCCATTGACCCTGGCTTGAAGTGCCCTTCCTTATAGTACTTCTCAAGCTCTGAAACAGTTACTACGTCTAGCTTCTTTTGATTAGGTTTACCGTAGTTTATGTAGGCACCATCAACGTCGGTGAGTATTACGAAGGTACCAACCCCTAACTTAGTAGCTAATACCTCACCAGCTAAGTCCTTATCAATAACTGCCTCAACACCCTGTAATGTGCCGTCCTCATTCTTAACTACTGGTATGCCTCCACCACCGGAAGCTATTACTATCCACCCCTCCCTAAGTAGGGTCTTAGCAGCCTCAACCTCGAAGTTCTCTTTTGGATCTGGTGAGGGTACTACCCTCCTCCAGCCACCCCTAGGGTCCGGCTTCATGACCCAGCCCTTCTCTTTAGCTAATCTCTTAGCTTCTTCCTCAGTGTAGTAGCTACCTACGTACTTGGTTGGGTTCCTCCATGATGGGTCGTCCCTACTTACAACGACTTGATTAACTATCGTTACGACACCCTTAACTAGGTGTGTAGCACCCTCCTTAACTAGAGTGTTATATATTGCCTGCATTAATAGGTAACCTAACCACCCCTGAGTCATCGCGCCAGCTATGTCCATAGTCATCGGGGGTATCTTATCCTTTGAACGCTCCATCCACTCTAGAATAATACCTACTTGGGGTCCGTTACCATGAGTTATAGCTACTTTATAACCCTCCTTAACTATCTTAACAATGGTCTGAGCAGCTCTATACGCGTTCCTCCAGTAATTTTCGGGGGTACCTAACTCACCCTTAGTCTGGAATGCGTTGCCTCCTAACGCAATAAGTACGTACTTCTCGTCCCTCTCATTAACCATTCAGTACCACCTCATTACTTCAATTACGTAAATAAGTCCTTCAGTATTTATATAAGAGCTAATACGTATACATTAAAAAGGATGTTTAAGTAGTTACTCCTCGTACCTGCTCCCCATAACCATAGCCATTACTGCTTTCTGAACATGCAACCTATTCTCGGCTTCCTCGAAGTAGAGTGACTTCTCGTAGCTATCAAGTACCGCATCTTCAACCTCCTGACCCCTATCGGCTGGGCCGCAGTGCATGTAGTAGGGCTTACCTGACTCTAGTAGTAATTCCATGGTTACCTTCCAGTCCTTAAACTTATTCTGGTACTCCTTAGCACCCTCCTTATCCACCTTGCTATTATATGGTGGGAAGAACCCTCTAGGGCTCCAGGCCTTCGGGTAAACCACTACAGCGTCCTTAAACGCCTCCTTCATGTCATGTGTTATAGTGATTGAGGCTCCGTACCTATCAGCTACCTCTCTAATCTCCTTCATTACCCTATCATCGAAGTCAAACCCTGGTGGGTAAGCTAACCACACATCAGCACCGAACATAGCTGCTATACCAGCAACGCTCTGAGGTACTGCTAATGGCTTAAGACCTCCTGAATATGCGTAGGATACCACGAACTTCTTACCCCTTAGGTTAGGCACTACTTCTAGGACAGCCATTATATCCGCTAATGCCTGGAATGGATGGTAGAGGTCGTCCTCCATGTTGAGTACAGGTATTGAAGCCCACTTAGCGAATTCCTCAACTATCCTATGTCCCCTACCTATAATCCACTTAGCGGGGTCTCCGTAGATCCTAATAGCTATTGCGTCACCATACCTACTTAACACCCTAGCAACATCACTAATAGCTTCGGTCTGATAAGGTACCATATCCTCAGGAAGTGTTGGTGCGTATACGTCATGCGGACTTAGGAAGTGTGCGTGACCACCCAGCTGGAACATACCAGCCTCAAAGCTATTCCTAGTTCTTAGTGACTTATTATAGAACAGCATAAATAGTGTCTTACCCCTTAAGTAAGGTGTAGGTACCTTAGCCCTAAATTTGTACTTGAGGTCCTTAGCAGCCTCTAATACCTTCTTAATATCTTCTAAGGTGTAGTCGAAGTTCTTTAACCAGTCCTTACCCTCAAAATACCCTACATACCAAGGCCTACCCATGAGTAACCCTCGTAGAGAGATCGCATTGATTAATTAAAAGCATAATATAACTTCATGAAGTGAAGTACTTAGTATTGATTGGATCTACCATTATTTTAGGTAATTTACTTCATTATGTGAAAAACCCGTTTAAATTAGTATGTAGGAAGTAGTCATCACTTATCGAGACTTACCTAACACCACCCATCGTTAATGCTAACACAGCCGCCTTAGTGTACAACCCGTTCTCCGCCTGCTCATAAAGTACTGACCTCGGGCTATCTACTACCTCATCATCAGCTTCGTAACCTCTGAATATGGGCATTACATGCATAAGTACTGCCGACTTATCCATCCTATCGAAGAGATCCATAGTTACTTTCCAGTCCCTATACTTCTCATAAATCCTCCTCTCCTCCTCAGCGAATTTACTGTAACCTAACTGAACCAGAGTAGGTGATGCCCAATTCCTCGGAAACACCGCGTGAGCACCCTCAACAGCTTCTCTAAAGTCGTTAGTGAATCTAAGCTCAGCACCCGTAGCTTCGGCATTCTGCTTAGCCCACTCAATCACCTTAGGATCGAGCTTAAAACCTGGTGGAGCCGCTACGGTAACGTCCACACCCATCCTAGTGAATATCAGTAGGTCCTCTTGAATACTGCACCAACCCCTAATTTCTGGTGAGTATGCCCACATAATCACGTATTTCTTACCCTTATAATTCGGGAATAACTCCTCGAAAGTCATGAAATCAGCTAATCCTTGAGTTGGGTGGAAGGCGTCGTCAGCCATATTAATTACGGGTACTTTAGCCCACCTAGCGAATTCCCTAACGATGGCGTTACCCCTACCGTATACGTAGTCGATGGCCTTATCCAGTATCCTAATACCTATTCCGTGTCCGTACCTCTCATACATCTTAGCTATGTCCTTATACGCCTCACCCTCACCAGCTCTCGTCATTCTAGGTTCTAAGTACTGTGCATGCCCACCTAATAACGTCATGGCCGCCTCAAACGCTGACCTAGTCCTTGTTGAGGGTGCGAAGAAGAGCATGAAGAATGTCTTCCTCTCAAGTAGCTTAGGTATACCCTCAACACCGTAGAAGATGTACCTCCTCTTAAGGTCCTTAGCTAACTCAATCGCTAACCTAAGTTCCTCAACACTCCATTCTTGAGTAGTTATTAAGTCCTTACCCGTTAAGTCAGCTAGTAGGTGCTTCATTCAGAACACCCTCAAGGAAATTCATTTAACCTATACTAAAATACATTCTTTGATACGCACTAATCAAAATTAATAATGAGTAGCTGAGGTTAATGCCTTCCTAACCCTCCTAAACGTCTCCCTAATATCCTCTGGAATTACCTTTACGTTAGCTACTACAGGCATGAAGTTAGTATCACCCTCCCACCTAGGTACTATATGTACATGTAGGTGAGCTTCAACGCCGGCACCAGCTACCCTACCCAAATTAATACCTACGTTATACCCGTGTGGTGAGTACTCCCTATCTAACGCCTCAATAACCATGTTAACTAACTTGTACAGATCTAGGAGCTCATCATCACTTAGTAGGTTAGGTCTGGGTACGTGCCTCTTAGGTGCTACCATGACGTGGGCTGTGTTATATGGATATAAGTTAAGCATAGCTATTGAGTACTTACTCCTATAAACAACTAAGTGCTCCTCATCTTTCCCAGAAACTGCTTCACAGAAGATACAGCCCTTCCTACCTAACTTACTAAACTCCCTTATGTACTTCATTCTCCACGGAGCCCAGAGTATCCTCAACACTAAGCCCCTAGTGAATACTGCTGGAGTTTAAAACAAGTTACTGCCTCTAGTGAGTTATTAGTGAGTATATCAAGCTAGCTAGGTATTTCTGTGGCGTTAGTATAGCGGCTATGAATCCTATTAAGATGAAGAGTATGTGCGGTAGTGCGGGCGTTACTATGATCTTATCATTAGGTCTTAAAACACCCGCCCTAACTAACTCCTCAATACCTCTCTTAACCTTCTCTTCCTCTTCATCATCACCGAAGTAGGTCCTACATACGTACTCGGAATTACTTAACGGTATTGTTAGCGGGTACACGAACTTCCTAGCTAAGTATGAATTAATTGTTAATGGCTTACCGAGTAACGGTAGGACGTACTTTGCGTATCTACCCTCAGCACAGTTTATCTTTCTAAATACGTCACGATGGAGTATGAGGTTAGATACTAAGTAGTAAAGCATCAGTAATATCGGGGGGATTAGAGAATATATCAGAGTTAAGAGTGATATAGGAAACGCTATAAACTTAGGGAATGAAATACCTATCATTAAAAGCGCTAGTGAGTCAGCACCACCCATTAAACCTAAGAAAGCCATAATGAGTACTAAACCAGCTGGTACTAGAGAGAAGAGTGTGTGCATGAAGTCATAGTTACCGCTTAGTAAGTTAAGGACTATAGCTATTACTGAGGCAGGTAACCACGTAACTTCAGGTATGTCCCTGGACTTAACATCTAATATGCTAGCGTAGATTAAGGTAACGAGTGTGGTTGCTAGTAGTACGTACTCACCACTACCCCTAAGTACTGATACCCACTCAAGACCCAATTACTTACTCCTCTAAGTCCCTAATACCGGCGTCAGTTATTACGAATACCGCCTCACTCTCAGGTAGGTGTGGTGCGTCAACTATCCTAGCTATCCTCCTATTACCCCTACCCCTCCTTAACTGAACCCTAACACCTGGTGCGTGAGCTAGTACGTGACCACCCACTGCTTGTGTTGGGTCACCGTAGAATACGTCGGGCCTAGCCATTACTTGATTAGTAACTACTACAGCTACATCGTATATCTCAGCAATCCTACTTAACTGATGTAGGTGCCTATTGAGTTTCTGCTGCCTAACCGCTAGGTTCTCCCTACCTGGGTACTCAGCTCTGAAGTGACCCGTGACTGAGTCAACTACTAATAACTTTATGTTCTCCTTAGGTATGAGCTCCATAGCCTCCTCAACTATAGCCATTTGGTGGTCACTACTTATTGCCCTAATCCATATTATGTTACTCATTACCTCGTCTGGGTCCAGACCTAACGCTCTAGCCATAGCGTCTATACGCTCCCACCTGAAGGTGCCTTCAGTATCTATGTAGAGTGCCTTACCGTTTAATCCGCCGCGCTCCCTAGGTAACTGAACATTAACTGATAGCTGGTGACATATCTGGGTCTTTCCAGTTCCGTACTCCCCGTAGAACTCAGTTATTGTTCTAGTTTCAACACCACCACCTAGTAACTCATCTAACCTTCTCGAGCCTGTCGTTATCCTACCTATGTTAAGTCTTAACTTCTTAAGCTCTAGAGCGGTCATGAACTTAAGTCCTAAGGCATCCCTAGCCTTACTTACGATCCTCTGCGCAGTACCTACCGGTATACCCACTACACTAGCTAATTCATTAACATTAGCTACTGCTACAGCCTCTAATGTCCTGTACCCTGCCTCCCTCAGCTTATTAATTAACGTACTACTCAGCCCCAAATCCTCCAAACTCCTAATTATTTTTTGGCCCTCCATTACACCCCATACCCTAATTTTAGGGGAGTTAATGAGCTATTAAATTTTGGTGATACTTTAATTTATCCATAGTTAACATGGGTTATTAAGTGGTAATTACTAATTCGTAGATACTGAGATATTACCTCACCATTAACAATTATTAAGTCATACCTACTACAGCTTCTTAGGTGCTACGTAAGTGCGTACCCTACTGATACATTCAGAGGAGTTCGAGTTTAGAGCTAAGAGGAAGGCCATCGATGATGCTGAGGATTTAAGGGAGGTTCCTGGTGAGTGTAGAGTCAGTAACGCCTTAGTAATGTTCGTAACTGTTGAGGAGGGTGATGATAAGGGAGGTAGGGACTTCATTAGGGGGGTAATCGATGACGTTGCTTCAGTAATGAGTAAGGTAGGTGCTAAGAAACTAGTTATTTACCCCTACGCACACCTATCAAGTAAGTTAGCACCTCCCGACGTAGCTGTTAAGGTCCTTAAGGAACTTGAGGGTGTAGCTAAGGAGTTAGGTATTGACGTAGTTAGGGCGCCTTTCGGGTGGTATAAGGAGTTTAGGATAAAGTGCTTAGGTCACCCACTAGCTGAGTTATCACGTAGTTACGTACCTGAAGCACTAGCACGTACTAGGAGGGTCGTTGAGAAGGAGTACTACGTAATTACTCCTGAAGGTGAGGTATTCAAAGCTGAGGAGTACGTACCTAAGGAGGGTGAGGAGGACCTTAAGATATTAATAGATAAGGAAGTCTTCAAGAGGGAACTACCTGGCGGTAAGCCTAAGATAAATGAAGTATGTAGGAAGTTCGGTTTCGAATGGGAGCCCATGTCGGATGCTGGGCACATGAGGTACGGACCACATGCTACGGTCATCCTTGAGGCTGTGATGCGGTATTCATGGTTAGTAGCTAAGTCATTAGGAATACCCGTGTTTAGGGTTAGAGGAACTAACATGTTTAACCTCAAGTTCAGGCCCGTTAGGGAACATGCTGAGTTATTCGGTGATAGGTTGTATGAGGTTGAGACCGATAGTGGTAGGATGGTGCTTAGGTACGCGGCATGCCATCAGCAATTCGCAATGATTAAGGACTGGATAATAAGTTATAAGGACTTACCATTCGGCGCTTTTGAACTCGCTGATAGCTATAGGTATGAGCAGAGCGGTGAGGTAATGCTTTGCTTTAGGCTTAGGAAATTCTTCATGCCGGACTTACACATATTCACTAAGGACCTTGAGGAAGCTAAGAAGGTAGCTCTTAAGGTTCAGGAGAAGATACTTGAGGAGATTAGGAAGATAGGAAGGGAGTACGTATCGATCTATAACGTAACTAGGGACTTCTTTGAGGGGCATAGGGACTACATCATAGAACTCATTAGGAGGGAGGGTAAGCCAGCACTTGTTGAGGTATTACCATCGGGTATTTACTACTGGGTACTTAATATAGAGTACAACATAATAGACTCACTGAAGAGACCTAGGGAAATAGCTACTTTCCAGATTGACGTAGGTAATGCTAAGAGGTTCGGGATTACCTACGTTGATGAGGAAGGTCGTGAGAGGTACCCGGTAATCATACATACGGCAATAATAGGTGGTGTTGAGAGGTACATATATGCAGTATTCGATAAGGCAGTAATTGATGAGATGGAGGGTAAGGTACCTAAACTACCTACTTGGCTAGCACCCATCCAGGTTAGAGTAATACCAGTCAGTAGTCAGTACTTAAGCTATGGTGAGGAGGTCCTTAAGAAGTTATTGAGTGCCGGCATTAGAGCTGACATAGATGATAGGAACTTAAGTCTAGGTAAGAAGATTAGAGAAGCAGGTATTGAGTGGATCCCCTACATCGTAGTCGTCGGTTCTAGAGAGGTTAGTACGGGAACCATCAACGTTAGGTTTAGAGGTGGTGAGCAGAGATCCATGACTGTTGATGAGTTAATAAGTATTATTAAGAAGGAATTAGAGGGGTACCCACAAGTCGATTCAGCACTACCTACCCACCTAAGTAGGAGGCCTGCACTACATTACTTAAGGGAGGTAAGTGTTAGGTAGGTAATGATGAGCGTTGCCGGCACTGAATAGTGATGTAATGAACCTCCACTGAATTTTAATTAACTTAATCAACCCTACCTATAATCTCATGGAAGGTGTTCCTACCGCATTTCCTGCAGTAATGATATATTCTCTTGAAGTCCGATATGTTGTAGCTAACCTTGAGAACCCACTCAGTACCACATACCGTGCATTTAAGTCTCCAAGCGGTCAAACAACACCACCAAACCTACACTACGCGTAACTTAATTTAAGAGTACCTAAGGAGTGCCCTATATTCATTGAGGAAGCATTACTTAGTAATTAAAGGTTATTAACCCTCCCATAAAGTAACTCACGGATGAAGTGAGGTGGGCCCGTAGCTCAGCCAGGCAGAGCGGCGGGCGCCTTAACGGCCGAGGCTCCAGTCCGGCTACGGGTCTGGGGACCCTTTAGGGGGATGATAGAGGCAGGAGAGACCCGTAGGTCGGGGGTTCAAATCCCCCCGGGCCCACCACATAAGTAGGTAAGGGCTCCTAACACGATAAATCCCCTCTTCTCTAATCACTTTAAATTAAGTAGCTCAGAGCTTTGGCCCCTCATCACCTATCAGGGAGCCTTTACTCATCAAAGCTACTTGATTAGAAAGGTGGTTTACTCCATAGACTAGTCATTCTCCTCCTCTTTATTTCTCGCATCATCCTATCTACGTACCTATAGACTGTTGAGTGTTGCCTACCTTGTATTAGCATCTCAATAGCTTCCCTAGCTACTTGAGCTGATTCGAAATCACCTATTATAGCTACCTTATCGTCATACACGTTTATGTACGTACCAGTCATCATTTCTAAGTTCTTCCTAGCCTTACCCTCCTCACCTATGATCCTACCCTTAATCCTCGTTAAGTGATTTGGTGAGTTACCTACAGTCTCCTTAAGGTCAATAACTATCAGTACTTGATCCTCATCCAAGACTCTCCAAGCCCTATCCGGTGAGAACCCCGCCGCAACAGCTCTTATGAATTCCCGAGCCTTAAGTAGGTTATATACTGGAGTTGCTGGTGTTAATGGTTCAATTATTACGCTCCCATCATTACTGTCAATGGTTATTCTAGTATTTGTTCTCCTCTCTAGCTCCTTAATTACGCTACCCTTCTCACCTATTAACGCACCTAAGCGATCCATAGGTACTTTCAGGTATAGCTTAGTAACTCCAGGAAGTACTGATGGTCTCCTACCTTCCTCACTCATTAAAAACCCCACTACTGCATTTATTAGGGAGGTATTAAGGCTGATGTTTAGGTTAGGTCAATAGGTACTGAAACCTCTCCTTCAGTTACGTAGTTAAGTAGTTCCTTAATACTAGGTAAACCCTTAAGACCTAACTCATCACTGAAGTACCTTAGTACATTCCTTAAATCCCTGACTAAGAAGTTAATTGCGTTTGGGTGGTCAAGCTTAACTGCCTGACTAACATCTATTATGTAGTGCCTCCCCCTCCATATCATTACGTTATACTCGCTTAAGTCACCATGAACTAACCTAGCTCTTAAGTACATCTTCTTAACGTCATTAACGACTCTCCAGAAGATATCTAAGTACTCCTCATCACTTAAGCTAACCTCCTTAAGTAGTGGTGCCCTAACACCCTTCTCACCTATGAACTCAAGTACTAAGATATTCTCATGCTGAGCTATAGGTTCCGGTACGGAGACCCCAGCCTTATACATTAACTTATAGTTCCTAAACTCTTTCCTAGCCCAAAGAATCATTAACTTCCTAGTTGATTTAGGTATGTTAGCGAATCTTGGATCACCAGCTATGTACTTAATCATTCCCTTCCTAAACTCAGCAGTTGATGTTAGGTATATCTTAACGGCTAAGTCCCTACCTCTAGGGTCGACCCCCCAGTAAACCCTAGCCTCCTTACCAGCGCTTACTACACCCTTTAATTCATACAGTACCTTCTTCCTAACTAAGTCAAGTACTGCTAATATAGTTGCTGAGTCGAATACCTCCTCTATAGTCTCAAATAGGTCCTTATCTACCTCCCTACGTTCCTTACCCGTTAGTCTATAGTACATGTCTAGATACTTATCTATGTCCTTACCGCTCACATCATACCCTCAAATTCTAGTAGACTCGGATCTAAATGCCCTTGCTCTATCAGTTTCTTCTTCTCATCCCTTCTGTACTTATAGAGTATGTCACCCCTGCTGTCGTCGAACTCCCAAATACCTAGGAGTACTACGTCCTTAGGGTTAATCCATACCCTCCTACGCATCTTACCCGGTATCCTAGCCTTTCTCTCCTTACCATCCATACATATTACCTTAACGTAGTTACCACCAATAATCTCAGTAACTACGCATATTACTTGACCCTCCTCAGTAGGTAGGAGAAGCTCTTGAGACTCCTCCTCGCCCCTCCTTTTCTTTTTCTTACCTACCATCTAGGCTCTTCACCTTCACCTTAAAAGGTACGCCTTACCCTTATAAATTAATAATGTCACATCAGACCCTAAGTCCTTAAGTACGGGTAGTTTAACGTAGTAGATAGCTCCTGATCTAACTGCTTGAATAACTGCTTCACCGCCTTCGTAGTTGAGTACCTTACCATTGACTATTGAGTAGTCCTTAATAGTTAGTCTCCTAAAGCCTAGGCTCCATAGTTCATCGTAAGTTAACCTATACTTTCTCCAGTCCTTTAACCTCCTAATAACTAACCTACCCCTACTTACTGAATCAACTATACTTAACTCATTACCTAACTCGATGATGTCCCCTTCCTTAAGGGCAGGTAATCTGAGTGATATAGTTAGTCTTGAGTGTCTCTTCCCACTAATGAATCCCGCATCCTCCCATGACTGAATGACCTTAGCTCCGAAATCACGCTTAATTATATTGGCTATCTGCCTAGCAACCCCTTGATTAAGTACCTTAATGTCGAGTCCGTCCTTAACACTCTTGACCTCACTTATCGACTCAATGAGTTTGCCATACCTACTTAAGTGGTTAAGTAACTCACGCTCCAATTCCCTATCTACGTACCCTCCCTCATACCTCACCTGCAGTAGTGCTTCGTAGGAGCCTGTCTTAACCTTAATGCATCTGGGGCATAACCTCCTCCTAATAACTACCTCACTAACTAACTCCTGCTTCAGGAGGGCATTACCTACCCTACCAACTACTTTTATTATCGACTTATCAGGTGAGTACTTAACGTCCTCTATAGCTACGTCCGTAACCCCTGGATATACGTTATCTCGCTTGATTAATGCGTTGCTTATGAAGTACTTAATGACTTCACCCTCATCGATGCCAACGTAGACCCACTTACCCCTAACATAGACTGACCCACAGCTAGGGCATAGGGTAATTACTATCTTGGGGGGTAGTTTAAGTACGTACCTCTCCTTAAGGAAGCACTGAGGACATAGACCATCTATTATCGGGTTATCCTCACTACCCTCCCTACCACACCTAACGCAGAACCTCCTACCCAATAAGGACACCCTCAATACCTAACAATCTGTGCGTAAGGTACCCCAGCAATTCTCATTACTGCTTCAGGATGTATTACTCTATTCTTAAGAGCTAATGATACGGACCTCTCACCAACTATCATGGCCGTATACGCTCTCCGTAGGTAATCGATTATCTCATCCTCGTAATCCGTACTCAGTAGCTGACCTCCGAAGAATTCCTTATTAATTGCTAATACCCTATCACCCTCCCTAAATACCTTACCTAGTAACTCCTCATCACATACTGAAACAACTACCTTAATCATGAAGCCGTCATCAACCTCCATGACTCTTAAGTATATCCCACCACTCATAGCGCCTACCTTCATATAGGCTTAACAGGTGTTTCAGCACCGCAGGCTAGGCACCTTATTATCCAGACCTTACCCCTCCTAATTAACTTAGTCTGGTAAGAACCGCATGTACTGCACCTTACGTAGCTATTCAGGAACCTCTTAAATAAGGTATTTATCGTGTGAGCGGATACTCTAGAGTATATTATGAAATTACCTGAATCGTCTATTGAGCCCCTAGCAGCTAGTTCCTTCAGTAAGTACCTAGCACATATCCTAGGCTCCCTAAGGAGTATATCACACACCTCCTTGAAGTTCTTGATATGTGTTTGAAGTCCTACATGAACTATATTGAGTGGCGGTATATCCAGCGTTTGCTGAGTAGGTGTTTTTGATGGTAGTTTAGAGTATAGCCTATCAAGCAACCACATGTAATCAAGCGCCTTCTCCTCAGAGCCCATCCTCAAACCCCTTAAAGATACATTCTGAAGCTTTTAAGTTGATTTACCGGATGTAGTTGGGAGGGTATGAGGGTATACTTTGAAACTTACGGATGCGCCCTAAATAGGGCTGATACATCACTAATGAAGTCCCTAGTGGTTAGTGCAGGTCATGAAGTAGTTAACACACCTAGCGAAGCTGACGTAATAGTAGTTAATACGTGCACCGTTAGGAAGGATAGTGAGGAGAGGGTACTTAGGAGGTTAAGGCAGTTAAGCAGGTCATACCCTAGGAAGAGGATCGTGGTAGCCGGATGCTTAGCAGCTGCTCAACCATATACTGCATTGAAGGTAGTTCCTAATGCCTCATTAATCAGCCCTCAAAACATCACTAAGATTGTTGAGGTTATCGAGTCGTCGGTTCCTAAGTACTTAATAAGGGGGGTCAGAGATACCAGCAAGTTAAGTTTATGCTTTGACGGTGCGGTAGCCACCATACCCATTGCTGAGGGTTGCTTAGGTGATTGCTCATTCTGTATAGTTAAGATAGCTAGGAGGCGATTGAGGTCTTACAGACCTGAATTAATAATTAAGATGGTTAAGGAAGCGGTACGTAAGGGTGCTAAGGAGGTGGATTTAACAGCTCAGGACACCGCATCATACGGGATTGACTTAGGGAGGCCTAGACTACCTGACCTAATTAGGGAGGTACTTGATGAGGTTGGGGGTAATTACTTCATAAGAATAGGTATGGCTAACCCCGATACATTAATGAACGTACTTGACGGTTTTATAGAGGTACTTAAGGATCCTAGAGTATTTAAGTACGCACACATCCCCCTACAATCAGGGAGTGATAAGGTACTTAAGATAATGAAGCGTAAGTACACCTACGATGAATTCAGGGATTTGATTAGGGAGTTAAGGAGGAAGATACCTGAGGTGACCATAGCTACTGACGTTATCGTGGGTCATCCAGGTGAGGACGAGGAGGATTTCATTATGACCGTGGAGGCTTTAAGGGAGTTAATGATTGATAAGGTGCACATAGCTCAATACACGATAAGGCCTAGGACCGAAGCTGCCTCCATGCCTCAAGTACCTGAGTGCGTTAAGAAGAGGAGATCAGTAATCGTTAATAGGGTTGTTGAGGAGGTTGGATCAATGATTAATAAGGAGTACTTAGGTACTAGGGCATTCATAGTAATAACTCATAAGTCATTTAGAGGGGACTTAATAGGTAGGACCATCAATTATAAGCCAGTAGTTATTAAGGGAGCTGATTCTCTGGATGTAGGTGTTAACGCTTATGCTTTAGTGGAGTCTTACACATTCTTTGACTTAAGGAGCAATAGAGTAATTACTCTAAGCTAATTAATAATCCGTAAAAATACTTACTACGGTTAATGCTCCTTAGTCGTTGGCTGTAATGTATACCTATAGACTACTGATCCATCAGTTACGTAGTACCTATGAATAACTACTCCACTTACTCTATTGACTACGCTATGTAGGATAGGTCTACCTAAAGCCTCGGCTAAATTGGCTAGGTCCTTAATACTACTTACATCTATTATTGATGCCTTACTACCTACCTCGCTTAACCTACCATCAATTATTAAGTCGCTGTACTTACTACTTATTTCCTTATGACCTAATCTGCGTTTCTTACTCGGCCGTACAAGCGTTAGTACTAGTCCGGAACTCGATGTTAGTGCCGCAATTAATGAGTACTCCCTAGCCTTAACTACGGGTATTGGTGGTAGCCCTAGAAGTGTTATGTTATTTATGTGCCTAATCACCTCCCCATCCTTAAGTACCTTGTGATATCTAAGCCCATCAATACTCATTACTCCCTTATCATAACTTATTAACATGCTTAGTACGGGCGTTACGAGTACGTGCTTCTTAACGTTATTAGTTACTACGTCATACTTAATTACTGGTCTTAAGTTCATTATCACCGATACTCCTCTAACACCTATCTCCTTATCGATGCGGTCTATCATATCAAGTAGCTTACCTATGTTTAATTTGAGGTTCAGCTTAGTTAATGATGAATTCACCGTACCCCTACCTAACTCTATGTAATGCATCCAGCCCGCTGATGAGTTCATCGCTAAGTCTACGTTGTAGCTACCTACTACCTTACTAATTCCTTTAAGGCTTGATAAGCGACATGTGAGGTTTATGTTCATTTCCTTTAGGAGTCTAAAGTATAGTGGCTCACCTACTTTAATGACTGATCTATTACTGTAAGTTACTGAAGGCCTAACACTTACTACGTAATTATACCCGCACTTAACATCTATTAATGACTTAACTACGTATTCCTTAACGTAAATCGGTGCTTTATAGGACGCTAGTACAGCTACTATGGACATCGCTAGTACCGAGGCCATTACTAGAGTAAGTACTAGAGCTAATTTACGGTTAAGGATTAGGGACTTGAACTTAGTACTTACCATTTCCTACACCTACGTACTCCTTAAGTATGGGAATGTACGATACGTAAGTCAGTATTAGGAGGGTTATCGTTAGGTTTAGAAACCCACCAATAACCCTCGCTAAGTAGATCATCGGTGCCCCTACGTAAGGTATCCTTAATCTCATAACTCCCAGTATGTTCTTTAGCTTAACGGGTTTAGGGTCTGGTGCGTTATTAGCGTCGCCCTTAGTTATTACCGTACCTCCACTACCGTAGCCTATGACCCTATGGAGTACTATCTTGCCAGCGAATGCGTAAGCTACTACATCACCTACTCTTGGGTAGTAGTGATTCTTCAGTGGTACGGTGAATACTAAGTCACCTATGTTTATTGATGGCTCCATACTACCGCTTATGACTACTAATGGTTTATACCCCATGTTAAGCATAACTAACATTCCTATAGCTAACGATATAGCTACTAACGACCATAGGTACTCACCAGCCCTACTCCTACCTAACCCCTTACTGCTGGATCTACTACCCATTAGTAGGGTCATAGCAGCTAACTGCATTAGTGGGAGTGCTGAAGTAGCTACTGGCTTTACATACCAAGGGATGGCAGGTAATGCGGGGGCTAGGTAGCTGTACATAGTTACTGAGATACTGTAAGTTAGTAGTGGCTTAATACCTCCCCATAGAGCTATCTGAGTAAGTAGTACGTTAGTTAGGAGCTTAGGAACTAACTTCCTGAGTAAGTAATTAGCTATTGGTGAGTTAGTTAGTGAGTACGTTAAGCTACCGTAAGGTATGGTAATTAAGGTAATCACTAACGACGTAATTACTAATGAGGGTAACTGATTACCTAACTTACTACTTAATTTATTGGCTAAGTAGGTCCTGAAGGTCTCGATACCTAATACTGTAGCTACGGAGTACGCTATACCTACTGAAGTACCTATAATTCCTGACTGCTGGGGATTCCTACCGAAACCGAACGTAAAACCTAGCACGATATCACTTACTATCTTAATTACTATGATAGCAGGTATTACTGAGAGTACTTTATTGGTTAGTAATCTATCCTTCCTTAAGTACCTAATCAGTACTGAAAACACCATTAACCAGAGTATAGCTGGTACCACATATGCTGATAAACCAGCCAATAGTATGAAGTTCTGGAGAACGTAGTTAATCACAGGTATTAGGAGTGCCACGTACAATACCACGTCCTTATCCATACCTACGTACTCACTCATTACGTACCGCCACCTAAACCTTACGCAGAGCTCCTCATGCTGTGGTTTAGGGTTGTAAAACACTGTTTAGTTGAGAGCTATGTGGTCAACCACCTATAGGTCCTGGAGTATACTCATTCCACTGAATTGCTTGTAATTGAACAGTGAAAGTTAATGTTGAGTTCTCGGGTGCTCCCTGAAGTACGGTTATGTAGAGACTTATGTCTGCTGAATCACCTGGCTCTAACTGAACACCGAAGTTATCTCCCCACCATATCGTTATGTCGGGTACGCCGTCATTACTTAAGTCTATCTCAACACCCTGCTGTAGTTCATGCTCGTTTAGGTAGTAGTATGCTTGACCGTCTATGAGTACCCTCCATATCTTTATAGGTACTGTACCGCTATTCACTACCCTAAACGCTACGTGTGTGTAGTACCACGGGTACGCATTATGTATCGTTATGTTTAGTGTGTCGTAGTCGCCGTCACCATCACTATCTATGAACACGGCCTCGGTACATCCTACGTCCTTATCTAATTGAGTACCTCTTGAGTCGGGATAGTAGGATGCGTTCCAGTCGTAACCACCGCTTGATCCATAACCTGGTGGTAGTCCGCATGCGTCAAGCAGTATTAAGGAGCCATTAACGAACTCCCAATCTACCTCGCCAGTATCTATCACTGCGTTAGTCTTTAGCGTCTCCGACCACATAGCAGTAGCTGCGGCTATGATTGCCACAGCTATTATGGGTATTACGAATGCCTTAGCTATACTACTCACCATCATTACATACACACCTTACGTACGTACTTCACGACTACGTACCCACGCTTATTACGTAGCGACTCAGACCCATTACTGGGAAAAACCTTCTTTTCCATTACGCCTCACCTAGTAGCACGTTAACCTCCTGATACTTCGTTCCACTGAGCGAACTGTAGAGTCACTTCGAAGGAGTATGATGAGTTCTCACTAGCTCCCTGCTTAACTACTACCGTTATTGTGTAAGTGCTGTTACTTCCAGGCTCTATTTGGGTATCACTCGGTATTCCTAAGCTAACGTCTAATGCGGTAGTGTTTACACCGCTTAGTGAGTGACTGTATAGCTTAACTGGTATAGTACCTATGTTATCTACTACACCGGTAATTACTGCCTTATATCCTGGGTAGGCATTCGCTATGGTTACGTTTAACTTAATTACATCACCTTCCTCATCCTCCTTCTCAGCACTAACGTAGCACTTAGCTACGTTCTTACCTTCATCGTTATGATAGCCAGGTGCTTGTGGGTCCGGTCCCGTGTCGCTACATGACCATGAGCTCCACTTAACATCTACCTCGCCAGTCTTTACGGTAGCGTTGACCTTTAGTGTCTCTGACCACATAGCTGTTGCTAGTCCTATCGACGCTACTATCACGGTTAGTGCTACTAGGCCTAATACCCTACTATACTGCATTTATTTAGGCACCTCAAGCATAAACATGTTTTTACTTTATAAAGCATTTTGCATTAAAATTATACTCAAGAATTACGTATGTTTTTTACATATTAGTTTTATATAATAAAATTAATAATTGTTATTTGATAATGCCTAATTATGTGACTTTAGTACATAGATTAGCTATACTCTCTGACGTATTAGTTATGTCGTAAGGTACGAGTATGGGTTTATGCTTACATATGTGTTTAGTTGTTCTACATATGTTCTCTATGAACCTTAGTGTTTGGTTGTATAGCTTATTAGGTATAACTATAACACTCTGCGTGTTCGTGTCCAGTGCTGTTAGCCAAGCCCAAGACACCCTCTCTATAGCGTCGTCAATCTCTAAGTACTCATCAATTATCTCAACCGTAGTTACTGTGCCGTCGCCCCTACCCTTAGTTAAGGCTAGGGAGTATGAGTGTATTATTCCTGAGGACCCACTTATCCTGGCACCCTCAATTAGCCTCACGTTGTACTTATCTTCACCTCGCTTTAGTTCCTTAATTAATTCATTAAACACCTTACTTCTGTTATTGAGCATCTTACGTATTAGGACTAACCTCCTGAGTATGTACCTACCACGTACCGATATCTTGTAGTACTTCCTCCTACTACCGTCTTCATGCATGCTTATCAATCCAGAAGATAGTAGCTTCCTCAAGAACTTCTCAAGACTCTTCGAGTTTAGATTAGCTCTATAGAGGAGGTGTGTCTTAAGAATCACTCCCTCACTCTCGACGCTCTTCAGTATATCTATCACGATATCCATACTTGATCTATTCACGTACTCCCTACTTAAACGCATTACGCACCACGACCCAAGGATTAAGGATACGAATCGTTCTATTACGTGTAACTAGCCCACTATTTAATTTTTAAACGTTATGCATAACATATACCTAACCTCAACTCAAAGATTTACTTAAGTGATTGAAACCGACATAAACACTACATCTACAATTAATTAGTAACCTTAATAACCCTAAACACGTAAAAACCTAGAGAAGAGAGCCGCGGTAGCTCAGCTCGGTAGAGCGCCGCCCTGGTAAGGCGGAGGTCCCGGGTTCAAATCCCGGCCGCGGCTCCATCATCTACTCTCGAATCCCTTATTACTAGAGGACGTAATTGCATACTTCCTTAATTCATAGGTTAAGTTTGGTCATGTGCTTCGTTACGTACCTTAGTGTCTCTACGAATTTAGGTCCGTAATCAGCTAGTGTCAGTGGCTTCGTAACTATTACGTTGTTAGGTACGTCGTAGGTTAACCTCATGAGTAGCTTACGTGTGACATCGTTGGGGCTAGGTACGTACCTTCCTGAGCCGTATATTACGTAGTCTGCATTACTTACTAGGTTCTTAGATAGTTGAATCGCCTTATCACCTAAGACGTAGGAATCGTAAACCCTGGAATTCACTGTCTTAATACCGACTAACTCTAACCCGGTAATTATGTGGGTAAATACGCCTGGGATAACCGTTGTCCCTAGGTCGAGCTCCACGTAAGCTAGTGAGTTAAGTAGCTCAAGCGGTAGGGACTTTCTCACGTACTCACATAACGTACTTAACTCCCGAGTGAACTTCCTAGCTAACTCAATACCCCTACTTAACTCATTCATAGCTACCGCTACATCAATTATGAAGTCACTAATCCCCCAGACGGTCTTAGGTGGTGATACTAGGTAGTATGGGGTACCTAAGGATCTTAAGGTACTTAACACCCTCTCACTAACGTCATTAGTTAGAATTACTAAATCAACTAACCTAGCTAGCCTAGGATTTATACTTACGTAATCACCTATTACGGGCTTATCAGTAACCCCACCGTACCCCCAACTCCTAGCTAGTACCTTACATAACGGACTAACCGATACTAACTTACTACCTAACCCCAACTCAATAATTACCTCACTAACGAACGGATTTAGTGAAGCTACCTTACTAACCTCATCGGGTAACTTAAGGTATTCCCTAGTAATTGATGAGTAAACAAGCCTAATTCCCAATCACCTCATTACCTAAGGACTTAATGCGCCTAACCAACTCCCTAAAAACATACTCACTAGCACTCAATACGTCAACATCACCACTAATAACGCCCTTCATAGTACTTGAGTCCTTAACGCTACTGAATACCTCATCATACAGTAACTTAACGTAAGTAAGTCCTAAGCAGTAAACCTCAATAACCCTCCTCCTAAACCTCCTCCTACTCAATACACCACTAGAACCCATCTCACTAAACAATTCATTAATTACGTTAATCAATTCAGGAATACCAGTACCATTCAATGCACTAGTAAGTACTATCCTAGGCTTAATACCGTCACGACCGACACCACCTATTAAGGACTCAGCAACCCTAAAGAAGAAGCTAGCTTGAGGTAAGTCAGCCTTATTTATTACGTACACATCACCAACCTCAGTAACCCCAGCCTTAATTAATTGAATATCATCACCCGTTAAGGGCTGCATAACAACTAATAGTAGGTCAACTAAGTCAGAAACCCTAACGTTGGTCTGCCCGGACCCCGGATGCTCAAGGATTACGTAGTCGAAACCAGCACTATTCAGTAGTTCAGTAGCTAGTATGACCTTCCAAGGTATGTCCTCATTAGGTGGTGTACTCATACTCCTGAAGAAAACACCCTCATCCAACTCTCTAACCCTAACCCTATCACCAAGTAATGAACCACCACTCAACGGGGATGCCGGGTCAACAGCAACTACAGCTACTGAGTAGCCCCTACTCCTTAACTCCTTAATTAACCTATTAATTAAGGAACTCTTACCGACCCCTGGAGGACCCGTAATACCTACTAACCTAGACTTAGGTACTGACCCGAATAGCTCCCTGTAGTAGGGCCTCAGCACCTCCGGGTTATCCTCAATGATAGTTAGTAACTTAGCTAATGCCCTCCTACTACGGTACTTAATAGCTTCCTTAACCAGGTCACCTAACTCAACTACCTCCCGAACCAACCTACCCACAACCGTTCATAGTATGCTTAAGGGCTAAAATAATTATAAAAGTTATGTTAGTGTTACTTATTTAGGGTGTTACTTGAGTACTCAACAATCAACCCTCCTACCTAAGCTTAAGGGTAGGAGACCAAAAGTACTGATAGCTAAGTTAGGGCTTGACGGGCACGATAGGGGGGCTAAGGTAGTTGCTAAGGCATTGAAGGACGCTGGATTCGACGTGGTTTACCTAGGAGTCCATAGAACGCCTGAGGAGGTAATTAGGACAGCTATTGAGGAGGACGTCGATGCCGTAGGCATCAGTATATTATCGGGTTCACACCTAGAACTAATTAACGATTTAATTAAGGTAATGAGGAAGGAGGGCATCGACCTACCATTAGTTGTCGGCGGTATAATACCACCAGATGATGCTAGGAAGCTTAAGGAGATGGGCGTTAAGGAGGTATGCGGCCCTGGAACCCCGTTAAGGAGGATAATCGAGATATTTAAGGAGTTAAGCAGAGGTGGTAGTAAGTGATTCTAGGTATCGACCACATAGCAATAGCTGTTAAGGATCTTAACGAAGCTATTGAGAAGTATAGAAAGTTGCTTGGTAAGGATCCAGAGAAGGTTGAGGAGGTTCCTCAGGAGAAGGTAAGGATAGCTATGTTTAAGTTAGGTGATGTCCGGATTGAGTTACTTCAGGGTACGTCGCCGGATAGTTCAGTCAGTAAGTTTATTGAGAAGCGCGGTGAGGGTATTCACCACATAGCGTTAAGGGTTGATAAGGTTGATGAGGAAGCTAGTAGACTCTCTAGTGAGGGGTTTAAGGTACTCTATAGTGAAGCTAGGGTAGTTAGTGGTGGTGAGAGAAAGATAAACTTCATACACCCTAAGACGACATGCGGTGTACTCGTCGAGATTGTTGAGAGGTTGGGGGTGAGTGATTAGTGGTTAATGAGTCTAAGATAGAGAAGCTAGTTAAGGCTTATGAGGAGTGGGAGGAGAAGGTAGTTAAGCCTACATTAAGTAGGTTCCCAGAGATTAAGAAGGAATTCACTACTGAGCAGGGGTTTAAGGTAAAGAGGGTATACACACCAGCTGACTTAGGTCCCGACTGGGACTACCTAGAGAAGCTAGGATTCCCCGGTCAGTACCCATTCACTCGTGGCGTATACCCCACCATGTATAGGGGTAAGCCGTGGACGATAAGGCAGTACTCAGGCTTCGGATCAGCTGAGGACACTAACGAGAGGTATAGGTACTTACTAAGCATAGGTCAGACAGGCCTCTCAATGGCTTTCGACCTACCTACTCAGTTAGGCCTCGACCCGGACCACCCACTAGCCTACTATGAGGTCGGCAAGGTAGGTGTTTCGATGCCCGCAATTACTGAGATGGATATAGTGTTTAAGGGCATACCTATGGATAAGGTAACTACCTCAATGACTATTAACGCAACAGCTATTGAGGTACTATCCATGTACGTACTAGTAGCTGAGAGTAGGGGTGTTCAGAGGTCCGTACTTAGGGGTACTACACAGAACGACATACTTAAGGAGTTCATAGCTAGGAATAACTACATATACCCACCACTACCCTCCATGAGGTACTCAACAGACCTCATAATATGGGCTGCTAAGGAAATGCCTAAGTGGAACAGCATATCAATATCTGGCTACCACTTCGAGGAGGCTGGAGCTACACCAGCTCAGGAGGTAGCATTCACGATAGCTGATGGTATTGAATACGTTAAGTGGGTTCTTGAGAGGGGTAAGGAGCAGGGGTGGCCTAAGTCAGTCGATGACTTCGCACCTAGACTAAGCTTCTTCTTCGCAGCGAGGACGAACCTCTTCGAGCAGATAGCTAAGTTCAGAGCTGCTAGGAGGGTGTGGGCTAAGGTAATGAAGGAGAGGTTCGGGGCTAGGAAGCCTAGGTCGATGACGCTTAGGTTCCACACACAGACAGCTGGTGTTACGTTAACTGCTCAGCAACCACTAGTTAACTTAATAAGGACGACCATACAGGCATTAGCCGCCGTGTTGGGGGGTACTCAATCACTCCACGTTAACTCCTACGATGAAGCACTATCCCTACCTACTGAGGAGTCCGTTAAGCTCTCCATTAGGGTTCAGCAAGTACTACTCTATGAAGCTGGGATAATAGATACTATAGACCCAGCAGGTGGTTCATACTACATAGAGTGGTTAACTGATAGGATGGAGGAGGAGGTGTGGAAGCTGCTTGATAGGATTGAGTCGATGGGTGGTATGCTGAAAGCTATTGAAGCTGGCTGGCCTCAAGCTGAGATAGCTAAGGCTGCTTACGAGTACCAATTAAGGGTTGAGAGGGGGGAGATTAAGGTAGTAGGTGTTAACATATTCGTTGAAGAGGAGGAACCCAGAATCAAGATACTTAAGGTAGATCCTAAGGTTAGGGAGAGGGTGATTAGTAGGATTAGGAAGTTAAGGAGTGAGAGGGATGAGGCTAAGGTGAAGACTGCATTAGCTAATGTTAAGTCAGTTGCGAGAAGGAATGACGTAAATATAGTGCCTTATATAATGGAGGCCGTAAGGGCTAAGGCAACGATAGGCGAGATTAGTGAGGCGTTAAGGGAGGTTTGGGGTGAGTGGAGAGCTCCTGAGATAATATAGGGGAGCACCGATACTTCCTAGGTGCCGGTAGTTGGGGCTGATGAAGACCTGCGTTAAGGGTGTTTTTCTCAACATAGCTCACTACACCCCAGTTAGGGGTACTAGGGTACTTCACGGGCATACTTACGAGGTTCGGGTATGTATTGAGGGGTTAAGTACTGTAGGGTACTTAGCCGACTTCATTAAGCTTAGGGAGGTAGTCGAGGGAGTTGTGGACAGTATTAATTACTCATTAATCGTACCTAAGGATGAGGTCGATAAGGTAGTTTTTGAAGCACCTAATACCGTACTTAAGGTAGCTGTAGTGAATGGTGATGCAACAGCTGAGAACCTAGCTAAGTTAATATGTAGGAGGTTAATGAAGTTCCTGAATGAATTAGTGAGTAGGGGTTCTTCAGTATCTAAGGTATGTGTAGATATCACCGAACCCTCAGGAAGTTTAGGTGAGTACTGTGAGTTAATTAATCCTTAATAATATGGAGTAAAGGGGTTATTGGTAACGGTGATGCTTAAGACTAGAGTAGCTGTTTTAGGGCTTGACGGGTGTTCATGGAGATACTTAAGTAAGTTACTACGTGACGGTGCGTTACCTAGGCTTAAGCACTTAGTAGGCTCTAGTAAGTGCTTTAGAGCCTACTTAAGGGCGTTCCCGCCATCGACACCACCATCATGGAGTAGCATTTTAACCGGCGTTAATCCGGGCAAACACGGTATCTTCGACTTCATGCACTTCATTAAGTCTGAGTTAAGGGAGAGATTAACTAATTCCCTCGACCTTGAACACCCTAGAATTTATGAGATGCTAGCTATGTTAGGTATTAAGTCAGTTATGATTAACCCAATACCATCGTACCCATTAATTAAGGTACCTAATACCTACGTAATAACCCATAAGTTCTTCACACCTAAGCCTTCATGGTACCCAGAGAGTATGGGTAGGTTTGCTAAGGAACTAATCTCGGATGAATCTAGTGAAGGTAGTGATTTTGAGTCCGTACTTGAGTACGCTGTTAGTGACGTTAGTAGGTACTTAGGTGTTATTGAGGAGTTACTAAGTAGGCTTGAGTGGAGTTTATTCTGGATTAACCTAAACTACCCCGACTCCTACCTACACAGAACTGATAGTGAGTCTGCGTTTCTTAGAACTAACATTTACGAGATGAGGCTTTACGGATTAATCGATAAGGTCATTAAGTTACTTCTAGACCATAGTGACTATTTAATCATAGTTTCCGATCATGGGTTCTCTCATTACAGGTACGTAGTAAATGTTAATACCTACCTACATAGGGCTGGTTTCGTAAGTATTACTGGTGAGGGTGGGTTAAGTGAGTTTTGGGAGCATTTAGGGCATGGTGAGAAGGGGGTTATTAGGGTATCAGCTAATAACCCGCTACTTAAGTTCATACTCAACACTCCCGGACTTAGGAAGTTAGTTAACCCTGTTAAGGCGATCTACGAGAAGCTAGTGGGTAGGCCTGTAAGGCTTAGGGAGTATTCGGTAGATGTTAGTAATTCTAGGGCATTCCTACTATCGGCTTACTCACACGGTATAGTGGTTAAGGATGAGGGAATTACTAATGACTTAATTAATTCTCTCAAGAGACTTGAAGGTATTAAGGCTATATACGTAGCTAATGAAGTCTTTAAGGGCCCTTACTTAAGTAGGGGTTGCGATCTCTACGTAGAACCCGATTATGAGGGTGGCTATACGTTAGGTAGTAATAAGGTTAAGGGGGTAGTCATTAGGGAGAAGCACAACAATAATCACCACCCGAACGGCATACTACTACTTTACGGAGATGGAGTACGTAGGTACGATG
>CAZVLA010000002.1:0-21543 GCA_964627805.1 uncultured Desulfurococcaceae archaeon
GTATGACTACGCATTACCTACTACAAGCATTAATGCTGAGATAGAACCCTATGGCGTATCTACATCAGCTACTAATACCACATCATTTACTTGGGGTAGGTTAGCATTAATAACTTCATACGCATCAGCTGAGTTCTACGATATACTAGTTACTGACGGCGTTAACCCACTATACGTAAACATCACTAACGTACCGCCTGGCTGGAACATTACATTAAGGAGTGGTACCACAACCATAGCTAGTAGCGTCAATACAGGTACTACCGTTGGTAATGTATCACTCTACCTCCTCCAGAATTACCTAAACGGTTACATAGTACGTAACCCTGAATTCTTAATCTATAACTCAACAGGTAATTTAGTACTTGATTATAAACCTCCATTCACAGTCTTAGGTGGTATGGTATTTAACCTAACTAGGGTTTACTCAATAAACGTTACCTCATACGTGAGGACATCAACGTCAATACCCGTGAGGGCTATCTACTTATGCACCTCCCTCTCATCTAACGTAACTTCTAAGGCATTGATTAAGGCCTACGACTTCAGTACTTCCTCATTCGATACCATAGCTATAGTTAATGTTAATAAATCATTAAGTACGTGCTTTAAATTAAGTAGCGTTAGTGATTACGTGAATGCTAGTGGCTACTCAGTATTCTCGATCGTTACTTACGCGTCATCACCGCTCAACATTACTGTTGACTTACTAAATGCTAAAGTAACTACCTATAACTTCACTCAAGCAGATACGTTAGTAGTTGGTGTTGGCGGTACTCAATACATTAACGTATTTAAGTTAGTACCCACTACTACGGGTCTCTACCTAAGCTACTTAGGCTCTATGAATGCTAGTAGCTACTTCGATGGTAGTACGGACTTGGTGTTTGATGCCTTAACTACTAAGTCATTAATAATGGTTAACCGTACTGGAGTATACAATACTTCACTCCTCGTCGGTCACTCATGGCACTTAATAAGTACCTCATGTAGGGCCTTAGGTAGGGGTGTTAGGGCTGAGTTACTAGGTAATTACTTAGTAGTACTTGAGGGTGGTGACACTTCAGATTACTGCGTCCTAGACTTAAGTACAGGTACTGTAGTGAGTAGTGGGTTAGTAGGTACTAATCTAGTATGTGGTGATTACTGCGTATCAGCTAGTAATGGCTCAGTAATGTACGCATTAATGCTCTACAATAACTCAGGGATACTGACACCTCAGGTTTGGGGCTACTCAGTAGGTAGGGGTTGGTTCCTCATAGGTAACTTCACAGGCTATAAGTCAGTAGGTATGGCTTACGGGGTGAATAAGCTCTACGTAATGCTTGAGTATGGAGCACTATATAGTATAGACCCATTAACGGGTAGCTACAGTAGGTTAAACGTAGTACTTACGTTCTACCCAGTAGGTTACGGTGATAGGCTTGAGTACTACGGAGGTAAGTTAATATTCGTTAGGGGTGACTCAACGAGTGAGGTATGGGTAATAACTCCCTAACTTAAGTAACTACTCACTTAAGTACTTACTGAAGCAACTTAAACTTGGTAGGTGCTTCGTGGTTAGGGAACTACTTATTGCTGGTTGGAAGGACGTTAGCTTAGTCGATGTTGCTGGTAGGACATCATTCACTATATGGGTCTGTGGCTGTAACCTCAAGTGCCCTTTCTGCCATAACTGGAGGTTAGCTGATGTTGATCCTAACGTATGTAGGTTCGTAGGTATTAATGAGTTAGTTGAGGAGGTAGTGCATGCTTCAAGACTTACTGACTACCTACACGTAACTGGTGGTGAGCCCTTAATACAGTTGGAACCCCTTAAGGTGCTACTTAGGTTAGTACGTGACTTAATACCTAACTTAAGGTTAAGCATAAACACTAACTGCACGATGCCCTCAAGACTTAAGGAGCTAATTAAGTCCGGGCTAGTAGATCACGTAGCTACGGATGCTAAGATACCCTTCAGTAAGTTAAGCGGTGCTGGTAGGTACGCTAATGAGTTATGGGGTTTCTTCGTAGAATCACTTAAGTTAGTAAGTAGTAGTGATGTTGAGCTTGAACTAAGGATACCCGTTAGTAAGGGATTGCTGGAGCCTAGGGAGCTAGCTAACGAAGTAGCTGAGTTAATAGAAGTTACTAAGTTAAGGAACTACTACGTAGTAGTTAATCCATTAAGAGGACCACCAATAACTAACCCGAGAAGCCCGGAATGGTGTAGAAAGTACTGCGACCCACCTAAGGAGGTAGTTGAGGAGGTAATTAACGAGTTAGTGAGCTTAGGTATTCACGTTAGGGGTTACTTAAACACTCATAAGTCTAGACCTAAGTAAGTCCCGCGTCTTTACTTCAGGAGCTATAGTTAACGTTATTAAGCGGTATCTCAAAGTACTGGATAGGGTATCCAGACGGTGAGATAATGGACTCAGCAACTAAGGTATTAATAGCTGTCGTAATAGCACTAATCATATCGGTTGGCGTGTTAGCTTACACAGTAAGTAACCTAAGTAGTAGGTTAGGTGAGGTAGCTCCAGTAAGTACTGAAGTACCTAAGCTTAAGGGGTCAATACAGTCCCTTCAGACCATGATTAAGGAGGTAAGTAGTGATGTTAAGGAAGTATCTAGTGAGTTAAGTAAGCTATCGAGTTCCATAAACGAATTATCTAGTAGGGTAAGTGGTTTAAGTACATTAAGTAGTGAGGTTAGTAAGTTAAGGAGCGAGCTCGAGGTACTTAAGGCTGAGGTTAAAGCAATTAATGAGTCACTAGCATCAGCTGCTAAGGCTAGTGAATTAGCTAAGCTCTCAAGTAAATTAACTAGTGTATCAAGTGAGGTCACATCATTAAGTAGTAGGGTTAAGGAGGAGATTAGTGAGTTAAGTAGTGAGTTAAGTAACTTATCGAGGAAGTTAGCATCAGCAGCTACGGTTGAGGAGTTAAGTAGGTTAAGTAATTCATTGAGAGTTATTGAGACTCAAGTAAGTAAGTTATACGAGTTAATTCAATTCCCGGCTACGGTAGTTGACGCTACTGGTAAGCCCGTAGTAATTCCTAGTAAGCCACAACGCATCGTATGCCTCCTACCAAGCGTTACTGAGACAGTATTCGCTGTAGGTGCTGGTGATCAAGTAGTTGGTGTTGATAAGTACTCAAACTACCCACCTAAGGTTGTTGAGGAGGTTAAGGAGGGTAAGTTAGCTGTGATAGGTAGTGGCTTCTACCCCAACATAGAGAAGATACTATCACTTAATCCGGACTTAGTAATAGGTGTTGATTCAGTACCTAGTCACCACACATTAAAGAAGATACTCAGTAAGGAGGGGATACCAGTAATTCTATTACCGGATAGGACCGTAGATGACGTAATAACGTCGGTAGTAATGGTCGGTAGGGCAACAGGTCACTTAGAGAACGCTACCTCATTAGCTATTAAGTTAAGGAAGGAGATATCAGAGCTTAGGGTAGCGGCACTTAAGGCAGTAAGTAGGGAGGGTAGGCCTAAGGTAGCTATCATCGTGTGGCTGAACCCAATATGGGTAACGGGTAACTCAACATGGATGCATGACATGATATCATTAGCTGGTGGCGTTAACGCATTCAGTAACGTAAGTGGTTGGGCATCAGTAAGTCCTGAAGCACTAGTTAAGGCAGCTCCGGACATCATAATAATTACTGGTCACTACGTATGTAAGAATTACGAGGACGCAATGAGTAAGTTAAGGAAGTTACTAGGTGCTTCAGCTAACTTAATACCAGCTATGAGGGAAGGTAGGGTTTACGTAATCATGGGTAGCTACAACGACGCGTTAGTAAGGCCTGGACCTAGGGTTGCTGAGGCTATAGAGCTACTCCTAGCAATAATACATCCATCAGCACTTGGGCTTAAACCTAGTCAAGTACCCCACAACGTAAGTCCGGAGACCTTCAAGCTACCTAGCCTAGGTAGTTAATCAATCATTTAAGCTACGGCGATACTCAAGTGTGGTTAGGATGGTGTGGAGGGGGTTAGGTAGTAAGTTACTTTTTTGGGTTGCAGTAGCTTCATTACCCGCCCTAGTAATTACCTCATTAAGTACTGGAGCCTATACTAAGGTTGGGTTCCCCACAGTCATTAAGTTACTAACGTGTTCCTACGTACCTAAGCCTTACCTAGCCATAATCCTTAGGAGGGCCTTAAGAACCTTAGCAGCTATTACCGTGGGTATAGCACTGTCGTCGTCGGGTTTAAGCCTTCAGTACGTCCTTAAGAACCCATTAGCTGAGCCTTACCTACTAGGGATAGCTTCAGGAGCTGCTTTAGGTGTATTAACGGCCTTACTCCTAGGTCATACGGAGCCGTACGCGATATTCGTTGCTGCTTTAGTAGGTGCTTTAGGTACTTTCTCCTTAGTTATGCTCATATCGAGCTTCACGGGGTTTAACCCACTCTCAGTAATAATTGCTGGTGTAGCTACGTCGTACTGCGTAAGTGCTGTTAATATATTCATAATGATGAGGATAGCCGAGAAAATACCTAGTGCTTACTTCTGGCTCTTCGGCTCCGTAGCTTACGTACTTAAGGATCAAGTCACTTACTCACTAGTAATTACCGCGTTAGCTATTACTTGGTTAGGTATTAGGTCGGGTGCGGTAGCTACCTTAATACTCGGTGAGGACGTAGCTAAGTCCTTAGGCATTAAGACTAAGTTACTTAGGGCTGAGGTAGTAGTTGCTTCATCCGTAGCTACCTCAGCAGTAGTGGCTATGGCTGGTCCCGTAGGGTTCGTAGGTCTAGCGGCTCCTTGGCTAGCTAGGTTAGGTGTGGGTACTGACTTCAGGAAGGCATTACCTGCGTCGTTAATTACCGGGGCATCACTAACTACCCTAGCTGACTTAGTAGCTAGGTCCGCACTACCACCTACTGAGATACCCTTAACCGCTATAACGTCATTAATGGGTACTCCAGTACTGATTTACCTACTGATTAAGAGGGTGGGGTGGGGTAGGTCTTGAGTGTAGTTATTAAGGACTTAGTAGTTAAGTACGGTGACTTCAAGGCAGTTGATAAGGTGTCGTTGAGGGTGGGTAGGGGTGAGGTACTCACTATAGTAGGTCCTAACGGAGCTGGTAAGACATCACTACTTAAGGCACTAGTAGGTATTGAGCCGATAGCCGATGGTGTTATTGAGGTGTGTGGTAAGGTATTTAGGAGTGGTGAGAGGGTTAAGGCACCTAAGTACATCTCGTACGTACCTGCAGTACCTGATGTAGATCCGTGGAGTAGGGTTGAAGACTTGCTGAGGGTAGCTACCTACGGTGTAGGGGGCGTTAGTGATGATTACTTGAGGTACGTAGCTAAGCTCCTAGGTATTGAGGGATTCATGAGTAGGTACTTCGGTAGCTTAAGTAGTGGTGAGGGTAGGTTAGTAATGATAGCTACAGCACTAGTTAGGAGGCCTAAGGTAGTCGTTATGGATGAACCACTAACCTTCCTAGACCTAAGGAACCAAGCTAGGGTCATGGGGATTATTAGGAAGTTAGCTAATGAAGAAACCACGGTAATAGTAGCTAGTCACGAAGTACACTTAACACCCTTATACAGTGATTACGTAGCGGTAATGAGTAGGGGTAAGGTAGTTGCTGAGGGGGCTCCTGAAGAGGTTATTAGGGGTGATGTGCTTAAGGAGGTCTACGGAGTTGAGTTAGTAAGTACGGAGGAATTACGTGTTAAGGCATTAGTACCTAAACCCGAAGTCCCTACTTAATTAATCCTTAATACATTAAGTTAATTGGTGGTTAATTATTGATTGTTAAGGGGTTCTTATGTAGTAAAGCGTACTTAAGCTTCAAGCCATTACTTACTGAGGAGGCCTTCCTAGTAGTTAATGGTAAGGTAGCTTACGTAGGTAGTTATGAGAGGGTTAAGTCATTAACTAAGGAATTAAGTGGTGAGTTGATTGATCTTAGAGGTTACGTAGTAATGCCTGGATTCGTGGACCCCCACACCCACCTAGACTCCCTAGCACTTTCGTTAACCTCCTTAGAGCTTAGGGGTGTGATGTCTATTAAGGAGCTTAGGGAGAGGATTAAGTCCTTCTTAAGTAAGCATAAGGACTTAGAAGTACTTTATGGTCGTGGGTGGGATCAGGAATTACTTGCTGAGGGTAGGTGGCCCACTAGGTGGGATATCGATGATTTAGTACCTGATAAGCCGGCAGTACTTACTAGGTTATGTGGTCACGTAGCGTTAGTTAATTCAGTAGTTATTGATGAGTTAGGGCTTGATAGATTAAGTAACCCTAACGTCGTTAGGGATGCTAACGGTAGGGTTTTAGGGATAGTTAAGGAGGACTTAGTAGGTCTTGTATGGGATTACCTAACTTCTAAGATTAAGTCATGGGGTAAGTTACTGAGTAATTCACTGAGGTACCTCGCATCATTAGGAGTAACTACTGTGGGCTTCCTCGACGCTAGGTTAAGGTATGTTAAGGAGTTAATGAGGCTATACAGTCTTAACAAGTGGTTACCAGTACGTGTTAAGGCTTACTTAAGCCTTAAGGACTTCATTAGGTATAAGGAAGTCTTAGGTGTTGCTTTAGGTAATGAGTACGTAGGTATTGTAGGTATTAAGCTATTCATGGACGGCTCATTAGGTGCTAGGACCGCTTACTTAAGCACCCCCTACGAGGACGACCCTAAGAACCGTGGTCAGTTATTGATGAGGTGGGGTGACTTACTTAAGTACTCATTAGAAGCTACTTCATTAGGTCTTCAAGTAGCTACTCACGCAATAGGTGATGCAGCAATTGATGAGGTCCTTAAGGCATATACCGAACTAATTAGGAGGGGTGTAGACCCTAAGCTACTAAGGATTGAGCACCTATCAGTTGTGAGGCCTGATCAGATTGAGTTAATTAGTAAGTTAGGTATTAAGGTATCAATACAGCCTAGATTTGTAATTAGTGATTGGTGGGTCGTTAAGAGGGTAGGTAGGGGTAGGGCTTCCTGGGTATACCCATTCAAGACCTTACTGAAGTCGGGTGTACCTCTAGGCATATCAACGGACACCCCCGTCGAGCCTCCTAATCCTTGGGAGAGTATCTACGCAGCAGTTACTAGGGGTGCTTACGAGGGTATTGAATTAAGTTCCTTAACACCTAATGAATCATTAAGTACTGATGAAGCTCTAGACCTATATACGAGGGGGTCAGCTAAGCTACTTAATGACCCCTACATAGGTACCTTAGAAGTGGGGAAGTACGCAGACTTCATAGTCCTTACGGAGGACCCCTTAAGACTTAACCCTAAGGAGTTAAGGTCCCTTAAAGTACTAGCTACCTACGTAGGAGGTAGGGAGTCTTGGGTGAGTAGTGATTGGTGAGGAGGGTAGCCTGCCTCTTTAGTGGTGGTAAGGACTCAACATACTCACTACACTGGGCGGTACTTCAGGGCTTTAGGGTTGAGTGCTTAATAACTATAATACCTGAACGTGAGGACTCATGGATGTTCCATAGACCATGCGTGGAACTTACTAAGTACCAGTCTAAGGCGTTAGGGATACCTAGGTTAGTTAGGAGGTCTTCAGGTATTAAGGAGAGGGAATTAACTGACTTAAGGGAAGCTATTAGGGAGGCTATGGATCTATACGGTATTGAGGGTGTAGTAGCTGGTGCTCTACTAAGTGATTACCAGAGGATGAGGATAGCGTTAATATGTGAGGAATTAGGTCTTAAGACATACGTACCTATATGGAGGAGGGATCAGGAGGAGTACATGAGGGAGCTCGTTAGGTCTGGTTTTAAGGTTATGGTGACTTCAGTTACGTGTTACGGATTACCTAAGTCCTTAGTTGGTAAGGTACTTAATAATGAGTTAGTTGAGGAGATCATAAGTAGGGCTAGGAAGTACGGATTCAACCCAGCATTTGAGGGTGGTGAGGCTGAGACCTTAGTAATTGACGCACCACTATTCAAGGCTAGGTTAGTAGTTGAGGGTGAGGTAGTTTCTAGGGGTCCTTACGAAGCTACTTACTTAGTTAGGGGTGTTAAGCTTGAGTGGAAGTAGGGGTTACCTACTACTTAAGAACTGTAAGTACGTAGTAACACCTACTGAAGAGGGCTCAATTAAGGTCCTTAGAGGTACTGACATACTGATTAGTGATGGATTGATTGAGTCAGTAGGTAAGGGGTTGAAGGGAGTACCTCAAGGTACGGAGAGAATCGACATGAGTAAGTACATAGTAACTCCAGGATTCGTTAATGCACATACCCACGCAGCTATGGTACTTCTTAGGGGTTACGTAGATGATGCTGAGTTAAGGGATTGGTTAAGGACTGTATGGAGTGTTGAGAAGTACTTAAGTCCTAAATTAATACGTAAGGCATCACTACTTGCTTGCTATGAAATGCTATTTAGTGGTACGACATTATTTCAAGATATGTACTACCACTACGTAGAGACTGTTGAGGCGGCTAAGGAGGTAGGTATTAGGGTTAGAGCTGGGCCCCTATGTGGTTGGGGTGAGTACTGCCTTAAGGAGGTAAACTACGAATTATTCAAGCCAGTAATTAATGTCCACTCA
This sequence comes from uncultured Desulfurococcaceae archaeon, assembly GCA_964627805.1. Lineage (GTDB taxonomy): Archaea > Thermoproteota > Thermoprotei_A > Sulfolobales > NBVN01 > CAZAMI01. The sequence continues at coordinate 8,554 of CAZVLA010000002.1, forward strand.
GTCTACACCGTCAATTCTGAAGAGTTGATTAAGTGCTTTAGGTACGCTAGGGAATTAGGTATTGACGTACACATACACGTATCGGAGACTAGGTGGGAGGTCTACGACGTTAAGTCAAGGACGGGTAAGTTCCCTATTGAGTTACTTAATGATTTAGGACTACTTAGTGAGTCAACCTACATAGCACACCTTAACTGGGTAACTAGTTGGGAGTTAAGGGAGTTAGCTAGGGCTAAGGCTAAGGTAGCTGTATGCCCGTCAAGTAGTATGAAACTAGCTAACTCAGGATTCACACCCATATACGAGCTAGATAGGTTAGGCGTCTTAATCACCTTAGGAACTGACGGTGCCTGCAGCTCGAATAGGTTGGACGTAATTAGTGAGGTTAGGCAGGTAGTACTCCTTTACAGACATAACTACTGGGACATTAGGTTAGGTGCTAAGGACGCATTAAGGTACGCAACGATTAACGGGTATAGAGCCACGGGTGTTAAGGCAGGGGTCATTAGTGAGGGTTACGAAGCTGACTTAATAGCGATAAGTACCGAAAGCCCTTGGGTAAGGCCTTTAATGAATCCATTAAGTATAGTTACTTACTCATTAAGTAGATCCGACGTAGCGTACGTAATAGTTAGGGGTAACCCCGTACTGTCTCCGGAGAATAGGGGTGAGTTGAGGGAGAGGGTAAGTAGTTTATGGGATGAAGTAGAGGGTGAATTACCTAACCTATGGGTTACTCACTAAAGTATTTTGCTAAGGACTACTTAGAGAGAATATATGTTTTGCTTTTACCCTACGAAGAAACTAGAAATATTATTCTAAGAACGCATTATTTTAGGGGGAATGACTCACTGCGTAAGCTAAGGTTTAGCGTAGTTATAGGTAACGTACGTACGGAGTTAGTAGGTAGGGATAGGGAGTTAAGCATACTCTACAGTAGGTTAGGGAGTATTAACCCATCACCCATAATACTGCATGGGCCTGTAGGGTCGGGTAAGACGGCGCTACTTAGGGCACTTACGTACTTAGCTAATAGGTTTGGAGGGGCTTTTACAGTACTTATTAATGCGTCTAGACCATACACTAAAGAATCGATTAAGTTCTTAGGTACTTTAGGTATTCATTACCAAGCATCGGAGATCCTAAGGTCATTAGTTAAGGAAGTAGATGGTGTAGGCATTAAGGGCGTAGTACGTAGGGTCACGTCAGCCATATCATTAATAACTAGCGGTTCGGGATTCAGGAGTAAAGTGCTATTAGTTATTGATGACTTAAACAGGGTCATGAGTAGGGAGGAGATCATGGATTACTGTAAGTCCCTCTATGAGTGGATTAAGTGGGACTTAAGTAATTCAGTAAGCTCTGCCTTAGTAATCATAACGACGCCTCACTACGTACTAAGTCATGAGTACCTATTCAGGAGGGAAGTAATACCTGCTCAAATATGGAATCTGGGTAGGAGTGAATTCATGAAGCTACTTAATAAGGTAATTAACCACTCAGGAATTGATTACGAGGTCATATGGTATTTAACAGGTGGTAATCCAGGTGCTCTTGAGTGGTTAATGAATCTTAATTGGGACTTAAAGAAGTGGCTTAAGTTCCTGACCTACGGATTAATTAACGTAGCTGAAGGTGCTTTAGGGCTTAGTAGATTAAGGAAGTTAGCTGAGGATCCAGACTCTGATGAAGAGGGTGCCGAGGTTCTTGAGAGGTTAGGTCTTATGATTAGGGTTAGGGAGGAATTCATGATGGGTAACTACGTAAGGGATTTAGAGTTAGGTACTGGTAAGTACTGGGCATGGCAAATACCTGCCTATCCCCACTTAATACTCAAGAGTGACTTAGTACGTAAGTACCTACTAGAGCATTAGTACGGGTATGGGTGATAGCCCAGCTAGTATGTGCTCCCTCATACTCAACCTACTCCTAAGCCTCAGTAACTTCCTCCCCCTAACTTCCCTCAACCTCTTAGAACCCCTACCAACTATTAGGAGGTCATAGTCCTTAACCTCCTCAATAACTTCCCTCAATCTCTCCTCCTCCAAATGACCCCTTAAATGCACGTACTCAATACTTACGTTCTCCCTCTTAAGCACCTCCTCAGTCCTAATGCATAAATCACCGTAGTGCGTGCACATTAGTAATGCCTTAACCTCACCACCACCCCTAACTATGGAGTCCACTATGTCCAGTAGTCTAACCTCATCCCACACCTCACCCTCCTCAACAAGTAAGGCTAGCTTCCTAATCGATTCAGGCGGCTCAGGCGATAGCGGGGTGTATACCAGTATGGGTTTAGGGGCTTCAGCAATTACCCTCTTAGCTACCTTACCAACGACTTCAGGTGTAGGTCCTTGAGTAACTGATGACGTAATAACTACTAGGTCTATGGGGTATGAGGTTATGTACTTAAGTAGCTCATCAGCTGGCCTACCCCTAAGTACCTTTCTCCTAATAGCTAAGACCCTATACTGCATGAGTACTAACTCAACCTCATGTATAGCCTCCTCAGCGACTCTCTCCATAGTCTCCCTATAGAGTGATGTTAGGAAGTGCCTTGACTCTATAGTAGGTACTACAGCTACTAAGTGGTAAGTAGCACTAGGGAATAGCTTAGCTACGTACTCCGAAGCCTTAACTATCCTCTCACTCTTAATTACGCATATCATTACCTGCTTAAAGGAGAATCACCTCACAGAAGCCCTACCTAATTCCTATATGCAGTAACGCATAATTAAGTATACGGATGAGAGCCCTACAGTAGCTACCATTACCGGCATGCCGTACCTAAAGAATGAAGTGAACGATATGTGATGTCCGTGCCTCTCAGCGATACCTGCCACGACTACGTTAGCACTAGCACCTATTAACGTGCCGTTACCACCTAAGCAACCACCTAGGCTTAATGCCCAGCAGAACGGAACCATATTGTATCCGGTGATGTGTGATATAATGTAGAGTACAGGCATCATAGACATGACGAAGGGTATATTATCAATGAATGCTGAGGCGAAAGCAGATATCCACACTAGGAGCATCATGAGTACTAAGTAGCTGTGAGCTATGTACACCATACCATCAGCTATGAACTTCATAACACCTAAGTCCTCAATACCCTTAATAATTATGAACATAGCCATGAAGAACACTAGGGTGGACCAATCAACACCCTTAAGTACGTCATCTATAGTTACGTTCCTCCTAGCCATTAGGAGCAACAGCCCAGCACCGATTATGGGTGGTATGGCTGGTGGGTAATCAAATACATCCTCAAAACCGAAGAGAGCTATCACTGTTGACAGTACAAGTATCACCTTAATAAATAAAGACTTATCGATCTCCTCACTCCTTAACGACTCGATCGTCACCCCAACCTTAGATCTGTAGTCACTCAACCAGCCACGGAGTAATAACCTAATCACTAAGAGGAATATGAAGAAGTCAGCAACTACTATAGGTGTTAGGTTATAGACGAAGGCATTAAACCCTAGATTAGCCATCGTACCTATTATAATGTTAGGCGGGTCACCAATTAACGTAGCGGTACCGCCTATGTTCGAAGCAAATACTATAGAAAGCAATACAGGCCTAGGATCAATCCTCAACCTCCTAGCAGTCTCAAGCACTATAGGAGCTATTAGGAGTACGGTAGTGACGTTATCAACGAATGCAGACACTACGGCGGTTATAGCTGATAATAAAGCAACGAGTATGAAGGGCCTAGTGTAGAATCTAGACAATATAGCTGCTGCCATATAGCTGAAAGCCCCAGTACGACTCAATACACTAATAAGCATCATCATGCACATAAGTAACATAATGGTGTTCATGTCAATAGCCTTAATCAACTCATGAAAGTTAGAGAACCTAAACGCTATATTAAGAATAATCACGACAGCAGCTATGAAAAGAGCTATTACGGTCCTATGAGCGACCTCAAGTGTCAGTAAAGCGTACATGACGCCTAAGATGATGAAGCCCAACGCAACACCGAAGACATTAGCATCACCCGCTAGCATCACCTAAGACCTCCACATTAACTACTCCAGACTTTAATACTCAGAAAGTAGCTTTATTAAGTCTACATATTTAAATTATAAAGCCTATATACGAAAAAGAACAAACAATAACTACTTCATAAAATTATTAACGTAACTACGTTACTAAGAGACTTAAATACCTCGTATTAAATCATTAACATGATGCTGTAACGACTCGGCACCTGATAAATGATGAAAGTCCCGCATCACTAAGCTAGCACCTTAACGCACTTTTAAGCATCAACAATGTTAGATCATACTGAGTAAGTAGTTTTAGGGCAAAAGTTAAACAAACTACCCTTACCTATCTAGTTAAGCTTCTAATAAGCTTCTAAAAAGGAAATTTTTAAATATCTAACCTTAGAAGATTAGGACTTGGAGGTGACATATAGTTAAAGAGTATTGCTTTACAAGATTAATAAGAAAAGGATCAATTCGTACTTTAGTTTTGTTAGTACTAGTAATGCTAATATTAGCACCTGGACTCATAGGTACGTACTTAAACGTAAACGCTCAATCACTAGGTAAAATCAACCTACTAAAGACAGGTAATGATGATACCTTATCTGAGACTCGCATAGAGTTAACGTACGTAAGTAAGACCCACATAGGTTTCAGCAGAGTTACGAGGATTAGATTCGTTACAAATAATAATGATTACATAGTAGCGGCACAATACGATGGCCACGTAAGCCTCCTAAAGTTAGGGTGGTGCTGGGGGTCAAGTTGCATTCAGCGTATGTGGACGAAAAGTGTTGGTGATAGAATAGGCTATATCTACGGGATCAGTATCCCTCGTTATAACTGCTACGGGTATGAGTGCATATACATCGCCGCTAGTGGATACTACACGCATAGTCAAGTTGCTGAGTATAAGCTGTTCGATAAAGACGGTAGAGAGCTCCTGCACATTAGGAGTAATAAGGGCATAAGTGAATTACTGGGATACGCAGTAGCTTTAGGATTTACCTCTGGAGGATCTTATGAATCTTCGATACTAAACTTCTTTATGGTGGGAAATAAGCTCTGTAATTTTAAGTACAGTATAGTTAGAGGATTATTAACTCCGAAAATTCAGTACTACACTTACTACTGCTTTAACCCTAGAGGAGAGTTGCCAGGAGTTACATATATGACTCTATTCAAGGATATAACAGATACGACAAGGTTGGTCTTAGCAAGTAGTAGTAAGGTAGTGCTGTATACGTGGTACGGGAGTAAGTTATGGTCATACAACTTGCCATGGTCATACGGCTCAATTACTAAGGTAGATGCCGGGGGAAGCTTAATAGCGGTAGGTACGAGCAGAGGCTACGTTATACTGCTCAGAGCGACGGACGGGAGTGTATTATGGAGATCTAAGTTATTTAGATACGTGGCACTACCATCGCTTTCAAATGACGATAAAGTACTTGTTGCTATATCTCCATTTGAGAAAAAGATCGTTATATCAAATGCATTCATCGGGGGATATACCGTAACATCAACTGTGAGTTACACTCCAAGAGCTGTTGATGTAGTACTTAAGAATTCAGTATCTAGTACTAAATATTACCTAGTAGCTATAGGAGATACAAGGGGGTGGGTTTACCAGTACACACTGTCCGTGAGTCCCACTTACTACTCTACGACATCAACATCGACCAGCACTTCAGTAGGTTCTTGGAGTCCTCCCTCCTGGGTAAATCTGGGGTATGTCTACGTATCAAGGAGCGTAAGTTCTTACGTCAGCTTAGGTTACTTTAAGTGGTATGGCTTCAAGGTATATAGATCTGGATACTACAGAATCTCCGTTAGTGGTTCTGGTGACCCGGATCTATACGTATATGACTGTAACGGTAACTTAATTAAGAAGTCACGTAATATAGGTAGTGATTACGTAACGATATACCTTAACTCAGGAAGGTATTACTTCATTAAGGTTTATGGATACAAGAGCAGCCATTTCACATTAATCATTAGGAAGCTCTACCAATCAACGACCTCCTCAACAACCAGCGGTGCATACTCTCAATCCCCTTGGACAGACTTAGGATACATCTATTCAATAAAGACCGTAAACTCCTACGTCAGTACAAGATCTTCTAAATTGTATAGATTCAGAGTATACAGATCTGGATACTATAGTATTACTGTCAGCGGCTCCGGTGACCCAGATCTATACATATACGATAGTAATTGGAACCTTATTAAGAAATCAACGAGGAGCGGTAGTGACTCATTAAATCTGTATCTAAGACGTGGTGTTCACTACTTCATTAAGGTCTACGGGTTTGAAGGAGGATCATTCACATTAACCATTAGGAGGATCGGGTACACTCCCTCAACTACAATTACCACCTCCTCCACTACGGTGACCTCAAGTTCTTGGCATCCCCCTATCTCTTGGTCGTATATAGGGTACGTTTACTCATTAAGGACTGTGAGTTCTTACGTCACTTCGGGAGGCTTTAAGTGGTACGGTTTCAAGGTATACAGATCCGGGTACTACGTGATATCAGTATCATCTACTAGTAGTTACGGTGATCCAGACCTCTATGTATATGATAGCAGTGGGAACTTAATAGGTAAGTCAAAGCTCTTCGGTAACGATAGAGTCGAGGTATACCTCAGGGCAAACCATTATTACTACATCATGATCTTCGGGTACAGAGGCGGTAGTTACACTTTAACCATTAAGAGAAGTTAAAAGCACTAAAATAATTAAGCACATCATTAAGATATTTTTAAGTACCAAACCATATAGTTAAATACAACGCAATGCATTACTTAAGTAAGTACTCGGTAATTAAGTTCTTCAACCCCTACGTAGTAATGTCTTGGGTGGTTACTTGCCCGTACCTACGGATAAGTTAATACCTGAGTGGGCTAGGAGGTTCTACAGTAAGAGACTTAAGTCCCTTAAGGAGCTATTTGGTGTTGAGAAGCCAATAATAGGTATGGTTCACTTAATGCCCCTACCAGGCTCGCCAGCTTATGAGGGGTGGGATATGGACGTAGTTATTGAGGCTGCCCTCAGGGACGCTAAAGCACTTATTGAGGGTGGTGTTGATGGGTTAATAGTTGAGAATATGTGGGACCTACCGTACTACTCAGGAGCTTCTAGAATCCCTCCAGAGGAGATAGCAGCTCATGCAGTAGCTGCTAGGGCTGTCGTTAAGGAGGTTAACGTACCCGTAGGTATTACAGTCATACATAATGGAGGTAGGGTAGCCTTAGGTATTGCTAAAGCAGCGGGAGCTAAGTTCATTAGGGTATGCCTATACACGGGAGCTGCGGTATGGGATACTGGTGAGTTTGACCACGGTAACGCAGCTGACTTAATGAGGTTAAGGAAGTTACTGTATGCTGAGGACATTAAGTTCTTCTGTGACATAGTTAAGAAGCACTCAGTAGTGTTCCCGGGTATTGACTTAGAAACACACGCTACTTGGGCCGACTTCTACATGGCTGACGCACTCATAGTTACGGGTACGATGACGGGTGTACCGCCAAGTCCTGAAGACGTCATTAGGGTTAAGAAGGTAGTACCTGACGCACCGGTAATCATAGGTAGTGGACTGAACCCAAGTAATGTTAAGGAATTACTAACACATGCTGACGGCGCTATAGTAGGTACTTACTTCAAGGTCAACGGAGTAACTCAGAACCCAGTAGATCCTGAGAGGGTTAGGAGGTTAATGAAGTTAGTTAAGGAGATTAGGGAGAGGTTAGGTAGTAGGAAGTATTGAGGAGTGTTTATGAAGGGCATAGCGGTATTAGGTGATGTTAACGTAGATATACTCATGAAGGTTAAGTACGTACCTACTGAGGACATAGCAGTAGCTGCTGATGAGGCCGTAATAAGCTACGGTGGGGTAGGTGGTAATGTATCAGTAGCTCTTAGGAGGTTAGGTAATTACTTAGCTTACCTACTAGCTGCCGTAGGTAATGACTTATTCGGTAAGGCAGCTATTAAGGAGTTAAGTAGTGAGGGTGTAGTTACTGATTACGTTAAGGTAGTCCCAAACTCACCTACGGGATTCATGGTTATAATGATTACTGAGGGTGGTAGGAGGTCTATAGTAGGTTTTAGAGGTGCTAATACTGAGTTAAGGTTAAGTAGTGATGACCTTAATGATGTAGTGAGTAAGGTAGTACATGCTCATGCATCAGGTTACGTAGCTCTTAATAGTGATGGTGGTGAATCCCTAATTAATTACTTAAGGGTAGCTAGTAGGGAGGGGTTAAGTACTAGCTTAGATCTTGAGGGAATAGCTAATCAGAGGCAGGATTTAGTTAATGAACTTAAGGGATTAATTACGTACGCATTCATTAATAGGGATGAGTTAATGGCTTTAATACGTAGTAAGTACGTCGTAGACGCTGGTAAGGAGTTACTTAGGGTGTTGAGACCTAAGGTACTTTTCATTAAGTTAGGTAGTGAGGGGTCCCTAGTAATTACTGGTAAGTACGTAAGGCATGTAGAGGCGTTTAAGGTTAATGCAGTGGATACTACTGGAGCTGGGGACTCATTTAATGCGGGGGTAATTCACGCATTAATAAGTAATTACACACCGTACGAGGCCGCCTTACTAGGTAATGCTTTAGGTGCTTACACATGCTTAGGCTGGGGTGCTAGGTACTTACCTAAGTCCCTCAAGGAATTAACGGAGGTGTTCCCTAGAGTTGGGGAGGTCATTAAGTGAGTTAGTTAAGGACCCTAGATCAGGTAGGGTCGCTTTAGTAGCTCACTGCATACTTAACCAAAACAGTATAGTCCCTGGGCTAGCTAGGAGGGAGGCTATGGTTATTGAGTTGGTGGAGCTACTTAATGAGTTAGGTATAGGCATTATTCAGCTACCATGCCCTGAAACACTGTATGCGGGCCTTAGGAGGTTCTGGCAGGTTAAGGAGCAGTACGATAACGTAGGCTTTAGGAGTTTCTGTAGGAGATTAGCAGTTAGTATTAAGGACTACGTAGCTGAGTACGTAAGGAATAACTACGAATTAGTAGCTATCATAGGTGTTTCAGGGAGCCCATCATGCGGTGTTAAGAGGACGACGTCATCTAATGAGTGGTTAGGTAATCCTAGGGAAGCACCTAAGGAGGTTAAGGTTGAGGGTATGGGGGTGTTTATGGAGGAGTTGCTTAGGGTATTAGGTAGGTACGGCTACTTAGAGAACGTAGCACTACTAGAGATTAGGTACTCAGACATCGAGTCAAGCATTAAGGAATTGAGAAGCGAGTTAAGGAGGAAGTTAGGGAGGGTTGAGAATCTATCCAATTAGGGAAAATAGGACTATACGCGGTGGTTACGTTATTATGAGGTATTTCGCTAATAATTAACGTTAAAATAACCTGTAGTGTTTCCTTAGCCAGAACTCCTTCCTCCTAGCTGGGTTCCAGTTCTTAAGTGGTCTGTAGTAACCTATGATCCTAGACCACACCTCAGTCTCGGAACCGCACTTCGGGCACTCAGTAACTATGCCCGTAACTGACCACCCGCACTTCGGGCAGACACTAACTGCTGGTGTGTAGCTCCAGTACAGTAGGTCTGTCTGCATTAACTTCCTAGTTAGTGACGCTAGTGCTTCTGGGTCGGCTTCCTCACCTAGGAATATATGCATCATCACACCACCAGTAAAGTACTTCTGAACGGCCTCCTCAATCTCAACCCTCTCACTAAGTGGTAGGTCTGCGTAGTAGGGAGCTATTGAGGTACTGTAGATGGGTTCGTCAGTACTTGGTAAGTACTCAGCAAGTTCAGGGAACTCCCTCAAGTCCCTACTAGCTAACTTAGGTGATGCAGACTCACCCGGTACCTCCTCAACATTGAACGGCATGCCAGACTCGATACTCCACTCCCTAGCCCTCCTAACAACGTACTGAACTACTGACCTCATCCACTCAGCAGCTCTCAACCTAGAACTCCTAGACCCATCAAGCCATAACTTAGGGTCACGGAGCATTATAGCTGCTGCTTCAGGTAACCCAATAAGCCCTATGGTATTGAAGTAGGGACCACCTAGTAACTGGAATACCTCGGGTAGGTACTCTAGAGGCATTGAGTATACGTGCGGGTACTCCCTAGCTAACCTACAGTACCTACGCCTAAACCAAGTAAGACCCTCACGAACAACCTCGAGAACCTCGTCGAGACCCTCAAAGAACTTACTGTCCTCACCACAAGCCTTAAGTGCTAGCCTAGGTAGGTTAACCGTAATAACACCTACACTACCCGTTATGTCGGGCATAGCCCATAAACCACCACTCCTCTGCCTCTCGTAACTCCTTAACCAACCCTCCCTAACCTCCTCAAGATCCTTCCTAGCTAACCTAAAACCACCGTTCATTGCATGCATTAACTCCCTCCTATCAATATTTATCCTACAGCACATCGAGAATGAAGCATCGGGATCCACTAACCTAGTATTTAACCAGTAGAAACTACCCTTCCTAGAAGCTACCCTAAACACGACCTCATGAATCTCAGGGTCGTCCCAGAGGGACTTAGCAGTAACCATTAAGGTAGGTATTGGGAAGGTGAATGGTCTACCAGCAGCATCACCCTCAGCAAGAACCTCAGCAAGTGCCTTAAGGAAGAGCTTAGCCTCCTCTAAGTAAGCACCTAACTCACCATCCTCCCTACCACCAACAACAGCCTTCTCCTCAACCAACATCCTCTTAGGAGCATCAAGAACTACCGTAAAATTCGTGAATGGTGTTTGAGTGCCGGCTCTTGAGGGGAAGTTTAGGTTGTAGACTAGCCTCTGTACTTGCTGCTTAAGCCTCTCATACCAAACGCCGTCCCTCCTAATGAATGCCCCAGCGTATAGCTCTACGGAGCTGAATGCTTGAGCACCACTGAAGAAGTGCTGCATTGATGTTAGGTAGTTAGCTACGTGGTCTACGTAAGTATCTAAGTGCTTAGCAGGTCTAGCTACGATCGTCGGTGTCTTAAGCCCCTTAAGTAGTAACCTCCTGACACTGTGACCGCTACAGTAGGGTATGAAGAGTGAGTACGGTAGCTTATGGACGTAGATATCACCTAACCTATGTAGCTTAAGCACTCTACGGGGTAGTTCCTTGGGTATTAATGTTTCAAGAGCACGTTCAGCGACGTAGGTAAGCATGCCGGTGGGGCTGGGGTACTTATTAGCGTTCTCGAACACATCGAACTCAGAACCCTCCATGTACTCCTCAACCACCTGCCTGTATGAACCTGTAGTAACCACTGCCCAGAAACACCTCCGTTTCTGCGTTTATCTCCATTACTACCCTTTTGAAATCGCTTAGAATTGAGGGGGACGTACTCTTTACTAATTAAGTATTATCCAGTAATTATCTACCCTCATAATTTACTCCCTAGGTAATACCTGTGTTATTGACGTAATACTTGATATCTAGTAATACCATACTTTAGAGTACCACGCACTAGTGCCTATACCTAAATACCGCACTCGGTAACTATACTTAAAAGCATTAAGTAGTACTGCAATAAGGTGCCTAAAGTATTGACGGTTAGTGAGGGATTGGCTAAGGTAGTCTCGTTGATACTATCGACACCACCCTTTGCTGTATTCCTAGGTACTTACGTACTAGTAACTACTGAGCCATCCCCTGATGTAAGGGGTGTGCTACTACTGATTACTTTCTTAGGAGTACTACCTGTAGCTACGGTATTGATCGATGCCTCCCGAGGTAGGACGGATATATACGTATCTAGGGTTGAGGAGAGACCTAAGTACTTCATAGTTGCGGTAATTGCTTACGGAGCCGGCTTCCTCGTACTGAATACGCTAGGGTATAGGTACTTAGCTGGCTTATCACTCGCCTACGCAATCAATACTACAGCCTACCTACTAATGTCACTAATGAAGTTTAAAGCTAGCGTCCATGTAGGTGGTGTAGTAGGTCCTATAACTTACTTAGCACTAACGCTAAACCCACTCTACACTATCCTCTACGTACTTACGCCCCTAGTTGCTTGGTCACGACTTAAGCTTAAGGCCCACACACCTACTCAGTTACTAGTAGGTGGTTTAGTATCGGTGGCTTCAGCATTCATATCAGCTACTATCTCCTACCTCATCAACCCTTCATGGTAGTTATTGAGTAAGTACCTACGCACCCAGGTTCCTTACCGTACATAGTTATGCTTAGGATGTACCAATCACTACCTACCTTACTAACTACCATCCTAAGTAACCTAACGTCACCCTTAACGTTAGGTGGCGGCTTAACGAAGACGACCCATGAAGGTACTGAAGCACCGTTTATTAAGTACGTGGACTTAGTACTATTAACTATTAACCCTTTATTACTGGGTATGTACACGCCGTTCTCACCAGCCTCTACATTGAAGTAGTCATCAATAGCCATCATGGGTAAGGCGTTAATCAGTAATATCTTAGCAGCGCCTGTCTTAGGGTACTCTAGCGTCTTCTTCCTCAACGCATCGTAGAACTTATATATTGTGCCATTACTGCTTATCCAGAAAGTGAAGGTTCCGTTCTTAGGGCCTCTAACCGAGTCATTAACGAATAGCTTCATTACATACTTAAACGTACTCACCTTCACTGACCCGATAATTAACTCCTCAGTACCTACTCTACTAAGGTCCACGTAACCAACATCCTTAACACCCTTACATACTGAGTTGAACTTAAGGTGCACCTCCTTAAAGTTTATTACGTACTTACTAACCCTACCTAAGTACGGCTTAACCCCCCTACCAGCTAAGTAGTTAGTAACGAATAGGTAACCAACTATTGAAGCACCAACCACGGCTACCACGAGGAGCACGGTTAACTTACTAACCACTACTCACCACTACCTCACAACATAACCTAACTCAAGAGTTAAAACTTAATATTAAGTACTTACTACGTTACTGCGTAACGCATATTAAGTATTGCTAAAGGAATTTCATTAGGTGAGTGATACTTGATAAATAGCTTAGAG
>CAZVLA010000003.1:0-18596 GCA_964627805.1 uncultured Desulfurococcaceae archaeon
TAAGAAATAGTGAAGGCTACTGGTCATACCCTGCTGAGGAATGGGACTACATAACTGATGAAGTACCATTAACGAGTATGGCTATCTACGTACTAAGTAAGGCATTAGAGCTTGGTTACCTACCAGCCAACTACACAAGGACAGAGCTTCAGTCAGTAATTAATGAAGCAATTAACTGGCTATATACCCAGCAATTAAGCGATGGTGGTTGGAAGCCTAACTCAGAAGCTACTCATTCATGCCCATACGCAACAGCATACGTCCTCATGGCCTTAGGCGAGGCTGCTAAGGTAGGTATAGCAGTGAATACTACGGTGATTGAGAGAGCTATTGACTACTTAAGTAGGGTAGCCGAGGGAGGTTCAGGAATGCTCTACTGGGTACCAAGTACTGAGTGGCGTTCATGGTGGGGCTTAGATACTTACGCATCAACAGCTGAGGTAGTATTAGCTCTAGCTACGATAAACGATTCAGGAATAGCGTTACCTACTAACTACGTAACTCAATTAACTAACATGAGCTTCGCAGGTGCTAAGTACTTGATACTAACATCTAATGAGTGGATGTCATACCCCAACACAGCTGAGGGCTCCTTAATACTTAGGGCATTGAATAGCGTAGGTGCTGACCTAACCTTCAGTAAGCCTTTAGAGATTAACGTTGAGGTACTAGGGGCTGGTAAGGACGTACTGTTCAGTAGGAACTACACACTAGCAACCAGTTACGACGTGTACGTAGAGAACTTTGACTTAAGCAGTAATGGCTGGTTAAGTAAGTATAAGGAGTACGTAATACATGTAAGGCTAATCCAAGGTGAGGGTGAAGCTGTAGTAGTTGCTTACTCAGTATACGGATACAGACCATCAAGCACATCATCTTCGGCATCAACGACGTACTTCACAGAGAGTAACCCGAAGGTTAAGTCAGTAACTCTAGTATTAGGTGGTAGAACCTACGTAGTTAAGCAGGTGACGGGGACACAGTCAAGTACTCAGCAGCCAGGAATAAGCGTTGAGGTGAGCGTAAGTAAGGCTTACTTAGTAAGGAATGAAGCTACGGATGTGAGCATAACTATTAAGCCAGTAAACACTAACGCACTATATGCGGTGGTTCTTGAGGAGGACATACCACCAGGTTTTGAGGCTGTAGTTAATACTTCAGCATTAGGTAGTAACGTAGCTTTTGATGAGGATAGGTACAACGCATCCGGTGGTAAGATAGTTAGTAGGTCCGGTGGTGAGTTAGTACTAGTTGGTGGTAAGGTAGCATTCGCTATACAGACCGTACCCTCAAGTGGAGTAACGATTACTTACGAATTAATACCGAAGAACGTGAGCTACGGTAAGGTAACGTTACCTACGGTAGATGCTTGGATGTTCTACTCACCAATAGGTAAGAGAATTGAGGGTAAATCCGTAACGACACCAACGATAACTGTGGGTGTACCCTTAACCGTAGGTATGACCTCACTAGTAATTACGAAAGGTGCTTCAGTAGGTAATAACAGTGTGCTCTCATGGGGTGATAAGTTAGGTATTCAAGTAAACATACCATCAGGAATTAACGTAACCTTAGGTATTTACCTAGTAAGTAATGAGTCGACGTACGTAGTAATGGAGGAGAACGTAAGTGGTGGAGCTACGTACGTAGTACTAGACACCCTAAAGCTAGCAAGCAACGTAAGTAAGTTTGAGGGTAGGTACGCCGAACTTAAAGTAGTCGTTAAACACGGAGACTCAGTACTTGCTATGAAGACCTACAAGCTATACATACCTAAGGTAAGTAGGGCTGACCTATTCAAGAGGATGCTGAATATTGAGGCTAAGTACGTACTAGCTACCCAAGCTAAGAAGCAGGAGATAGTTAATGAGGAGATCAACCCACTAAAGCAGATCTGGGCTAGTGGGTGATGATCATGAGGTCAAGACTAACCGCATTAATAACCTCAGTACTGATAATAGCTTCACTAATTACCTTAGCTACCGTGCCTAACCTTAGGGCGGTAAGTGCTTCAGTTCAGCAAGCACCTCCAACTACTATTAAGGTAGGTGATTCAGAGTGGGTTAACCTAACCTATGATATCTACCTAAGTAACGTAACGAGCACAAACCCAACAGTAGCTTTCATACTGACTATAGCAGGTATTGACCCAACACACTTCAGCTACTCAAAAATTAAGTATGAGGTACTCATAAAGCATGAAGGCGCATTAATAGATAACGCAACTAACTCAGCCTCACTAAGTACTAACTCAACTAGCGAGCTAATTCAATTAAGTATGTACTACACGAGCTCAGTACCTTACACGAACTTCAACTTAGTTATTAAGTTATCAATTAAGGCATTAAGTACCTACGGATTCACCGACTCCTGGAATTACAGGTTAGTCGTTTCCTCAGGATCTCAAGCGTACCTACTAACGAAGGAGGGTAGTATCTCAGTCAACGTTTACGCTAAGCCACCTTCGGTGACCCTAATAACCCTACAACCAACACCTCCGGTAATGGCTCCTAAGACATTAGCTAACGTATCATTACTAGTTAGTGACGCTAGTAAGGTTAAGAACGTAAGTATTGAGGTTATTAAGGAGGGTACCACAACACCCATAACTAAGTGGGTGAACACCTCAGTAAGTCTCTATAGTTACTTAACGCCCACGATAACGCTAAACACTAGTACGTGGAGTTTAGGAAACTACAGTATAGTCGTTAGGGCATGCGACGAAGCTAACGTATGTGGTTCTAATAACGTAGCTACCTTAATAATTACTAAGGTATTCGAAGTACCATCAATATACTTCAGTAACTTAACCCAACTAATTAAGCATCCAGGATTCCTACCGGGTTCTGAGGCGTTAGTAGTTAGTGATTTTAAGGAGGCTAAGTCAGTAGTCATTGATAAGGCGAACGTAACCATAGAGGGTAGGTCATTACCGACAATCACTATAAGTGCGGATAAGGGCTTCATTATTGAGGCCAGTAACGTAACTATTAAAGGTATTAAAGTAGTGTGTAATAACATTGCATTCTACATAAACAAGACCGAAGGAGTCGTGATAGACTCGGTACAGGCGGTAGCTAGTAGATTTATTGAGGTCAACGCACCGATAAGCACGGTCACTTACTGGAGACACGTAGTTAAGGACTCAACACTAAACGGAGAACCAGTAGCTTATCTAGTTGGTGGTGGTTCATTAAGTAACTCAACATACGCTGAAGCCCACCTACTCTTCGGTACTTACTCCCTTAACTCAACAACAATCAATAACTTATACTCAATAAACTCGACACTTAATCTCTACGATACTAAGGTAAGTAAGAAATCAACACTATTCACTAACGAATCAATATACTGGAGCTTAATAGTTAAGGTGACCTTCGCAGGTAAGCCAGTACCCGGAGCTACCGTAAGTATAAGCAATAACATGACGTCAGCTAGATTAACGACAGGTAGTGAAGGTACTGTAAAGTATTACGTAATCTACGAGAAATACATTAATGGATCATTAGTGGCTAGGGCCAATGAAACGACTATTGAGGCCAGTAAGTTCACACTAAGGAACAGTACTAAGATACTAATTAATGAGCCTAAGAACGTAACGTTAGCATTACCAGCACCTAAGGTGAAGATGATGGTAACAGCAATAAACGGTACTAAGGTAGTTAAGGCAGTACCTGGCGAGTTACTTAATGTAAGCGTATCAACAACAATAAGCATACCGTATAGGATAGAGCTTCAAGTAATACTTAACAGTACGGTAATATCTGACGTACTTAAGTATACGGCAGTACCTAATAATGAATTCATAGTAGCTACACCGTACAGTAAGGGAACTATGGAGTTAGTAGTTAATGTGATAGTAGGGAATTTACCACCAATAACACTTACTTCAGGATCTATGGAGGTGAGTAGGTAATGAAGTACTTAAGGTTAACTCTCGTGGCGTTAATCATTACCTCATTACTGATAGCTATGATACCGGCCACGGTAAATGCACAGACGCAGGTAGTCCAGGTAGTAGCTTCAGGTACATCAATAAACGTAACTATTAACGTGCCAGCTAATGTAACCTCAGCACTACTAATAACTACCTTAATGAAGTTGAGTAGTGGTTCCGAGGAGTTAGTTAGGTTCTACGTAACCTACGTAGTAGGTGGTGACGTAGTTAAGGTGAATAATACGGGTTTACCTAAGGGTAACTACGTGGTTAAGGTGATGGTATGGAATGGCTTACTAAGTATATTAGCTAGTGAGGCTGGTAAGTGGCAGACGATAATGTATTACGAAGAGAACGTAACTCTAAAGTAACTACTTTTAGCTCTCCTTAACAACCTCATTAACGACTCTACTCACGACCTCTAACACGTCGTTAAACCTTAACTTACCAGCATTTAGCAAGCCACCTAACCTAGACTCAAGGTACTCAAAGAGCTTCATACCTAATGCGTACCCGTGATTCCTCACACCCTCATCCCTAGAGTAGGTGAAGGCGTTGATTAAGTCGTCCCTACTTAAGCCACCAGACACGAACTTAGCTAAGTCATAGAGCTCACTAACGCTAATCGGTAAGGTCCTAGGGTGCTTATTAAGTAGTAGGCACTCACACCTAGTAGCGAACCCCTCTGAATAAATAAGGAATACAGGATCTTCCCTAAATTTATTGTACTCTATTGGATCAACACCCATTAATGAGGAATGTATTAGGTGGCAAATACCGTGGGCAATGACCTCCTCAACCGCCTCACCAATTAAACCAGCTTCAGCAGCACCTAGTAGGTCGAAGAGTACGGCGTAACTACCTAAGTACTTAGTAGGTAGTACAGCCCCTAGACCGAAACCAACATAAATAACTACCTTAGCACCTAACTCAACACCTAAGTTACTAAGTAACTTATTACCCACGTCCCGTACCGCATTAAGGGCTGAGTCGTGGATTCTATTCATCTCATTAATTAATTCCTTAGATCTCTCAACAGCCCCAGCCATTAGGTAAGTAAATGATGAACCTGTGAGTGACTTCAGAATCTCAAGTAGTTCAGAGTACTCGCTTAAGTAATCAACCCAAGCATCTAGCGGGTCACCCCTCCCACTCATTAACTCCTTAAACCTGGGGTAGGTGTCTATGACCTCAATCATCACTAACCACCTAAGTAGTAGTGGCTAGGGTACTTAGCAGTAATTAAGGAGGTAGTTACTACTATCGCTCAGTAGTATAGCAACACCGAAGCTAATAACTCTAACCTTTAAAGATTAAGTAAGCTACGTAATTAACGTATTAAGAGTTACTTGCCCTTAATGACACTAACTGTTAAGTCACTATACTCACAATCTAACTCAATACTTAGTTCGGGACCCTCACCTGGTTCCTCATAGTTGAGGGGTACTGGCTCATCATTAACGTTTAGGGATACATCACTACTCAATAACTTACTAGTAATTACACGTACCCTACACTCCCTAGGTATCTCGATAGTTAATCTAACTTCATCACCACTGCACTTAATACTCACTAATGAATTCCTACTAACTCCCACACTCCTTAACTTAAGATTAACCTCACTACCCGTGGAGTCTAACTTAAAGGTACTTAATTCACTAAACACTAACTCACCCCTTACGTCACTACCTCTAGACTTGATGGTAGTTACTGTTGGGGACTTAAGACCTTCGATATTTACCTCACTACCGCTTAACTCCATACTCAACTCCCTAACACCCTCCGTAGGTATGCATAGGTCCGCACTACACGCTGATAGATTAAGGAGTACGGAATCCCCGCTTACTACGTAATTACTTAAACCACCTGAGAACCCCGTACTCTTCCCATTTAAGCGTACTGAGTCACCGCTACAGCTAAGTAACCTTAACTCAGAACCTGATGAGTTAATAATGAGTCTAGGCTTAGTGGGGAAATCATGATGAATCTCCTCACCACTCCCGGGAGGTGATATCGTTATTAACACACCCTTTAATCCAAGCTTTATCGATTTTAGGGCATTCTTAACTACATCACTAACTAAGCCACTCACGAACTTAGGTAGGTAAGTACTTGATACGTACCTACCCTTAACGCCCCTACCCGTAATCGCTAGTACCTCCCTAGACCTGCTACTGATTAGGTCTACGAGGTGGGGTGGTGCCCTAATAGCTACTACGTTACGTACCTCCTTAAGTACCTTACTTAAGTCATCCCTACTAATACCGTCATCTACGTCAAGAGCTATTACATCCTCAATAACTAATCCCTTACCACTACTAACTAATTCCTTAACGAATTCATTAGTTAATGTGTAAGTTATTAAGCCAGAAACCCTCACTACCTCACCCTCCTCCCTAACCTCGTGGGTACCCCACGAAGCCCTAGCCTCAATAGCCTTAGCTAACTCATCACTAACGCTTTCCCTCTCAAGCTCCTTAAGGACTCTAAATGCTTTCCAGCCAGTACTCGTTAATTCGTAGTAACCCCTCCTATTCCTCCTAATAAAGCCCTCAAGTTTCTTCATGTGGAACGCGAGTAGGCTTGAATCCTCAATACCTAACTCCTTAAGTAAGTCGGTAAAGCTGAGCTCCCCCTTCTCACCTAACGCCCTGATAATACCCCTTCTAATCCTATGAGCTAGTGCTTGGAAAATATCGTCCTGCTCATTACTACCCACAGCACCCACCCAGAGCCCTAAGTAATTAAGAATAATAAGTAGTTTAGTGAAGAGCAACTAAGTACTTAACACGATTATTTACTTAAGCGTACTTAAGTAATTAAGTCATGTATGGGTTATTACAAACTGTTGAGGTACCTTCACTAAACCACTTAATACCCTCAACTAACTGACTTAAGAACACTGGGGAAGTATGAGTTACGTTATTGAAGCTGAAGGACTAGCTAAGAAGTACCGCGGTGGTGTTTGGGGTATTAGGGAAGTTAGCTTCAAAGCACCTAACTCATCATTAACTGTACTACTAGGACCTAACGGTGCTGGTAAGACAACTACGGTTAAGGTACTATCTACATTACTCAAACCTACGAAGGGTCGTGCTTACGTATTGGGTATGGATGTAGTTAAGGAAGCTAGTAAGTTAAGGAGTAGAATAGCTATATGCCCTCAAGACGTTAGAGCAGATCCTAACTGGACACCCATGGATGCTGTAGTAGGTTACCTCATGTGCCGTGGTTGGAGCTTAAGTGATGCACGTAAGGAGGCTAGGAAGTGGATTGAAGAGCTTGAGTTATGGAGTGTTAAGGATAGGCCCATAGCTAAGTTGAGTGGTGGGCAGGCTAAGAGAGTAGTAGTTGCTATGGTATTAGCTAGTAACGCAGACATGTACTTCCTAGACGAACCAACAGCTGGCCTTGACGTTGAGGGTAGGTTTAGGGTGTGGAGGGTATTAAGGAACGTTATTAGGGAGGATGCGTCAATACTACTAACTACGCATGACATGAAGGAGGCTGAGTTACTAGCTGATTATGTAGTTATGATTCATGAGGGTAAGGTAATTGCTTCAGGTAGTGTTAGGGAGTTAGTAAGTAAGGTACCGTACGTAGCTAAGGTAGTTGTGAGGGGGGTTACCATTAATGAGTTAAGTGGATTACTAACCTTCGATTTAGGGGATAAGGTAATAGCCTATGTTAAGTCAAGGACTGAAGCATTAAGCATAGCGTCAATGGTTAGTGGTGAAGTATCAATAAGTGGAATAACTCTGGAGGACGCGTACATTTACTTAATACGTAGGGGAGGTGGTAGTGAGTGATTATTAAGCACTTAAGGATAATCTACGGAGTAACTTACCTAAGTAGTAGGTTCATACTTAGGCAACCAGCATGGATACTACAGACAGTACTCTCGTACATAGGCTTCGCTATACTACTTTACATGTGGGGAGGTACTGAGGGTCTTAAGAACTTAATAGTAGCTATGATCATTAGTGGTTTATGGGGTGCTGGAGTAAATATAGTTGCTCAGGAAGTGGGTTGGAATAGGGTGTCTAAGATACATGACTTATTCGTAGTTAGTTCGGTTAAGCCTACTCATTATGTCATAGGTAACTTCTTAGCAGCTCTGGTATTCCCTCTAAGCTCTTTATTAGCTATGATTCCACTAGTGTATGTGCTTAATGCTTGGTACTTAGTACTTACGTCATTAGCTATGGGGTTCACTACATTATTAGTAGGTATTTTAGTTGGGTTATTCATAGTGCTTAGGGTTGAGAAGCCAATCAACGTATCAGCAATAACTAATCCCATATCATGGTTACTAACAATACTACCCCCAGTCTACTACCCACTAGCCTTAATACCTAAGTCACTTAGGTTAATAGCTATCCTAGCACCTACCTCAGCAGCTGCTGAAGTAGCTAGGCAGTTGAGTGGGCTTGAGTACGGAATACCCCTAACTTACCCAGTAGCAGTACTTACTGCTTGGGTAACCGTAGGTACTTACTTATTAATCAAGACTATGAGGTGGGGTTTAGAGTAGTGTTGGGCGGTCCTTATGTTCTAAACATTAGAATTAAGTAAGATACTCCATACTGTATTATCGGTGCTTAAGTTGGGTAAGGAGTTACTAGTTATTACGGTATTGGTAGCGGTAGCTATCCTAACGTACTCACTCCTAACTCAGAACTACCTAACGTACGTACCAGTAATTACTACGGGAACTAAGGCGCGTGTAGTTAATGTCTTAAGGATTAAGTCAGCAATACTGTACCAAAACCTACACTCACCTCCTGAGGGTCTTGAGGGGGCTATTAAGGTGATTAATGAGTTGAGACCGAGTCTAATATGGTATGCTAGGCAGATCGTGGGGGTACCTCCAGTACCTAACGCTTCAGTAGCTTACGAGATAGCTAGGGATGCTGGCTTAAGTGATTACAGGGCTAAGTTATTCGCTAAGTGGGTTCGTGAGAGGGCGTATACGTTAAGGGATATTAGTGAGGAGGTTAGGAGTGTTAATGCTGTGTACTGTCCATGCATACTAATTCAGAACTTCAGAACCGACTTTAACTACGACCCACTAACCTTCAAACCAATACCTAAGGACGTACTTAAGTCAGTAGCTCTGGACTACTCTAAGTGGGGGTTACCTTACGGTAGGGAAGCTACTCAAGAGTTCTTTAGGGAGAGGTTAGGCATACCTAATGGCGCTGTATTCCCGGACATAACTAATAAGTTCTACCAAGAGTACGTACTAAGGAAGGTTGAAGCACTTAAGAAGGTAGGGGTTAAGTGCGTCTGGCTCGATGCCCTATTCACTCAAGCAAACATAGCTTACGCAATAACTCACGACTTCAACCACCCAGCAGTTAGGGATGCGTACTTAGCCGCCTACGAACTAGTTAAGAGGATTAAGGAGTTAGGAATGATCGTCGGTACCTGGTCAAACTGGGTTAGGTACCCATACAGGGAAGTACCGCCTGTAGACTTCGTTACTAGAACATTAAGTAGGTCTGAAGTAGCTAACGTAAGGATTAACTACGATCTATGGGCTGAAGTCACTAAGTTAATAAGGTGTAAGACTAACGCCACTATATTAATGGTCTTCGACTTCGGACCATCAGATGATACACCACTAGCTATATTCAGTCAGAAATTAAGCCCTAAGCAACAGAGGGAATTACTTAAGCAAATGCATGAAGTAGCTATGAAGTTAGGCCTAGTACCTACGTACCCAGTACACGGTGGTTGCATGGGACGTAACGCTAAGATACTCTCATACAGTAAGTACAGGTACTACGACGCACTAGCACCTCAATTCAGGACCTACAACACCATAAAGGAGTTAATTCATGAGGATAATAGGAGGAGGTGAGTAGCGAGTATAATTAAGAATTAAGCTCCTCACTAACACAGAATTAATAGGGTGATGAATTTTCGGGGAGATTGAGCGGTGATGAGGCGGTTACCCAGCTGATGGAGGTCCTCACACCTCAATTATTGGGAATATCCTAACCCCTAACTCCTTAGCTAAGTACTTAGCATCACGGTCAATGAAGCCGCCGAGAATCACTAACTCAGGCTTAATACCCTCTACTTTCTCGTATAGCTTACCTATCCTGTATAACTCAGCTACGTCACCCTTAGAAACCCTAGACTTAACCTCGATTAGTATATGCTTACGATCCTTAATAGCTAAGTCAACCTCAACAACTGACGGATGGTCATACACAACACCCTCCTCATCCCTATAGACCCACCTACGAACTTCAGCGACACCTAAGACATCCTCAACAACGTACTTCATAGCCTCCCTAAACGCTTCCTCAGTCATGACACCAAATCTATGAGCTATAACTGCCATAGTCCTCCTGAAGTTAGCTAATTCCTCCTCAACCTTAATCATTCTCTCCTCAAGTACTTGCTGCCTCTCCTCTAACCTCTGCTGCCTTTCTTCTAGCTTTGCGAATCTCTCCTCTAGTTTAACTATTCTCTCCTCAATTTCCGTTATTCTTTCCTCGATCCTTTGCTGCCTCTCCTCTAACTTAATGATCCTCTCCTCAATCTCTGTTACTCTTTCCTCAATCTTCGTTATTCTCTCTTCAATTCTCTGCTGCCTCTCCTCTATTTTGACTATTCTTTCTTCAATTCTTGAAATCCTCTCTAGTACTTCCTTAAACCCTAGTAAACCCATGACAGCATACCTAAAACTACGGTCCTCCTCAAGAGCCCTCAAAAAACGCTCCTTCTCGCTAGTACTCAAGGTTGATGTAATGATTACACCCGATTACTTACTTACGTTGATCAATTAATAAGTGTTCTATCATTGGTTAATCCTTAAGCTTAGGTATTAACTCCTTAAGTTCCGGATGTACGTAATCACCGTTCTCTAGTATCTTAACGCCATCACCTACTAGAGTTGGGTTTAAGCATATACCATCAGTATGTGATGGTGCTGGTCCCAAGGAGCCCTTAAACGTCCCTGACTGAGACCCTAACCCCCACTCAATAACCCCCCACACCCTCTCATCCTCAAGTATGTTTCCCGTGAGCTTAGCTCCTGGATTGCAACCGTACGATACGTGGGCTACCCTGAACATCCTCTCATCATTAAATGACTTAAGCCACCTCTCAAAGACCCTCGCCTCAGCACCTCCCTCAACCCTAACAACGACGCCGTCCCTAATCACTAACTTTATCGGCTCCCTAAGCAACCCCAACTCCTCAGGAGGCCATACGGACCCATCAAATACTATGACACCGTTAATACTGTCCTCCTTAGGTGCCCAATCAACCTGACCAAACAGCATGTACTCACCAGGCCCGCTAACCTCACCCTCAACGAGTACTGGGCGTGAAGGGTCATTCTCAAACTCAACATCAGTACCTGCCGGTGTCGTTAGTCTGAAGTGCCTTAACTCCTTAGTCACCCTAGCTAACCTGCGTTGGAACTCATACAGTGCAGGTACGTTAACCCTACCTACGTTCCTAACCATCATGTCAGCATCCATACCTACTAAGCATAAGTACCTAGTCCTACCTACCCTCATAGCCTCCTCATAAGGTCTTGAGTACAGTAGCCAAGCCCTATTAAGCTCAACCCACACGTCGGAGTAGGGAAGTAACTTACTAAGTAATCTAGTAGGTATGTAGGGCTCGGCAGCCCTACCAACACCTGGAGCACTTGAGTGCCACACAACTAAGGGCTTAGCACCAAGTACTTGAGAAGCTCTAGCTAATGCCTCAGCAACCCTCCAGTCACTACCTGTGTCAGTAGTTATGACTACTTCCTCACCACTACGTACCTTAAGAACATCACGCATTAACTTATGAGCAGCAACAGCTAATTCGAGGCTTAACTCTTCCGGCATGAAATCACCGTTAAGGAATTAAATAGGGGGACTAAAAAATCTGCTGAGAATTCCCTCAATACTTAAAAACTCGTGAGCAAGCCCCTCAACCTAAGTAGTTCCTCAACAGGTACGTACTCATAATTAAGTCCGAAGTGCTTAGGCCCGAAGTACTTAAGACCCTCCTCACTCCTCCAGATATCAGGTGCTTTAGCAGCTAGTACGTAAACCTCATCACCGACCCTTAACTCAGTATTAGTTACTGGCTCACCATTAGGTCTTAAGAATATTATTAAGTCTGGAGGCATTATGAGTGGTTCATTATTTAACCAAGCCATTATGTGTTCATTCTTAATCCATGACTTAAGTATTGAGTCCTTAAAATCACTTAAGCCCTCAACGAATACCTCACCCTTAAGGAACCCACCCTCATCCCTCCACCTATAATCGCTTACTACGCCATGAAATACTACCCAACCATTAAGTACCTTAGCAACCTCCTTAACAGGGTCCTTACCAACCTCCCTAGCCTCCTCAATAACCTCACCAACTCTTAAGCAGAGGGTTAGAGTACCTCTAATAACTACCTTACGAGCAACTTCAGCACTCATTGGTGCATCAACGACTGCTGCATGCCTACCACTAAGTACTGATAAGTACCTAGCTAATGCTTCATAATCGTCGATGTCTGCGTACTCCTTAATAATGACTACATTACCTGTCTCAGTAACTATTACCGAGGGGTATAGAGGTACTTTAAATATGTGTAGTGTACATTGGTGAAGCTCAGGGCCCGCCCTACCCATTAAGTCACCATCAACTACAGGGACCCCCAACTCAGAAGCAATTGATAGAGCTACCGCTGTATTACCACCACCTAATTCCGTAGGTACTACAGCACCTACCTTAGCACCTAATAACCCCTCAAGCTCTTCAACAGCCCTCTTAATAGGTTCTGAAATCCTAACCTCCTTCTTAGTCTTAAGTCCAGGAGCTACTGAACCTACGTAGTAAGGCTGAACAACTATGGAGTCACTAGGTAATTCGTTAGGGTCAATAATACTTACTGACCTACCCCTCCTAACTACGGTATTCATTAATAACTCAAACCCCTCCTTAGGATCACCACCACCTCCAGTACCTAAGACGGTAGCCCCCAAAACTAACCTCCTAACACTTACCTCATCGCTCAAGCTAAACATACTAGCACCAAGGAATCTACTTAACTACGAAAATAAGTTATGATTAAGGATTCCGTACTTAAACATATTTGATTGGTACTACCTAAGTACCTAATAATTCATTTCATTAATTAAGTTAATACCTATGTAAGTAATTTCATATCCCTCAAGATTAAGTACTTACGTACATACGTGAATTTCATTCATTGTATTAAGTGCATAACTTGCAATATATGCGGGTTATTGACGTAGTATTAATCCAAAAAATTTAAGAGCCCTCCTCAAATACTTGAAGATTCGGTAGGTGTTCCGAGGTGAAGTACAGGGTAGGTGTATCTAAAGTAGCTGCTGCAGTAGCTGCTATAGTCATAATAGTAGCTATAGTAGCTGGTGCTATGTACTACTATAGTAAGGTAGGGGCGGGTACCAGTACTTCAACATCAACTACGACTACTACATCATCAAGTACTACGGGCACCTCAACAACATCAGTAACTACATCAACTACTAAGGTATTAACTACTACCACGGTTAAGGTAGGTGGTATGAAGACCGTTGTGGTTTACGCATCACTATCTGAGATGACCTCAGCAGACCCGAGTACTGAGTTCTCAAACTCAATACTGTGGATGTGCCTAGTCTACGAACCCCTACTGTGGTACGACCCAATACATGATAAGTTCATACCCGCACTAGCTACTAGTTGGGAGGCTAAGGACGGTGGTAAGGTATGGATATTCCACTTAAGGAAGGGGGCTAAGTTCCACGACGGTACACCAGTAACTGCTCAAGCTGTTAAGTTCTCAATAGAGAGGACAATAGCCCTAGGAAAGGGAGCGGCATTCATCTGGGACCCAGTAGAGAAGATCGAAACACCCGACAACTACACAGTAGTATTCTACCTCAAGTACCCAGCACCACTAAATAAAATTGCAGCGTCATCTTACGGGGCATGGATATTCAGTCCAAACGTAGTTAAGTTAGCTGGAGCTAAGAACGCAACCGACAAGAAAGTAGCTGAATGGTTTAACTCAGGTCACGACGACGGTTCAGGACCTTACAAACTAGTTAAGTGGGACCCACAGAATGAGGTAGTACTTGAGAAATTCAAGGATTGGTGGGGATGGAAGCTCAAGGATTACCCAATGAAGTCAGATAACGCACCTGATGTCTTCATAATTAAGATAGTTAAGGACGCAGTAACTCAGGAGAGGATGGTTCAGTCAGGAGATATAGATATTGCTGAGACTGTACCCCTAGACGATATAGAGTCACTCAAGAAGAACCCCAACCTACAGGTAGTTGAATCACCTAGCTTCCAGAACTTACTAATGCTAATAAACACAAGGAAACCACCACTCAACAACGTACTCGTCAGGAGGGCTATAGCACATGCTATACCTTACAAGGACATAGTACTAGTAGCTAGGAACGGACTAGCTAAGGTAGCTAGCGGGCCGATACCCCACGGTATGTGGGGGCACTTCGACAACCTAACCTACACCTACGACTTAAAACTAGCTAAGAAGCTACTAGCTGAGGCTGGATACCCCAACGGAATCAACAGGACCTTAATACTTACCTACACAGCAGGTGATATATATGAGCAGAGAACAGCTGAGCTCATTAAGGCTAGCTTAGCTAAGATAGGTATTAAGGTTAAGATAAAACCAATGAGCTGGCAGGAACAATGGGCATTAGCCCAGAGTGGGTGGAAGAACCCTGAAGCAGCTCAGGATCTATTCATATTCTACTGGTGGCCAACATACATAACGCCGTTTGACTTCCTATACAACATGTTCGATAATGAGAGTAAGGCATTCGACTTATGCTATTACGCTAACCCGAAGTTCAATAAGTTAATTGAGGAAGCCCACAAGTTAGAAGGTATTGATAAGGCTAAGGCCCTTCACCTGTACTACGAAGCTGAGAAGATACTGTACGATGACGTACCAGCGATACCGCTATGGGATATGGTAGATATCAGGGTTGCTAGGGCGGATATAGGTAACTTAGCTAAGGCTATAAACCCAGCATACCCTACCGTGGTATTTGCTCAAGTATTAAGTATTAAGAAGTGATTTTTCCCCTCAATAAATCAATAAATGAACCTCGATGGGGGGACGTAATGCCCGTAAGTAAGGAGTACATAGTGAAGAGGGTAGCACTCCTAGTACTTGTTGTTTTCGGTGTACTCGTAATTACCTTCGTAATTACTAGGGTCATACCAGCACACCCGGAACTACTTTGGGCGGGTCCCCACGCTACTATGGAGGAGATTAAGAAGGCTAGGGAGGAGCTACACCTAAATGAACCAATACCTATTCAGCTACTACTGTACCTGAGGGACTTCATAAGGGGTGATTGGGGGGTCTCATGGAGGACCAAATCACCAGTACTACATGACGTACTAACCGCATTACCGGCTACTCTAGAGTTAGTAATTACTGCATTCGTAATAGCGTTCGTCGTGGGTATACCGTTAGGTGTTCTAGCTGCTCTTAAAAGAGGCTCAGTAATTGATCATGTAATTAAGGTCGTTACGGTACTGGGTGCTTCAATGCCTGTATTCTGGTTAGCTATGATAGCTCAGCTAGTCTTCGCTACTTGGCTACACATACTACCAGCTGCTAAGAGAGTTGATGAGATACTTGTACTTAGGACGGGCTTCCACCCAATAACGGGCTTCTACTTAATAGATGCGTTAATTGAGGGTAACCTACCCGTATTCCTCGACGTACTAAGGCACTTAATACTCCCAGCACTAGTACTATCCTTCTACCCAATGAGCTTATGCGCTAGAATGACTAGAGCGATGATGGTTGAGGTACTTAATGAGCAGTACGTAAGAGCTGCTAGGTCTTGGGGAATCCCAGAGAGGGTAGTTATTTTTAAGTACGCACTAAAGAACGCTATAGCACCCGTGATAGCCTCACTAGGGCTCTCCTTCGGATACACCATAATAGGTGCCTTCATGGTTGAGTTAATATTCGTTTGGCCTGGCATAGGGTTTTACGCAGCTATGTCCTTACTCAGCTTCGACTACCCAGCCATTGTTGGGGTCATAGTCATAGTAGCTATCTTCTACTCCGTAATCAATATGATCGTAGACATCATACACGCAGTAATAGACCCGAGGGTGAAGTTGTGATGATCTCAACCACCGAGTTAAGGATTATTATGAAGGTAATTAGGAGGAACCCAACAGCATTAGCTGGTTTAGTAATAGTTACTTGCTTCGTAGTCGTAGGTATAATAGCGCCTTACATACTCACTAAACCCGAGGATGCTTGGGGGCTAGCATACCACATAAGTCAGAGGTACTTACCACCATCACCTCAGCACCCATTCGGTACGGACGCCTACGGTAGGGACATGTTTAATAGGGTATTACTAGGTACTAGGTTCTCCCTAATCATAGCTGTTGGTGTAGTGGGTATAGCGTTAATCATAGGTGTTCCAGTGGGTTTAGTAGCTGGTTACTTAGGTGGTAGGGTAGGTACTGCATTAATGAGGGTAACCGATATGTTCCTAGCCTTCCCACCACTACTACTAGCTATAGCGTTAGCAGCTACCTTAGGTAGGGGCTTACTAAACACTATAGTAGCCCTAGCAATCTCTTGGTGGCCGTGGTACGCTAGGTTAATCTACGTTCAAGTAAACTCAATAAAGAACCTACCATACGTAGACGCAGCTAGGATTACCGGGTTAAGTAGTACATCAATAATGTTTAAGCACGTACTACCCAACGCACTAACACCAGTAACTGTTCAGGCAGCACTCGATATGGGGTCAGCAATACTTGAGGCAGCAGGTCTTAGCTTCCTAGGAGTAGGTGTGCCACCACCAACACCTGAGTGGGGCTTACTAGTTAGTCTGGGGTGGCAGTCAATTAATAGGGCTTGGTGGATATCCTTCTTCCCTGGACTAGCGATACTAGTCACTGTAGTAGGTTTTAACTTACTAGCTGATGGTGTTAGGGAAGCTATGGATCCTAGGTTAAGGAAGGAGGTACTCATGAGGGGTGTTTAGTGTTGGGTGAGTTACTTAGGATTGACGAGTTAACGATACATTACTACACCTTAGAAGGTACGGTAAAGGCGGTTAGGGGGGTATGCCTTAAGTTAATGGAGGGTGAGTCCCTATGCTTAGTTGGTGAGTCAGGTAGTGGTAAGTCGACGCTGGGGCTAGCGATAGCTAAGGCATTACCAACTAATGCTAGGGTAGTATCGGGTAGGATATTATTTAGGGGTAGGGACATCACTAAATTAAGTAGTAATGACGCTAGCTGGTACGTAGGTAGGAAAGTAGCTGTGATATTTCAGGACCCAGCAGCTACATTTAACCCGCTCTTCACTATAGGTCAGCAGTTAATGGATGTTATTAAGTACAGAACAGGTATTAAGGACGTTAAGGAATTGACTAAGTTAGCTAAGGAGTACCTAAGAAAGGTAGGGCTACCGGACCCTGATAGAGTCCTTAGATCATACCCTCACGAATTAAGTGGCGGGATGCTTCAGAGGGTGGCAATAGCTACTGCCTTAGCTATTAAACCTGAGTTATTAATAGCTGACGAACCTACTACGATGCTTGACGTTACTCTACAAGCTCAGATCCTAGATCTACTTAGGGAGCTTAAGGAGGAGATGGGGCTCTCCCTGCTATTCATAACCCATAACTTAGGAGTAGCTGCTGAGGTGTGTGATAGAGTAGCTGTTATGTATGCTGGTAAGGTCGTTGAGGTAGGCGGTATTGAGGAGGTACTCACTAACCCACTACACCCATACACGAGGAAGTTACTTGAGTGCGTACCTAGGGTATCAGTAAAGGTTAGTAGGTTAAGGCACATACCAGGCACCCTCCCCAACCCCATAAACCCACCTAAGGGGTGCCCGTTTGCTCCTAGGTGTGATGAGGCACTACCTAAGTGTTTTGAGGAGGAGCCCAAGCTTATTGAAGTAGGTAATGGTCATGAAGTAGCTTGCTTCAAATACTTAAGAGTAGGTGATGAGGGTGAGTGAGTTACTGAGGGTTGAGGGCCTCGTTAAGTACTTCCCCATAAGGTCAGGGATACTAGGTAGGGTAGTTGGGTGGGTTAAGGCTGTAGATGGTATTGACTTAGTAGTAGGTAGTGACTCAGTAGTTGCTTTGGTTGGTGAGTCCGGATGCGGTAAGACAACAACGGCTAGGTGCGTACTTAAGCTATATGAACCAACATCAGGTAGGATACTCTTCATGGGTAAGGACATTAGTAGGTTAAGGGGTAGGGAACTTAGGGAGTTTAGGAGGAACGTACAGGCAGTATTCCAGAATCCCTTCCTCTCACTAAACCCTAGAATGAGGGTTGAGGACATAGTAGCTGAGCCCCTCAAGACACACACTAAGTTAAGTAGGGGTGAGGTTAGGGAGGTGGTTAAGGAGGTTATTGAGGAGGTCGGGCTCCCTAGGGACGTACTTAATAGGTATCCATACGACTTAAGCGGTGGTCAAGCTCAGAGGGTAGCTATTGCTAGGGCTATAGTACTTAAGCCTAAGCTCGTAGTCCTTGATGAGCCCACATCAAGTCTAGACGTATCCGTTCAAGCACAGATACTCAATCTACTAACAAAGCTTAAGGAGAGTATGAAGCTATCCTAC
>CAZVLA010000004.1:0-73647 GCA_964627805.1 uncultured Desulfurococcaceae archaeon
ACATTAGCACCAGTAGAAGCAATCTTATCTACCATCTCCTTAAGTAACCTAGTCTCCTCATCAAGGAACATCTTAATCTGCTCCGGGGACGTTATGTTTATCTTAGCCGTTATGTCGGGCTTCTCAATCTCTAGTGGCGCATCGATTAATGCTATCTTAGCCTTCTCAACCCTCCTAGGCATACCAGGATGAACAACCTCCTTATCAAGCACGATACCATCAATTAACTTAGTCTCAGCTAATGAAGCACCCTTCTTCTTCTCAATCTTAATGTTATCTAACCTAACCCTATAAGTGCCGTCGGGTCTCTTCTCAGCAACCTTAAGTACGGCGTCTATTGCTATATTGATTAACTTATCCATGATGTCAGGAGTTGCTAAGTACTTACTAGCTAGTGCCGAGTAGGCTATCTTATAAAGCTCCTTCTTAGTCTTCTCACGCTCCTCAGGCTTCTCAATATCACCTATATCTAACTTAACAGCTATCTCATCAAGTATCTCGATAGCCTTATTAGCTGCTTTCTTGAATCCCTCGATAATTATTGTTGGGTGTATGTTCTGATCTAGGAGGTCCTCAGCCTTACCGACTAACTCACCAGCTAACACAACAGCTGTTGTAGTTCCATCACCGACCTCAGCATCAACTGCCTTAGCGGTCTCTACGAGTAACTTAGCTGCTGGGTGTTGAACCTCCATCTCCTTAACTATAGTTGCTCCATCATTAGTTACGGTTATGTCACCAAAGCTATCTACAAGCATCTTATCGAGTCCCCTAGGTCCTAAGCTAGTCTTAAGTATCTCAGCTAATGCCCTAGCAGCTGTTATGTTATTCCTTAATGCTTCTCTACCGTAACTTCTAGTAGTCCCCTCCTTTAACACAATTACGGGGATTCCATAAGCTGCCATGACCTAACCCCATTAGTTCTATTTAAGCCACCTCTATATAAGCTTTAATGATCGCAACCAATTACTTAGTAGTGGGCATTAAGCACTTCATAAGTATCCTTAAATACGGTTGGACTGAAATTATTGAGGGTGTGGTGTTATGAAGTACTTACCCGACGTAGATAAGGTCTTAGAGTATTATGAGAAGTTAGTTGAGGATTTAGGAGATGTCGATAGAGGTAACTTCTACATAGCGACTTTAGCGTCGTACGCCTCATTACTATACGAACTAGGCGTTGTAAGTAGTGAGGAACTATCTAGGTACTTTGAGGAATTGAGGGAACGCATCATGGATGGACCCGACCTTCTTAATCCCTATGTTTCGGAGTTGCTAGGGATACTGGCTGAGGGGTTAAGTGAGGAGAATAAGGAGGAGTTCTTTAGTAAGTTGAGAATGCTACTTAGGGAAGAGAGCTTGGATAGACTGGAACTATAGGAATTGATAGAGTGTTAGTTTTAGAATGGAGGTTCGAGACCCCAATTCCTTAAAGTCTCCCTAATACCCCACTTAAGGGCTTGAAGGTCCTTAGCTTCATGACCGAAGTACGTATCCTGCTCGAACGCCTGCCTACCATCTATGAATAGGGTTATTATGGGTGAGTTACTTCTCTCCCTAACATTAAGTACTGCGTAAGCTATGAGGCCCTTAGATATTCTCTCTAACTTGGTGAGTATCTTAAGTACTAGCTTACCCTCCCTACTCTCCGTGTTAAGTAACGCAAGTAGTGCTACTCTATTACTGTAGACGAATCTCTTGGCGTCTCTAACGTCCCTAAGCACCTTCACTACCTGCCTCCCTCACACTTATCCCTATACGCGCCCTTAACAATATTAAGTTCCTTCCCGGATAAGTAAACCTCAATGTCAACCCTAGTCCTAGGTAGTGACGGCGGTACTATACCCATATTATTAACCAGCACGTAACCACGCTTAATAACCTCACGGAGCTCCTCGCAGGAAGCTAGTCTTACGAAATCCTTAAGCATACTCTCAAAACCTAACTTCTCTTTAAGTTCCTTCTCAGTAATTGACGAACCGCAGACTAGGCACGTTAAGTCAGGCATTAATGAATTAAAACCGCACCTAGGGCATTCAGTAGGTAGTACCTTAGACCTCCTATTAATCCAAGCCCTCGCCCACTTACCCCTTAATATACTTATCAAGTCATCCCTACCACGCCTTCTTAAGTACTCGTATAGCTTAGGTGCTAGCCCCAAGACCTCATCACCTATGTTAAACACTATAAACTCTAATTGAGTATCATTAAATTCATCGAGCATCGAAGCTAACCTAGCAGCTATTACTGGGTAAACTCTGTCTCTGTACCTAAGGAACCTCTTAGCAAGTACCGAAGCCTTAGTGTAGCTAGTTAATGAGCCGTAGAGCTGTATTATAAGGTCCTTAAGGAGCTCCAAGTACTGTTCCCTACTTAATCCGAGTAAGTCTAAACCAGTCATCGATATGACTTCATCGATATGCCTATCAATCCAAGAATCTATGTTTATTGTCCTACGTTTTCTAGAGGACTTCCTTTTCTTTTTTGTTGAATCACTGCTGGATTCCTTAGCTTCGGTGACCTCGCTAGTAGTACCTAATGAACCCTTCCCTGATCTACGCCTACCCCTTCTCCTAGATGGTTTCTTCCTAGGCATCGCTACCCTACATCAAAGCTAGATTATGTTAGAATCCTTAAAAGAAGTAATGGTAAGGACGTACTTAATTAATGAAATCAGTAACTCCTAAACGCCTTTGATGGTGGTCCTCACCTCTATAATATCTCCATCCTCGAGGACATGATTAAGACCTACTCTCTCTCCCGGATACTTAGCTGATGGTCCCCATATTCTAGCATACTTAAAGTGCTTCAAGAACTCCTCACGTATCCTCCTAATAGCGTCCTCTACGGTTGAACCTTTAGGAAGTATTAGGGGTTCCGGTGATGGCTTAGGTGAGTTGGGTTCCTTAGTGTATACTCTGATTATGTTAGCTACCTTAAATACCTTAGGAGCTATCTCCTTAAGCCCTAAACCCTTAGTAGCTGATGCCACAACGTACTCGATGTTTGGTAGTGTCTTAAGGACATACTCAACAGTGTTGCTGATTACGTCGTTACTAACTAGGTCTGCTTTATTAAGTATTATTAATGACGGCTTGTAGGTTACATTCTCAAATATTGCCTTCTCAACGTCGTCTAAAGTCACCTCACCAAACACCTTAACCTCAGCATTATATATTCTGTAACTCTCTAGGAGCTTCTTAATGTCATCAGCTGTAGCTCCAATCAATTTACCGTAAGTTATGACTTTAATACCTTGTATGGCCTTACTCTTCACTATCTTAACATATCCTCTAGGCTTCCTAAGAAGAATCCCCGCATTCTCTAATTCCTTAATGAGTATTCTTAACTGGTATGCAGGATCATTACTTAAATCAATAACTAAAGCTACTGCATCAGCATTCCTAGCGAGTCCTAACACCCTAGAACCCCACCATATGCTTCCCCTAGAGGCACCCTCAATAATAGCTGGCGCCTCAACTAACTGAAACTGAATATCCTCAAACCTCAGCATACCCGGGATAGGTAGTTTTGTTGTGAATGGTACGTTACTTACTAAGGGTCTAGCATTGGTTAAGGCCCTCAGTAACGCGCTCTTACCTACATTAGGCATACCCAGCATCACTATCTGTGAAGCCCCTTCCTTCTCTATGAAGAAGGAAATACCTCCCTTACCAGCCCTTCTAACCTTCCTCTCCTCAATCTCCTCTCTAAGCTCAGCTATCTTCCTCCTAACCCAAGCTCTTAGGTTCTCCGTACCCTTATGCTTAGGTACTGATGACAGAAAGTCCTGTAATGCTCTCAACTTTTCTTCAGGAGTCCTTGCCTCCAAGTACCTAACCCACTTAGCCTTAGCCTCAGCCGGTAAGTTGGTGGGCATACCCTATCACCTAATGGTATTTAATCCCTGATCCTCAACCACTTCAGAATACCTTCCCCGTCACTAACACTTATTCCAAGTCTCTTAAGAGTTCCCCATGACCTCCTAACTATTGGGGGCAATTCACTCATGCTCTTAAACCTACTCAACCATTTAACGGTTTTAGGATCTGTGGGGTAACCACTACCGAAGTCACCGTACTTAAGGTGGAGATAGGTTATGTGGGTATCTCTTAGGCACTTAGCAACTATTGACGCAGCACTAACTACTGGGTACTTAGCGTCGGCCTTATCCTCAACGATTACCTTAACACCCCTGCTTACTGACTTCATTACTTTATTAATTAATTCATTACGTGAGCTTGTCGAATCTATTAATACTTCATTAAATGCGTATCCATGGTTACGTAGTAAGCTCAAGATGCTAATTACGGAGTCAATATACAGCTTATTAATATTTACCGAGTCTATCTCCCAGGGTCTTCTTTCAATAACAGCTACTGCCTTAGCTTCCTTAAATATAATTGGTAGTAATTTCATTCTCCTTTTAGGTGTTAATGACTTGCTATCCCTAACTCCAATCTCAACTAACCTTTCCTCAGCTTCCTTACTTAAGAGTACCCCAGCAACGAACATACTCCCTATTACGGGTCCCCTGCCAGCTTCATCAATCCCTAATCTCATCATCTTATCATTCCCTTAAACTCCCTAACTATACTCTTAACCCTACTTAGCTCAACGTCATTTCCGTAATCATCCTTATAAGCTTCAATAACTACTAACTTAACCTTATCACGTAGTAATGACTCCTTAATCACTGATGCGTACTCCTTGAGTAATTCGTTACTTGGTATGAGGTGTACGTACGTAATCCCTAATCCTAACTCACGGAAACCATGTAGGTGCAGTTCCTCAACTTTATTAATGATTATTGGTGGTAAATCATTTACTAAGTCAATTAATGATACTGCCGAACCCCACCTACGTAACCTCCTAGTGATTAAGTGTATGGGGTCTAAGCACACACCAACGTATGGATTAGTAATGACTTCCTCAAGAATATAAGGTAATGTATCGTCACCACTACAGCACTTCTCGTGTGTGGTCTCTATGAGTAAAGGAATACCAACCTCCCTAACCTTATCACTTAATGCACTAACACTCTCTTTGGCTGCATCAATGCAGTCTCTACACATGTATCCACAGTTATCTTGTTCGGTCGTTAAGTGGGTTATGAAGTACGTGGGCTCAAGTACTGCTAATTCCTCAATGCTATTGAGTATTATCCTCAGTGAAGCCTTCCTAATTTCATTAAGTGGTGATGCGAGTTCTAGGTCCCTCCAAGGTAGGTGTATCGTTAAGTACATACCCTCATGTCTTAAGTAAGTACCTATGACCTTAGGTATTTCTCTTTTATGAAGTAATGGATAGTCGATACTTAATTCAATACCGTCTAAGTAAGACTCCCTTACACGCTTGATTAAGTACTTAATATCGTCAGCACTCCTACCCAAGTCTCTATACCAGATAGACGTCAGTATAGGTACTGAAGGCAGGTTCACCACCTCATACGCTCCTTAATACGTCAATAACAACCTTAGCAGGATCATCAAAGTTACTTCTTACCTTATTAAGTACCTCATCGAACCTCTTACACCTACACTCACTTACCCTATCACTACTTAATACATAGTTAAGTACTTCGTCAGTATCACCTACCTTAACGAGTGGAAAGCCCTTCTTTATTAGGTAGGTATTTACGTATAGGTCATGAGGATAGTAAGTTAAGCCCAACGTACCTAGTAAGGCAGCCTCCCTAGCCATCGACGCACCACCAGTGACTACGGCTAAGGCATAATAAGTTAATGAAACTCCGTCGTAGCCTCCATTAATGACCCTAACATCAACTCCTAAACTTCTTAACTTCGTTATTAAATCCAAGTGCCTACTATACCTAGGCAGGACAAGGGGTGTTAAACCATGAGTATAAATCTCGGAGATTAGCTTCTCTAAATCTATCCTAACTCTAACACCCTTATAGTACGTAGCTAAATATTCGTGAGGCCTTATAATGACGTACTCGCAGGGTTTTAGACCTAGGCTCTCTAAGTACTTTAGGTTAGGTCTAGATCTAACAACCCACGTAACCTCATCTACTCCATCATAGGGTACTAGCTTTGTCATTCCCCTAGTAACGTACTTAGATATTTCAAATTCAGGTATTGCTGATGGGTACACTACGTAATCAGCTAAAGGAAGTGATAACCTACTAGGTATTACGGCATGAGGTGAGTCAGTTAGTGCTACATACTTAATACCTAAGCCAAAAGCTACCCTAGACGCTGGTGGGTTAGGATACGCTATAAGTACGTCTGGATCCCACTTACTTACTAGATCAATTAAGGCCTTCATTCTCTCAACATCAGCTAAGACCTTTTCAATACTCCCCCCCTCTACATACCTACCAATAACTATGGGGTCAATTCCTAGCCTCCTTAACGACCCTACAGTGTATTCGTATTCTCTACAAGTAACTAACGTATCAAAGCCTAACCTCTCTAACTCTCTACGTATGTACCCAAGCAATGTACCCTGCTTAGACGTTAATGCGTCCAGCCATACCCTAATGCATCCCACCTAAGAGTAGTTGGTGTATTGGAAATATAATAACTTCAGTCAATATATAACGTGGCGTTCGGGATGAAGGGGTATCCGAGGCTCTTCGGTACGGACGGCGTCAGGGGAGTGGTTAATGAGTGGTTAATACCTGAACGCGTACTTAGGCTCTCACTAGCAATAGGTACTTACTTAGGTGAGGGGTCGAGGGTATTAGTTGGTAGAGACGCTAGGGCAGGTAATAGCTTCATAACTAACATAGTGATAGGTGGTCTAGTAGCAACAGGTATTAAAGTGTACTACGCAGGCTACGTACCCACACCAGCACTTCAGTACTACATAAAGAGCCTCGGAGGGTTCGATGCTGGGGTCATGATTACGGCATCACATAACCCACCCGAATACAGTGGTATTAAGGTAATTGCTTCAGACGGTGTTGAATTACCTCATGAGGAGGAAAGAGTTATTGAGAAGATATACTATGAAGAGTCTTTCAGGAGAGTCCCTTGGAGTAAGTTAAGTAAGGATTATGAAGTAGTTACTGACGTTAATGAGCACTACGTAGATGGGGTACTTCAGCATGTTGATAGAGACAGAATAGCGTCTAAGGGGTTTAAGGTTGTTGTTGATGCAGCTAATAATGTTGCGTCACTAACGACGCCAAGACTACTTAAGAAGTTAGGAGTTAAGGTAGTGGGGCTAAATACGGAGTTATCGCCAGTACCTAATAGATACCCCGAACCAGTTCCTGAGAATTTAGCTGATGCTGTTGAGGTCGTTAAGTCGCTAGGTGCGGATTTTGGCGTAGCTCACGATGGTGACGGTGATAGGGCTATATACATCGATGACTTAGGTAGGGTAATATCAGGTGATAGGACAGCCGTCCTGCTCTGTAAGCACATAGTTAGTAATAAGAACGTTAAAGCCCCTAAGAGAGTAGTTACTGCCGTATCCTCAAGTACCATAATAGAGGATGTGCTTAGAGAGTATGGTGTTGAGGTTGTATGGACTAAGGTAGGTAGTATAACGATAGCCCGTACAATGATGAGGGTAGGCGCCCTAGCAGGCTTTGAGGAAAATGGTGGGTTCATGTACCCACCACATCAGTACGTTAGAGATGGTGCTATGTCACTAGCCTTAATGCTCGAGTTCCTAAGTTATGAAGGTAGGAAGTTATCGGAGTTAATTAATGAGTTGCCTAGGAGGTACATCATAAAGACGAAGGTACCCTTAAGGAGAAGGGAGGAAGCTACTAAGGTTATTGAGGAGGTTAAGAAGGTTTTTGGAGCTGGTAAGAGGGTGATAGATATAGACGGTGTTAAGGTAATAGGTAAGGACTTCTGGGTCTTAGTAAGGCCTAGCGGTACTGAGCCCATCCTTAGAGTATTTGTTGAAGCTAGTGATGAAGAGAGTACCAAGAAACTACTTAATGAGGTTCTAACCCTAATTAAGGGGGTGTTGAGTGGTTGAGGTACGCATTACTAAATCTATTAGCCTGCCCTATGTGCAAGCACTTTCCCTTAAGGCTTTACGTATTTGAGAAGAACGTACTTAGTAAGGAATTCGATGTAGCTACGCCATTCTGCGACCTCTACTGCGGGCTTAAGGGGGAGTATATAGAGAAGTTAGATAAGGACACCCTAAATTGTAAGGAGTGTGTTAAGGTAGATATAATTGCAGGGATAATAACATGCCCCAAATGTGGTAGGTGGTACCCAATAATAGATGGTATACCGTGGATGTACCCAGATAACATGAGGAGGCATCACAGAATTAGGAGTAAGGAGATTGAGTTCATTAAGAAGTATAAGGACCTCATTCCTAATGAAGTAAAGGATAATATAATGAAATATCTTGAGGAGCCGTGAGCGAATTAAGTAAATTAGTGCATTATTAGTGTTTAAAGAAGTCAGTAATCGGTAATAAGTAAAAATATAGTAAGGGTAGCTAATTACCTAAACCTTCTCCTTCTCCTCCTTCCTAAACCCCTTAAACTACGTAGTAGCATCTCTGTTGTTGAGTCCAGAGACTGTATGAATGCCCTTAACTCATTAATTACCTCTTTTACCCTACCTAACTCATCCTGAGATACTCTACCGCCTTCAGCATCTAGGAACTCCTTACCTAATGACGTTAGCCTCAACTTCCTACTAATAGGGTCTGACTCAATAAGTCCTAAGTAAAGTAGTACTCTAACATCCTCTTGAACCTCCTTACTATTCGGTGTATCGGCTATTAAGTAGAAGTTATACCCCAAGTCAATTCCCTTTTCCTCCTTCATCTTATGTAGTAACTGAGTTAATGCTTTCTCAGATATTTCGCCTACTTCATTAATTATGTGTAGTAACATTAACTTCCTCTTGTCACGCTTCACGGCTTCAACAGTCACTACCGGCCTAGTAACAATCTTTAATTCCTTAGTTGTCTTAGACTGAGACAACCACTTACCCCAAACACATCACAGTACGTTGTTTATTAAGCATTACGTAATTAGATCCGATATTAGAATCTTTATAAGCACCGTAACTTATCAAAACTTTATCATGGGGTTAAGTATGTGTGCGGAGATTAGGGAGATTAAAGCACCTAGTGTTGAGAGATTCATGGTCAGTCTGCATAGCCACATTAGGGGTTTAGGACTTGATGAAAGAGGGGAACCACTACCAATAGCTGACGGATTAGTAGGTCAATTAAAAGCTAGGAAGGCAGCTGGGATTGTTGTTGAGATGATTAGGCAGGGTAGGATGACTGGTAAGGGTATATTATTTGTAGGCCCTCCAGGTACTGGTAAGACGGCCTTAGCAGTAGCTATTGCTAGGGAATTAGGTGAAGACACTCCTTTTGTAGCGTTAGATGGTGCTGAGATATACTCAACAGAGATTAAGAAGACTGAGGTACTTATGAGGGCTGTAAGGAGGGCTATAGGTGTTAAGATTAGAGAGGTTAGGAAGGTTTATGAGGGTGTTGTTAAGGAGATTAAGATAGCATATGTAAGACATCCTTTCAATCCCTACGTAAGAGTGCCTCGTGAAGCTAAGATAACATTAGTAACTAGAGACGATAGAGTTACCTTAAGTGTTGGTGAGGAAGTGACAGCGCAATTAGTTCAGCTAAGGGTTAGAAGGGGTGATCATATATGGATAGATGCTGAGACGGGGGTAGTACATAAGGTGGGAAGGGTCAAGGGTGTTGAGAAGGCTAGGTACTACGACGTAGAGCCTTGGCGTGTTGAGAAGGAAATGCCTAGAGGTCCTGTGAAGCGTGAGAAGGAGATTGTTAGGGTGTTAACACTTAACGACTTAGACATGGTAGTTGCTAGTCAGAGATTCTCGATTACCGGGCTATTAGGTATAGAGCTTGAGAAGGAGATTGATGAGGAGGTTAGGAAGAGCGTGAATGCCCAGGTGAGGAAGTGGCTTGAGGAGAAGAAAGCCGAGATAGTTCCGGGGGTATTATTCATAGATGATGCGCATCTATTAGATCTAGAGGCGTTTTCATTCCTAACTAGGATTCTAGAGAGTGAGTTCTCGCCTATACTGATACTAGCAACTAATAGAGGTACTACGAGGATACGTGGTACTGATATTGAATCACCTCACGGGATACCTCTAGACCTCCTAGATAGGTTACTAATAATACCTTTAGAACCATATACGAGGGATGAGATTAAGGAGATAATTAAGATAAGGGCTGATGAGGAAGACAT
Organism: uncultured Desulfurococcaceae archaeon; assembly: GCA_964627805.1. Lineage (GTDB taxonomy): Archaea > Thermoproteota > Thermoprotei_A > Sulfolobales > NBVN01 > CAZAMI01. The sequence goes on from CAZVLA010000004.1 coordinate 10,202, forward strand.
AGTTTTAAGTGATGACGCTATAGAGAAGCTAGCTGATATAGGTAGTGAGAGGAGCTTAAGATACGCTGTTCAGTTACTTAGACCTGCACAGATAATAGCTCAGAGGAAGGGTAGGAAAGAGGTTAGTAGTGAAGATGTTGAGGAGGCTTCAAAGTTATTCACAGATACAAGAAGTAGTGTGGAGTTCATTAGGAAGTATGAGGAGCTATTCATGAAGTAGCGATTACTTCTTCATCCATCATTAACGGAGTAAGTAGTGTGGGATCACTAACCTCAATTTTCTCCTCACTAACATCATCCCCCTCCCTCAGCACTAAAGTAATCACTAAGTAACTACCTACCCTAGCCACTTTAACTCTCTTAACTAATGATGGTAAGTCATTACCTATATCCTCACCTACCCCTCCCCTAGTCAGCTCCTTAAGTATCCTAGCCCTGACCTTAAGGGCTATGTATCTATCATATCCGGTTACAGCCAGTAGTACGAGCACGATACTCAATACTAATAAAGTAACTTCTATTAACACATCAGCACCCAATCTTACTGTACTCATTGATACTATATTTTAAGGAGTGCAACTCTTGAGGTTACTTAAGGCCTCCCTGCAAGCCATTAATGGATCCTTAGACCTAGTTATGGCTGACCCTATCACTACTACCGAAGCACCCGCATCAACGAACCTGCAGACTTCGTGAGGCTTTATACCACCACTTACTGAGAACCTAATCTCTCTACCATAAGACCCTATAAGATCCCTTATTATTTTAATGAATGACGATGCGGTAACACCTAATTTTCTTTGGACATCAATACCTACATGTATATTAACTAACTCCACACCTAACCTAACTAACTCATCGATCCTACTACCTAATTTACTGAAGTCTATACCTACAGTATCAACCACAACATCCATACCGTACTTACGTGCAGTCATTAGTGCCTCCCTAATGACCTCGTCATTAGTGGAGGCTAAGACCGTCGTTACGTCAAACCCATACCTCCAAGCCTCTGAGACCTCGATACTACCTACATCAGCTGTTTTAGTATCAGCTAACTTAATCGCGTTAATAGATAATTTATTAATTATGTCATTAAATATTCTCCTCATACCTTCAGTCTTGATTAGTGGTGTACCGAACTCTATGATGTCTGTTTCGGTATTAAGTATTAAGTTAAGGATCCTTAACGCATCCTTAATACTTGTGAAGTCTAAAGCTACTTGAAGTAATGCTCTACGACTCTTTCCTAGCTTATTGATTAGTTTTCCCATACATCTGACCAAGAAGATTTGGGAGTTAGGTATTATTTCGTTTTCCCTATTATGTACTGATGCTTCCTAGATGGTCTTTAAAAAATGTTTTGGCGTAGCTACTTACTAACTACGTTACCTTACTCCTTCTTAGCTAGCACTATCTCGATAGTTGAGACCCTAGTCTGCCTGCCGTCGGCGGTAGTTACTACTTGGCTACCGATCTTAATATCCTTAATCTCTACCTTATCAGGTAGGAACCTACTCCTTACGATCTCCACAGTATCTACTGCCTTACTTATTGCCCTACCCCTAGCCTTCACTACGATCTCACTAACTCCCTGGTTTAGTAGTGTTAGTGTTGCTAGTACGTAGTTCATTACGGGCTTCTTACCTACTAGGACTACATTGCTTGATATTGGGCTTGGGGCCTGAGACTCGGATGACATATCTACTCACCTTCTGCCTCGCTGTGTATTGTTCTCGCATAAATTCCTTGGGGATCCCCTTATAAGCGTTTCCTCTCGATTACATTCATAATACTACTTAAGGTATTTCTTAAAACCTTAAGTATACTTAATATGAAAACCTAAAACTAATTAATTAAGGAAGTAGCTAGTTGCTAGGGTGCGATGTTGGTTAGTGATGAGGTTGTATTTAGGAAGGATTTCGTAGGTGTTGCTAAGATTGAGAAGACCGTAGTTGACATTGCTAGAGGCTTGGCTGAAGCTAGAATAAGTCCTCAAGACCTAACTAATCCTGTTTCATTTCAGATAGCATTCTCAAGGCTTTATGAAGCAATAATAAAGTCCCTAGAGCAGGGCGGTAGAACTTCATACGTAGCTGAGGTGAGGTTTAAGGATAGCTTAGGTAATGTAGTTACATTCGCTCTAGACTTAGGTGAGCAACCACCTCCGGTATCCTCTAACGTCGTTAAGGCGAGGATAACTGTTGAATTAATTGAGGAGTAATTTACTGGAGAACTTAAGTTCTTTTAAGTAAACACTATATAAGAACTCATTAGCTAGGGGTAAGGAGTAGATGGGAGACAACGAAGATGAGCTGACCTTCACGGTTAAGAGCTGGTTAAGTGACTATGATTTTAGGAGATTATTAAGGATAGCTAAGTATTTGGGGAGGCGCGGAGGCGCTTCAGTATTTAGACTTAACATAAGCTCGGTAATCGATAGTGGTTATGGGGTAGACGATGTCATAGCTTTACTCGATGAGGTAAATGCTGAATATTCAGACGGTTTAATTAATGTCCTTGAGGATAAACTAAAAAGAGGAACTAGAGGAAGAGTGATTATAGAATTCAACGGTAAGTACCTTGTACTGAGATTTAGTAATTACTTAGGTAAGCTATACGATGAACTGAGGGAGTTTATGCGTTACGATAAATCACTTAAGGTATTTAAGGCGCTACCTTATAGGTATAGTGAGTTAATTAATAAGTTGAGAGATCTAGGGTTTGACATTGATGACAGAACAAACTTCCTTGTTAACTCTCCATTGAGTATTAATGCTGTGTTTAAGGGTGTCCTAAGGGATTATCAGGAGGAGGCAATTAATTCCTGGGTAAGGAATCACTATAGAGGAGTAATTGCATTACCTACGGGTTCGGGTAAGACAGTAATAGCTATTGCAGCATTAGTTAAGCTACGTCAACGAGCGTTAGTAATAGCTTACACTAAAGAGCAATTGAATCAGTGGAGAGATGCTATACTGAAGTTTACTAACATCCCTGAATACATGATAGGTATGTACTACAGCAGGGAGAAGAGGTTAGCCCCAATAACCTTAACTACGTATCAAACAGCTTATAGGCACGTAGATAAGTTCATGAGGTATTACCCACTACTAATAATTGATGAGGTGCATCACCTACCAGCTGAGAAGTTTAGGAGGATAGCTACTTTAATGCCCTCACCCTATAGGATGGGGTTGTCGGCAACACCTTACAGGGAGGATGGGAAGCATGTTGAGTTATTCCCATTAATGGGTGGTATAGTATATTATAGAACACCTCAGGAGTTGGCTGAGAAGGGTTACTTAGCGGAGTATAAGATAGTGACGGTTAAGGTTAGCCTAAAACCGCAAGAAAGGAAGAGGCTGCTTGAATTAAGGAGAAAGTACAGATCTCTCGTAGGTTACGCTCAGTTTGAGGACGTACTTAAGGCTGCTAGGGAGGGAGATGAAAAAGCCATTGAAGCACTTAGGGTTCATAATGAGATGAAGATGCTTATTCAGAAGTCTGAGGCTAAAATCGAGAAGGTACGTGAGTTAATTAATAGGGAGTTAGAGCGTGGTAGTAAAATCATAGTATTCGCTCATTATGTAGATTTAGCTGAGAGAATAGCTAAGGAAGTTGGAGGGTTACTACTAACAGGTAATGTACCTACGGAACGTAGGAGAGAGATCCTTAGGAAGTTTAGGGACATTAAATCAGGTGTTTTAGTAGTTACTACCTTAGGTGATGAAGGACTCGACATACCTGATGCTAACGTAGGTATACTAGTAGCAGGTACTGGATCTAGGAGGCAGTTCATTCAAAGACTAGGTAGGTTACTGAGGCCTAGTGAAGGTAAGGTATCAGTACTTTATGAGGTAGTAGCTAAGGGTACTTCAGAGGAGCTTCAGTCACGAAAGAGAAAGGAGATTAAACTCGATGAAGAGTTAATGCCTTAACACGTATAGAGAATGGACTTAAGCAGGATATTAGGTGATATTAAGTTACTTAAGAACACTAACGACTTGTTATAGGGTATCTCAAGTATTGCGGGTGAGTCGTTTGCTAATACGAGGGGTTTAGAGAGTAGGTAGAACTTATCGTTCTTAGGTACGTGATAAACGACACATCCACCCCAATGATCGATTACTGTGGGGAAGTTAATACCGTAAATAACAGGATGTGATACCCAGAGAGGGAATACATCCTTGCAAGGACTATAGTCTAACTCATTCCCTCCGTAATTAGTTAGGTCTATAGGAGCCAATACGTGAGGTTTTAGCAAATAATCAGTTACGTACTCCGAAAATCTGGAAATGCATGATGAACCTAGTAACTCACATGCCTTATCACCTAATAATGTATTCACATAGTTTATGAAGTCAATTACTTCATTAAATTCCCCTCGGACTTTACTTATGTTTAAATTAATGTTAACACCATTATTAAGTAAGTACTTACAATCTATCCAAGAATCCTCACGTAACTTAAGGATCTTAGCATTAAGACCTAACTGAAGAGTGCTTAGAATTTCATCTAGCTCATCCTCATGATCATTGCTCCTAATTACTATAGATGATGGAGGTATAACTACTAATCTCTTAATACCCTTAACATCTATAGTGACTACATTAAAGTTTATTGAGTAATACAAGCTACCGATTCCTGTTAACGAAATTAAATCCTTCAATGCATTCATGATGATCTTATATACCTGTGGTTTACCCCAGTTAATGACCATTACATAGCTTCCCTCATTAAATCTCATGCTAGGACACCTAGTTACGTAAAGTAATTTAGGTGTAAACGTTTTAACGTTACTTCCCTAGTGAGTATTAGATGATGAGCCTCGTAAGAACCGAGGTATGAGTTACTTAGCAACTAATGAGGTATAACCGGGCGGCTGATTATGTAACTATATACAGTATATAAAGTAGTTAACCTCAAATTATTTACTAGAATCGATAACTTGCCTAGTAATTAGTTCATAAAAATTTAGAGCTTAGACTTTATTAGTTGCTTGGTGCTATAAATATACTTGAGTGTCCCTATGCCGCTCGCAGTAGTTTTAATAAATACCGAGATAGGGACTGAGAATGAAGTTATGAACACATTAGCGAAGATAGAGGGTGTTAAGGAGATCTATGAAGTCTATGGTATGTACGATATTGTGGTACTTGTTGAGGCTAAAACTCATGAGGCGTTAAGGGAATTAGTAATCAATAAAATAAGGAGGATACCTCAAGTTAGAGGAACGACTACAATGATAGTTATTGAGAGTAAGAAAGTTAAGTAATTAGTTAGTACTAACTCGTCCGAGTTAATTTAATAACTTTTTCTCCTCTTTAAATTAGTACTGTGAATTAATGTTAGTACTTTAGAGTGTGCTTATTCATCGACTTAAGTAATTCCAGAAATATAGGTGATGGTCTTAACGGTCTACTTCTGAATTCAGGGTGTGCTTGAGTACCTAGGAAGTACCTATAGTCCTTAAGCTCCATTATTTCAGGGAACCCCTCAATACCGTAGCCGCTAACTATGAATCCAGATTCTTCAAACTTATCTACATACTTAGGATTTACTTGGTACCTATGCCTGTGTCTTTCATAAATTACTGACTTCCTGTATATTCTGTACGCTAGGGTATCCCTAACGATCTTTATGGGTAAAGCACCTAGCCTCATAGTACCTCCCTTATAGATAATTCCCCTCTGCATGCTGAGTAAGTCAACTACTGGGTAAGGTGTATCAGGTTTTATCTCGGTGCTGTGAGCGTCCTTAAGACCAAGTACGTTCCTGGCGAATTCAACAACCATCATCTGAAGCCCGAAGCATATGCCTAACGTAGGAATTTCTGACTCCCTCAAGTACTTTATAGCCTTAATCTTACCTTCAGCACCCCGCTCGCCAAATCCTGGGAGGATTATGGCTCCATCAACAGTACTAAGGACTTCCTCAACGCTTAATTTACCTCTTTCGATGTCCGTTGCTTCAATCCATACAAACTCTGGTCTAATTGATTCGTAGGCTGCTGCATGCTTAACCGCCTCTATTATGCTTAAGTAACTATCATGCAGTTTAGTGTACTTACCTACCATGCCTATCCTTACGTAGTATTTAGGGTTCTTTAACTTCCTAACGAACTCCTCCCATTTACTTAGGTCCGGTTCTCTATATTCTAACCCTAGCCTTTTGGCTACTACTCTATGATAGCCTTGAGCTCTTAGTATTAAAGGTACTTCATATATCGTACTTACGTCATAGTTACTGAAGACTGCCTCCCTAGGTACGTTGCCGTAGAGTGATATCTTCCTTACTGACTCACTATTTAGCGGTTGAGGGCACCTAGCAACTATTATGTCTGGCTGAATACCTATTCTCCTTAACTCTTGAATACTGTGCTGGGCGGGTTTAGTTTTCTGTTCTTTAGTAGTAGTTAGTATGGGTACTAAAACGACGTGAATGAATAACGTATTCTCGAAACCCTCCTCAAGCCTCATCTGCCTAACGGCTTCAAGGAACGGCAGTCCCTCAATATCACCTACTGTCCCCCCTATCTCAACTATCGTAACGTCACTTCCCTGCTCTTCAGAAACCTCCCTAATCTCCCTCTTGATCTCGTCAGTTACGTGCGGTATTATCTGAACTGTCTGCCCTAAATAGTCTCCCCTCCTCTCGCGCTCGATAACGGTTAGGTACACCTTCCCAGTAGTGATGTTATTTTTCTTACTTAGGTTCCTCCCTAAGAACCTCTCGTAATGTCCTAGGTCAAGGTCGGTTTCCCCACCATCCTCAGTTACGAATACCTCACCATGCATGTAGGGATTCATGGTTCCTGCATCAACATTTACGTAAGGATCTATCTTGATCGCTGTTACGTTATATCCCATAGACTGAAGGAGTAATGCTGTAGAAGCAGTGGTTACTCCCTTGCCTAGTCCAGAGAGTACACCACCCGTTATGAAGATGTACTTCCTACTCATACAGTACCATCAAATAATAATCTTAGTTTAGCACCCCTAAAACAGTGTTGACTAGATGACGATTATGCAGTAACTAACCACATACTACTAAGCAATGGGGTGCAGGTCTTATAAGGAAGGAGTAAGTAGAAAGCTCAATACATAGGTTATGGAGGTATGATATACAGAGGACTATGCCCGAATTGCGGAGGGCCTATTAGTGAGCATAGGCTAAGATTAGGGCTACCATGCAGTAAGTGCTTACCTAAGGAGCATGTTGGGAGGGTACGTGACCTTAATGAATTAAGGGACATACTAATTAGTAGCGGTAAGGCTAAAAAACTAATTAACTTATTCCTACTTAAGGACGAGCTTCACGACTTTGAGGAATTCTTTAAGAAACGTCAGGGAGGTAAGGTACTCTGGAGTATTCAGAGGGCATGGGCTAAGAGAATGCTTAATAATGAGTCCTTCGCCTTGATAGCACCTACAGGCGTAGGTAAGACCACCTTACTAGAGACGTACGCAGTTTACCGCGCATTTAAGGGATGTAGGGTCATGTATATAGTACCGACTAGGGAGTTAATGAAGCAAGTAAGTAACGCCTTAAGTATGATTAGTAGGGGCTTAAGTACTAGGATAATTACGTCGGATGAGTTCAAGAGCTTAAGTAATGAGGTATCAAGGACTAGGAACCTTGTATTAGTAACTACTCACGCGTTTATACATAGGAATAAGGAACTACTAAGTAATCAACATTTTGACGTAGTAATAGTTGATGACTTCGATGCATTAATGAAGTCCTCCAACGTATTAAACGTAGTTCTTAAGGTACTTGGGATTAATGAAGAAGCTATTAAGCTAGCTAATAAGGTAGTTAATTTAAAGAATGAGGCGTTATTCTATAGGATTGTAGGTAATGAGGAAAAGTTAAAGGAAATACATAACGAGCTATATGAGGCTGAATTAAGTTTAGCTAAGGTACTTAATTACTCGAACGTAGGTCAGTTACTCATAGCTAGTGCTACAGGACGTGCTAAGGGGCAGAGAGCTAAGATACTGAGAGAGTTACTGGGTTTTGAAATAGGCTCTATACTTGACTACATGAGGAATCTCATTGAGGTCGCTGAGCCAATCGATTCGGTTAATCTTAAATCATTACTTAGTAAATTACATGGAGGTACGTTAATATTCGTTAGTAAGGATCTAGGAATAGGCTATGCTAAGGAATTAGTTGAGGAGTTAAGGAGTTGGGGTTTAAGAGCTGAGGTAGCACGTAGTAGGAAGGCGCTTGATTTACTAAGGAAGGGTGATGTAGATATCTTAGTAGGTATAGCTACGTACTACGGAATATTAACGAGAGGTATTGATGAACCATTAAGGATATATAACACAATATTCATAGGTGTACCTAAGTTTGAGGTGCCTATCGACAACATCTTAGAGAATCCGTTAGGGCTAATTAAAGTAGTTACGCAATTACAGAGATATGGTTACGTAATTAACGATGAGTGCAGGTCATTACTGAATAGGCTAAGTAAGTTAAGCCCAGTTAAGGTAAAGGTATTATCACTAGGTATAAAGAGGAAGCTAGAACTTACTCAACCACTAAGTGAATTAGCTAATGATGTAATTAAGGTAATTAACAATGTTAAGGAATTTATGAAGAGTAAGGTTAAGGAATTAGGTAAGTTAGTGTTTGACACGTTCATAGTCATTAAGAAGAGTAGGGGGCTATACGCTCAAATACCTGACGTAATGACGTACATACAAGCCTCGGGAAGATGCAGTAGGTTACTTAAGGGTAGGATGACCTTAGGTCTATCAATACTACTCTACGAGGACGAAGATCTCTTCAAGATCTTTACTAATAAGTTAAGGAATTACGTAATTACTTATAACCCAGTACGACTAAGTGAGTTAGAGATCAGTAAGGTCATTAGGGAACAGATAAGAAGTAGGAGGATAGATAATAGGGGTTCAGGAGTAGTTACTAATAAGATTAAGTCGGTACTAATGATTGTTGAATCACCTACTAAGGCTAGGACTATTGCTAAGATGTTCGGCAGACCCGGTAGGAGGTATTTAGGCGATTACGTAGCTTACGAAACTGTAGTAACGATTAATGATGAGGTCTTAGTAACTACCATAGCACCTACGTTAGGACACATATACGACTTAGTTGTTGATGAAGGACTCTACGGTGTTTCCTTAAGTAACAATAACTTAACACCAATATACACAACCATTAAGAGGTGTAGGGATTGTGGCTACCAATTTACCGAGGATAGTAAGTCATGCCCTAGATGCGGATCCATTAGGATTAGAGATAGTTCAATCGTTGTTAATGCCCTCAGGAAGTTAGTGCAGGAAGTTGATTTAGTAATACTAGCTACTGACCCCGATGAGGAGGGCGAGAAAATTGCATATGACGTCTACCTAACGTTGAGGCCCTACATAAGTAAGTTCGTCAGGATAGAGTTCCATGAGATAACACGTCGTGAAATACTTAATGCCTTGTTGAGGCCTAGGGACATAGATATGAGGAGAGTTGATTCACAAATCGTTAGACGTGTTGATGACAGATTAATAGGTTTCGAGCTCAGTAACGTACTCAAGAAGAGATTCAATAAGTACTGGTTAGGAGGTGGTAGGGTTCAGACGCCGGTACTTAAGTGGGTGGTTGATAGGTATGGTCAATACCTTAAGGAGAGGGGTTACTACGTTAGGTTAAGTGTAGATGATCAGCTTAAGGTGGTGTTCTTCACAAAGGATAAGGAGTTAGCTAAGTCGGTAGCTAATAAGGCGTTAGAGAATGGAGTTGTGTTAATTAAGGTTAGGGAGGAGGAAAGAGTAGTTAATCCGAAACCACCATATACTACAGATACGCTACTCTCTGAAGCAACTAAGGTGCTTAAATTATCACCTAATAAGGTCATGAAGTTAGCTCAAGACCTCTTCGAGTTGGGCTTCATTACGTACCATAGAACTGACAGTACACACGTATCAAGCGTAGGTATCGAGATAGCTAAGGAGTACTTAAACACGTTAGGTTTAGCTAATTACCTATATCCAAGGTCTTGGGGTGGTCAGGGAACGCATGAATGTATAAGACCTACTAAAGCTGTTGATTCCTTGGATAAACTACTTAGCTTAACTATGCAGGCTAACCTAACATGGTACCATAAGAGGTTATATGAGTTAATATTTAAGAGATTCGTAGCTAGTCAAATGCCTCCCGCTAGGATAGTGTATGCCATAGTTAGGGTTAAGGTTGGTGATGTTGACTTAGGAACCCTCGAATTACCTATTAAGGTAATTGAGGAGGGATTCACTAAGGTACTGGATGTGAGGCTTCATGAATACCTAAGTGAGTTAGTATGTGGTGAAGAAGTTACGATGAAGGTATCTAAGGCTAAGGTGTTTAGAGGGTCTAGAGTTAGGTTATACACGTCAGCTGATGTGATTAAGTTAATGAAGGAATCAGGTATAGGGAGGCCAAGTACTTACGCCAAGGCTATAGAGAATAACTTAAGGCATGGGTACGTAATAGAGTCTAAGAAGAGGTTGTACTTAATACCTACGAAGCTAGGTATTGAGGTTAAGAACTACATAGAGAGTAATTACCCTGAATTAGTAAGTACTGAAGCTACGAGAGAGCTTGAGAAGTTGCTAGATACTGTTAAAAGCGGTGCCTTAAGTAGGGATGTAGCTTTACTGGTGGTCCTAGCTGATTTAGCTAGAGTCATGACTAGAGATGTATTGGTAAGGACCCACTCAGAGACTTCCTTAATTAATTCACTAAACACCCCCGCAAGCACTAATGACTCTACAGTACTCTCTCAATGACTATCTCTATGAACGAGATGAGCTTACCTCTCCTATCCTCACTTCCTATTCTTACATCGCTTAACTTAATGGCGTCACCCATGCGGTCCTTAACTGCATTATAGACAGCTACAGCTTTAGAGATATTAGGTCCTCTTCCCCTAATAATTATTCTCTTAATGCCTTGATTCAGTAGTATCGCTATTGAGACTATATAGTCTATTACGGGCTTATTACCTACGGTAATTCTACTTTCCTCGACACTCACTCAGCACCACCTAATGTCTTTGGTTACATTGAGGTAAATATAGGTAATGGGTTTAAGATAGGAAAGCTTAAATAATCGTAGGTAACACTTCTTTAAGGTAATGTAGTATGTTGCCAGCAAGAACCGAGACACCTTTGAGGACCTTAAGATCAGCCATAAGTAGGGAAGTATTAGTTAAGGTTAAGGACGGTAACGCATATCATGGCAAGCTAATAATGACTGACTCGACCATGAATGTAGTAATGATTGATTGTGAAGAGTTAAGTGCTGATGAGAAACCAGTAGCTAGGTACGGTACTGTATTGATAAGGGGTAGTCAGATACTCTACATAGTACTTGATTACACACGCAAGTAGAGGTAATAGGTAGCTAATGAAAATACCTGCCTTGCCCCCACCTACCTAGTTAGGGTGCGTGTTGCGTATAATTCTGGTTAGCTGTACAGTAATGTTTAGGTGATATTGAAAACTTTTAATTTATCTACACCCCCTACACACATAGGTAAGTACAATGCCTAGGAACATACTTGTCGAGGTAATTGAGAGGGAGCCGGTAGTTAATCAGAGAGTAGAGCTAGTCGAAAGGAAGGGTTTAGGGCATCCGGACTACATAGCTGATGCGGCATCGGAGGTTTCTAGTCTCGAATTATCTAAGTACTACTTAAGTAAGTACGGCGCTATACTGCATCATAACCTAGATAAGGTATTACTGGTTGGAGGGCAGGCAAGACCTACCTTCGGCGGCGGAGAGGTTATTCACCCGATTTACATAATAGTTGCCGGTAGAGCTACTGAGTACGTAATGAGGAAGGACGGTAGTATCGAGCGCGTACCAGTAGGTACTATAGTTATAAACGCCGTTAAGAGCTGGATTAAGAGGAACTTCAGATTCCTAGACCCTGAGAAGCACGTCGTAGTTGATTACATGATTAGAAGCGGTAGTACGGATCTAGTGGGTGTTTTCGAGTTAGGACTTAAGGGTAAGCCATTAGCTAATGACACTAGTTTCGGCGTGGGTTACGCACCCTTAACTACCTTGGAGAGGCTCGTACTCGAGACTGAGAGGTACTTAAACTCTAAGGAGTTAAAGATGAAGTTACCTGAGGTAGGTGAAGACATTAAAGTTATGGGGTTAAGAACGGATAAGAAGATAAAGCTAACTATAGCTATGGCGACCATATCAGCGTTAATACCAGATCTGGATCATTACCTATCAGTTAAGGAGGAGGTTCTTGAGAGGGTACGTGATTTAGCATGTAAGATAGCTTCAGATTACGACGTTGAGGTATATGTGAATACAGCTGATAAACCTGATAAAGGTATCGTATACTTAACAGTAACTGGTACGTCAGCTGAGCATGGAGATGATGGGATGACTGGTAGGGGCAACAGAGCTAATGGCTTAATCACCCCCTTAAGACCTATGAGCTTAGAAGCAACAGCTGGTAAGAACCCAGTAAGTCACGTAGGTAAGATCTATAACGTACTAGCGTTTAAGATAGCTAATAGGGTAGTTAAAGAGGTAAGCGGTATTGAGGAGATATACGTTGAATTACTATCACAGATAGGTCACCCAATAGACCAACCACTAGCTGCTGTAGCTAAGATAATACCTACTAAAGGCGCATCACTAAGTTCATTAAAGTCTGATGTGGAGTCAATAATTAATGAAGAGCTGGAGAAAATTACAGACATAACTAACTTAATAGTAAAGGGTGAAGCAATGTTATTCTAGTGTATTTTTAATTTAACGAAATAACCAATAAATAACTAAATCCCCTAGTTATATAGGTCAGTTTAATATAGATCTTGAGTATTTTGATTATTAGGTGATGTGTGAAACCGGGACTGAAGAGTGATGATAGGTCGGTGTCTGATAACTTAAAATCCTCCTTAAGTAATTACTTAGAGGTTGAGTTAGTGTTACTCGTGGATATATACAATGAATTAGAGAGTAATGATTTCAAAATACTCAACTTACTTGACAGATTACTTAGTAAGTATGAGTACGTACCTATAGAGGTTATTGAAAATAAAGTAAAGATACCGCCTAAGGAACTCCATAGGAGATTATCTAAGCTAAATAAACTTAAGGTGATTAAAAGGTCATTAGCTCCTTTCCACGGGTATAGATTAACTTACTTAGGGCTTGATTGTCTAGCCGTTAGGGATCTAGTTAGGAGAGGTGTTATTGCTTATTTAGGAACTATGGTTGGTATGGGTAAGGAGAGTGAGATCTACATAGCTAAGGATAGTGAAGGTAATGTTATAGCGGTTAAGTTCTACAAGATAGGTAGGGTGAGTTTCCAGAAGGTAGTTAGGGTACGTTCATACTTAACCGACGAACCTAACTGGATGATACGCTCTAAAGTAGCTGCTGAGAGGGAGTTTAAGGCTCTAAAGGAATTAATGAACTACTCCAAGTACGTACCTAAGGTCTACGGCTGGAGTAGACATGCAGTAGTTACGGAGTATATTGAAGGTACCGAGTTATATAGGTACGCTGAGGCTAAGGACCCGCTAAGCATGTTGAGGAAGATCTTAAGTACTTTGAGGGACGCATACGTTAAGGTAGGTATAGTTCATGGAGACTTAAGCGAGTATAATGTAATGGTTAAGATAGAGAGTGAGGATCCTTACATAATTGACTGGCCTCAGTACGTATACCGTGATGACCCTGAACATGAGAGGTACTTGAGAAGAGACGTTGAGTACATCATTAAGTTCTTTAAACGTAAATACAGAGTTGAGATCGACGTGAGTACGGCTCTCTCATATGTTAAGGGGGAAATTAATGAGGTCTGATAAGAAGGTAGTTGTTGGTGTGGACATAATAAGGTCCGGGGGTAATGACCTTAGTAAGTACCTATACGCAATAGCCGTGGTTAGTAATGGTGTAGTTAAGAGAGTTGAGGAGGGTGGTTTAGGGAGGTTAGTAAGGATCTTATGGGATAATAAAGCCTCTGTACTAGCTGTTGATAACATACTGGAACTAGGTGGTACTAAAAGGAACGTCATTAAATTACTGAAGCTCTTACCACCTGAGACTGAGGTTATTCAAGTAACTCTAGATGACGGCAAGTTTACGAGCTTAAGGGAGGTAGCTTTTAAGGCTGGATTAACTAGCGATAAAAGTAAGTTAGGGCCTGTAAGAACAGCGGTAACACTTGCTCTACTAGCTGAGAAGGGTGAGGGAACTAAGCTGAAGTTGTTTGAGAGGAAGGTTAAGATAATAGTAAGTAAGGGTAGGTCAGGGTACGCAGGCGGTTCAAGATCTGATAAGTACCAGAGGAACATGAGGGCAGCGGTATCTAGGGTTGTTAAGAAGATTAGGGAGGAATTAGAGAGAAGAGGCTTTGATTACGACGTGATGATTAGGAGGAGTAGGGGAGGTGTTGAGAGGGCTTTATTCATAGTCTATGCAGATAGGAAGGATCTTTACGGAGTAGTTGAAAAGTTAAGGGGGTATGATGTTAAGGTTAGGATAAAGCCTGTAATAAATAGTAAGTTATTCGTGATTGATGAAGGTAGTGAGCAGAGGAAGTACTTAATAGTTGGTTATGACCCCGGCATAGAAGCTGGGTTAGCGGCACTTGATCTTAATGGTAATCCCGTACTTATTACATCAGGTAGGGAGTTAGATAGGGGTTCAGCATTATCTATACTATCCAAATACGGAGTAGTCACTGTAGTTGCTACAGACAAAAACCCTCCACCGGATGTGGTTAGAAAGTTAGCTTCGTCACTTAATGCTCAACTATACGTACCCCCACACTCATTAAGCACGAGTGAGAAGGAGTTAATTGTTAAGGAGTTCTGCGAAACCAAGGGCGTGCAGGTAAGAAATACTCACGAAAGGGACGCTCTTGCAGCAGCAATTAAGGCGTTAAGGACGTTCGAGCAGAAAATGAGTAAGCTTCAAGAAAGGATAAGGTTAATGGGCCTCAAGGTAAGTAACATACAGGAATATAAGGTTAGGTTACTCCGTAATGAGCCGTTAAGTAGCATTATTGAGGATATAATCACTGATATGATAGCTAAGAGAAGTAAGGGTGAGAGTAGGAGTGAGGTTATTAAAGGTTTAATTAAGGAAGCTATAGCAAGTAGGTTTGAAGTTAGGGATAAAGAGAGGAGGATAAGGCACTTAACGAAGAAAGTTGAAAGGCTAACTAAGGAAAATGAGCACCTTAGGAGTAAGATTAAGGAGTTGGAGTCGATTATTAGGGAGTATGAATATCAACTAACAATACTTAAGAACGAATTAAGTAGGGATGTACTCAAAGACAGGAAGATAATGGAGTTAACGCAGAGGTTAAACAATATGAGTAGGTACGTAAGTGAGTTGAGGAGAGAGATAGAGGAGTTAGGTAATGTAAATAATTCATTAAGGGAATTGATCAAGTCACTAGTTAGGGGAGACTTAGTAGCCACTAAGGTGGTGACTAACTTAGTAAGCGCTTTTGAATTAAAGAACGATTCATTAGTTATTGATGTTGATGATGAAAAATACAATCTACTCTACTTAAGCCTAAGTAGGGCTGCTTGCGTGAGTACTGAGTTAAGTAGGGATGTAATAGAGTTACTAAGAAGCTCTAGGGTAGCTTTAATACTTCCCGACGATTGTAGGGAACTGGCTATTAGACTACGTAACTCGTACGTGCCAGCAGTACCCGTGACTGGGGTAGTGGTTATTGATGATATCGCACTAACCAATGCTGAGATCATTAACGAGGTTAAGGGCTGTATTAAGGACATTAAGGAAGCTATAAGACGTGAGGAGGTTAGTGAATTAACCGAGGAGAAGCTCATTGAATTAATAAGTTCATACAGAAGCGAGAGGGTTAAGGAGAGGTTAGAATTAGGTGCTAAGGAGTAGTTATTAATTCCCTAAGCTTAAGAGGGGTAGGTGTGCAGGGTGGGTAGGAAGAAGTTAATATTTAAGCAGATTTACGGACCCGACATATTAGAAGGTAGGAAAACATCGACTGTAAGGCTGTACTCACCCGTTAAAAAAGGCGATATAGTTGAGATTAGAGCTGGTAAAGTAAAAATAGGGACAGCGATCATCGAGGACGTTGAGATTAAGGAGGTTAGGGAATTAACTGATGAAGACGCAAACATAGACGGTTTTAGCAATCGTGAGGAACTCATAAGGGCTTTAAGGAGAATATATGGTAGCAGGATAAGTGACACGACTGAGGTTAAGTTAATTAAGTTTAAGTTAATCGGTAAGGAGGAATCTACTCCTTAATAGACACGGTAGCTATGCTTGACTTAGGTATTACTAAGGCCTTACCCTCATTCGTAACAACACCTAACTCATACCTTGTAACCTTCATTAATTTACCCTTAAGTACTGACCCATCAACTAAAGTTACGTCAATCCTACACCCTATAAAGTCAGTAGTTAAGACCGTATCCTCTAACTCCTCCTGACTGTATCCGTGGAGGTCAGGAGGCTGAACTTCAATAAACAGCACGGCATGCCTAAAGACTATAACGGGCCCGTCTCTGGTACGGAGACCTATCTCGTACCTACTAACTTCATCGATTACTCCCTCAATGAAGCCATCAACACCGATGACTTTAATCTTGGCAGACTTCCCAGTAAACCTACCGTCTAGGATGTTTTCCTTCAATTATACCTACCCAAGAATCAGAGGTGAGTTAAGAAAGTAAAAAGTATATATGTTAGTAATTTAAAAGAGCTACATAGATGATGAAAGCCGGAGTGATGAATAGGGTGATTAGGCTGAGCTGCGCTGATTTGTAAGGGTTTTAAGTAATCAATTAACTTACCTCTTTGTAGGCTAAACCTAACGATTCGGCGAGTTCATAGGCCCTACGCATTTCCTCTCCACTCGGTCTTCGGGCTATGTCGCTGTATTCCTTCCTATACTTAAGTACTAAGTACTCGGGCCTGTATTGGGCCATTACATTAACTAAGGCATGCTTACAGTTTACGGCTATCCACTTAAGTACTGGTTCAGTACAGCAGTTCAGATGATTAGGTAGTACTAAGTGTCTAATGATGATGGGGTCGCCCTCCTTACATATTATGCTTAAGTTCCTAGTAACTACATTAAAGTAATTACTTACTTTAGATAGTCTTTCACCACAGGAATTATTACCGTACTTAAAGTCAGGTAGCCATATATCTATTAAGTCCTTAATTAGTTTAAGAGCTTCATTAGTTAAGTACATGTTGCTATTCCACAATTGCGGGACATTTACACGTACGTACTTAAGCGACGATATTATGGTATGTATATTAGGTGTGGGGTCACCACCAACGTGGTTTATGTTTCTAGCACCTTCAAACCTTAAATACTCTTGAATAGCCGCTAACTCCGTCGGAGTTACTTTAATCCCTGAGCGAGGATTAACTTGTGATATATCGTAATTTTGACAGTATACGCACTTGAAGTTACATCCACCGTAAAATATCGTACCACTAGGTACTAGGGGTGCCTCCTCACCCATATGTAGGAAGTACGACGATACGTAAGTATGTATGTCAATACTACAAGCACCTGACCTTAATCTCCTATCAATGCCGCATCTCCTCTCGCAGAACATGCATTCTCTAGTTATTCTCCAAGCAATCTCCTCCTTAATATCTATAAATGAGTACTTAGGGCTATCCATCTCCTCAACATCCTTAAGCGTTAAGTTACCTTCTCTAGCCTTACTAAGTAACTTAAGGAACTCTCTCCTAACCTCTTCGTGGAGATTCCATAATTCATCGTAACTTAATTCCTTAGGGTTCTGTTCAGTACCTACCTTCTTAGCTATTAGGAACTTAGCTGGTGTTCTATTCTCCATAACTCTTCTATACCACTTAAGCCTATCATTAACTACTTTAGACCTCCATACATACTCGGCATCGGGTCTTACTACCCTCCATAGCGCATTATTAAACCTCATACTCCCGAGTAATGTAACGTAATAGTCTCTATAAACTTAATGAAGTAGGACATCTTCTAAATTAATAACGTGTACCTCGCTGATTACTCTCCTACTACCTAACTTAGTGATTTTAACACCTTCAAGAGTAAGTAATTTCTCCTTAAATTCTGGGGAACTCCTTGAGTGTAGGGTGTAGCCACCTAGTTCCATATTCGACTTAATCACTCGGTGACAGGGCACTACTATGGGTTTCTCATTACTTTTAAGCACGTTAGCCACGAACCTAGGACTTACTCCGAGAACCTTAGCTATCGACGAGTACGTAGTCACCTTACCTATAGGTACTAACTGAATAAGTGCGAAGATAAGTTCTCTTAAATAGCTCAGTACCTTACTATGATCGCTTATTACCTCGTAGAAGTCATTACTAATAAACAAAACAATATGTTTTGATTTATGCTTTCTTTCCCTCATTAACTACTATACCTACTTACCCTCACTACTCTCCATGGCTTTCTTAGCTTTTATTATTATGACTCCTTCCTGCTCCCTTCTCTCTACTATGAACTCTGTACCCCATTTCTCAACCATGTTCTTCGGAAGGTAAAGGTTCAGTGGTAGTGTGTAGTACTCGTATGTGTATACCTTACCCTTTACCACTTTCTTACCAATAACCTTTCTAGCAGTTGCTTCTCGACGAGTAACGCTCATTCATCTCACCCTTTAAAGCTTGTAAAACTAAGTTATTAAGCTTCTGTTACATGAGTACTTTAAAATTCATTAATGAAGTATCATTACCGAGATATAACAGTTAAACATTATTAATCTTCATAGCTAAATGAAAATAGAGGTTCATCCTGTACATAGTTTTTACCCAGCTTTAAAGCAATTTCCGCTTTACTCAATTCGTAACCTAAATAAATTGCATGCTCCTTACTCAACCCTATATTTCTAATAACATATCTCCCTAAACTTAAGGCATCCTCTCCGGTAAATCTTATCATAACTTTGTTATTACTTCTTTTGTGTACATCAACTACAATCAATTTCTTCTTATGATCAACGTATATCCTTAAATAATATTCTCTATCTAGTACTGGCGGTACTTTACCTACGTTAACTACGTTAGTAATTGGTGATTGCCTAGGTACTTCAGCACTTCTAGGTCTCTTATCCTTAAGTATGAGTAAGTTTAAGTTAACATTTATTGGTGGGGATCTCCTAACGTAAGCCCTATAAATCATATTACGAGCTATGTATGCTTCCTTAATAGCGCCCTTAGCCTTGTAACTTTCCTCAGTTACTAACATATTACTGATGCCTAGCTCAAAGCCTAAGGTCATTAATGTAGCTATCACTCCATGCGAATCAACGTCCATTAACTCATAAACATTTGATAGACCCATCATAAGCGGTACTCTCATGTTCTTAGATACGTATTTATACTTAATTATCGAATCTATTAAGCCAAGTAGCGGTGGCTTAAGGACTGCGTCGATAATTATTTTATCAATACCTAAGGTGCTTAATTCTGTGATTATGGATTTAATATATGCTAAATTCTCAGCTATAACTACGATTGCCTTATCCTTTAACTCACTTGAGTACTTTCTTATTAAGTCTATCCTATTAATTACGTCTAGATTCATTAGGATATCAACATCGCTTAGTAATGCGTCATCCCTAACTATTAAGTCTATAGGTGCATCAATACCTATTAATAACTCACTATCGTAGCTCCTTATTTCCCTAATCAATTTACGTAGAGGAGCGGTGTCATAATTACCAGCTTCTAATCCAAGCACTATACCTTGATAATTATATCTTCTTAACTTATTCACTACATTCAATACCTCATTAAGGCCCTCCTTAATTTTATTCCTAACCACTACTTCGTAGAGTAAGTTAATGGGTGGGGGTCTTACTGGGAATTTAACACCCCTTAAGTAGAATGAAGTAGGTGATGTGCTTAATGCCTCACGCACCCTCTCATCATATACTTGCCTAAGGTAGTTCTCCATAACTTCATCAGCAGGCTTCTCTTTACTTAATCTACCACCGCTCATTATGTAATCTATAAGTACGGGGATGTCACCAGCGTATTTAGTGCCTTTGAAGACTTCAGCATTAACTACCCTCTCAATTAATTCAGTACTACCAACTACAAGTCCAGGTATGAGAATTATGTCAGCATCTCTCAAGATCCTCTTATAAGGATCCCTACTCAAGTAATTAGCTATGTCCTTGGTAGTAGCTAGGGAGGCTATAGGTACTTCCTCAAGAGTAATTACCTCTATACTACAGTCACTCCTACGTAGATCCTTAACTATACTCCTCACTATATCACTAGCAGCTCTAGTAGTTACTAGTACGATCTTCATTACCCACCCACTACCTAGAAAAGCACTGATAAGCTTAAAACTACATAAGCCTATACAGAAAAGTTAGTTTGGTCAGTAGAGATGGTCGAAAAGATACCCGCACTTGATTTAGAGGGTTTAGCAATAAATGGTCTAATAGAGTCTTTTGAATTACGTGAATGTAGGGAGTTAGGGAATGATTACGTTAAGGTAGTAGCTCAGTTAAAGAACGGGGTACGTGTTGAAACCGAATGTGGTCCTAGGCAGAGGATTGGTAGGGTTTACTTAACGTTAGTTAAGTATAAAGACTGGGGTAAGTCGATAGTCCTTGAGGGAGTTTCAGAGGAGATGATGAGTGGTATTACATATGACCTAGACCTAGGGCAGGAATGATTAAAACACCAGACGCTGACTTCAGGAGTCACTCCTCATTAATTAAACTAATTAAGCAGAGTGAAGTTGAGTAACGAAAAAGTTTTTAACCTTCTAAGCTCACACCCACTGTCGGGTTGCAAGATGAAGTTCTGTCCTAGGTGTGGATCGGTACTAATGCCCGTGAAGAGGGGCGATAAACTAGTATTGAAGTGCCCATCATGCGGGTATGAGGAGGAGGTCAGGGGTAATATTAAGAAAGACTACACCATAGAGGCTAAGTCAAACGCAGAGAATAAGGTAAAGACAACATCAATAGTGAGTGAGGGTAGGGGAGGATTCAGGAGTCGTGAGGAGCTTGAGCAGGAGAAGGAGGAGTTCTACGAGGTATTCCTGGAGCTTATGGGTGGTGAAGAAGGAGGCGGGGAAGGAGAGTAAGGGGCAATAATACGCTTATTCACTTATCTTAGTTACTCCCATAACTCTAATTGAGTTAATGAGGCATTACTTATAACCCCCGACCCTAAAGAATGGTTGGCGCGGGGGTGCCCGAGCCAGGTCAAAGGGGTCGGGCTCAGGACCCTCAGGTGGGAGCCCCGATGGCAGAGGCCTGCGTGGGTTCAAATCCCACCCCCCGCACCAAAGAATCACTGCTTACTTCTCTCATCTCCACGCTTGATTGATTTAATCCTACGTACCTTCTCAATAATGTCTAAGTACTGACTTACTAAGTTAAGTACATCACTACTTACTGAATCCTTAGATACTTCATTTATTAAGTTCAGTAGCTTATTTGACGCGATCTTCTCAACTAAGTCTAGCACAGCATTCGTTGTTACTTCAATTGCCTCCCGCTCATCTCTCACTACCTTAACCTCACCGTGTATGGGGCATACTAAGCTGCCATCCTTCAACCTGAATAATGGTGAGTTACAGAGGGGGCATGACTGATCAAGCATTACAGCTCCTGAACGCATTAGTTCCGTCATTCTCTTTATTAGTTTTGCTCTATCAACACCTTCGCGCATACATCGACCCCCAACTTAAATCCTTATTTATTCCTTTATCTCTAACCCCAAGGGGTGGGAATTAGTGTCGCAACCACTGCCAATGGATAAGAAGTCACTTAATGAGGCTAAGATACTACAGGCTGTAAGGTTACTCAATAGAATAATAGGTGACTCAAGTGTACCTAGGAACATAAGAAGGGCAGCTATCGAGGCTTTAAGAATGCTTCAGGACACAAGCTTATCACCAGGTGTTAGAGCAGCTAATGCTGTAGGTGTCCTAGACGAGGTTAGTCAAGACCCTAACATGCCAATGCATACTAGAACCATGATATGGAACATAATGGCAGTACTATCAACTGTTAAGGACTAGCTACACCAGTAATTATAGAGGTAGTGAGGGTGTGTATAGAGGTATGGTGGTAAGAGCTAGGGTTAGGGGAGTATATGCGACTGCACTCTCAAAGATACTCAATGACCACGGCGTAGAGCTCGTAGATGTCAGCGAGGTAATAGCTGCTAGGTTAGGAATAGATACTAGGAGGGGGTTACCAGCCGATGCTACCGTAAAGACCGATGATGCTGACCCATCACAAATACTGGTGCTTGGATTTCCAGAGAGCGTTAATTACATTACTGAGGTGATAGAGAATGAAGTACCCTACGTAATAACCTTCAAACCCGAGATAGGTCTCTACTCAGCATTTAAGGCAGTCGTTAAGCGTAGGTCTGGCGGTGAGTGCTTTGTGGAGACACCATTAGGTGATGCCGTGCTCGTTGACACTGACGAATGTAGTGAAGGGAGTGAGATACCCGTATCGGTTGTTAAAGTACCTATAAGACCTCATGAAAAACTCGTGGTCTCTGGTAGGGTGCGTGTTGTTGGTAAGTACGCGATAGTTAGTTACGGATCAGGGGTGTCGTTCAGTAGCTTCATAAGGAATAAGGATAGGATAGCTGAGTTACTAAGTATATCAGCCAAGTACTTAAGGGAGGGGTACGGGATAAGGTGGAGGAGTAATGCTGACGAAGCACCTCTAGACGATATAGTTTCTGAGTTACCTAATCTAGTTAAAGAGTTAGAAGAGTTAAAAAAGAAACTTGATGATGCTGAGCCACTCAAGGTTATCTATGATGGTGAGTACGTAAGGCTAATAGGTCTTACATATCCAGCTAAGGTATACTTAGACAGGATTAGAGAGGAGGTAACACCTACAACACCATATCATCACCTACTAAGGAGTTGCGACTCGCCTCAAGTTAATGGACTCGTCGACCTACTGGATATGATTTCTGAATTTATTAATAAGAGTAAGCTAGAGGCAGTTATTAGGAAGTGGATATGTAGGAGGTTAATTGATAAGAGGGAAGTGATTCTTAATCACAAAAGACTAACTGGTAGGGATGTGATCCTAGGTAGGGGTAAGGTAGAGAGTTTCGACGCTGACGAAGATAAGGCTAAACTGGTGGTTAGGAGGAGTATAAAGTCAAGAGGTACATACGATGGTTTAGGCATTAAGAAGGAAGTAGGGGATGTAGCGTATACCGAAGTAGTTGAGGGTAGGTGGTTCATCATACATAGATACTACAGTAGGGACGGTAAGTTAAAGGGTATTTACATAAACATAAATACACCACCTGAGCTACTCCCTACAGGATCAATAACGTACATTGACCTAGGCACAGATATAGTCAATGACGGTAGTGGCTGTAAGTTAATAGAGAGCAGCGACTTCAGGAAGTTAATAGAGCGTGAATTAATTAATGGCGACGTAATTAGGGCTGTAGCTTCATCCTTAAACGAAATACTCAATAATGCATGTCTAAAATCAGGGGAGCCTTAAATCAGTTTTTACATTCAAGAACCTTAATCACTAACTCGTATACCTCCTTAAAGACCTCATCAATAGTAGCTTCAGCATTAACAAGTACCAACTCACCATTATTGACTAATGACAGGTAGATCTCCCTTACTCTCCTAAGGACTGAGATGTCCTCTAAGTAGGAAAGTTTCCTTCCATTTTTTGATTTAATCCTACTAATTCCTATCTCAGGTCTTACGTCCAAGTATATGGCTATGTTAGGCTTCACCGCAAATTTATTAAGGCTCCTTATCCACCGTACATCAGCTCCTCTAGCTCCTTGATAAGCTATTGATGAATAGAAATACCTATCGCAGATAATTACGTAACCACGCCTTAAGTTAGGTACTATAAAGTCCCTAACATGTACGTATCTATCAGCCGCCAGTAGTAAAGCTTCGATCTCAGCACCTAATCTTCTTCCATAGATCTCTATGAGATCTATAAATTCTTTATTTATGGGTTCATAGGTGTATACAGCCCTAATACCTCTACTCCTTAACTCCCGTAGAAGCATCTTAGAGATAGTGGTTTTACCTGATCCATCGATACCTTCAATAACTATTAACTTACCCGTCAATACTTAACACCTCATCCTCAATACATGCACTCACTGACCAATTCCTACCAGAACTACTAATTACATCCTCTAATCTACTGAAGTCATCCCTACTTAATTCGTAGAGGGGTATATCAGCAAGTACAGCACCTACAACAGTGACTACGTCACTCTTCGTTACGATTAACGCCTTAGGCTTATTGCCTTCAATATTTAATCCAAGTATCTTATACGAACCAACAGTACTTCCTATACCTCCTAAATAAACAAGTACTTTATTCTTCACGGATACGTCATTAAGTACAGTACCCCTCTTGGGATCTAAATCACCTAGGTACGAAATAGGTTTATTAATAAAGACTAACTCACCGCAGATTCTGCGTTCCTTACTAGGTACTATAGCCTTAAGTCTCAACCTGAGGGGCAATACTACTTACCCCTCAATAACTTAATAATTTCTTTAAAACTCATTACGTACGTAGGTATTTTAGATATCTTAGGTATGTAGTGAAGTGCCTTAAAGGAATTAGTAATTACTTCCTCTACACCAAAATCGCTTAACCTAGTAACGACAGGACATACGTGTTCTAAAATCTTAACGCCTTTAGACGCTAATAACTTAACTTCGTAATTACTTAGGGGCACTGAGTCATGTACTAATACCCATAATTCTGAGGAGTACTTAGCAGGGCTTAATTCTTTAAGTACTTCGTATAACTTGATTACGTCATCAGATTTAAGGTGAGGACATCCCACAATAAATAACGTATCCTTACGTAACTCCCTATCATGATGAGCCACGTCCTTAATAAATCTCCTTAAGTCATTAGTGGTTAAGATGTTTTTATCAAGTAAATCACTACTTACTTCACCGTAGGTGTATTTAGGAGTGACTGAATCAAGTATGAGTATGGGTGATGATGCGGAGGCACCGAAAGCAGCTAATAAGGACCTTATTAGCTCTAGATCCTTAACCTTAATACCTAATACGTAAGGTACTTCATGAGGGTATAACTTACCTATTAAGTAACCCAGAGCCGATGCTTCAAGTTCGTTACGTGGATTAATTGCTTTAATCTCAACAGTAGGACTTAAATTACCTTTATGAATTTCTGAATTACATGTATAACCAACTAACGCAGACATCAGTGCTGAGGGACCTCCCTCTCGGTTGGTTTTTGCTCCATAATATGAATTAGCTAGTAGTACGGCATTACTTTCAGCCCAAGCTAAGTGCTCATTAGGCTTAGGTTCCCTGATGAAGTAGGGTGCGCATGTAAAGCCCTTAGCACCTAATAGAGTTAGGTATTTAACTATCTCGTATTGCTTATTAATGATGCTTTCATCAAGCCTTAATCCTCTAAAATCGGTATTCACTACAGCATATGGATTAGCGGTTGTGTATACTTTAAACTTACCTCCTCCTAAGTAGAGATCTTTAATTAACTTGAGGCCGTAATCACCTATATTGAAGTACGAAATTCCCGATATGTGTGCATGAACTACATTAACTACTTCATTAATACCTAACGCGTTACACACCCTATTAATAACCTCCTTAGCGAGTTCGTAGGGACTTAGAACATTACTCACGCTTAATCACCTTCATCACCGATTCTAGCCCTCGCGAATAACTCTCTATTACTTAATGGCGCAGTAGCGTCTATCCCTAACTTAGCGGTTAACCCATCCTTAGAACTAGGGTCTAGGGAGGAGCCACGAGCATTAGTAATTACTACTAAATCCCTATCAGCCTGGAAACGAGTAGCTATTGCCCACTCAACATCGTAGGGATTATCCGGGTTAATGTCATCGTCAACTACGACAACGTGCTTTAAACTGGGGTGGGCCGCGAAAGCAGCGAATATTGCGGTCTTGCCATCACCCTCACTAAACTTCTTAATGGATATTACAGCATGCAGCCAACCTCCCCCTCCCCTAGTTAACCTCACCTTAACTACCTTAGGCACCGCCCTAGATACACTACCCCATATAGCCGCCTCCCTGGGTAACCCCATAAGGAGCATGTGTTCAATACCTGAAGGTAGTATTATGTGGAAGGGGATATTGTTGATATTGATGTATATTCTATCAACCTTAACAATCGGTTGCTTCCTGACTCTATCATATAGCATTAGTAAATCCGTGAATGGACCTTCATCAGCTAATTCCTCAGTTATCCTACCCTCGATGACTACTGAGGCACTAGCAGGTATGGGGATTCCGTATTCTGGAGTAAGTACTATTCCTAAAGGTTCCTTAGTTACGTGGCGATAACCACTTAATTCGAAGGATCCGTATGGGGGCGATATAGAAGCAAGTAATTCTATAATAGGGTGCACACCGAATACTATAGCAACGGGTGTTTCCTGTCCTTTACCTATATTCTCCTTATAGATACTATATAAATGCCTAGGTACTAACCTTATTACAAGTTCGTCGTTACTCAGCAACATCAACCTATGTATCGATGCATTATAGTGCTTGGGCATTGAAGGGATTTCGGAAATAACTATTGATGATGTGAAGTAAGGTCCACCATCACCTTCGAAGAACTTAATTGCTGGTAAGTTACTTAATGAGCCGTTAAATAATCTGTAGAAACTACTGAAGTCATGTAGTATGAAATAGGAGTTACTGATTAATTCATTAATGTCCTTAGGACTTAGACTTATTATATCATTAATTAACTCGTAAAGCTCTTCATCATTACTTATGCCTAAATATCTATATAGAGCATCCCTAGAATATATTACGTTACTTACGCATAAGCCGCTAAACCCCTCGACCCTGTATAATACGCATGCTTTCCTAGTCTCAGCATCTTTAATAACCTTAGTTACTTCATACCTACGTTTCAGAATTCTATCAGTAACCAGTAGTTTTCCTTCCTTGCGTAACTCCTCAATTACCTTACCTAGATCCATACTACAGTATACACCTCCCAACCTTTAGACCATCCTCAAATGTATCTAGGGATAATTTAACCTTGCTAATAACTAAGGCACTAACCTCGCCATTCCAAGGTGTCAGTAGTTTTATAATGCCTTCATTAAAGTCTACATCCTTAATAATACCTACAGCTACGTCCTTTAGTCTCTTATTAAGTATACCAACTAGTAACCCCTTAATATCATCGCTCCTCATAACGCATACATCACGCCTGCACTTAAGGAGTTCCATTAAATCCCTAGACTCACTATTTATGACGATGTTTAGTACGTTATAGTATTTACTAGCAAATAATACGTTATTCTTAATTACGTCCTCGTCAATACCTAAATACCTAGCTAACTCACTCATACCCAGTGTATCACCGCATACTAAGTTCGAGTAAATTAGCTTGATGTCATTGATCTTGACTAACCTCTCCTTAGCATTTAAGAAGTACTTTCTATAGGCTTCAGCCCTTAGTAACCTTCTCTCCTCTCTACTCCTCTCCCTAACCTTAGTAGGTCTTGGTGCTTTAATCACCCTTACAGAATCCGGTAGGGACTTCGTTAAGTACTTAAAGACCTCATCGTCAAGTACTACTACGTGAGTAGGTTTTAACCATCTAATTAAGGCTAACTTATGGGTTAGTGCTGCGTGGGAGTTTAACCAACCATCTGTATTAATAACCACTGTCGAAACTCCGTATGATAAGGCGGAACTTACTAAATCAATAACGGCTGCTATTATTGAGTCTTGACAGTACTGAGGAGCTATGCACCCTACAAACCTTATTTCGGTGGGTGTTAAGTCCCTCTGCCATAGAAAGTGTTTTTCCGGAATGGCTAAAGCTATCGTTGCTGGTAGTGCTATGTCCTCTTGACCTACGTCAGCGTCGATTATACCTACCTTAACACCGTACCTCATCAATGTATTAGTTATGAACGCCGTTAATGTGGTCTTGCCAGACTCAACAGGACCCACTACAACTATTAGTGACTTACCTACTCTTTCCGTATCCTTAACCAACCCCTCACTAATCTTCAGCCAATCATCGATAACCTCCTCACCCTCCTTAGGCTCCTCAAGCGATGCTCCACTACCTAATACTACATTAACTTCACTTCTCTCAATAGCCTTTACTGCATAACTCCTTAATCTATGAATGATTACCTGTGAATTACTGCCGTATATAGCACCAACGAGTAGTACGCTACCGCTCTTCACGGTAATCCTAGCGGGTCCAGTAACTCTTACTACCTTACCTTCATCAAGCACTAGGTTCACATTCATCACAACACCCCCTAACCTAATGCTTGACTACTTAGTTAGTGCATCGTTACTAGTTACTCAAGAATATAGTTAAGTAGCGGGATAAGTATATAGCTAAATTATCGCCTGTAGCTACGTTATTAACTGGTTAAGGTATGCGGGATGCATGCTCATGGCTGAGAAAGGCAATCGGGTACGTACTTAGGAAGAGAATTAAGTTAGTTAAGGATTTAGGTCAGCATCTAATGATTTGCTGTAGCTTAGGGAAGCATGTATGTTCTGAGTTAAGGAGAATCAACGCTGAGTCAGTCCTAGAGATAGGCTCAGGTACGGGTTTCTTGACGGCGTTCATACTCTCATGCACTAATAAAGTCGTAGCTATTGAGTTAGATCATAGGTTAGCATCATTGTGTGAGGAATTACTAGGTAATAATCCGAAGTTACACGTAATAGTCGGTGATGGTCTCCAAGTTTTAAGAGAATCATCAATACTTGGTATAGACTCCGTAGTCAGTAATACACCATTTTATATATCGACGCCACTAATCATGAGTTTCATAAAGTCTAAGTATAGGTATGCAGTCCTAACACTACAAAGGGAAGTAGCTGATAGATTAGTAGCTGAACCAGGCACTAGGGAGTATGGAAGATTATCCGTAATAGTGAAGTTATTCGCGAAAGCTGAGGTTATTAGATACTTCAGTAGGTCATGCTTTATGCCTAAGCCTGAGGTTGATGTAGCATTAGTTAGGATCTCTAAAATTAATGCGTGGATTGACGAATACACTGTATTTGAGAAGTTTCTTGCGTGTGCCTTTAGTCAGAGGAGGAGGAAAGCATCCAAGGTCGTGCTTAAGTGCCTTAATGAACTAGGTTATCAACCCGACTTAGTCTGTAAGTCGTTACTAGATACCTTAAGTGATAGGAGGGTATTTCAGTTATCACCTAGTGAGTTCTGGCGGATTTTTGTTAGGTGTATTAGGGGTAGCTAGGTGAGATGACTATAGGCTTAACCTCGACTAGAGCCTTAACGATCTTCCTCCTACCTTCATTAAGTAACCTCCATAAGGTACCCCTAGAAATGCCCATCTTATTAGCTGCTTCGCTTTGTGAGTAATTTTCTAAGTAGACTAGACGTAGTGCTTCAAGCTCATCTGGAGCTATGACAACAGCATCTGCGGGTGTTTGGGGTAAGGTCTTCATGGGTACGAATACTACGTTACCCACTGTAAAACTGATTACTCTAGGTTTAGGTGGTCTACCCCTACCTCTCCATCTTCGCCTAAATCTACCATGCATAACTCATCACCACCTACGACTCATTACGCGTAGGAAGTATTTAATCACATAGTTAATTAGCTGGGGTTACTCCCTCTTACCCTCCCTTAAGGCTAAGGCTAATGCAGCTCTTAAGTTACTGTCTTTGGGCACGGCAAGGCCCTTTATTGACGGTACTAAGTAATTACTTAGCTCCTTACTTGATCTTGCTTCGTTCACTAAGTAAGTCTCGAATCCCTCTAGGAGGCACCTTGATAGTATTTCAAAAGCCAAGTTAATTAACCTCCTATCACTAGGCTCACCGACTCTTACGATTACCCTCTTAGGTTCTAACTCACTAACAACGCTCTTTAATTTGTTAATGAATTCATCAATATCCTTACTATATCCCAGATCCACTAATACGTCGTTAGACAGTATTGCATAGGCTATCTCCTTACCTAGGTCAATACCACATAGAATTACGGGTTTACCACCTACCCCAAGCGTCTCTAGAATTACCCTCTTAACGTCATGTACTCCCCTAAGAGTAACAACCTTACCAGTTATATTACGTAAGTTAATCCTGCATTCAGTCATAATTACCCTAGTAGCTTCTGAGTCAATCACTAGTAAAGTATCCTTGGACTGCGTATTTAATTCACTGCATAAGTCATTAATTACTGAGAAAGTTATTCCGTACTCCTTAGCTAATCTAATGAATTCCCTGAATAACTTGGGATTATATATAAACACCTTAATATTAACTACTTCACCCGCTACCCTACCACCCACCCTCATGTTGCTAAGGAGTGAATAAATCCTTAGGTAGTGAGTTATTATTATCCCTCCCAAAGTAGATGTGTTTGGGAAAAGGTTGGACATAGCAAGTACTGTAGTAAGTCATGGTAGAGGTGTAATAACGTTAATATACGGTGTTGCAGGTAGTGGTAAGACTAACTTAGCACTCCATATACTTAAGGTAATAGCGGAATCCTCTCCAAGGAGCCTTAAGCATTACTACATAAGTACTGAAGGGAGTATATTCGCTCATTTGATAGACCGGTACGGATTAGCTAGATTTGATAATATAGAGTTCACTGAAGTGGTTAATTTGGATCACCTCCTAGAGGCTGTACTTAATATATACGTTACTGAGAGCGTAGGTATGGTTATAATTGATAGCGTTAATAATCATTATAGGTTAGAGGTACTCTACAATAGAAACGCTAACACCCTCTTGAATTTAGTAATGGCTACCTTATTGAGTATAGCTAAAGCAAGTAAATACCCCGCATTAGTTACAGCACAGACAACCATTAGTGAATTAGGTGATGTTAAAGTCAGCGGTGAGTCCATACTTAAGTACTGGTGTGATAATGTAGTTAGGCTTGAGCATATCAATGAAAAGAGGGAGGCGTGCTTTGAAGCACCGAGTAACTTAAGAGGTCTGTGCATCCCCTTCACTATAGGTGAGGAAGGTGTTAAATCAGGAGAGTAGTGAGGTAATAAACTTCATATTAATCACGGTTACATACTTCTTACCGGCATTGATAGCTAATGGCGCTCCCGTCGTGTTTATAGGTAAGTTAGTAAAGAGACCTAGACCCTTAGATAGGAATGTATTGTTCATTGATGGTAAACCTATCTTAGGACCTAATAAGACGTTAGAAGGGTTTATTATAGGTGTAGCTTCAGGACTAATAGTTGGTGTTGCGTATTCACTAATATTCAATAATGTTAACTTCACGATATACGGATTAACCATGGGTCTAGGGGCTATGGTTGGTGACGCTTTTAACTCATTCATTAAGAGAAGACTAAGCATAAGGAGCGGTGACCCGTTCATACCGATGGATCAGTTAAGCTTCATAGTTTCATCCTACCTACTTGTTAAGGTATTACGGATAGACAGGTTATGCGGTATTAACCTGGGTCTTAAGTACTTCTCAATGATTGTAGTGATAGTGTTAATACTGCACCCACTCTCGAATCTAGTGTCGTATGTACTAGGACTTAAGGATAAACCTTGGTGATTAATCAGTGCTTTCTAGTTCCCTCTCCAATTTAAACATAACTCTGTACTTCACGTACTTATCCTCTGGTGAGAATCTTGGTGGATGAGCTACTCTAGTAGGTTCACCGCATTTAGGGCACTCCTCCCTTAGTGTGTACGTACCGCATTTAGGGCATTTCCTGAGTAGGAACTTCATCGCCTAATCTTCTCCCTCCTAAATTCATAGCTAAGATCTAACTCATCACTTAACTTCTCAACACCACTTAAGTAACTCTGCAGAATCTTCTCAGCGGTTTTATAGTCAGTAGCTATTACCTCCACTCTATAACGCGGGGCACCTACTGAATAAACCCTTATAGCGGTGTCCTTACTCATGGGCACATCCTTAAGTGGTTCTCCCAGAGCTTTCTTAATCCTCTCAACCCCGTCAGGCTTTAGGGAGAACATAGTTATTATACCACATATCTTAACCTTCTTAATCGTTATGTGCTTTCTAATCTGCTCCATTAAAGGTTCGATCCACTCCTCAGGTACTCCAGCTTCCCTTAACACATCCTCACCTCTATAGGCGGCCTCCTCAAAAGCAGCGTATATCTCACCATAGTAGTCCTCCAACTTCCACCCGACCTCATCGTATGCCTCATCAAGGGACTTACCTATGCTCCTGGCAGTCATCTCAAGAATCTTTTCAGCTCTTTGAGCCCTTTTCCACTCAAGAATTTTCTTCCTCTGCTCGCTGGGATTTACCCTCTTTAGGGATACGTCGATGTGCCCCTTCCTCCTATCAACCCTTATTACCTTAACAACGACCTTCTGTCCCTCCCTAACTACGGACCTTATATCCCTCACCCACTTAGAACTCACTTCAGACCAAGGTAGGTAGGCTTCTTTACCTCCGTACTCGTCTAACGTCATGTAGGCACCATAATCGAATACCTTCGTTACCGTACCTACGACTAACTCACCTACGCTGGGCATCGGCTTACGCTTCCTTACCAAGCAACACCACCTTACATAAACTTAGGGCTGGGTTTTTAAGGAATACCATACTAGTCAGTACTACAATGAATTATGTTAAAGTACTTAAGCTTAATTTTAGTGTGACTGTTTTATGTGGTGCTAACCTAGTATCTTAACTATATCACCTAAAATCTTGGCCTTACCACCAGTAGGCACCACTAAGATTGTACCGCATACTAGGCATCTTGCCGGGAATGTTGCGTGGTCAAACACTACCTGCTCATTACCGCATGAAGGACATCTAACCTTAACGAATCTAGACTTAGGCATGGGTATGAGTATCTTCCTCTTCTTCATTACTTAGTCACCTCCACTAACTCGGCCTTCTTAAGCCTTATACCCTCCCTATGCTGTATGTATCCACACTTTGTGCATTTAAGTTTAAGGACTACCTTTTTAGTTACCTTAGCAAATCTCTTCTGCTCAGGCTTCCTCTTACTTCCATAACCCTCCTGCTTCCTCCTATACCTCCTCTCACCCTCAGCTAATGCTCTCCTCTTACCGTGCTTATAGATCGTAACGCTATGTAGTGTATGTGTCCTGCATCTGGGGCAGTACGTTCTTATCCTCTTAGGTATCCTCAACACTCACACCTACGAGCACCTTATATTAAGTGACTTAAATACCTTCCGCCTAAGTAGTTTAAGGTTGGTTAAGGTCCTACCTAGTAACTCCTCTCTTCTTTCTCTCACTTTCAGGTCTGACCTTAATGACTCCTAGGAATATCGCGCAGCTTACGCAGTAGCACTTAGTTACTGGGTACCTAGCTATTATAGCTCCCTTCTTCTCTAACTCAGCAGCTAATTGAGGGTCAACTGGTGAGTACCACCTAGTTACGCATATGGCTTTATCAGCAGGTACTAACCTACCGCATTGATCGCAGTGTACTAATCTAACGGACCCCTTAGCACCCTTATGTCTACCCCTATTCTCCCTCTTCTTAGGCATCCTAAGCACCTTGTGCTACTCTACCTAAGCCTTAAAATAGGTTTCAGTACTTCTTAGCGTACCTCATGAGAGTTACTGCCTTAGCGCCGCATATGGGGCAGACGTCATCACCAACACTTACTTCCTCAATACCACTCACTGGTATGCCTAAAGCATCAGCACCTAACTCCTCGGAGGTCTTAAGAGCGCATGACTCATTACCGCACCAAGGAATCTCAACTATGCCCTTAACCTTACTTAGGAACTCCTTGGCTTCATTCAAATCCTTCACTCTCTTAATTCTTGATTTGAACGCTTCCCAAGCTCTCCTCCTAAGTTCTTCATCAATTGCTCTACCGACCTCAAGGACCTTACTACTTAATGTGTTGATAGTTACCTTAATCCTCTCCTTATTATCCCTCCTAACCAACGTAACCGTACCTTCCTTAACCTCCTTAGGACCTACGTCAGCCCTAATAGGTACTCCCTTAAGGTCCCAATAATAGAACTTCTCACCAGGTGTTACGTCCTCCCTATCATCTATGTAGACCCTAATACCTGAGTTCTTCAGTACTTCATAGACCTTACTAACGTAATTCATGACTTCCTTACGTTGCTCCTTAGTAGCTATGGGTATAATAACTACTTGTATAGGTGCTACTTTAAAAGGTAGAACAAGTCCGTACTTATCACCGTGAACGGAGATTACGGTAGCTACTACCCTCTCAGATACTCCGTAACTCGTCTGCCAAGCATAATCTATCGTGCCGTCCCTCTTCTGAATCCTGACCTCAAACACCTTAGTGAAGTTCTGACCTAGGTGGTGCACCGTACCTATCTGTAACGCCTTACCATCGGGAAGTAAGGTATCGAACGCTATCGTGTATATAGCACCAGCGAACTTATCCCATTCAGGTCTCTTAGATATTACGTAAGGTATCCCTAACTCATCGAAGAACTTACTGTATATCTCGATCGCCTCAAGTACCTGCCTCTCGGCGTCCTCAAAGTCCTCGTGAACTGTGTGTGCTTCCTTAAACGTAGTCACCTCCCTTACCCTAAGCATAGCTCTAGTTGCTTTAGTCTCATACCTAAATATACTAACTATTTGGTAGTACTTCTTAGGTAGTTGCTTATAACTCTTAATCCAGAATGACTCCATGTATGAGAGCGGTGTCTCACTAGTAGGTCTTAAGGCTAATTTAACGTCTAGGGGCTCGTAACCACCGTGAGTAACCCAGTAGACCTGACCCTCAAAGCCCCTTATGTGTTCACTCTCCTTAGCCAGTATGGGTTGAGGTATTAGCAGTGGTAGTAGGATCTCCTCATGCCCTGTACTATCTAGTAGGTTCCTAAGTATCTCTAGTATGTACCTCCTAAGCTTAAATCCGTAGGGTCTCCAGACACCCATACCCTTGACTGGGTACCTACCGTAATCGTATACCTCAGCCTCCTCCAACACCCAATCGAACCACTCAGTGTAGGGCTTACCTAAGTCCCTATACACGAAGTCACTACTCATGACCTAATTACCGTGATAACTTGGGGTGGGAGGTTATTTAAAGCTGAGGTAGTAATACGTTACTAAGTAAAGAGGATGCAGTGCCTAAAGCTTATAAAACCCTAGTACCAACCACTTCTACGGAGTGCCGCGGTAGTATAGCCCGGCCTAGTATGCGGGCCTGTCGGGCCCGCCCTCCTCGAGAGGGCGCAGAAAGCCCGTGACCCGGGTTCAAATCCCGGCCGCGGCGCCACCGACCTTTACCCTTAACTCACTCAAACTGCTTTTTAGGTGGTTTGTGTTATTTCTTAAGGAAGGTGTTAGTATGAGTACAATGTATGCTGAATTAGGTGATCTTAAGGTAGGTAGCTTCATAGTAATCGATGGTGAGCCTTGTAGAATAGTTGAGATGTCTAAGGCTAAGACAGGCAAGCATGGTAGTGCTAAGGCTCATGTAGTAGCTATAGGTATATTCAGTGGTTCTAAGAAGACCTTAGTAGCACCTGTGAGCCAGCGTGTTGAGGTACCGATAATTGATAAGAGAACAGCTCAAGTACTAGCTATAACCGGTGATACTGTACAGTTAATGGATCTAAATACCTACGAAACCTTTGAGGTGGATATGCCTAAGGAGGAGGACATAAGGTCTAGACTGGAGCCAGGTGCTGAGGTTGAGTACTGGGAGGTAATGGGTAGGAGAAAGATTATGAGGGTACTGAAGGGAGCTTCTAAATGAAGGGATTAGAGAAGCTTAAGGAACTCGTAGCTGGTTTTTTAAGGAGTAATCAACCATATAGGAAAGCAGTTAATTCATTCATTAAGGAATTACAGAAGACACTAATTAAGGCAGACGTCAATGTAAGGGTGGTTCTTGAATTAACTAAGAAGATCCGTGAGAAGGCGTTAGAGTCTGAACCACCGCCTGGTGTACTTAAGAATGAATGGTTCGTTAAGGTAGTTTATGACTGCTTAACAGAGCTCTTCGGTGGTGAAGCAGTAAATACCTTACCTAAGAAGCTACCGTGGATTATAATGCTTGTAGGTATACAGGGTAGTGGTAAAACCACAACAGCTGGTAAGTTAGCACTCTATTACAAGAAGAAAGGTTATAGGCCAGGACTAATAACTACGGACACCTACAGACCAGCTGCTTACGAGCAATTACTTCAGATATCTAAGGCTATAGGCGTCCCCTTCTACGGGGAGAAAGGGAGTAAGGACCCCGTAGGTATTGCTGTTAGGGGTGTTAAGGAAATGCTTAGGAGGAACGTCAACGTAGTAATAGTAGATACTGCGGGTAGGCACGGATATGGTGAGGAGAAGGCATTACTTGATGAGATGGAGGCGTTAGCTAAGGCCATAAAACCTGATGAGGTCATGTTAGTAATTGATGCGTACATGGGTCAGAAGGCGTATGACCTAGCTAGGAGGTTTCATGAGAGGACACCAATAGGTTCAATAATAATAACTAAGTTAGATGGTACGGCTAAGGGTGGTGGAGCGATATCAGCGGTAGCAGCTACTGGTGCTCGGATTAAGTTCGTAGGTGATGGTGAGAAACTAGAGGATTTTGAGGAGTTCAATCCTAAGAGGTTCGTAGCTAGGATATTAGGGTTAGGTGATTTAGAGTCGCTACTGGAGAAGTTTAAGGCGTTAGAGGAGAGTAGGGAACTGCAGAAGAGACTTGAGAAAGCAATGGTTACGGGTAAGTTAACTATGAGGGACTTATATGCTCAGATAAAGTCGATAAGGAAGTTAGGTCCCTTAAGGAAGGTACTACAGCTAATACCTGGGCTCTCCATGATCACTCTTGAGGATGACATGCTTAGAATGTCTGAGAGGAAGATGGATAAGTGGTTACACATAATAGAGTCTATGACTTATGAGGAACTAGATAATCCGTCAATCATTGATAGGAAGCGCATGAGGAGAATAGCTATAGGTTCAGGAACTACCGTTGAGGATGTTAAGGAGCTACTCAACTACTACGAAATGACTAAGAGAATGCTTAGAGATATAAAGAGGAGGCGTGGCTTACTTAGGAAACTGGGGTTAGAGGGTATTGGAGGAGCTTAAGGGAGTAAATGAAGAAGTACTTAGCATAGTAAGGAAATCGCTAGAGGTACTGAGTAGGTACCCACTATGTGATAGGTGCTTAGGTAGGTTATTTGCCAGATACGGTTTAGGTGTAGATAATAAGTTAAGAGGTAAAGCAATTAAGACGTTACTTCTAATGACACTACATAAGGAAGTTGAGAGGGGGGTACTAAGTCCGGATGCCGTAAATGATGTTATAAGGAACTCCGGCTATCCGCTAATTAACTTACGTGGGTTAATAGCTAAGGAGAATTTAGGGACCGTTAAGTGCTACATATGTAACAATGAATTGGACATACTGATAGGTGAAGCCGCTATAAAGGCATCAAGTAAGTTGGGATCTCTAGATGTAAGAACATTTCTAGTGGGTGTTAGGGCTGGGTCCTTAATGGAGCGAAGAGAGGCGGAGATTGTCGAGTCGTTAGGCATTGAGAGTTGGGAGAGTATTAGAAGGGAGGTTAAGCGGGAGGTAGGTAAGGCTATTCAAAGACTAACTGGATTAAGACCGAACTTCAAAGAACCTGACGCATTAGTTATTATTGACTTGGATCGTAGGGATGTTGAAGTTAATGTATATCCACTATACCTATTAGGTAGATACCTAAAGTTAGGTAGGTACATATCCCAGATGGACTGGGTACTTAAGGACGGTAGTTTAAAGTATGAGTTATCTATAGAGACTGTATGTAGGGAATTAGCCAGAGCATTAGGGGGTAAGGAGGTAGTAATTCACGCGGCGGGTAGGGAGGACGTAGATGTTAGGATGCTAGGTAATGGTAGACCGTTAGTTATTGAGGTTAAGGAGCCTATTAAGAGGTATGTAGACTATGATAGGATAGCTAGGGAAGTAAGTAGTAGGTTTAACAATTGGGTTAAGTTAATTATTAAGGAGTCAGTTCCGCCATCCATAGTTACTAAGGTTAAGGAGGAGGTACACCAAAAGAACTACCTAGCAGTAACGTATGTTGAGGAGGGTATAAGTGATGAAGACGTAAATAAGATCAAGAATACCTTTAAGAACTTAAGTGTGCGTCAATTAACGCCTTTGAGGGTATTAAGAAGAAGGAAAGAGGTATTAAGGATTAAGAGGGTCTATGAGGTTGACGGTATTAAGCTAAGTGATCGATTAGCTGCTTTCTTAATCAGGTGTGATGGGGGGCTCTATGTCAAGGAATTAATTAATGGTGATAAGGGAAGAACCGAGCCCAGCTTCTCGTCGGTACTCGGTAAGAGTATCGAGGTAGTGTCGCTGGACGTTATTCACTACCTAGGGTTTTAACTTAGCGGACTCGGTAGTTACCCTTTTAAGCCCTAATTAAGTCTCTGACGTGGTGTGGTAGTGTGGTTAAGGCTTCAAAGGGCTTTAGGCATAGGACTAGGAAGTTACTTAGGAAGAGCGTGAGGGAGAAGGGTGCAGTACCCCCGCTGAGCTTGCTAATGATCGAGTATAAGGTAGGTGATAAGGTGTACATAAAGCCTAACCCAGCAATTCATGAGGCAATGCCTCATAGGAGGTATGTGGGTAAGGTGGGTACTATAATAGGTAAGAGGGGTAGAGCTTACATAGTTGAAGTCTACTTAGGTGATAAAAGGAAGGAGTTAATAGTGGTTCCAGAGCATTTAAGGCCTGTTAAGTCTTAATTGAGTATTTAATTCTCTTAAACAACTTATAAAGCACAGTGATTTCTGCCTTAGTGACTTTAGATCTGAAGAGTATGTGTTTCATAGCTATTGAAGCACCGTCAACACCTAAGGAACTCTCTACGTCCCTAATAATGTTGATTACGTACCTAATCTTCTCGGTATCTGCCTCTTCAGTAAGTACGTACTTAGGGGCTGATTCACTACTTAGTAATGAATATAATATGATGGCTACAGCATGTGATAAGTTCATCGTTGGGTAGTTAGTGCCGGTATCTATAGTAACTACTAAATCACATAAGGCAAGTTCATCTCTACGTAACCCAACACTCTCCCTGCCAAAGACTAGCGCTATATCCCCCTTAGAGGGTACTACTAAACTTAAGTAATTACTACTTACTGCCTGCCTCAATACGTCAGACTCGCACATTCCCTTAGCGGTGGTGCATATACTGAAGCTAAAATTACTTAAGCATGTCCTAAAGTCATTAAGTACCCTAATAACGTCCGTGTCAAGTAAGTCACAAGCTTGTGCAGCGAATCTACATACTTCGTCCTTAGAAGCTCCGAATAAGTCGAATTTAGGGTTAATGATGTAGAGTCTCCTTAATCCAAAATTCTTCACTAATCTAATTATGAAGCCTAAATTAATAGCGCCCTCAGGCTCAACTAGTACGATCCCTAACCTACTCCTAATATCCCTAAAACTCAACGCCACTCCTCTCTAGTTCTTTGTATATTTTCTCTAAATAGTTAAGGAACACCGCACCTCCTACGTTAGGAGGCGGTTCAACGAACAGGTAGTAACGCTCCTCACCCTTTATTTCCCTGATTATTCTCTCAGTAATAGCTACTAATGGATCAGGTGCTTTACCGCGATTCCTTATGTCCTCAAAACTTTCAAAGGGTTTCCTTCTCCTCTCCTCAAGTATTGCCCACATTGTTTTCTTACCTATACCCGGTATCAACTCAAGTGCATGTAGCTTTATTGTTAGGGGTGATGCTATATTGAAGAACGTTACAAACACCTTCTCCTTCTCAGCGACTATCTTCTTAACGGCTTCAGGTAGGTATGACTTAGCGACAGCACTTAACTCATCGTAAGTTAATGGTTCACCCCAGACATAATCAACCTTATCTCTTAACTCCTTGAACCTAAAGCTAATGCATACCTTCTCACCCTGCCTTAAGTGAACACCGAACTTAGGGTGAAACTCAACCAACGTAAAATACTTATCACCTATGGCCTGAGCTATGGGCCGCGTCCTATGTGAGGGGTGATGGGTATCAACTGGATTACCTTCAGGCATGTAATCAAGTACTATAGCGTAGTCCTCACGCATAACTCTACGACTTAATCTCCTATGTGGCTTTGGTACAGGCATAACTCATCACTAATTAAGACTCATTTAATTACGGGTAGGGCGATTAATCACTCTCTAAGCAGAACTCCTTAACCTTACTTAATATACTCCCGATATCCTCACTACTTAATGATCTACTCTCAAAATTCAGTAATATCCTAACTTCATCTGGGTCCTTAGGTACTATATTAGCTATCATTACGGCAGTAATTTCTAATAGACCCATTTTCTTTAATTCTTTAACGAGTTCTTCAGCTCTACTACACTTACTAAATTTCTCTGCGTATTCATGAACTCTAACGGTTATTTGATCGACTGGGTACTTACTATCACGTAACTTACCTATTATTTTATACACTTCAGAGTATGTGATATTTCTGTAATTCACTATCCTCATGCTTTTACCTCCTACCCTACCACAAGAGTTACCGTTAATTTATTTAAAAGTTAGTATTATTACTTGTTAGTAAATTATTGGTTCATTAAGGAAACGTTAATATATCCCTAGAGGTTACCTAAGCCTAGGTGTGGTGCATGCCATTAAGACCTGCGAGGTGCTATAAGGAGCTTAAGAAGCCTCCATACACTAGGAAGGAGTACATAGATGGTGTGCCACCGCCAAAGATATCTAAGTTCGTAATGGGTAACCCACACGGCGACTACGAAATCAAGGTTGAGTTAGTCTCACTAGAGAATGCACAGATAAGGCATAATGCACTCGAGGCTGGTAGGATAATAGCTCATAAGTACCTAAGCAAGAACGTAGGTGAGGAGAAGTACCTCTTCATCATTAGGCAGTACCCCCACCACGTAATAAGAGAGAATAAGATGATGGCATTCGCAGGTGCAGATAGGCTTCAGGAGGGCATGAGGCAAGCATTCGGTAAGCCCGTAGGTACTGCAGCTAGGGTTAAGATGGGTAGTGTAATAGCTGAGGTAAGGTTAAGTAA
This sequence comes from uncultured Desulfurococcaceae archaeon, assembly GCA_964627805.1. GTDB lineage: Archaea > Thermoproteota > Thermoprotei_A > Sulfolobales > NBVN01 > CAZAMI01. The sequence goes on from CAZVLA010000004.1 coordinate 51,287, forward strand.
GTCAGCGTTCCCGCACGCTAAGGAGGCGTTAAGGAGGTTCGCTAGTAAGTTAGGGATTAGGTGGACACTCAAAGTTACTGAATTAAAGTAACTTTGTTAAAGTGGTAATGATTAAGTTAACAGATTTTTACTACGTGCCCGTAGATGACCTACGTAAAGTAATTAAGGAGAGAAGACCATCTAAAGTACTCATTCAATTACCTGAAGGCTTAAAGAGGCTCTCTTGGGAGGTTGAGGAACTCATTAAGCAGTACTCTAGAGAATTAGGTAGTGAGTTAATAGTCGATATTGATGGTAGCCCACTCTTTGGTTCATGTATGATAAATCTCGACGTAATTAAGGACTACGACTTAGTAATACACATGGGTCATGATCCGTACCCCTACACACCTAGATTCAGTAACGTAGTCTATATTGAATTACTTAGTAAGTTAGTATTAAGTAAGGACTTAATCGATGGGATCCATTCATTACTAAGCGAATTAAGTGTCAGGAATATAGCATTACTTACTACGCAACAACATAAGAACCTACTTAAAACATTACGTAAGGTATTAAGTAATGACTTCAACGTACTAATACCTAAGAATCCCGTAGTTACTGGGTGTTTAATACCTCGTGAAGGTAAGGACTTACCTAATGGAGTTGAGGCGTACTTAGTCATTGCTGGTGGTTCGTTTCATGCGTTAGGTGTAGGTCTTAGCCTAAGAGCTTTAAAACCAGTAGTAAGGATTGACCCTTACTCGGCAGTCGTTAATGAGGTTAGTAATGAGGTTAGGAAGCTACTTATGAAGCGTGAGTGGAGGGTTCATGAAGCATGTAGTGCCAGTACGTGGTTAGTAGTATCAGGTATTAGTGGTCAGTACAGACCCTACATACTTAAGAAGCTCTTTAAGTTACTTAATGAACGCAGGCTTAGGTATAGCCACGTAAGGATGCCTTACTTAACGATTAATGAGTTAAGGAACGTTGATAGTGATTATTATGACGCTATAGTGATTACTTCATGCCCACGCATACCTATAGATGACATAAGTAAATATCCTAAACCCGTACTAACACCAGGAGAGGCATTTAAGGCGTTAGGAGCTATTAACGAGTATGTGTATCCGTGGTAGTATGAGGCTTAAGGAGCTTGAACTAATGCTTGAGGAGGTCCCTAACTTCATAGAACCTAATGAATACTTAGAGCAGTACGTAACACCTTCAAGTATAGCTGCGTATATCCTATGGCAGGCATACATGTCAGGAGATATAGAGGGTAGGAGAGTTATTGATCTAGGCTGCGGTACTGGTGTGTTTACTTACGGAGCTTCATTACTAGGTGCTAAGGAAGTACTCTGTATTGATCTAGATCCTAAGGCGTTAGGTCAAGCTAGATCCTTCATAACGAAACACTACTTAGGTTCTATAATTCATTACATAATCTGCGACATACGTTCAGCTCTAGCGATTAGACCTAGTAGATCCTGTACCGTAATAATGAATCCACCATTTGGGATTAAGTCCAGAGGTGCTGATATGGATTTCTTAAGGGTAGCTACCGAGTTATGCGACACTATATACTCCATACACAAGTACAGTGAGGGTTTCATTAATCTATTACGTAACCTATGTGAGGATCGCGGATGTATGTACTCAATAGTAAGTAAGGTGTTATTTCCGATAAGGTATTTCCTAAAGCATCATAGAAGGAAAGTGTATTACGTCGACGCTGTGATAGTTAAGCTCCGAAAGTCTAAGGAGATTTAATACTAGTTCAATACCTTAATTATTAGGTTACGGGTGAGGACGTGTGGGTAGACTAGACGAAATAGTTAGTAAGAGAGTGGTTCCGGGTGATGAAGTATGTATAATTGAGGAGTTCCTACCTGGTATAGGGACTTACGAGAGTAGCGGTATCGTAAGGTCGGCCTTCATTGGTGAGGTAAGTATTGATATGAACATACGTGTAGTTAGTGTTAAACCTAGGGTTAGGGTACCTACATTACCTACGAAAGGTGTGGTAGTGTATGGTGTCGTAGCTGTCGTTAAGGATGAGTACGCCATAGTAAGGATATTGGCGGAGGCTAACGGGCATAAGTATCAGAACGTATTTACTGGCTTATTACACATAACTCAAGCGAGTGAAGGGTATGTTAAGAACCTATACGATGTACTTAGGGTAGGTGATTTAGTTAAGGCTAAGGTACTAAATGATAACCCACCATATAACTTAACCATTAGGGACCGTAAGTTGGGGGTCTTACTGGCCTTCTGCGGTAACTGTGGCTTAACCTTAGATAAGTCAAATAACGATACCCTAAAGTGCAGAAGGTGCGGTAATATTGAGAAGAGAAAATTAAGTATTGACTACGGTAAGATTAAGGGCCTAATAGGATGGGGTCGGTAAGCTTAATACTTAATTGCGGCAATAGGGATAAATGCCTAGAACTACTTGATTACATACTTAATTACAGGGGGTTGAAGGGTACTTACATACAGTACTCAATAGACGATGGTAAACTGAGAATCTGGATCTCGGGTGCTGAGAGTGAAGCATTAGTAACTAAGCACGTAGTCATGAAGGCATATCGTGAGTGGAGAGCCTTAGACGCTTGGAGGAGAGGCGTTAGTGGTGTCAGTATAAACTTACTCATTAAGACTGTCGGTAAGCCGTTCGTATCAGAAGCACTTACTGAGGTACTTAAGATGCTAGGTTACGAGGCTGAGTTAAGTAGTGGTGTATTAGAGACTAATGCACCACCCGATGAAGTGGTTAGGGTGGCTAAGGAATTAGCTGAAGCACTTGAGAAGGTCGTTAAGTTTAGGCCTAGAGCCTCATATGCTGCTAAGGCGTTAGTAACTGCGTACTCAGTAATTACTGGTAAGGACCCTCTAGAAGTCATTAAGGAGTTAGAGGATACGGGTTTTCTGGAGATTAGGGGTTATAGGGTATTAATTAAGGAGGAATGGAGGAGCTTATTAAGGAGGTTAGCCTCAAGGATTTAGGGTTAGAGAGATGGAGCTAGAACTTAGGAAGAGAACTGATCGTGAGATAGTGTTTAAGATTTTAGGTGAGGATCACACACTAGGTAACTTAATAGCTAAGATGGCCCTAAGGCATCCAAACGTTGACTTAGCTGCGTACACGATCGAGCATCCCCTTGACGGGCAACCAATAGTGAGGATAATTACTGATGGTAGTAAGGACCCTGTTGAGGTTCTTTTAGAAGTACTTAATGAGTCTAAGGAGATACTTAATGACTTACTTAGTAAGTTAAGGGCGAAGTTAGGTATTGAGGATTAGGGTTAGATTAATTGGGGTTTTCTTGAGATTAGTCGTAACGCTTTACGTTACTTACTCTTAGGGGATGTAGTTAATAATGGTAGGGCGTAGATATACGTATTAGTACTATCTACGAAAAATGAGTAGGCAGTACCTTAGGTTGAGAGTATGTACCGTGATAGAAGTATTGAGGATTACATTAAGGTCATAGGAAGGAGGGAGATTGAAGAGATTACTGAGATAGCCAAGGATTTAGAGGGTATTAGGATAGTCCATATTAACGCTACAGCTTATGGAGGAGGTGTTGCTGAGATACTAAGTAGTTTAGTACCGTTAATGAACTCTGTAGGTCTCAGGGTTAAGTGGTCAGTTATTAGGGGTGATGAGAGGTTCTTCAAAATAACTAAGAGTATACATAACGCACTACAGGGCAATAAAAGCATTAAGTTAAGTAGGGATGATATGAAGTACTACGTAGAAGTTGCCAGTAAGAATTCAGACTTAATTGATGAGAACTACGACGTAGTAGTAATTCATGATCCCCAACCATTACCTCTAGTAAGGTACAGAGGAAGTAATCACTGGTTATGGAGGTGCCACATAGATCTCTCAGATCCTAATGAGGAGGTGTGGAAAGTAATTAGTGGCTTCGTTAATAAGTTCGACGCAGCCATCTTTACCCATGAGAAGTACGTACCTAGAGACTTAAGGGTTAGTAGGGTGTATATTAAGTGGCCAGCAATAGATCCGTTAACTGATAAGAATAGGGACTTAAGTGAGGACGTAATTAATGAAGTATTAATTAAGTTCGATGTCGACCCTGAGAGACCGTTGATAGGTCAAGTATCGAGGTTCGATCCCTGGAAGAATACGTTGGGAGTTATAGATACGTATAGGTTAGTTAAGAAGTACTGCCCAGAAGTACAGTTAGCTATCATAGGCTCATTCGCTCACGATGACCCCGAGGGTGAGGAGTGGTATAGGAAAACGCTTAATTACGCAGGTAGTGATAGGGATATACACATATTAACTAATAAGGACGGTGTTGGTAGTTTAGAAGTTAATGCCTTTCAAAGGGCATTCAATGTAGCGCTTCAGCTATCGATCCGTGAAGGCTTTGGATTAGCGGTTACTGAGGCATTATGGAAGGGGACGCCAGTAGTAGCTACGGCAGTTGGTGGTATACCTCTCCAAGTAATTAATGGATTCAACGGCTACTTAGTAGGTAGTGCGTCTGAGGCAGCTGCTAAGGTAATTAAGTTATTAAGGAGACCTTGGCTAGCTAAGGTATTAGGTATTAATGGTAGGGAGCATGTAAGGAGGAACTTCCTAATAACTAGGTTACTTAAGGACTACTTACTAATAATTAAAGAATTAATTAGTCAGACACAGGGAAGCTCCTCATAGTTCGGTGTTGATGCGGGCTTCATCATCCACCAACGAATCTGAAACCAACTTAACTAACCCTAACGCTTTAAGAAATGACGCGCTCAGCACGTCCAATACAGTCGTTGAGCCTTCCCTAAACACTCTATTACCTAAACTAAAGTTCCTCAGAACCTTAACAACCACATAGCCTTCAGCATCAACTAACCCTAGGAAATACGCTTTATAGAAAGTACTTACTACATCAATTAACTTAAGAAGTAGTAATTCGTCGAAACTACCTTCAGGTACGCCCACCTCTAAGGCCTTGCTAAGCCTCACCTTACTTAAAGAATTAATTACTTCATTAATAAGGGATTCGTACTTACTACATACCTCGTCATCGAGTCTAGATAGGCACCACCAGTAACCCTCAATGACTTCTCTAGATACGCTCTCTAAATCATCACTACCTAACTTAACTAATTCCTTACTAGTTATTTCATTCCTTATTAATTCCTTAAGCATGAACCGAGCACCTCACAGTATTTTAACTATTTCGTAAAGACCGTTAAGGGCTAAGAAAATACCTAAGTATGTAGGCACTTTACTTAAACCGCTTCTATTTAGTGTGAACTCCCTACCTAGAAATGAGACCTTACCAAGTGGTTCAACACCCTTCCTAGGTTTTACCAATACGTGTCCCTTCCAAGGAGCTATCTCAGTAGAGTACTTAAAGCTAAGTAACTCACTCTCACTTCCCAGTAGTATCGCAGGTAAGCCTGACTTACCATTTATGCTTCCTGGTATTCTAATTAAGCGTGAGACGTCCTGAGTTACTTGCTCATCTATCTCAACACTTAACTTCCTAACACCTTCAATTACGTCCTCATGCGTGAAATCATCATTAAGCAAGCCCTCCCTAACTAACCTACCTGCCCAACCACCATCTATGGAATCCAATACTATCCTTGCCTTAACCCTCCCCCTCCTTATGGGTTTAGGTAGTGGAGATAATCTCTCCGGGTCGATACCCACTCCCTTAATGTAGTCAACTAATTCTCTTCTTTGATAACTACTTAACTTAAGCCAGTCATCATCCTTAGGTCTAACGACTGTATGGAACCCCCTATTACCGCTGAAGTATATCATTATCTCGTCATTAGTGAATCCGAAGTCGTGTTTAAGTATGTCTATTAGTCTTAATTCATGCTCTTTAGCTAACTCTATACATTCATTACTAATAAACTCAATAGACTTACCTCCTACCTCTACCTTCTCTACATCACATCCAGGTATGTGATCAGCATCAATGTCGAACATTAACTCACTACCCAACCAACCCTTCTCCTCCATCCTCTCAGCTGCTGGGTCTCTATAGATAGCTGATGAGTAGTATGCCTGCCTAGGTGTTTTACTTACTAAGTAATTACGTAGGAGTGCTTCGTTCTGGAATGAGAGGTGCCTAACATAAACACCTTTCTCATACGTTTGAAAAGCGAATTCGCGTAGCATAAAATCCTTAGGTAAGTACAGCTTAGCTGAGGTGTAGTACTCCCTAAGTAGGTCCCTAAGAAGATCCATTACTCCACCCTAGGTGCTACGTAGTAGTTTACTTTGGCCCCTTGAACGTAGTTAAGTTCTAGGTGTAGCGGCATGTCAGTATCTGCTTGAATTACTACAGTATCTGCTAACTTAATGGGTTGCTTCATGTAGCTTAAGTACTCCATACCGTAGGTAACTGAAAATCCTGGATTCCCAACATTAGCCTCATCCAGCGTACCTCTCTCAATATCTAAGACGATCTCAGCCTCACCTAAGTCACTAATTGATTGTAGCTTTATGCTCCTTTCATCACCTGTTATCTTAAGTACATCGCCTACGTCCTCAATAGCCTTAACAGCTTCGTGAAGTACGCTACCCCCTACCTTGTACGTGTTCTTATACTCAATACTTAACTCAGGTATTTCCTCAGCTGTAGCCTCTGACTGTAGAGGTAGTTTAAAGTATCTAGGAACGCCTCTACGCTCAAACATGAAAGTTATTGATGATTGATCCCAATCAATACCTATCTTATCATCCTTCTCTGCAGTCCTCATTATCTTACTCATGTCCTCGATGTTGAGGATTAGTTTAACGTCCTCGCTAACCTCGAAGGCGTCAAAGCCTTCTCTAGGGATTATCAACTCCACTAATGCTGTCCTTGAGGGATCCATTGCCTTGAATTTCAAGCCCTCACTACTTACCTCAAGAAGCCCTACCTCAACGAACTTGCCCGTAGCTGCTATTAAGTACCTCCATAACCTAGCGTCTGCGAATAATAGCTTCATATACTGCACCGATTAATGTCTACCTTAGATTACTTATATAACTACCTCAGTAAATTAGCGTGGTTAGGAATGAGAAAGACGTAGTAACTACTCGTACTCACGCCATACATGACCGCATTTAGTGCATTTATATATCCTCGTAGGCGGTTCATCAGCTCTCCTAGTCTGTATTATCTTGTAGTAAGCCTCGTCATGACCGCACTTAGGGCACTTAACACCCCTCATCTTAGGTACCCCCTTAAAGATCTCCTCAACATCAATGACGTAGGTCCTCTCAACCTCCTTCCTATGCTGCACCCTCCTCTTGAGTAAGAGTGGTGCTGGGTTCGACTTACTAGCGTCTACTTCATAACCACATCTAGGACATACAAGTACTGTCCTATCACCTTTTCTCCTAGGTACCATAATACTACCGCATTTAGGGCAGAACACCCCTCACTCACCCCCGAATTACTGTGTTAAAGAGCTTGCAGAGGTTATTAGCTTAACTAACTCACTCACTAACCTCCTCATGAACAAGCAGGAATTAATGAGTACCCCCTCAGTACTTGGGAGTAACCTCTCACTAATTAGTTCCGGTAAATCTCTACAATCCCTACCACTCAAATTAACCCAAAACCTAACCTCCCGAAACCTAGGATTACTCCTCAACCACTCAGTAACACTACCCAAATCACCGAACCTCAATCCCAGATCCTCAAAACCCTTAACACCCCTAACAACAGCATATAGGACAGCCTTAAGGCCATTAGCTAAAGTAAACTCAAGAAGCAACATAAACCTAACCTCACTCTTAAGGGGCTGCTTAACCTCAGACACGATACTACCGAAAGCAACATACTAACAACAAAATAAAATATACAACCCAAAACCAAGAACAGATAGGGCCCGTGGCCTAGCCAGGAGAGGGCGCCGGCCTTCGGAGCCGGAGACCCCGGGTTCAAATCCCGGCGGGCCCGCCACATAAAATACCCTAAATATAAGTTTTTCGAAGCGTCCCAGGTAAGTTTTTATACCTCTGGGACTGTCCCAGACTCATGATGGGAAATGGGACAAGGGCATTGCGTACTGGAGGAATGGCAAGCACGTGAGGTGCTTCATAAACTCTACCGGCAATACGGAAGCGTGAGAAAACTAGCCGAGGCACTCGGAGCGAGTAAATCCTCGACCCACCGCTGGCTGAAGGGCGAGTCGATACTGGTTCTCATCCGCATGAAGCTATGTGAAATGCTACCAGAGGAAGAGCTGGTCCAGATACTGAAGGGCCCCGAGCTCCTCCGAAAATACGGCCTGGTTGACGAGGAGGGGAGGCTCAACAAGCCACTCGTTCTCGCCCTGATAGACGCGCTGATGCAAGACGAGGCGCTGAAGGATGAGGTGTTAAACTACCTGTTAAAGTACTATAAGCGAGACCTCCAGGAGCGGTTAAGCGAAATCTTGCCCAAGATAGTTCTGGAGTGGAGCCCTGACTTCGAGCGCTGGCTCACAGAGAAGAAGAGCAAGCCTATTTCCGAGCGAACACTGCGCGACTACCGTAACCTCTGGTATAGATGTCTTGAAGGCAAGGTGTTGGGGTGGCACCTGCTTAAACAGTTGGAAGGAAACAAAATGCTCTGCAACGATGGCAAATATCATCCTACGGGGTGGGCTCGTCAAATATTCAGACACTACATTAGGTATCTATATGCAAGCGGGAAGCTTGACTGGGATACCTACTCGCGTCTATTACTAGTTGTGCCCGGGAGGCGTTACGGTCGCAGGGTTAGCCAGAAGGTTGTCCGCGAATAGGACGTTATCGCGACTATAAGGAAGCTTGATGAGGCTGGGCGCGGCGATATCCTCACACTCTACCTCTTAATCCTTGGGTCGGGTGTCCGGTTTCTTCACGTGCTTGAGGCGCTTAACAACTGGAATCCCGAGGAAGAGCTATATGTACCCTATCTCAATAGAAACATTAAGCGGCTCGAATGCTTCGATGAATTCTGCCGGTACTACCTCGGCAAGGAAAAACAGTATCAAGCCAGCGGGCTTCATATACTTCCCCCGAATCATCCTACCACTAGTCAAGACATTCGCAGGAAAGCTCCCGAACCGTCGCCGAATAGAGAAGGTAGTGAAGAAGCTTAACGGGCTGCCTCCAAAATACATCCGTATCTTCGCACTAAGAGAAATGAAGCGAATCCTTGGCGATAACGATGTGTATAAATTCATAGTCGGGAAGTTCGGCGAACTTACGGTTTCAGCAAGGCACTACATGGATTTACTAGAAGAGGCTGACAAGGTTTACCCGAAATACATCGGGCGATGGAGTGAGGTTGTGAGAAGAGGGATTGGACCCGACGTTGAATCCGGCGATGTTATCGTGCTTGTGCCGAAGAAGGAGGAAACGGACCGCAGACTGTAAAGCCTTGCCCGCGCCCAGTTTTAAGTAGTCGTGCTTCATGTAGGAGAGGTGGCTACTGCTGAACGACACTTCCCCGATTCTAGTTCATACACCTAAACACAATGCCGTAGTATGGTTATCTCGTCCTCCCCCTAGTTCAGCAACAAGTTTCCCCATTTCATCACTTTAAAAGCATGCACACTTTATTAGGATTTAAGAGATAAAGCAACGAAATATGCATTCATGTGTTTTCATTAACTTATATCATGAAATGAAGGATTATAGTGGATGTTTAAACCTTATATAAACAGAGTTTATAATCCGGCTTTCAAGTCTTGCTATCTCTTCTCTGGAATACAGCTTTTCCATTTCCTCCCAGAATCTTTTATCGTGCTGTATTGAGCCCGTTTTATAGTGTGCAAGTTCATGTATTAAGATGTACTTCAGGGATTCATCGTCAAGCTCGTGTACGATGTACTTGTTCAATCGTATAGTCTTGGTTTTAAACGATATTGACGCTATTTTACGTTTCATTGGATAAAGCACTACACGTAGGCCGTTATCCTCTATTCCCCAAAGCTCCATAGCTTCGCGAAGCAACTTCTCAATTCTTTGTTTTGTCACTTTTAATCACCCGCTCTATCTCGGGTGAGACAAATTCTTCGATAAGCTTGTCAGCAAGTTTAGCGAGCTCATTTGGAGGAACTAGTCCTTTGAGCTCTCTAATTAGGTCAGATAGTAATGCCTTAGCAAGCTTCTTTTTATCTGAAGGTTTTAGGAACCCGGCCTTCTTTGATGATAATAGCCTTCCTATAGTTCTTTTTGTGTTAGTTAGTTTCAGACGTAGCTTGGTTTCCTTTAGCACTTCAGTAGATATGTAAATGCTGATAGCTTCAACCATTCTATCCTCTAAAGCCTTTCCAGAAACCCTCCTATCGTACTCAAGTTTCTGCTCGTGAAGGGCCTTTAGCTGTGCTAGGAAAGTCTTTAAATCTATTTTCCTCATTATCCATTGTCTTCTAAGCTCTTCAAGTCTTCTCATAATCTCTCTATAGATGGGGTCATGTGGATTGCTAGATAGTATGCTTCTTAGATAGAAGTAGTAGTCGGCAACTATTCTTTGGATCTCACGTTTTGGCGGTGTAACCCTTAGTATGTTCTCTATAGTATCAACGTCTATCTCCACCTCGGCGATCTTATTGAACTCCTCAACTAGGGTCCTTGAGTAAATGAGCTGAGTAAGCTCCTTCCAGAACTCCTTATCGAGCCTAATACTTTTCCTCCTGATCTTCTTCAATATGCTACCATATATGAACGCTAATACTTGCATGTCTTCAACATAGAATAGTTTCTTTGGATGGGCTCCTAGGGATCTGTATAGCTTAATAGCTCTACGCATATCGTTTACGAGACTCTTAGCTAATGCTACCTCTTCAGATGCTTCCATACTTGATGCATAGAGCGCTATTATACCGATCTTCCTTTCAAATTCATCACGGTTAAACGTGTTATCACGTAGTTGTCTCTTAAGCTCGTCGATATCTATAGAAACATCCTCATTACCTAATCTAAGGTTTTTCAACCTATAGCTAATGCTCTTAAAGAGTTCTTCAAACTCCTCGACCTTCTTTTCTATTTCTACGAGTAGGTTTTCCTCAAAGTCTCTACGGATATCTTCTTCAGCGAGAAGATTATAGAGAGCGAGAGTCTTAGATAAATGCTCTAGAAGACCTACAGAGTCCACGATTAGTCCAAATTCTTTATCCCTATATGGTCTATTCACTCTAGCAATAGCTTGTAGAAGCCTGTGCTCGTACAAGGGCTTGTCTAAGTACATCACCTTGAGCATCGGTGCATCAAAACCTGTTATCAGCATATCAGTTACAATCAGTATCTTAGGCTTATCCTCTTCCAGGAACCTTCTCTGGATCTCTCTGTTAACCTCGTTCATATCGCTGGTACCATATTTCTTTGCAAGTTCTTCGCGATACTCTATAATCTCCTTATCAGTATCATTATAGTTGTATGTCATTACGACTTCTACCCAGTCTTTCGCCTCATCACCATATTTTGCTACTAGGTATTTCTCTAACGCACGTTTGTATCTAACGCATGCAACTCTATTAACTGCTACAACCATGGCCTTGAACTTGAAACCTTCAGTATCTTTCTCCAGCCTCTCAACAATATACTTAGCAAGCTTATCGATTCTCTCAGGATTCATTAGGAATACTCTGACTTTATTGATATACTTGCTTACCCGCTTATACATAGTGTCTAGATGCTCAGTAATGTCTATGCCTTTTTCACGTGCTCTCATGTATTCCTCTATGAATCCCTTAATCTCCTCCTCAGTAAGCTTAATCCTAATACCCTCTCCACCGACTTCCCCCTCACCAACAGCATGGTACACAAGCGGCAGTGTGAACCCATCTCTAATAGAGTCCCTTATAAAGTAGACATCGAGATAGTATTCACCCTCGTGTGGATAAGCGAACTCGACGAAAGTGTTTCTCTCATGTTTGAATACTGGAGTCCCTGTGAATCCGAAGGCTAAAGCGTTTGGAAAAACTGTTTTCCTCATTGCGGCTAGGATGCCATACTGCGTTCTATGGGCTTCATCGATTAATAGAAGTATATTCCTGCTCTTGACTTGCCCCAGCCCGACAAGATACTCTAATTTTCCTTTCTCATCAAGCCTTTCGAGAGCCTTAATGTGCTTCTCGTACTCTTCAGGATTCTCCGATTTAAAGTATTCTAAATACTCCTCACCAAGCTCCCTCAAAAGATCCAAGAGCCCCTTAGCAAACTCTCTTTCCTCGGAGCTAGGCTCGCTCGCTCCCCTCCGAAACTTCTGGATCGTAGTAAGATAAACGCCGTAGGCTATGGTGCCTCCACGAAACTCGCTCTCCTTAATAACCCTTATCAGCTTGTGGAGCTCTTCTATGCTCTCAACTTTCTTGAATAATCTCTTAAACTTTCCTTCCTCGATGGACTTGAGCATTCTTTCATGCTGTTCCTCAAGATCTCTCCTATCAACGATAAAGAAGACTACCGGTCTCTCATGCCAGTACTTGTCGAGGAACCAGTTAGCTATAAAGAACATAGTATATGTTTTACCGCTACCAAGCCAGTGCCAGATAAGCCCCTTATTCTTCTCCCCGCCCCCCATGTACTCGTCAATTCTGGCCATAGCCTTCTTGGCAGCATAATACTGGTTGTATCGCGCGACAATCTTGTCTAGAACACCTTCACGACCCCTACGATAGAACACGAAGTACTTGATAAACTCAAGAAGCCGTCTAGGCTCAAGAATATAAGTTACATCGAAACGCTCAACAACTTTCCCAGAAACATCCCTCTCCTTCACAACCCACCTATAGATGGGTAAATCACGTTCAAACCTATCCCAATTGGGTAAGGTAGGAGTATACCTCTCCTCATCACCAACAGCAACACCAAACTGAACATACTTGAAAAGCTCAGGGCTATACATCTCGTAGCGACGGATCTGCTTAACAGCCTCAAGATAAGAGTATGGCTCAATAAGCCTCTTAACCTCGACGATAACAAGCGGTATACCATTAACGTATAGAGTTATGTCGGGCTTGATATTATCGGGAGAACCCCTAAACTTTGCCTCCCGAAGATAGAAAAAGACATTATTCTCGGGTTTCTCATAGTCTATAAGCCGTATACTCACCTTCCTCCTACGCTTTCTAAGATAAACCTCAACACCATACTTAAGGTAGTCAAGAACCCTAACCTCACTATCACCACGAAGCCTATCCAAAACCTCGCGAAGAACCTCCTCTTCCTCCTCAACACTTAGATTAGCAAAAACATCGTAGTTAATCCTCCTAATAATATCCCTTAATACCCTATCGAAGAATAGCGGAACAAGATCACCCTCCTCAAAATCAGTACCATACTTCCTCAAATACTCCTTACCATTAACCCAGCCCAAACGCTCAAGCTTAGTAACAAAACTCTCAACATCGACAATTTCGTATCGGACGCACATAATGTCACCATGGTAATTTAGTCGATAGGCGAATCCTTGACACGTACCTTACCAACGAGTAGGAGATTCATTAGACTATTCTTTAATTTTATAAGTATTTCTTTATGAATCGTCTCAGCTTTAAGAAGCTTATCAATCATTTCTAAGATTTCAGCTATCTTTATTTGTTCATCGAGGGAAGGTAACGGAATTTTTAAGCTTTCTAATAAGTTTCGCGTAATAACAGCATGCCCACCAGCAGCTCTATATGCCATTTTTCTAAGATTAATCTTGATTAATGAATAATACAGGTATGGAGGATAGATCAGATCTTTACGGCATTGAATGTATAAAGCATTATCGCTAATCCATACCTTCCCTTTAGCTAAATATACTTTGCCTACGCTCCCGGCACCAACTCTAGCTACTACGATAATAAATTCATCATCTACTAAATAGCTATCGGTATATCCAGCCAATCCTCCAGCACCAAATATAGGGAAGCCTCCTCTTTCAAGTATGATATGTGGTCTCTTGCCATGTTTAATAGTAGCAACCTCATGTAATTTAACTACTTTCCATTCTTTTGGTATTTTTCCTATTTCTGTTTCCTTGTACTCCCTGTGTCCTATCCCATGAGTCATTAGGTAGTCTAGTAGTGCACGACGAAGCTCTTCAACCCTAGAGATGATAGTCTCAGTCTTAGCAATAGCTTCATCAACGGTATAAAGAATCCTAGCAATCTTACGTTGTTCATCAAGAGGAGGAAGAGGAATTGAAACTTCGCCCAAACGCTTTAGCGAGATTTCCTTGTACGTGCTTCCTCCTGCAAGACTTTTTAGATAAGGCTTCATTATTTGGATCAAGTAGTAGTAGAATAACACATCTACTTTATTAGGTTCTTTGGGAATTAAGGCGACAATACCTTGGTTTATTGTAACCTCAATCTTGTTTATGGCACATTCTCCGATGGTGGCTCTTGTAGTTACAAGCAACGAATTCTTTGGAACAAGTTTTAATCTCTTAGACTCCATTCCCTTTTCTGTTAAATATTTGGATGTTCTCTCTAGGAATACCTGATCAGAGCGACTTAAAGTAGTTATGTCTGTAGGAGTGACAAACGGAATATCGCCATTCCAGTAGTCTGGCACTTTAGTCGAAGGTGTAGTACCTTTATAGAGATTAAATAGGTCTCTTATCTTGACTATTCTCCAGTCATCTGGTATTGTATTAAATCCTTGGTATAAAGCCATGCTATTTCACCAAACCTAGTATTTGAAGATAATGCTCAATCTTTTGCTCTAGTTCTTCTCTCTCTTTAGTTAATCGTTTAATCTCACTCCATAGTTTTGCTATGTCTGCTTGCTCTGTTGTGATTAGTGGTTGTACGTAGATTGTTACGTTGAGGTTGTAGTCGTTCTTTCTTATCTCTTCTAAGGGTACTATTCTTGAGAATCCTGGTTCCTCGCGGTATTCTTTATAGGCCTTTACGATTTTCTCAATGTTTTCTTCGGCTAGTATATTCAGTCTCCTGACCTCGGGATGTGGTTTGTACTCGTTGCTCGCGTTTATGAATAATATTTTGCCTTTCCTCTCGGGTGGTTTCTGCTTGTTAAAGACTAGGATTACTCCTGGTGCCTGTGTGTTGTAGAAGAGCTTCTCTGGTAGCAGTATTACTGCTTCGAGCAGATCATCCTCCACTATCCTCTTCCTTATCTCTTTCTCTCTGCCTCCTCTGAAGAGTACTCCTTGGTCTATTACTACAGCCATCTTCTTCTTGGTGTAGGCTAGCATTAGCTGTATCCATGCCCAGTCAGCTGTGTTGTTTGGTGGATATCCATACCTATAGATCCTTCTTAGCTTGGGATCCTTAGAAAGGACTTCTTCTCCATAGCCATCCTGGTTCCATGGTGGATTCGCTAGTACGTAGTCGGCTTCGGGAAATCTCGGGTTTAGTAGGCTGTCTCCAACGTATAGTTCGAAGTCTCTGATATTGTTGAGTAGTAGGTTGAGCTTTGCGAGTACAGCTGTGATCTCGTTTCTCTCCTGAGCATAGAGCATTAGGTCAGGCTCCGCATGCTCTCCTCCTTCTTGTATGAGCTTTGATCTAACGTACTTGTAGGATTCTATGAGCATTGCTGCTGAACCAGCGGCGGGGTCAAGGACCGTGCTTCCGTTTTCAACGTCTAGTAGGCGTACCATGAGTTTAATTACTTCTCTTGGTGTGTAGACTTCTCCCTCCTTAGCCTTCTGAGGTGCAAAGTAGCCTAGAATCCACTGGTAGGCTTCTCCGAGGATATCGTAGTCTACCTGTGATAGGTCTAGCTCGTTGAAGAGCTTTACTATCCCCTCAAGTATGTGCATGTTGTCTTCACTTATGAATCCAGTTAAGCCTAGTACCTCGACAAGCTTTGAAAGTTCCCTTATCTCTTCGTTTAATTCAGCTATTCTCAGTAGAGCGTTTGTTATCTCTCTAAGGGTTTCCCTCTTCTTGGTAACTTCATGCCATGTTAACAGTTTCTGTTCATCCTCGTCGTAGAGGACAAAGTATTCCCTGTTAGCTAGTAGATAAGCCTCTGTAACGCTACATCCCTCACTAACATACTTCTTGACTAGGGCCTGCCACTTATCACTAATAGCCTTGTAGAACAGAAACAGGAGAAGAACCTTGTAATCGACGCCGCCACGAATAAGGTCAGCACCAGCTTTTAAAGCTTTGAACAGGCGGTCCCTGGTAACCTTTTTCTCGGCGGGTATTACAAGCCTATAAACACTATACCTATGGTCGAGAGCATACTTCTCTACACGGACAAGACCGTGTTTTTGAAGTATTGAGAGAAGCTCCTTAACACTACCAGTCTCAATACCAGCTTTCCGGAGAGCCTCTTCGGCTTCAGAGAGCATGAATGGCCTTGAACCAAACGTCTTCTCTAGAATGAGATAGCGCTTCTTAACCCAGTTCTCAACGTGAGCAAGCCTCTCCCAGACACTACCCACTAGCCTCACCTAACCGGTAGACTGCTACAATAGTATCTACCGATTCGTTTAAAGCCTTTCCCCTAGTTAATAATAGGGTAGGCTGTTAGGGTAAAGTGAGGTAAGACAATGTGCGATAGCTACTATGTTGTGACGATAGGAGCGTTTCTTCACGACATTGGTAAAATAGTGACGAATTACTTGTATGATCACAAGGACTTCATGGTATACATTGAGAAGGGTAGAGGTGTAAAGAGCCATAGGCATGCTAAGGTGGGTTCACTTCTTCTTTCTAACTATGGTTTTCCCGAATATATAGTGCATATCGTTGAAAAGCATCATGAAAGTGACGTGAAAGATCCTGTTAAGAAGGTGCAGTGGGCTGATCGGTTTGACGCCAGCTATAGAGCTGGTACGGCAAGGGATAAGGGAAGGAAACTCCCAATAGAGATTGGCGCAGCAATCGGCTTAGATGTAACGAAGACTCTTCATGGGTTTGACCTAGGCAATTACGTAAAGCATTTCTTAGAGCATATAAACGATATTATTGTAAGTAATCCGAAACTTGCAGCACTGCTTATAGATGGCTTTTATCGTGAGGCTACCATTCACCTGAGATCTGATAGTATAGGCGATGATAACATATCACTCTATGCTCATTCTAAAATCGTTGCCGCATTGACTAGCCTAAAAGTACAATATCCCGATTCCAACCATGTTTTAGTTGTCATAGAGCCTGCTATTGAAGAGCGAGCACAGTTTATGACTGTTGATGTAATAGAGTACCTCGCAGGTTTACACTTATATACTTACTTCGGTGTTTTAGGCGCAGCCTCTTGCATGTTAAATGACCTTAGACTCGACCCATCATTTCATATAGCTTCGGAAATGTCGTCACGTTTTGTAGTGATTATAGGAGAGGAACATGTGGGGTTGCTCGTTGATCGTTTAAGAAGGCTCGCGACGGATCTCGCTATGCCTATACATGTTGAATCTTACATTATGAGAAGAGGTATACTAAGAAAGGATGCAAACATTAGGATAGAGCCAGAGCCTTTACCACTATCAGCAACTTCCCAGCTTGTATGTGACATATGTCACCAACCGATATATAATAAAAATTTAATGCTTATCCTAAAGAGAGCGTCAAAAACACTTAGACTTTGCGAGCGTTGTAGCATTATAATGCATACATACAAGGTTTTAGCAAACAGCAAAGGTATTTTATGCATTAAGAGGGGCGAAGACGGGCTGTTGAAGTACCCGCGGTTAAGCTTAGCAGTAACTCTCTGTGACCCCTTTGAGGACAGTGACTACATAGTGGCACGTATAGCAGGTTTTCAAGCCAAAAGTATTGAGGACAAAACAGCATTAATACCCTCCATAGATATCTATCTGAATGTGTTCCGAAAAGAATACAAATACTTTACTGGAATATCATATAAAAGACTATTGAATAAGTTAATTAATGAGGGTAAACTTCATGAATATATATCTACCGTTAATATTTTGAACAGGCAGTTAATGCATATTATTGGAGAAGCAAGTCAAAACACTAGGATATATCCGCTTGAGATACTCGATGATAGGGCAATACTTGAGATATTATCGCCGTTTGACTTAAACTCCATTATTAGTAATTCGATAAAGTCGGAATTGGGGAAATATACCATAATAACTATACTGCGTAGGGGTGCTCCTGGAACTGCGTATAAGAGGCTTAGGTACATGATTCAAGAGATTGCTAATACAGATAAGATTTTAGCAATCGAGGCTCCCGAAAACGCCTTAAGTCTGAAAGATGTCTCCGTGTTTAAAGAGCTAGCACAACTGCTTAACATACCTTATAACACGTTATACAAGAGACTTATTAAGTTAATGGAAGTACTCGACGAGTACATTAATTCGTTTAAAAAAGAGGATGAGGTTGAAAAGGTCTACCTTAAATCTATCATACTTTCACGGCTCTTTGAGCCCTCCTCTAGAGACGAGAAAGAGGGCCTTGAAGTCTTCGGACTACTGCCATTCCTAGAAGCAGAAAGCTATGAGGAGCTAGTAGTTGAGAAGGAAGAGGTTAGAGAGAAAATTTCAAAGTTCTTTGAAGATGAGGGTAATGTTAGAAGCATAATAAACACTGTCTCGTTTCTAAACAGGATCGGTGAGGTGATTCTACTTGAATAGAGAACAAAGTGTCCGATTCATTCAGAGGTTTTGCGAAAAATTGAAGCAACTTAATTTAAACGAAGCTGCAAAAATAGTTGAAGACGTTGCCAAAGAACTTCTGAACGTGGAAGCTGTTACTTCCTCGTCCTTGGAGAGGCTTGCTGAGCTCTTGAAGCAAGAGATCTCCGACTATGTTGACCTAGTAGAGGTGCGTAGTGAAGTGATAAAGCTCAATGTACCCTTCATATCAATTTGCGTTGCGGAAGCACTTAGCAAGATTGGTCCGGGAGGAGAGGAGTTGCTTAAACTGCGTAAGCTTTTGGAAGCCCTTATAAATTTCTACAAGTATTATAGTGGTGCAGAAGGAGCCGAGGGTGTAACATCATGAATTTTCTGTTACTAGTGGTTAATGGTGAGGCAAAGGCAAATGAAGTTCATATAGGCTCGAGGAGGCCTGATCCTCGAGCAAGAGATCTTGATCTGGTTTCAGCGTTTAAGCCTCATCCTAATGCGCGAGGCGATAGAAATGAGGTACCATATATACCGGCATCTTCATGGGTAGGAGTAATAAGGCATCTTCTTGAGAAGTATTACGATCTTCCTGCACAAACTCCGAGAATTAGAAGGAGAGGCGCTACCACTATAATTGCTCCTATCCACGAATGCAGAACGTTGGACGAAATATTAAAGTGTCCGGTATGTAAGTTATTTGCTCGTCGGGACGTTGTTGCATGGTTTGATGACATGGAGCCTTTAGGATCAGGTTACAGGATTCAAAGGGGTGGGAGGGCAGGTGAGTATCTCGTATATAATGAGGCTAATCAGCTAGTAGCTCATGTATTTGTAAAGGATGAAGTGGTTATCCCACGTGATATCGAGAGGGTTCTTGTTGAACCTGATCAGGTAGGTTTGCAAGGAGAAGAGCCGCTTAGTGGCGAGAAGCTCGCTGAGAAAGGATTTAGGTTCGAGCCCATACCACGTAAAGTACAAGTGGTGAGTGGCATATTCAAGTTTGCCGCAAAGTTTGATATGACTAAGCTCAGTTTTGATGATATTAAACCATTCTTCATAGGACTAGTCTTACTTGAAGAACGGTATGTAGGTAGAAGAGGTTCTAGAGGATATGGAAGAATAGAGGTTAGTGGCCTAATTTTTGAACTCCGTGATGCCAGGTATTACGAAGGAGGTGACCCCTTAAAGCTAGAAATAGAGTATGATAGGCCAAGAGATATTCTAGCACATTGGGAAGAGGTAAAGAGAGCTTATGAAGAAGCTGTTAAGAAGTTAACAAGAAGTTAGGGAGGGCTTCACGTTGTTCGTATTTAAATTAATCAGAATAAGATTTTTCTCGCCTATCATATTTCAACAAAATTATATTGAGCCTCCTTGGCGGATACCAAGTGATTACCTTGTAAGGGCCCTAACTTACGCTTACTTAAAGCTTTATAGTGCAAATGAATGGTTTAGTTCTTTAGAGCAAGATCTTCTAAGAGTTTCTTCGTTGATACTTATTCATAAAGGTAAACTCTTTCTACCTGATTATGGTATTAAGGGTTATACCTCTCTCGATGGTGATGTAGTAGACTCAACAAGCATTGTGACAAAAATTTCACGTGTACGTGTTTCTCGTGTCGAGGGAATTGATTCAACGCCCTTTGAGGATTACCAGCTATTGGCGTCGAAGTATGAATGGGGTATAGTCTTAGCAATACATAGAGACTATTACGGAGAATTGTTCTACAAGATATTAGCTGCGTTAAGACTATTAGGAGACTTAGGGCTTGGGGCACGTAAGAGTAGAGGAGGCGGACGCTTTAAGATAGTGCAGGTTGATGATCTAGAGAGTTATGGAGTGAAAATATTAACTCTCGGGATGGGTAAGCTAATATCCCGTTATAGGAACTACGAGAAAGACCTTAAAGTTAAAGCTGCACGTAAAATGTACATTGAGAGAACAAGAGTATATTATGGTAATAATAAGTTTAAAGAAATCTTTACAATAGCAGAAGGCTCTGAAGTGGAAATAAGTGATAATGGCTTGCTAGAATACTTTAAAAACGACCTTTTTCACAATGTGCCGCTCTATTATCGTCCATTAATGGTGGCCATCTAAATATCTCTATTTATATGTAAATTTTATAGTTCAATACTAGATTAGCATTTTCCTTTCTTTCTATTAACTACAGCGTCCAAGGCTTTATAAACTCAATATGCGTTACTAATCGTTCAAAATCAGCTTCCTAGTTTAATAAATGGTGCAACTTCTTGACTAAGCCGCCTACCTGTACCTGAAGTAGGTGTTATCGTTGTATTCGTCTACGTGTTCTCCCGGCATAACCAAGCTCTTGACAGTCTTGACTGCTTTCCTTGGGTCATAGTTGATTATCGCAACCGTTTTCCCGTTGAGGTTTTCTAGCTTGAATCCGCCGGTGCCATCGGGGTAGATTGCTATACGGAGTATTAGTGGTGGTCCATAGCTTATCCATCCAGCGGTTTTGAGTAGGTAGTGTATTCTCCTGGCTTCACGGTAGCCTCCCGGGAACAGACTATGTATCAAGTCTTGGACTGGCTCCATGTGTATGAATCCTTGTTTTAGCCCCATAGCCTCTAGTATTCTCGCTAGCTTTTTGGAGCGGAAGTAGTGGTATGGTGGCCTAGCCTTCTTCTCGTAGTAGATAAAGATGTCTTTAACCCATAGAATCCAGCGACCTGTTTCACGAGCACCTACCAAGGTGTGCTGGATAAGACCCAGAGCCTCCCCGGTACGTCCCTGTTTTACGAGCTTCTCCGCCTCACGAAGAACCCTCATAACCGCTAACGGTATAGCCTCGTCGTTTACAGTACCTTCCCTCATTGAGCGACCTTCGCTGAGCATCTCTAGGAGTTGCTCTGCGCCTCTTCTACCAGCTTTGACGCGCTTAGCATCTATTGCCTGGAGTACGAGCTTCTCATCCTCTACCCCAGCGTAGTACCTACCATTCCTCTTCACGATGATGCCTTTCCTCTCCATCCTCTTGACCAGGTCTCCCACAGTACCGTTGCTTAGCCTTCTTCCTACAAGGAACTCATATAGGGCTTTGATTTCTTTGAAGCCCAGGCCTCTGCTTCTATAGAGGTGTAGCGTTAGGTACCATATCACGTACTGTATCCCGTACATCCTGTACATCCTTAGTAGAGTTCTTAGGTGGTCTAGAACCTCGGGTGGAATGTCTTGTGGCTGTATCACGAGGACTAGGTTCACGGCGCCATAGCCGTTGTTCAGGGTATCCAGTGCTACTACTTTGAAGGGGTGTATGCCCACAGCGCCCGGGTTTACCGATAGCTCTAGCCTGGAGACGAAAGGTGTTTCTGACCTCTCTGGTGCTAGGGTATACGTTGCAATATTCGCATCGAGGCCCTCCACAGTGAGCCTAGGCTCTAGCCTGTAGAGTGAGTCTACATGGAGCTCTACACGGGTTCTGGAGCCGGGTCTAGCGATAATGATCTTTCTAGACGGCTTTACCTCTATCCTAAGCCTCTGCCCCGAAGCTATCGTGGTCTCCAAGTCTTGCTGGATAAACATGGTGCCCCGCAGCACTTAGTGGAAAAATAGTATAATTATGGGTACAAACAAAGGTGTGGAATGGGTGCAAAGTTGTGGCGAGGATTAGGCTCGACAAGGAGACCTGTAGAAGCCTACTGAAGCTAGCTATCGGAAACGCTATCTCTAGCGACGACTACGTAGAGATACTAGAGTTATGTAGTAAATCTAGAGGTAGCCAGCCATAACACTCTACAATACAGTATCCTCCCAAGGAGTCGGGGCATCCCGCGCCGGCAGCATGTACGTGATACCGGGCCTGGTTGTCCCGACCTCACGGGAGGGTTATCGAA
>CAZVLA010000005.1:0-5493 GCA_964627805.1 uncultured Desulfurococcaceae archaeon
GACCTTACCAACAGCATTCCTCAAGCGGACCCTAATAACGCCCACGGGTTTCAAGTCGATGTACCTCCTCAGGACCCCCTCGACCTCATCCGGATGCAGCAAGACGTGGAAGATCTTGACCAACAACACCCCCTCTCTAACGATGCAAGACTTATTAATTGGTTTCCCTTACCAGCATTTGGGCGGGGGTGCCCGAGCCAGGTCAAAGGGGTCGGGCTTAGGCCCCGATGGCGTAGGCCTGCGTGGGTTCAAATCCCACCCCCCGCACCACAGAAGCTTCTTAATCGCTTCCTCAACCCTCATCTTCAGTAGCGCCTTCCTCTTCCCGTTACCTAGGTATTCCTCTATTATGAGGTAGCGGTACTTCTTACCATTAACCTTCACGGTCTTTATGTAGAGGTACAAACTTGCAGTCCCTTCTTGATAGCTAATCAATCCACTTGAATTCAAACCCTCACCCCCATCACGACTGCAATATAGGTATTACAAAACGACTGCAAACTTGCAGTCACCCCAACTGCTGCAATTGCTACCTATCACCTTCCTACCTATATAGGTTATATAGGCTATATAGAGCTATCTATACTCTGTAGTATCTTCTTAACCCATCTATAGGCTGTAGAGCGTGGTATGCCTAGCTTCATTAGTTCCTTAACGACTTCGGCCCTATCCCTACCTTTCTCTATGAGTTCCTTAGCTAGCCTAACTAAGTCGTCCTTACTCTTAATCTTTGAGGCCTCAACCTTCTCACGCCACCTCTCGTAGTAACGCCTTAAGGCCCTCATACGCTTCTCTTGGTAAGCCTCATAGATTGGGTACTGAATCGGGTAGAAGTCATAGTATTCCTTCTTAATGTATTCTATGAAGTTAGGCAGCATCTTCAACCTATAGCCAGTAGCTATATTGAATACTGGCTTCAAGCCGAACTTCCTAGCTGTACCCACTAATGCCTCATAGCCTTCCTCACCAAGGTACTTAACTATGGTGTCTCTGAAGGCAGGCATTACTCTAACCCTGAAGAAGCACTTCCTAATTATCTGCTTAGGTAATTCCTCGGAAGGCGTAGTGAATATGACGCCCGCAGCCACACTTCTTATTAAGTTGAAGAATTCCATGAATGCTACCTTCCCCTCTTCCCACCAAGTTAGGCGGTCTAACCATAAACCCGCATCATCCATTATGATGATTGGTAATCTCTCACCTGACTCTATAGCCTTACCCATAACCCTAACAGCTTCCTCAGGCTCGAAGAACAGGTAATTAAGTACCTCAGACCAATTACCCAGTACGTCATAGGCAGTCCATAGGGCGTATGAGGTCTTACCATGACCGAACTCGCCAAAGACGTAGGCAGTAATTACTGCGTCAGTCCTCAAAGCCTTCCTTATCAGTCCCGCTAATTCCAACAGCCCCCACCTTAATCCCTCTATCAGTCTTGAATAGAAGGCCCAACTCGTTCAGCTTACTAATTAATTCCTCAACTATGGTTTGAAGGGCCTTAACACCTTCCCTATACCTGTGCTTCCTAATTAGTTCCTCAACCCTCTCTAAGTCGGGCCTATACCCTATCACAGGCGCTACTAGATTAACTAGGGATGTCACGGCCGAGAAGTACCTATTCACCTGAGCCTCTAGGTCAGGTCTGAATGGTGGCCAAGTAATCTTAGCTCTAGCGTTATAGACATCAATTAGTGCGTGGTTAATGACGTAAACAAAGTCTATATTTTCCTTAATCTCACTCATCTAATCACTTCCTTAACCTCATTAATGACTTCCCTAAACACCTCATCAAGAACCCTAGCAGCACCACCTAGGTTAGTCTCATCCTCACCACCAAAGACTTCCCAAGCCTTACCAGCCTTTCTAAGTAGCTCTTCAACATTGCTTAAGTATGGTGAGGCAGCATTAATTAATGCTACAATACTTGAGTAGTACCTACTAAGCATTTTGATAGCATCCCCGTGATACCCTACGTAGATGATGCTGCACCTAGCATCTACCGCCTTAGCTAGCGCGTAGAGGATTAATTCCTTATGACTCTTAAGAACCTCACTCATACCCCTCACCACCCTCACCTTCCTCAACAAGTATTTCCTCAAGAGATGCTAGCAGCCTAGGGTTCCTTGAGATACAGGCAGCTATCCTAGCCTTAAGAGGTGGTGTTAACTCGAAGGGCTTACCAAGAAGGTAGTTAATGCTAGCCACCAACTCTAACTCACCAGCTATACCGCATTCCTGAAGATAGGGCAGAATCCTAGCCCACTTACCACCTAAGGACTTCTCTAGAGCATCAAGAAGCTTATCCACAGAACCCCTGCCGAGTAACGCACCATACCTTAATTCTTTACTCAAAGTACCACCTGAGACCTTAAGCGGCACCATAGCCAAAAAACACTAACCCCAACTTCGAGACAGAAGTGAGACTAGAAACAATCAAAAACTAAGAGGTTATACATCTAGCCAATCGTACGTACCCCTGAGATTCCCACTTTCTTAGCAGTATAAATTAAGTGCTTAAGAAATGATTCAAGCCTCTCTACTTGCTGTAGACAGTCATAGCACCTCTGTGTATCTGGGTCTCTCTTAATCTGCTTTAGTTCATGAAGTAGCTCTTCAATATGAGCGTCCTCTATGAGGTACTTAATGAATTCTTTCTGGGCTTGCTTTCTAGCATCACGCAATGTGTTAAGGAATACTTCCGTGTCAATACTATCGGTTACTAAGCGTAGTAGATGGCTGAGGTTATGCATGAGTATATTTACTGACATTCTCAATACTTCCTCATTATACCTAGACAAAATGAGAAGCTCGAGCACTCTTAGCATGAAGTCTGCCATGACTGTCCATACGAAATTAACTATAAGAGCGCTCACAAATTTATCCCTATCACCACGTAGCTCAAATCTTACGCAGAAGTAGCCTGCGAGATTAATCATGCCCTGTATAAAGTTGTAAAGCTGAACTATAGAACCGTACAGATACCCTAACTCTGTGAGCACTATTTCCTTCCTCTTACCATGCTCAACAAGCTTTATCATTCCTAGATGCTCTAATTCCCTAAGCTTGCTAAGTAGCCATTCCTTCTTTGGACGCTTAAACTCATTCCATAAGGACTCAATACACAACTTCCTTCCATGTATATGATGCGTAAATAACGCATACATAATCCTGTCTTTAGGCTCAGGAAATACGTTCTTAGTCCAAGATAAATCATTATCCACATTCCCTACCGAGGTATGCTATACCTCGGTAATAATTTAAAAACCCAAACTATGGGCTTCACGGCGATGTCATAGTGAGTAGGGTGTTACGTGTAAGTGATGTTATCGAGGTTGGTCCTAGGCGTGTTACTAGGATTGGCGGTAGGGCTGCTGTTTATCTTGGTAAGAAGTTGAACCGCCTCATAGGTAAGGACGTAATAGTAATCGTCAAGGTGATTGAATCATGAAAAAGAGTTGATTAAGGGGTGGTTGGTGTGGCTGCCCCTGCCCGAGTCCCATGTAGTGAGTTACTTAACAACCAAAAAACGCTAGGGCTTATAGTAGATGAGTACCTTCCTCTTAGAGCCGTTAACCTCGAGTTCCATGACCCTAGCAATGAGTCTATCACCCTTAACCCAACCAAGCTCTCTAACGAAATCCTTAGGAACCGTGAGGGTGTAGTGCTCAGTATTCCTAACCTTCCTAGACTGAAGCTTAACAACCTCAACACTCAAGCAGTACCACCGATTACTCTAGAGCTTTCTAGATTAAAAACACAGACACTAGAAATTGATAGAAACGTTTATAAGGTTTCTAGAAACTACTAGAAACGAGGTGAGACAGGTATGGTGTGTAGGGCTTTGGTTGTGGTGCTGCTTGAGAGGATTGAGGGTGAGATGAAGCATCCTGAGGATAGGGAAGTGGTTAGGAAGTACCTAGAGAAGGTTAAGAAGAGTGCTTGGTCTGAGGTAGCTAAAGAGCTTCTGTAGGATGGTAAGTATGACTTACGTAACTAAATTAGAGCGTGTTTTTAGTTCTAAGCCCCTTGAGTCCCTTCATACTCTCTACTTTCTTGTTTCAGTTAAGGGGGCTTACCTAAAGGCTAGGGATGCTGTCAGGGTGTTGGGGGTTAGTGACCACGGCGTAGTAACCTATCTAGGCGTACTGCTTAATGCCTTAGCTAAGGCTGGCCTTGCTAAGAGATTCAACAACTCTAGACCTAGGCGGTACCGCATCAAGGACTGGGTAGTCGAGAGGATTAGGGCTTACGGCCTCAAGTGCTTCCTAGGCCTTCCCTGCCCCCACGTGAGCAGCTGCCCCATAAGGGAAGCCCTGAAGGGGGTGGTGAGTCATGAGGGTTGATACCTTAACTGTCTATGGCTGGTTTAGGGAGCTGGTCAGGTCTAGAATACCCTCTAACCCTAACATAATCCACGTTACTGAGGCCTCAGGGTGCCTTAGGAAGGCCTTCTACGATAGGGTGGCGCCAGCACCTGCCCTAGACGTAACTAATGTCGTGGTAACGATAGGCAACGGAATCCACCACCAACTACAGGCCCTACTATTGAGGAAGGGGTGGGAAGCTGAGGTATCCGTAAAATTCAGGACCAAGGTAATCGAGCTAGTAGGACATGCAGACCTAGTAGCACCTGACGGTACGGTTGTGGAGATTAAGACCGTTAATGAGGTGCCTCAGGAACCCTACCAACCCCACGTAATGCAGGTGAACGCATACCTAAACATGCTCAACTCTAGAGAGGGCTACATAGTCTACATAGGCAGGGACGGGAAAGTAAGAACATTCATGGTAAGGTCGAGTAAGGTGTTGTTTCATAAGCTACTGAAGAGGGCGCATCACCTACATTACTCACTCATAAACAATGAACCACCTAAGCCCGAGAAATCACCCCTATGCAGCTACTGCCCATACAGATGGAGGTGCTTCAGGTGAGGCCATGAAAGAACTAAAACTACTCAAAGAACTGGAGAGATCAATAAAGGAGAAATCCGTAGTTATACCGCAAAAGAAAACAGTTGTAGTGACTACTGAGGAGAAGGACGGTTATGTAGTTAAGAAGGAGATAGGTTACCTTCACTTAAACGTTGATGGAGACATTATCTATGCTGATGAACCTCTTCAGGAAGAAGCTGTAAATTACGGTTATTTGTACCCCATTGAAGCGGGCTTAGCTGGGTGCGGTATTGATGAAATTAATGCGAGAGCTTACTTAAAGCAGTTAGGGCTTTATAGTGAGTATGAGAGATTTAAGAAAACTCTTGAAGATGCTAGAATTTCTAACCCTTCAAGGTCGGCATTAGCAGGACTCACAAGGGTATACAGATTCGAGAGATACGATCTAGACCTAGGCAGGAAGATTTTGAGTAATTACGAGGTATTTATAAACGAGCTGTTCGCCCCCTACGATCCTTGGATTGTAGATATTTACAAAGCCTACATACCGCCATTTCCTCATGCTAGGTACGGTCCTCACGCCATTATATGCACAGTTCC
>CAZVLA010000006.1:0-38826 GCA_964627805.1 uncultured Desulfurococcaceae archaeon
CTCACAAGGACTGAACATAGGACATTAGTCAGTAACAGAAACAAGTAACACTGACCTTATTAAGAGATCTAAAAGTAGAGTAAGGAAGTAGAACTAAGTACCGAATCCTCTGATTATTCCTAATTGTTCGTGAGTGATTGATTGCTTCATTAGTATGGCCAGATAGTGTGAGAGCAATTATAAGTGGTGCAAATATTAGAAGTAACTGACTTTATTTAATGATGTACTTTATTGTGGAACTGCTTTTAGCATCACATGCTTTTACGTAGTATGAGGCATGCTATACTTTTGATCTTCGCTCCTACTTCGGGGTAGTCGTATTTCATGGCTTCTTCTTCGTGTGCTGGTCTCCAGTATCCGTTTTCGTTGATGAAGTAGTCGATTTTTTCTATGGTGAGTGTACCTGTGGCTAGTCTATTGATGTGTTCTCTGTCGTATACCTTAAGCCAAGGTATTACTGGTTCTGGGAATTCCTCTTCGGGTAGTCTACATCTCTTTAGTATTTTGAATTTCCCTACGGGGATTGTTATGAGTATCTTGCCTCTCTCTGTGAGCTTCCTTGATAGAATACGTATGGTCTTCACGTCAGCGTCTAGATCTATGGTGTCTTCTGTTCGGTAAAGGATGCCTATGTGCTCGAGTGTGGATATGAGGGTTACCGCGTCGAATTGTTCTTCAGGGAGTAGCTTGTCTATGTCAAAGACGTCTCCCTTAACGAATCTGAAGTTTGGGTGTGTGTATGGATAGTCTCTGAGGTCTATTCCGACGACCTTGTACCCTAGACTAGCTAGCTGTATCGGGAATAAAGTACCTGCACAACCAACATCGAGAATTGTGTTAACGTCATCCCCTAAATTCCTTAGGACCCACCCGTACTCAACTATTCTCTCTAGCCTAGAGATGTCGTATAGGTACGGCTTGGGTTTAGTATCGATACCCAATACCTTCAGTACTAGCGTCTTAGATCTCCTACGGAGCAACTTAATTAACCCATGTCTGTGCGTATCTACGCTCATGAGGTGTAGCACCTCTCTTAGGGGTGACTCGTCGGTAATGTCGGAGGTATCTTACAAAGTGATTGTGGAGGAGGTCGACATTGGGTCGAAGAATCTAGCCCTAAGTGCCATGTAGATCGGTAGTCGATATGCGGATGATTTAATCGTGAGGTATTGTGGGAATAATAATTTATAGTTCTAAAGCGTGATGATATAGACTAGGATATTAATAATGAGGTGCTACGGAGGTAAGTAACGTATTGAGGAGCCCCCCAAACGTACTACTCATAATTATTGATGCGTTAAGGCCTGATTACCTTGGATGCTACGGGTTTCAGTATGACGTAAGCCCTCACATCGACTCTGTAGCTTCTGACGGTGTTTTGTTTCTTAATTCGTACTCGCCTATGTACGGTACTGACCCTGCCGTAACTACGATGCTGACGGGGCTCTATCCTCATAGGCATGGGATTATGAGGCATGGTCCTTGGGTGAGTAGTACTGAAGTGACCCTATTTAAGGTGAGGGCACTGAAGTATTGGTTACCTAGGGTACTCAGTAAGTTAGGGTATGTGACGGTAGCTTTTGACTGGTTAGGTAGGTGGCATAAATCATACTTCCGCTACTACATCTCAACAGCAGAGACCCGTGTTGAGTATTTCTGGAGGAGAGTGTATAGGAAGATATACATGACCCTCCCCTACGAAGTCGCTAAGGCGATTCCAGGGAATATATGCCCCTACATTAAGGCGGATAAAGTAGCGGGTAAAGCAATTAAGATGCTGAAGGTATTAGAGAAAGTAAGAAGGAGTTTCTTCATACTCATACACTTCTGGGATACTCATGCACCCTACGACCCACCACTTAAGTACGTAAATATGTTTAAGGGGAGGATTAAAACACCCTATAATAAACGTGTAGGAGATGTCCTCAGTAATATACGAAATACCAAGTGGTTGGACTACATGAGGTTCTGTACTAAGGGAGCTGAGTACACAGATGATGTCGTAGCAAGGTACGTAGCATCAATTAGGTTTGTTGATGACTCCATAGGTAAGATAGTAACTACACTGAAAGAGTTAGGTATGTATGACAACACATTAGTAATCATAGTCTCAGACCATGGGGAATCCATGGGTGAGCATGGCGCGTACTTCGACCATCACACATTATTTAATGAAGTACTTAGGAACGTAATGATAATGAAGCTACCTAATTCCGAGGTGAGGCAGAAGAAGGTAGGGAGGAGGGTCATATTAACAGATCTAGCACCTACGATACTTGATGTCATAGGTGTTGATTACAGAAGGTTAGGTAGGTTTGATGGAGAATCACTAATTAAGAACCTAGATAGTGATGAGGACGAAGACCTGTACTTTGGTATGGTAGCTGATGGGCCAAGAATAGATGTGAGGATAGGGGTGATGAGTGGGGAGTGGAAGTACATGAGAACATTACTACCCAATTTCTCCGGGATATGCTCTAGATGTGGTGTGAAGCATCATGACCGTGAGGAATTATTTAATATAGTAAAGGATGTGTGTGAGGAAAATAACTTAGTTCATGAATACGTAGAGGTTAAGGAGAAGCTTAAGTCCAGATTACTTACTGAATTTAGGAAGCACCCAGTAATAAAGTCATTCATTGAGAAGATTAGGTGGTGACTGAACAAGTGTTAGTCCTCCTTAATACTTACCTTATCACAAATACCCCATAACTTAATGTAGTAATTAATAGTTAATTTAAGGCCCTCCCTCAAGCCGATCCTTGGCTTATCATCAACGGCTCTAATTAACTTACTTATGTCTGGCCTCCTCCTCATTCTATCTCCTGGTCTCGGTGGTAGGATCTTAGGTTTGAAGGGCCTACCAACTAGTTCGTGAAGTATCTTCGCTAGCTCCAAGATAGTGACTTCCTCATCACTACCTACGTTAAATACGTCATTCCTACACTTCTCAACGAGCTTCATTACTAACCTTACGTGATCATCTACGTAGCAAAAGCTACGTGTCTGAGTACCGGGACCTATGATCGTGAATACCTCATCGAAGAATAACTTCCTTATTAATTCAGGAATTACTTGACCGTACTCACTAGTATCCATCCTAGGTCCGTAGGTATTGAAGATCCTTAGTATTAGGTAGTCAATACCGTGGGTTTCAGAGAATAGCTTAACGTAGAACTCACCTAAAGCCTTAGAAGCTGCGTAGCTATCACGCCTTTGCTGAACCTCAAGCATAATTGGGTGGGACTCCGGGGTAGGTATGACCGAGGGTTCACCGTAGACTTCAGATGATGAGGCGTAGACGACCTTCCTCACACACCCAGCTAATTCAGTGGCTCGTAATACGTTCTGAGTCATCCTAACATTATCATCCAGTACCTTATATGGGATGTCGTAGAAGTACTTAGTACCGTTAATTGCTGCGTAATGAATCACTAAATTAACGCTATACTCCCTTAAGTACTTAGAAAGTAACTCAGTAGCGTCTTCACTAGTTAAGTCTAACTTAACGAATATGAAGTCCTTACACTCCTTCGGGAGGTTCTCAGGCTTACCTCTGAAGAAGTTATCAACACCAATTACTAAGAAACCACGCCTTAAGTAAGCATCAACTAAGTGACTACCTAAGAAACCAGCAGCTCCAGTAATGAGTACTGAACCCCTACTCACGAGTAGTGACCCCTAAGCCATCATATACGCAACTAGGTTTTTTACATATACCCCTAAACACCCCCCAAGCATCAATAACGTACTTACCAACAAGGTCACCAACCCTCTCAGCTACCCTATAGTACATGGAGTGATTAGTTAGTAGAGCTATGATGTCAGACTCCGAAATAGCTGAGTATACGTCACTAACAACGGTAACTCTCCCACGTATGTTAGGTGGTAGTTTAGTGTACCTATTACTATTGATGAATGGGTCATGAACCGATACATTAACCCTACTGAGGTCTACCCTCCCTAGCACGTGATTCAGTATAGTTATTGAGTGACTGAACCTGAAGTCGTCTACGTCCCTCTTATATGAGAGCCCCAAGATCAATAATAAAGCCTTCCCCTTCCTACGAACTACAGCCTCTACACCTCGAACTATCTTTATTGCTAAGTGCTTAATCACCTCATCATTAACTAACCTAGCGTGGAGCCATAATGAGGTGGAGTATCTGATAGGGCATAACCTTGAGTAGCTAGCCTCAAGAATTAATGGGTCCTTACTTAAGCAGTACCCACTAACTGGGCCAGGCATTGGTATGTTATTACGTGGGTAGTCAAGGTTAGCTAACTCTATCACCTCACGAGCATCAATACCTAAGGACTCAGCTAATCTCGCAACCTCATTAGCGAACCCGAATATTAGGTTCCTCCACGCATTATCAAGTAACTTAACGAATTCAGCCTTAGTAGGTGGCTTAACCATTACTATACGTCCCTTACTATATGTAGATAGTAGGTCCTTAACTAAACTGAAGGACTCGTCGGTGTATACACCAACGAGCTTCGGAAGCATTACCTCCTCATCAACTGCTACACCCTCAGCTAATCTCTCAGGAACGTAGGAGTAGTAGTAATCCTTCGACTCAATAAGTCCGTAGTTACTCCTTAACATCTTCACTACCTCATCACTTAAACCTAAGGGTATGGTAGTACGTAGTATAAGTACCTTAGAGTTAAGGTACCCCCTCTTAGCTAAGTCACTTATGAGGTTAAGTAGAGGCTTTACGTTAACGTGATTACCTAATATACCGACACCTATGCATATCACTAAGTAATCAACATCATCAACTACCTCACTATTAAAATCAGAGAGCGTAAGTGGCTTCAGTCTCTTCCCTATATTTCTGTTGATCAACTCCTTAATCTTAGGCTCAAGCATGGGGGCTTTACCTTGCTTCAGAGAGAGTATTAGTGACTGATCAACGTCTACTCCATAGACGAGATTACCAGCATCTGCAAGGACCAAGGCTATGGGGAGCCCTATCCTACCTAGACCTAAGACAGCTACTCTACGCAATTCAGTACCACCTCTTAACTCAATGTTCATAATTAGGTAGGTAAGGCATATAAGTATTCATTTAGTCTAATACAATAGTGAATAGCTAGTAATAGGGGAGTTACTGCCTATATCGGGGATAGGTATTGAGGTTGAGAGTAGCTCATGTAACGCCACGATACGTACCAGCACCCTTAACAGGGTCAGAACGCTACATTGACGCTATGACTAAGTACTTAGCAGCGGTAGGGCATAGCGTCGACGTAATTACGTCATTTGCCGTAGATTGGAAGTCAACAATGTCTATAAGGGGAAGGAAAACATTAGGAAGTATCAGTGTAAATAACAAGCTCCGTGTATATAGGGTGGCGATACATTATGAATTAAAAGAACTGAGTAGAATACTTTATAAACTCAGTAACGTGAATTCAGTAAGTGCACCTGCGGTCCTTAGGAATTACTTTAGATTAATGCGATTAGGTCCATGCATGCCAGGAGTATATTACAAGCTGATTAAGGGTGATTATGACATCATAAACACTACACCATATCCATTCTCATACAACTGGTACGTTTATATGGCATCTAAGAAAACAGGAACACCCTTAGTATTGACACCATTCTTTCATTACCACATTAGGGAATATTACAATCCGCTCTTAGTACTTATGTTACGTGAAGCTGATGCAGTAATAGCTTTCACGGAATTTGAGGCTAACTTACTGAGAAGGTTAGGAGCTAAACGTATTCACATGTCGGCGATGGGTTTATGGATGAGTGAGTGGAGGGACGTACGAGGTGATGGTGTTTTAGAGGAGTTAGGTTTAGATAAGGATTATTTCGTAGTAATAATACCGCATCGCCTCCCGCTTAAGGGGTCATGTCAAGTACTTAAAGCAAGTATACTACTTAAGAGGTACGGAGTTAAGGTAGCGGCAGTCTCTTTCGGGCAATTCACTTATAGGGAGTATGAATGGTGGGCCAGCGTAGCTAGAAAGTTCGGTGTTAAGGTTGTTGATTTAGGATACGTAAGTGAGGAGTTTAAGAGGAAGCTCCTAGCGAGTGCTGATGTATTGGCGCAACCATCAATAGCTGATGCATACGGTTTAGTTTACTTAGAGGCTTGGGCCGTAGGTAGACCTGTAGTAGCGGCTAGGACGAAAGCTATGATGAGTATAGTTAAGGATGGGGTAGACGGGTTTTTAGTGAGATTTAATGACCATAGGGAATTAGCTGATAAACTACTATTACTAGCGAGGAATCCTGACGTCGCTATTGAAATGGGTAGGAAAGGGAGAGAGAAGGTATTAAGAAACAATGATTGGGCTGTAATAGGTAGGAAGCTTGAGAATTTATATAGGGAGGTAATAGAAAGGAGAAAAGCAGCGTAGGTACCTCAAGGTGTTATTATGAGTGTAGTATTTGTCGCGGTACCTTCAGAGCTTGCAGGTGGATCGGGTGTTAGGGTTCTAAATGTACTACCTCTCATGAGGTCCATGCTCATTAAGAGCGGAATTCAATGTAATTTGTACATACCTTGCTACTCTAGCTTACTAATCGCTTTAGGGACGTACATAACAGAACCTAGTTATGATCCGGAGAGGGTCTTCAAGCATATTATGCGTAGTATTAAGGAGCACTCATTAATGGATATAATACCTAAGGAACTGCTTGACGCCACTTATCAAGTACTGGATCGTTACGTCCCCAAACTTGCGGATAGGCTCTACAGGTCAAAAGTAAGTAACTTAAATAGGCTTTTATTCCTCATTAAGCGTGATGAAGTTATTAGGGATGTAGAATCGCTGTGCTTAAGCTCTTTCCTTAAGTCTCTGAGTTATGTAAGTGATAATTACTTAATACATGCAATGCATGAATCCTACGAAGCTGTCTACGCATCCATGGTGCTATCTAAGCAATTAAATGGATATGGTAGTGTGCTTCTTCAGATTGAGCCCTTCTGCAAGCAACGCGAGATACTCCGTAATATAGGTTTGTTCGGATTAACACATGCACTTAGGACCGCCATACTTAGTCGTAAATCCCGTAACCTATATTTAGAGTACTTAAGAAGTGGGCGATTAAGGCTTATACTAGGTGTTTCGTTAGCACCTATAATTATATCAGGTATTGATGCTTATGCGAGACGGTATGGAGCTAATGTGTACGTACTTAAACCAGGTAACGCGATCGATCCTTTAGCATTAAAGTATCGCTCCTTTAGTAAGGAATTACTAGCAGTGTTTTGGGCTAGACTGTGTAAGGAGAAGGGTGTGTTTGACTTACTACGTATTTGGAAGGTGATATCAGGTGCCATACCTGAAGCCGAGCTCATAGTAGCTGGTAGGTTTATTGATGACAGGACAAAGAGACTCTTCTTTAAAACTATTCAAGAATTAAATCTCCGTAATGTGAAGTACTTAGGTTATGTAAAGAATAAGGAAGATTTATATAAAGTAATTTCTAAGGCTAAAGTACTGATATACCCGTCCTACTCTGACGCTTTTCCCCTCGTAGTACTGGAGGCATTAGCGTTAGGTGTAAGTGTGGTTGCTTACGACATACCAGCCATAACTTCAGTATATGGTAATCTTCCAGCAGTTAAAGTAGTGAGGAGGGGTGATGTTAAGTCGATGGCCTCGTCCGTGTTAGATATACTTAAGTTGAGGGATGAGGACTACGTTAAGTTACATGAGAATGAAGTAATGAATGAGTTCATAAGGCGTCACACTTCCTGGGAGGAGGTTGCAAGGAATGAATTAAGTTACGTGTTAAGGATTATAGAGGGAAAGTATGACGTAACTTAGGTGAGGAAGTGGTGTATGGGTTATGAAGGTAGCGCTGGTATCACGTGGTTGGTTCCCATCAATACGTGGTGGTTCTGAGAAATTCATTACTAGGCTTGCCTTGGAGTTATTTAAGATGGGTTTTGAGGTAATCGGTATTACGAGGTGGTTATTAGGGTTTGAGAGACCCCAAGCTAGGCATAAGTTAATAGTAATGAAGGAGGAAAGCCCTAGGCCCTTACTTGCTAGCTTACGCTTCTCTAGATGGGCTTCTAGAGTTGTTAATGACTTAAGACCCGATGTAGTCATAGTAAATAGTTACTGGGGTGAGGCCTCACCCCTCTTCATAAGTAAGTCAATACCTGTGATCGCGTTAATTCACGACGTAGGTTTATTTAGATCTGAATTAGCTATGAGGAGTAGATTAAAGTACTTCCTAAGGAGCTTCGTATTGAAGCGTGTAGTGTCGAGAGCTAATGCTGTCGTAGTACCTACGGAATCCGTTAAGAGGGACGTCATTAAGTACCTTAATGCAGACGCTAGTAAGATATACGTACTAGGTGTTGAAGGCGTTGAAGGACCGTTTAGGAGGGTTCATGAAGATAATGAGTGGTTCGATGTAGTTCAGGTCGGGAGGTTCGCCCCTAATAAAGGTCAGAGTATTCTCCTAGAAGCATTTAAGCGATTCGTGAAGGAAGTACCTAACGCTAGGCTATGGCTCGTCGGTGGTAGGGGGGTTGATCCCAAGCACATTAAGTACCTTGAAGGTATTAGAAGCATGTCCAGAGAAATTAATAGGGATTTAGGTAGGGAGGTCGTGAAGGTCGTAATTGACGCTCCTAACGTTGATACATACTACAGATTAGCTGACGTATGTGTAGCTCCCTCAATAGCTGAGGAAGGCTACGGACTTACTGTTGTTGAGTGTATGGCTTACGGAAAACCTGTAATTGCTTCAGACATATTCCTAGAGACTGGGGTAGCTAATGAGGAAAGAGCCTACATCTTCCCACGGGGTGACATTAGTGAGTTAGTTAATAAGTTACTACACGTATACAGGAACTACGATGAAGCTTTAAGGAAGGCTGATGAAGGGTTAAGATTCGCTAAGCAATGTAGCTGGGAGGAGGTTGCTAGGAGGGTAGTTAAGATAATTAATGACGTCACTAAGGTAAGACCCGATTAACGTCAATAACCCCCTATAAGGTTTCCTCCCTAACAAGAATTACCGTAACGCTATATTCTCTAGTATTCTATATTAAGGACGATTCATTAGGAGCTTAAGTAATTTATGATTTAGGTAAAATCTTTTAAGTTAACTTAGTATGCTCTCTTGGTTATTGGAATAACTAGGCTGATAGAATGGAGAGGGATGTTAGGGACGCTGTTGCTGGCGGTGCTTGGTTATTCTTAGGTAACTTAGCCACGTCGTTATCCGGCTTTGTCTTCGTTATCGTAGTTGCTAGGTTGGTCGGTGTTGATGCTGTGGGTATTGCCTCCATGATGTTTAGTTCAGCTTCAATAGCTGTTGCTGTAGTATCTGCTGGTTTTAACTTAGCCGTTATTAGGGAGGTAGCTGCTAATGGGTTGAGGATTATTAAGTCAGCTATTGCTTTAGGTTCATTACTTGGTGCCTTAGCTGCCCTCATATCTATACCACTAGCTACTGCCCTCGGCTACGGTCTAATACCGACGGTAGCTCCCTTAATGGCTTTCTCCTCGTTAATATCCCTAACCCTAATCTCCTGCTTATGGGGTCTTGAGTTATTTAGGTACTACTCAGTATCCTTAATACTAGCTTCAATAGCTAAGTTAGTAGTAGCTACTGCATTAGCTCTACTAGGTCTTAAACTACTGTCACCACTACTTGGGTACGTCTCATACCCCGTAGTAGCTTCATTAGTAGCTACCTCAATACTCCTACCGAAGTACTTAAGGAGTGAGTTAGGTTCTGGAGTAAGTATCGCTAAGGGTATTACGGAGTTAATTAAGTTAGGCCTCTCCAACTACCCTTACATGTTCTCTAATCAGTTAATTACTATGTTAAGTGTTTACTTATTCGCCTACATCATTAAGGTAGCTACTAGTACAGGTACACTCTACCTATCACTAATGATTACATTAGCCGTTACCGCATTACCTGGGTCTATCTTGGGGGCCGCATTACCGATAAGTACGAGGAGGGGTTCAGACATTTTTGGTGAGAGTTTTAGGTTGGGGCTCTCACTAGTTACCCCATTAACTGTGTTCTTGGGTGTAGCTGCTTCACCCATACTCAACGTAATTAATCCTAAGCTCCTTGAGGGTGTTAATACCTTAAGGATACTACTGACTTCAGTACCTCCCCTAGTAGCCTTAAACACTGTCCTATTCTCCTTGAATAGGGTTAAGTGCCTTAGGGGGTTAGCCCTTTTAGGTGCTGTTAGGTTAGTAGTACTTACTACCCTACTCCTAACCCTAGTTAAGTTCTTAGGTATTGATGGTGCTGCGGTAGCATTCTTAATCGCTAATGTAGCTGCGTTACCCATTGGTTTAAGGTACGTTAAGTACTCCGGACTACTTAGGGTCTTAGGTATTGCTTGGGGTACTCAAGTAGCTCTAATGACTGCGTCAGTACTTACTGGTTTTGAGGGTGTCGTTCAGGGTGTTTTATTGGGTGTTGCTTCATTAGCTATACTCCACCTACTTAAGGTAATGACTATTAATGACTTAGTAGTTGTTGCTAGGACCGTAGCTACTAGCTTCTTAAGGAGGGTTAGTGGGGAGGAGCATTAACTACTTCCTAGCAGCTATAGCTGCGTAACCAACAGCTGCTGACTCATCCCTAGTTAACTCAGCTGAGTTATAGTACTTAAGTAACTCAGCCCTACCACCAACTAACTTAACGTACTCAATGAATGTAGCTATAGCTCCTGGACCGCACACAGTTGCTCTATACCTACTTAATTCATTAAGGAACGACTCAGTATCTAGGGCTAGGATCTTCTCGATGAATCTCATATCGAGTTCCTTAACCTTCCTAGCTACGTCCTCGTAGTAGAGTACGTAACCATACATAGGTCCGTGGTGTGTGAAGTCTGATGAAGCTATAACTAATAACTCCCTACCTAAGTCCCTACCGACCCTATAGATGAGCTCAGCTAACCCCCTAGCTTCTGAAGGGCCTAACCACTTAAGTACTAGAGGTACTAACCTAAACTCACTACCCAGTACGTACTGAAGGAACGGTAGCTGAACCTCAACTGAGTGCTCCTCAAGCATTGCTAGGGGCTCATCAACTACTAACCTAGATGACTTAAGCATAATGTCGATGAAGTCCTCATCAATATCCACATTACCTAATGGGGTACTCCATACGTACCTCTTAGTAGTATTAACTACACCACCGAACCCGGTATGGTTAGTACCTAACACGACTACCGTATCGTACTTCCTACCACAATCACCAATTAATTTGTACAGGTAAGCAGCGCAGGGACCCGAGTAGGTGTAGCCTGCGTGAGGAGCTACACCACCAACTACCTCAGTACTTACTGAGCCGGGTGAGGGCTTACCCCCAGGACCCCAGACGTCGTCGTTGAAGCACTCCTCAATCATCTTAATTAACTGGGGCTTACGTACGGGGTAGAAACCCATTAAACCAGCTTGTGGTGGCCTTACCTCACG
This sequence comes from uncultured Desulfurococcaceae archaeon, assembly GCA_964627805.1. Classification (GTDB taxonomy): domain Archaea; phylum Thermoproteota; class Thermoprotei_A; order Sulfolobales; family NBVN01; genus CAZAMI01. The sequence continues at coordinate 11,446 of CAZVLA010000006.1, forward strand.
TACCAAGCTAAACCACCTTACGGTATTAAGTATGTGTGTAAGGGATATTAGCTCTACGTAAATGCGTACCTAAACCTAATGAAGTAGTAAGTAGCTAATGTAAGTGCTACTGAGGTTATTAAGCTAGCTACTAATGAGCCTAGGATTAAGGCGTGAGCCAGTAAGTTACTGACGTGTAACTTACTAGCTACCTCACTAACTAAGCCCGAGGTAATTACGTGTACGCAGTACTGAGTAGTAACTACACCAAGTACTATCGGTAATGGTACTGAAGCGAGGGCTAGTAGGAAGCCCGAGGACTTAAGGGATCTTAAACCACTTAATGCTAGTATGAACGGGACTATCATGATGAGGGTTGGTAGTAGGTACGTACGGCCCCAGAATGAAGCTATAGCGAAGAACGTAATCATACCAGCTAGGTACAGCCTATAAGCAGTAACTAACTTACTCCTTAAGGGTGTGAATCGGTACTTCATAGCCTTAACTACCCTACTAAACAACCTAATACTACTCATTAACTCAATAGTTAACCCACCAGACCTACACCTACCTAGTAACCTCTTAGACTCAGTAAGTAATGACTTACAGAACCTAGGATCAGCTAGGAAGTCAGTACTTAGTAAGTACTCGATAGTCCCTAAAGACTCATTAACTAACTTAATAGCCTCACTACTGAACTCCTCCCTACTCAAGCATTCCCTAAGATCCTTAAGTACGTCAGTAACTTCCCTAAGCTCCTTAACGCATTTAGAACTCATTACCGACCTCCTCTACCCCTACGAGGTAGTTTAAGTACGAATGTATGCCCCCTAACATCAGCTACTTCAGCACCTACTAACTTAGCTACCTCCTCAGCTACCTCCTCAGTCTTCCTACCACTAGCTCTTAAGTAGGACCTAAGTACTCTAACCTTAATTACCTTAAGAGACTCTAACTGCCTCTTAATCTCACCTAAGACACCCTCAGTAATCCCTGCCTTACCTATCCTTACGTGGGGCTCCTCATGAATTACCCTCTTCACCCTCTCCTCCTTCGGCATGGTAACCTACTCACCCACCCACATAGTAAGCACTTTCTAGTTATTATAACGTACCCCCTATTACCCCTCAACCTAACCGTAGCTGTTAAGCCAGGTATTAGGGGTACTAAGCAGTTCCTGCATATACCCCTCCTAAGAAATAGTGGTTTCCTAGCATTAGCTTTCTGAATGAGTCTAAGGGCCAACCTAACGTACTCCCTAGCTAACTCAACCCTACCCTCCCTAACCTCATTAACTGCTAACCTATAGAGTATCCTAGCTCTCTGAATAGCTAAGTCACGAACCCTCTTTTTAAACTCCCCCACCACATACTTACGGTGCTACGTTGAGCGTAATAAAGGTAGTCCTAGCTGAGTCAGCTATTGAGTTAGTACCTAGGGAGATAGCTAGTCACCCATCAGTACTCAGTACAGCTAGGAGGAGGGGTAAGTCACCTACTGAGATCCTACTAGACGTCTCACTACACTACCACGCAATGAAGTCCTTAAGGAATAGGCATAAGAGGGGTAGGCCCGACATAGTACACGTAACCCTCCTAGAGCTACTCTCCTCACCACTAAACCTAGAGGGTAAGTTGGAAGTCATCGTACACACGATTAACGACTACGTAATTAGGATAGACCCAACAACTAGGATACCTAGGAACTACAATAGGTTCGTAGGACTTATTGAGCAACTACTTAAGGAGGGTAGAGTACCTCCAGACTCACCTAAGCCACTAATGGAGGCTGTAGCAATGAACTTCAGTAGCTTAATGAAGGAGTTAGGTACGGACTCAGTAGTACTACTTGATGAGTCGGGTGAGTTAGTCAGTACTGAGGAGGTCTGTAGGGTAGCGATTAGTGAGTCATTACCGATAGTAATTGGTGGGTTCCCGCACGGTGAATTCAGTCCTGAGGTTAAGGCATTCGCTAAGTACACCTACTCAATATACCACAAACCACTAGATACTTGGGTAGTAGCTTCTAGAGTAGTAAGTGCTTGTGAGAAGATACTGAAGGTAATGCCGTGAGGGTGTGGTGCCGCGGCCGGGATTTGAACCCGGGTCACGGGCTCCCTCCGCGCAGGGGCTTAGGCTCGAGAGGCCCGCATACTTGGCCGGGCTATACTACCGCGGCACCCTAGGAAGGGTTATTACTTAGGGGTTTAAAAGCGTGAACTCGTTAGGCTTAAGTAGTAGGTACTACCTCGCTAGCTCTCCTTCTTAAGTAGGTTATTACTGCTGTTAAGATAGCTGCTAGTAGTAGTAACTGACCTAAGTCTATACTGAATACCTCCTTACTACCGTGCTTAAGTACGAGTACGAATGGTAGTACCTTAAAGCTTAAGTGTCTTGAGGTAATCGTTACGTACTCATCAATGAATGCGGTTATTGATGTAGCTACTAAGGAAACGAGTACGAGGTAGTTAAGGGCTTCTGAAGTCACTAAAGCCCTAATGATTAGTGAAGCTATTAGTGCTAGGAATGAAGCTACGAATAAGTACCTTGAAGTACCTACGTTAATAGCTCCCCTAGTACCGTAGGCTATTACTGGGTAGAATACGAAGGTGAGTATTAGGTAGATTAGTATGGACAGGACGATACTGAATAAAGCACTCCTACCGCTACTACGTTCAGACCTTCCGGCTTCGCTCATCACTCACTAGACCCTCTTCTCATCACTTCAAAACTAATTTAGTCTGAGGTACTATTAAGTTAAATCGTAGTTACTAAGGTAGGTAGGTATGAGTAGCTACTAAGGCTAGGGTAGCTAGGGTTAGTATGGTGAAGTAGGGTAGTTCGTACTTATGGAACTCCCTAACACTAACACCACCTAACCTAATAGTTATTACGTTAGCTAATGAACCAAGAATGAATCCAGTACCACCTAAGTTAACACCAACAGCTAAGGCACCCCACTTACTAACGCTGTCAATGAGTAGTATAGTAGCTGGTACGTTACTAACTACCTGACTAAGTAACGTAGCAACGACTACAGTACCTAGTGAGGTACTTAGGAGTGGGTACTTAATGTTAATAACTGAAGCTAAGCCCCTAAAGTCAGCGAACATCAGTATGAACATAGCTATTAATGGGTAATCAGCCCTCAACACAACCTCCCTCCTAATCACTAAGAGTACAGCTACCGTAACAGCTAAGGCGAAGTAATGCATACCTAGGTGAGCAAGCACTAAATTAGCTACTAGTAAGGCTGAGGAAGTAGTAAGTACTGAATAGTTAACCCTGACGGGTGGTGGTGCCCTAACTAAGTACCTCCCGAGACCTAAGCCCCTACTCAATACAGCTACGTAAGCAATCAGTAGTGACATACCTAACGCAGTAAAGGGTGCTAGAGTAGCTACGAAATCACTAAAGCCTACCCCGTAGTGCTGCCAGATAATAACGTTCTGTGGATTACCTATGGGTGTTAGTGATGAACCTACATTAGCAGCTATAGTAACTACAGTAGCTAGTAACGCCTTATCAATACCTAACAACCTAGACATAGTAACTACTAATGGTACGTAGATGAAGAGTGAAGTATCATTCATAACTAAAGCAGCAGTACCTGCAGTAATTAATGAAGTAAGTATTAGTAAGTTAGTTAATGAACCCCTAGAAGCGGTAAGTAACTTAATCGATGCTAAGGTAAAGACACCTGAGGACTCAATACCCCTAGATATGAGTAGTAGGGACGTTATGAGTGCTATAGCCCTAAAGTCTACGTACTTAGGTAGGTTAGCTACAGCACCTGAGGTTAGTACTAGGGTTATTAAGTAGAGTATGATGAGTATAGTGAGTAGCTTCTCCTTAATAATGAATGACTTAATGAGTGAGGCTAACTTCCTACGTAGAGGTACTGACTCAACATAACTAACTAACCCATACTCAGACCTAACCCTAGGTGGTGCCTTAGATCCTCCAGTACTACTCAAAAGGTACTTAACCCCACTTAATGACTGTAGTGACTAACTACGTTTAAACTACGTACCTCCTAACCTCCTCAGTAAGTCCGTAGTCAGGTATTAACTCCCTAGCGTCGTAGGATACCTTAATATGAGCTATTATTAAGTTCCTCCAAGCAAGTGGTATAGCCCATGCGTACTCAGGCTCCCTATACTCACCAGCTTCAATAACGACGACCTCCTTAAGCGCAGCCTCAATAGCTGACCTAGCTTCGTTAGGGTCAACCCTAACACCCCAAGCCCTAACAGGCCTACCCTTAGGTGATGGGCATTTGAGGTAGGGGTCGTAATGAACCCTATCTAACGCGAAGTCATGGTACATTAGGGGTACGTCAACGTGAACCTCACCAGCAGGTCCGTACCTAATTAGTGGTGGACCAACAACTATGTAGGGTAGTGCGTTCCTAACAGTCTCAATAGCCTTAACAACTAAGCTAAAGTCAATTGATGGTGACCTACTAGGTACACCCTTGATAGGTGGAGGTGGTGGAGCACCCAAAGCTCATACCTATGAAGTAATTACTCACCACAATAAAAATAACTATGTTAATAATAACTAAGGGTAGAGTACCCTCTACATACATAGTGAATACACTGTAGCGAGTCTCCTCTTTTAATCCTTCATACGTGATTCCTTATAGTAATTAATCGTTTGCCTTAGCCCATGTATTAAATCTGTTTTAGGTCTCCATGAGAGTACCTCCTGCGCCTTCTTAATACATGCTCTAGACCTCCTAACATCACCTGGCCTCATGGGTCCGTACTTAGGGATTACCTTAACTCCTAGTAACTTAATTATTAGTCTGTATAAGTCATTAATACTTACCTCCTCACCACTACCTATGTTTAGGGGTCCTACGTAATTACTCTGTAACGCCTTAATATTAGCTTCAGCCACGTCGTATACGTATATGAAGTCCCTTGTCTGCTCACCATCACCGTATATTACTGGTTGCTCACCCTTGAGTAGGGTAGTTATGAATTTATAGATAACACCTGCGTAGGGCCCTGGCCTCATCCTAGGTCCGTAGACATTGAAGTACCTGAGGGCTACGGGCTTAATTCCGTAGTCTTCATAGTACCTCCATAGTAAGTATTCACTAAATAACTTAGTCAGTCCGTATAGGTTCTTAGGGTTTGTTGGGTGCTCCTCCCTAATCGGTAGGTACTTAGGCTCACCATAAACAGCTACACTAGATGCTAGTACGAACCTATTAGCATCTAAGTACCTAGCTAACTCTAAAGCATTCGCGGTACCACCCATGTTAATATCTATGGCTTCGTAAGGCCTCTCCCTAACCTCCTCAATATTAATCATAGCTGCTAAGTGTATAATACCTACTGAAGAACCCTTAACTACCTTAGTAACCTCCCTCAACCCCCTCAAATCCCTCACATCAGTAATGACTAACTCAAACCTATTACCGAACCTACTCATTAAGGACTTAACATTACTTAATGAACCAGTGAGTAAGTTATCAATAGCTAATACGTAATCAGCAACACCACTACTCAGTAGTAATTCGCAAGTAGCGCTACCTATGAAGCCAGCGCCACCAGTAACTACTACAGCATCAAACCCCCTCAATCACTACCACCTAACTAAGTGCTTAAGCGTAGGTAGTGGTGGGGTTAAAATAAGTTGGGTCTAGGGAGGTGGTGCGGCGGCCGGGATTTGAACCCGGGATCGCCGGCGTTCTACGGCCCCCTACGTAGTGCCTTGGAAGGCCGGCGTCCTAGACCAGGCTAGACGACCGCCGCTCCGTAGAACCTAATTACCTACTGCTTAATTAAGCTTCCTTGAGTTACTCAACATTAGGTTTAATGCCTCCCTAAAACACCATTCTTAGGTGTTGAGTTTTGAGTGAGGTTTGTGGTGGTTTTAGGTTCCTAGAGCATATGTCTGACGTCTACTTTGAGAGTACTGGTAGGACTATTGAGGAGGTTTTTGAGTGGGCTGCTAAGGCCTTATTCGAGACAATGACTGATACCTCGAAGGTCGAGCCTAGGGAGGAGGTGGTTATTGAGGATGAGGGTATAGACCTAATGAACGCACTCTACAGGTGGTTGGAGGACCTACTCATAGAGTACTCCTCAAGAAACATGATGTTCAGTAAGTTCCACGTAGAGTACGTTAGGAAGGTAGGTGAGGATAGAGTAATCTTTAAGGGTAGGGCTTGGGGGGAGCCATTCAACCCTGAAAGGCATGAAGCTAGGGTAGAGGTTAAGGCAGTAACGTACTCACTAATGGAGATAGGTAGGAGGGATAACTGCTGGTACGCAAGGGTAGTACTCGATATATGAGAACATAAATTAAAACCTTTAAGACCCCTCACACAAGAATTCTTAGGAGCCGCCGTAGCTCAGCCTGGGAGAGCACCCGGCTGAAGACCGGGGTGTCGGGGGTTCAAATCCCCCCGGCGGCACCACTTAAAAGCACGAACTACTCAGTTATTCTCAAGTAATCCCCAACCTTAATTAGGGTCTCTCCTGCTGACGTCACTCCCGTCCTACCGAGTAGTGCGTAGGCCCTTAACTGATGCAGTACCTTCTTAACCTCCTCGGTAGTTATGCTTGTGTACTTCTTCACGTTATTATACACTAAGCTCACCTCATCAGGTGTGCCGGGACCTGATTCAGTAATGACTTTCTTGTACTTAGTGATGTTATCCTTAATCGTCTTGAGGATGTAGTAGTGTGTTGGTGTTATGGATACTTTAGCCTTAAGTAACTCCTGAGTTGATGCTGTTACTACCACATCCTTAACTAGCTTCCCCACCTCAGTAAGTACTACGTAGTCATTAGGTAGGACCTCAATGAATCCCTTACCCTCAGCCTCAGATAAGGCACGCTCGAAATCCCTCTCGCAACCCCCTATGGACTCCATTACCTTAGCTCTGAGATCCACTAACTTAATGCCCTTTAATGGTGTCTTATGCACTATGTTAGTGTCGTACATTGTTAGGTAGGGTGACCTCCTAATCCTCTTAGATACTTCAATAATGAAGTAACCCCTACTAGTTACGTCATTAAATACTATACCTAACTCCCTACCCTCCCTAACCCACTCAGGCTTGGGTGGCTTACCAGCTAATGCGTAGGTAGCTGCCTTAACAGGTGGTGAGGTTATGTCCTTCCTAAGCCCCTTAAACCTCCTAAGTACTTCTTCACCAACCTTAGTTAATTCGTAGGTATCCTTACCCTTAACCTCAACCCTCCTTACTAAGTCTTTAGACTCTAGTAGGTGTAGTGTATTACCTAGTTCCTTTACCTCAGTAACTGCGTCCCTTAAGTCCCTGTATGTAGGTCCTTCACCCTTAGGTTGATTAATCTTGAATTCCTTAATAGCGTCTAAAACCCTGATTTCCTCAACTGATATGACGAATGGTGTTACGGGCTTCACATCCTCCCCTAAATGCCTGTAGCACTCAAGTAGGTCCTTACCAGCCTCCGTAACCCTCCCGTGGCTCCTTAAGTGCATACCCTCTAAGAACTTCTCATCAGCTTCACTCAATACGTCCTTACTAAGTAACTTAGCTACGTACTCATTCAGTGATATTACTGAGTCATACACAGGTATCTTAAGTAGCGCCTCCTTAACCCTCCTACCAGTAGGTGTTAAGACGTAGGTACTCCCTAGCGGGCTGGGTGGGTATATCCTAAGTAACCTCATAGCTTCTAAAGCATTAACTACTGCTTGACCGTAACCACCAGCATCCCTAAGAGCTATCAACTCATCATAAGGTGCTGGACCTGGTGGTAGAGCTATTAGGAACTCAACTACCTCAGGTGTTAGGAATATCGATGGCTTAGCTACTTTGTAAGACTTAAGTACGTACTCACCAGCTTCAGTGATTCCGTCATCACCCCATAACCCACGCTCCCTCAAGAACCCTAACCACTCACGAGGTACGTAGTCAGTACGCTTACCTAACTCTAAGGCGTAGATAACTGCTGAGTTAATCCAGGGATCAACTGATGGGTCTGGCCTACCTAACTCGTAAGCCTTCAATAGGTACTCACCAGCTTCAGTAATCACTACGGATGATTCAGACCTACTTACTAACCCCATAATCTCTAACTCTATAATTCTCTTAGAAAATAACCTACGCTCAACAACCCTATCCTTAATTAACTCACTCAAGTCTCTCCTCGTTACCACCGCCTTAAGCAACCTAACATGCTCAAAACGAATAAACATACTCTACACCACATTGGTGTAGGGGCAGGTACGGACTAATATATTTACTCGAGTAAGCCGACCATAACCTATTCACTTAGGGCATAGGTCCTTTAAGCAAGCTCTACTTAAGACGTAGTTTCCATCTAGGAACTTACTATATACTGACCTACCGGCACCTAGAATTACCTTAATGATTTCATTAATACTTAATGGTATGTGAGGTATTTTATCTATACTTAACCTACAACCTAAGGACTTAACTATGAAGTCACCACATTCCGTAGCTTCAAGATAGGTTCTTATGAGTAATCTAAAGTCTAATCTCCTCAAGAGAGTAGCTACCCTCTTAACTATGTATAATGTATAGATTGATTGATAGTTTAATGTAATGACCCTCCCCTTAACTATAGATGTCCTAAATGAATTTACGTCTCTTAATAAACTAAGACGCTTAAACGTAGCACTATGTAGGTGTGTGCCTGCATTGACTGGCAAGGCGCAGGACATATATCCAGAGTTCCAGAGTCTCATGCCTATGTAGTTGTCATCGAAGAACGCAGGTACGCATTGGAAGAATAACCTACCGTTGTGTAGTATCTTCTTAAGTGCTTTAAGTGAGTATACTGAGTAAGCTCCGTGTGTGTAAGTAACTGATAATGGCTTAGTTATGGGTGTTGAGACCATGTGGCAATTAAGTAGGGTATCTATGAAGCAACCAGCACTATTTACGTACTTCCCCCTACGGTCGTAGTAGAGGATACCCTGAACAGCACCTACTTCCTCATAGGTTCGTAAGTACTCAATTAAACTACTTAGTGAGTCTGGGTGAGCTATTACGTCATTATTAATGAAGCCTACGTAATTAACCCCCCTACTCATTAGTCTAAGCCCTAACTCATTACCGCCAGTATACATTAGGTTTCTTGAGGACCTGTAGATAACTGTCCTAACGTTAAACCTCCTAGAGTACTCCCTAGCTAAGTCCCTCACAAATTCCCAACTACCGTCAGTTGATGCATTATCAATTACTATGACCTCATAATCACTACTCGGGTAGTTAAGCTCATATAAACTCCTTAAAGACTCCCTAACGACACCCCTCATGTGTGAGCTATTGTAGTTAATCCATACCAGAGCTACTTTAGGCACTGCGTCCTGCCTACAGGTACTTTTGCTTGTAAGTTAAGAACCTTATGTAGGGTGTGTGTAGTGCGTGTAGTATTCATCTCTAGGGGTTGGTGGCCTAACGTACGTGGTGGTTCTGAGAGGTTTGTCTATAGAGTAGCTACTGAGTTATTTAGGCGTGGTTACGAGGTCGTAGGTATATACTACAGGTTCCCAAGTAGCGACGAGGCTGAAGCACCGTTTAAGCTAATCGTTAGTGGTTCAGGTAGCTACAACTACCTCAAGGCATTAATCTTCTCACATAATGCAGCGAGGAAAGCTTCTGAGCTTAACCCCGACGTAGTTATCGTTAATGGGTACTGGAGTGAGTCTTCACCAATATTCATTAGGGGGAAGTTAAGGGTTATTTACTTAGTTCATGACTTAGGATTCCTGAGTGAAGGTGGTGCTATGTCATTTATTAAGAAGTTAATTGTGAAGTACTCAATTAAGTACTCAGACGTCGTTATCGTACCTACTAAGGTAGTGATGGAGGAGTTAGTTCGTGAGTTAGGTATTGATGGTGATAAGGTGAGGGTATTAGGTTTTGAGGGTGTAGATGCTCCTTTTAAGTACGTACATGTAAGTAATGAGTACTTCGATATAGTTCACGTGGGTAGGTTCTCACCTAATAAGGGCCACTTAATATTGCTTAAGGCGTTTAGGGAGGTTGTTAAGGAGGTAAGTAATGCTAGGTTATGGTTAGTAGGTGGTAGTGATCCTAAGGGTTCCGAGTACTTAAGTAGGGTTAAGGAGGTTGCAAGTAGGATTAATGAGGAGTTAGGTAGGGAGGTTGTTAAGGTAGTTATCAACGCACCAGACATTACTAAGTACTATGAATTAGCTGATTTATGCGTAGCGCCTTCATTAAGTGCTGAGGGCTTTGGACTCTCCGTAGCTGAGTGTATGGGGTATGGGAAACCAGTAATAGTTAGTGAGTTATTTAGGGAGACGGGAGTAGTTAGTGAGGACTCAGCAATTATAGTACCTAAGGGTGATGCTGAGTCATTAGCTAAGGCAATTAAGGAGGTAGCTAGGGATAGGGATTTAGCGCGAAGGTTAGGTATGAGTGGGTTGAGGAGGTCTAGGGAGTTTAGGTGGGGGAGGGTCGCGGATTTTGTTGAGGGTGTGATTAATGAGTTGATTAGTAAGTGATTCATTAGCTAAAGCTCAATCCCGTACCTCCTCTTAACGTACTCCTTAAGTATTGGTGGGTAATCACCGTAGACTTCCTTACTATACTTCTGCAATTTACTTACTTGCTTCCTAATTAACTCCTCACCTATAGTTCTTAGGTCATCCGTACCGTAAGTCTCAATAGCTTTACGCTTAGCTAACTCCATGTACTCATCCCAACTACTTACCCTATTGAATTCCTCACGGAACATCCACCATAGAGCCTTAAGAGCTACCCTCTCAGGACTCCTAACCCTAGCTAAGTGGAGTGATAGTGGTTCCTTAATCATTACTGCTTCATACACGTGTAGAGGTGCTTTAAGACTTTCAAACCTACCTACCCACACGTACTTAATGTATGGTGACCAAGTATACATCCAATGCTCAATATGTAGGGGTTTAGGGCATAGATGATGTAGGTCACCACATAACTGAATGTGGGGCCAGTATATTAAGTAGTACCTCCTACTATCTAACTCACTAATTAATTCCCTAATCACCTTAACTAATTTAGGCTTAGCTATGAAGTCAGCATCCCAAATGAGGACCCATTTATAACTAATGTGCTTAAGTGCTTCATTCCTAGCATTAACTAAACTACCTGGGGGCATCTTAATTAACTTAATATTAAGTCCATACTCCCTACCTAACCTCCTAATTATGTCGGGTGTCTCATCGATTGAGGAATCAATGACTACGTACTCATTAACTAAGTCCTTAATTGAGAGTATTGATGGCTCTATCCAGTCAGCTTCATTGAACGTACAGACCATCGCTGATATACCATCCTCCTTACCTAACGTATTAGACGGTTTAATAATACCTAACTTAAGTGATGTTCTAGAAAGTAACTTCCTAAGTAGGAACACACCCCTCCTACCTATTAACTTCCTCACTAAAACCCTAGGATTCACTTAGGTTCCCAAACTACGGTTACCCTTAAGTTCTTAATTATTACTTAATGCTTAATTCCTTAGGTAGGGGTGTTGGGGGTGCCTCATGAGTAGTATTAGGGTCAGGGTTAGGTACTCATCAATACTTAATTACTTGGCTCAGATGTACAGAACCTTAGTAGCTATAGCGTTTGCTGTAGTCGTTGCTAGGAGGTTAAGTGTTGCTGAGTATGGTCTGTGGGTAACTATAATGAGTATCTACGGATCCTTCTGGGCACCAACTACAGTGTGGAGGTGGTGGGGTTCTAGGTTCTTCGCTAGGGGTGTTAGGGGTAGTGCTGAGTCCGTACTAGCACTTAATACAGTATACGCACCGATCATGTGCTTACTACTAGGTATTACTGGTTACTTATACTCAATAAGGATTGGGTGGGGGTTTCAGTACTTCCTAGCAATCATTATTATGGTCCCTCTAGACGTGATTAACCTATACTTAATCAGTATGTTATCAGTTACTAAGCCCGAAGCTATAGGTTACTCAGTAATTATCTACGAAACATCTAGACTTACTTACGCATTCATATTAGTAGCTATTATGAAGCTAGCCCTACTAGGTGCTGTACTATCCCCAATCCTAGCCCTAGCAACAGCATTAACTACGTACACGTTGAGGGTGGGTATTAGGTGTGGTATACCGTTAAGACCTAGGGTTAGTAGGGAATTAGTCATTAAGTGGTTTAAAGGTGCTTACATACCGGTCATAGGTTCCTTAAATGCGTTCCTAATGAATCTAGATAAGGCATTACTAACAGCAGTTACTGGAGTTACTAAAGCATCAGCATTCCTAGGAGTTGCTAGCATACCTAGGAGCGTAATAATTAGGGCTGCAGGTGCTATATCAACTAGTATATACGCTAAGCTACTTAGGTCACCTTCAAGTAGGGACGTTGAGGACGTTATTAGGATAGTACTCCTCATAGGTATTGGTGAATTAGCGATAATAGTAACGCTAGCTAAGGCAGTTATGAGTCTATTAAACCCAGCATACGCAGTAGCTCCTTACTTAATAATCATTATGTGTATAGAGTCATTCATACTAATGCTTGGTGGTGTCTTCGGCTCAGTAGCTACAGGTACTGAACGTGCGGATGTTTATGAGGATCCATCACGGTTAACTAAGACACCACTATTTAAGGTACCGCTAGTAGCTTTAGTGAGGACGTTAGTAGCTTTAGGTGTAGCTACTGGCTTAACTACGTACTTAGTAATTACTAACTCACCTATAGTTAAGGAACCTCAACTACTAGCACTGGTGTACGCGTCGTCATGGCTAGCTACAGCACCAGCGTACTTAGTGAATGCTTACTTATGGGCTAGGAGGAAGATGATGTTTAAGTTCCCGCTACGTGAGTTAGTAGCGTTCTCAATAGCTGGTTTAGGTGCTTCCTTAGTGCTGGTGTTACTTAAGGCTAATGAGGTAGTTGTGAAGCACTTCTGGAGTGACTTACCTCAATTAGTTACTGCATTCATAGCCTCAGTAGCTACTTACCTACTAATCTCATTAGCTCTCTCACCTTGGTTAAGGAAGTTCCTAAGGACTGGGGTCAAGTACTTAGAATCTATAGTAGCTCCTACAGAGCGTGAGGGAGTAATTATTGATTAACCTCCTTAAGTCTCTCCCTAATCAACTCATTAATTAACTTAGGATTGATAGATCCCTTAACACATTTTAACTCAATAGACTTAATAGGGTTCTTAATGACCTCACTTAAATCCCTACATAACTCCTCAGCATTACTACCTACTAATTCCTTAGTGCCTAAGCATACACACTTAATGAACTCACCCTCACTACTACTTAACTTAAAGCACTTAGCTACTAACTTATGAACCTCCCTAAACGGTACTTTCGCCTTTATAGCTATTAACTCAGCAATGTCAGTAGCTACTAAGTAGTAGCTTAAGTCCTTACTACAGTCATTGAAGCTTAAGTTACTTATTAAGTCCTTAAGAATTACTAAAGAGTCCTTAGCTAGTCTTAAGATCCTAAAGCAGTGCTTATTCACTTCCTGTAAATCTAAGTTATAACCTGAATGTAGCCCCTTAACTATTGTAGCTACGGATATTAACTCACCTAAGGACTCACCAGCCCATGACCTAAGTACCTCAAGAGTTACTGGGTTCTTCTTATGGGGCATTAAGCTACTCGTTGATAAATGCTTACTACCTACACTAACTATACTGAAGTTCGGTGATGACCAAGCTATTAAGTCATTAAATACTCTAGATAACTCATTAGCTAATGAAGTAATTACTGAAGCTATTAAGAATATGAAGTCACGTGTTGACGTTGCGTATAAGCAATTCTCAGCTAACTCATTAAAACCTAACTCCTTAGCAAGTACGTCCCTATCTAAACATACGTTAGTACCGGCAATAGCCCCGCAGCCTAGGGGTGATTGCTTAACGACTACTTCAGTAACTAACTTAAGAACTCTGTAATGTGTTCGTAGGATATCATCGATGTATAGTAGGTAGTAAGTAGCTGTACCTACTTGAGCTGGTTGTTCGTGAGTAAAGAGGGGTATTGGTGTGTTAACGTAGTTTAGTGCTGCATTAAGTAGCTCCTTCCTAACTTCCCTAATGAGGTTTAGAATCGACTTAACCTCCCTAATTACCTTAAGTCTTAAGGCAGTTGCTACGTGGTCGTTCCTACTCCTACCTAAGGCTAAGTAACCAGCCCTCTCCCCTAACCTCTCCCTTAAGTAAGCTTCAATACCTTCGTGAACGTCCTCAAACTCACTACGTAGTACCTTACTAGGGTCCTTCAGTACCTCATTAAGTACCTCAATAATCTCATTACCTACGCTAGTCTCTACGTAACCACCCCTTACTAACTCCCTAACATGTGCCTTCAGTACCTCAACAACCTCCTCAACGAACTCAGCATCCTCCTCAATCGATGATGTGTACTTAAGTACGCCTTCCTCAGTATCCCCTAGTAACTCCTTCCTATAGAGGGGCATGAGGTCCCTACACCCTACCCTTAATCCTAGCTACGTTATTAGCTAAGACGCTCTGAAGCCCCCATAGAGCTATGAATCCCTCAGCCAACCTCTGATCGTAGGTTGAGTTAGCTGAGTAAGTAATTAGCTTGAGGTCGTAGAGTGCGTTAGGTGATTCCCTACCTACTACGTAGGCACCACCCTTATACAGCTTAACCTTAACGACACCATCAACCCTACCCTCGACCTCATCTATGAATGCCTCAAGCGCGTGCCTTAGTGGGTCGACCCATAAGCCAGTATATACTAGGTTCGTCCATGCAGTATCTACTAACTCCTTAAATGCTAACTCATGCTTAGTAAGTACGAACTTCTCTAAGTCCTTATGAGCTTCAATAAGGGTGATAGCTGCTGGGCACTCATAAACCTCCCTAGACTTAAGACCAACTACCCTATCCTCAATATGGTCAATCCTACCAACACTGTGCTTACCAGCTACCTCATTTAAGTACTTAATAAGGTCTACAGGACCTAACCTCTCACCATTAATAGCTACTGGAACACCCTTCGAGAACTCAATTAGGAGGTACTCAGGCTTATCAGGTGCTTTCTCCGGTGGTGTTGTCCAGAGGAATGCATCCTCTGGTGGCTCAGTGAATGGGTCCTCAATAGGTCCTGCCTCGATACTCCTACCCCATAAGTTCTCATCAATACTGAATACCTTCCTCTCAACCTTAATAGGTAACCCCTTCTCAACTGCGTACTTAGCTTCCCAATCCCTAGTCAGTCCCCACTCCCTAACTGGGGCTATTACCTTGAGGTTAGGGTCTAGAGCCTTAATAGTTACGTCGAACCTCACCTGATCATTACCCTTACCCGTACATCCATGAGCTACTGCGTCAGCTCCCTCCTTATGAGCTACCTCAACGAGCTTCTCAGCTATTAATGGTCTAGATAATGAACTCGATAGCGGGTACTTACCCTCGTAGAGTGCATTAGCTTTTATAGCCTTAAATACGTACTCCCTAACGAACTCCTCCTTAGCATCTATTGTGTAGTGCTTAATAGCACCTATCTTCTCAGCTCTCCAAGCAATCTCCTCGAAGTCCTCCCTCTGACCAACATCTACGGTAACCGTAATTACCTCAGCACCTAACTTCTCAATAAGTAGGGAGAGGATTACTGAAGTATCTAAACCACCTGAGTAAGCAAGTACTACCTTCATACCGACCCCTAACCACAGCTGTGCTTAGGTGTTTTAAGTTGGGAGTAAGGCTTGTTACGTACGTAATTAATTAGTGTTACGTACGTGACTTACTAATGAACTTACGTGCATTCCTTATTAACTCCTCAAGAACTACGTAAGCACTTAAGGCATCCTCCCTACTCATTATTAATATAGTGTCTAGGTAGCAGGATATTATCTGAGTTATGTTTAAGCCCCTCCACGCAAGGAGGTTTGTTATGTATGCAACAACTCCGGGTACGTATATTATGTCCTTAGGACTTATCAGTACTATCGCTGACTGATCATTAAGTACGTTAAGTATTGCTGAATCACCTAACACCTCCCTCAACTCATTAAGTGATTCTGAAGCGAGTACTATAGTTAATCCAGTAACTCCCTGAGTTATCTGTAGGAACCTAGCATTCCTTAACCTACGTACTAACTCACTCAACCTAGCATGACCGTACTCACGACTAACCGTAACTACTACTAAGTCAGTCTCAAGCCTTAATGCTGACTTAGCTATTACGTAGAGTACCCTATCCTCAAAACCCCTAAACTCACTCCTTAAGCTCCTAGCAACCCTAGTTAAGGCTACCTTAATAGAGTCTAGAGTAACGTCGTCCCTACCACTCAACTCCTTAACCTCACTCATTAAGTACCTAGCTAGTGCCGAGTAATTAATGACGCCAGCTAGTAAGCATGAGGTAATTGCTGGCCTACTAAGTACTAACTTACGTACTATAGACGCTACGCTAGCCCTAGGCAATCACACCAGCCCCGCAACCTAAATTAATTCTAAGGTAGTAATGTGTAGAAAGCATTTAAACTAATAAATCCCTTTAAGTAAGGCATAAGCAGATAGTTCGGGAGGGGTCGTAGTGAATGGTAACGGTTAAGGAAGTACCTGCGGATATGTTCATTAAGGCATTAGCTAATTACTTGAAGGAGAACGTACCCGAGGTTAGGCCACCCCCTTGGGCTATGTTCGTTAAGACGGGACCTAATAGGGAGAAACCACCTGAGGATATGGATTGGTGGTACTACAGAGCTGCTAGCATACTGAGGAAGCTCTACATAAGTGGTGAGCCGATAGGTATCGAGACATTCAGGGTTATCTACGGTGGTCTACAGCGTAGGGGAGTAGCGCCACCCCACTTCAGGAGGGCTGGTGGTTCACACATAAGGAAGATACTTCAGCAGTTAGAGAGGGCTGGGTTAGTTACTAAGGAGGGTAATAAGGGTAGGGTACTAACCCCTAGGGGTAGGAGCTTACTTGATAAGATAGCTTACGAGGTGTTTGAGGAGGCCGTAAAGCATATTCCTGAACTTAAGAAGTATAGAGGGGGAAGTAGGTAGTGTCTCAAGAGTACTACGACGAGGAGCTAGAGGAGATTAAGCGTAGGCAGTACGAGGAGTTACTTAGGAAGCTTCAGGAGGAGCGTAGGCGTAAGGAGGAGGAGATGGCTAGGGAGGCTCAGAGGCAGGCAATTCTTAGGAGGATATTAACCCCTAAGGCTAGGGAGAGGCTCTACAACGTAAGTCTAGTACGTCCTGAGTTAGCTAGGGCTGTTGAGGACTACTTAATAAACCTAGCACTAGCTGGTAGGATTAAGGGTGTCATAGATGATGATACCTTAAAAGCAATACTCCTAGAACTTGATTCTAGGAGTAGGAGGGACTACAGGATAGTCATTAGGGAGAAGAGGTGAGTTAGGTGGCTAGGAATAAGCACGTAGCTAGGAAGTTGAGGTTAGCTAGGGCATACAAATCAAACTCAGCCCTACCCGTGTGGGTAGTGGTTAAGTCATTAAGGAAGGTACCCTTCAGGCCGAGGCTCAGGCATTGGAGGAGGTCTAAGTTAAAGAACGTATGAGGTGTTTAGGGTGTCTGAGCGTATATACGTGGTAAACCTGTCTAGGGTCTACTGGAGCGGTAGGAGGAGGAGAGGCCCTAGAGCTATTAAGGAGATACGTGAGTTCATAGCTAGGCACACGAAGGCTGAGAGGGTAATTATTGATGAGTCAATAAATGCTTACATATTCAAGTACGCATACGATAAACCGCCTAGGAGAGTAGCTGTTAGGGTACTACCTATAGATAGTGAAGGTAAGGTAGTTAAGGCTGTGTTAGCGGTACCTATAGAGACTCAGCAAGTAAGTAGTAAGGAGGGTGGGGAGGTTAAGGAAGGGAGTCCCTCCCCTAAGGAGTGAGAGGTAATGACTAAATGCCGCTGGATAAGCTACGTGTTTTTGGTAACCCGAACATAGGTGTGTACATATTCACTAATAATAAGGTCGCTTTAGTACCTAAGGGCGTGACTCCTCAAGTACGTGAGAAGGTAGCTAATACGTTAGGTGTTGAGGTTATTGAGGCTCAAGTAGCTGGTACCCCACTACTAGGTGTTTTCGTAGCTGGTAATGATAACGCTATACTACTACCTAGCATAGCTAGGGATGAGGAGGTTAGTGAGTTAATTGAGTTGGGTCTTAAGGTAGTAGTAATTGATACTAAGTACACAGCATTAGGTAACGTAGTCTTAAGTAATAGTAAGGCAGCGGTACTCTACGAGGGATTCAGTAATGATGAGGTTAGTAAGATCGTGGATGCGTTAGGTGTTAGTAAGTACGTTAAGAGGAGGTTCGGGGACATAGTAACGGTGGGTTCAGCAGCCGTAGTTACTGATAAGGGGGCTGTAGTCCATCCGGACTTAAGTGATGAGGACATCAAGTTTATTTCCGAGTTCTTCGACGTAGTAGCTGACGTAGGTACGGTTAACTTCGGTGTAGCATTTATTAAGACCGGCCTCGTAGCCAATAACTACGGGGCCTTAGTAGGAGAGAGGACTACGGGCCCCGAGATAATGAGGATAACTAAGGCATTGGGTGTGGGGTGAGGTACGTGCCTGAACGTGAGGTGAAGGTGTATAGGGTAAGTGGTGTAGCGCTATTCAGTCCAGATAGGATTAGGGTTTGGCAGCCATTCACGATAGACGTTAGGGCTGTTAAGAAGGAGGACGCCATAGAGAAGGTACTGTCTGAGCTAGGGAGTAGGCATAAGCTTAAGAGGTACCACATAAGGATACTGGACGTTAAGGAGATAAGGCCTGAGGAGGCTAAGTATAAGTACATCAAGAAGCTAGAAGAGATTAGAGGATGGTATATTGAGTAAGGAACCTCAACCACGTAAGGTAATCGCAGTACCTCTTGAGAGTGTATTAGCTGAGTTAGGTGAGTTACGTAAGTATATTGAGGCTTTACAAGCTCAGATAGATCAAGTAAGTAGTGAGTTGGAGGACGTAATAGCTAGTAGGAACTTAATATCTGAACTCAAGACCAGTAAGCCCGATGAGTTATTCATGCCCTCAGATAGGAGGGGCTTAGTACTCATTAGGGCTAAGCCATTAAGTAAGGATAAGGTAGTTATCCACGTAGGTGTTAATTACTACGTAGAGATGGGTTTAGAGGAGGCTATGGAGGTATTGAGTAGGATTGAGAGGGAGGGTAAGGAAGTACTAGCTACTCTCCAGAGGGAGTTAAATAATGCATTAACGTACTACCAACAACTACAGGGGCTAGTATCTCAAGCCCTATCACGTAGGGGAGGTACTGGGGTTTCTAAAGGTACTTAAGGTAGTTTAATACCCTTCATTAATACATACCCCATAGGGTAGGGAATGAGTCGCTGAGGTGGTAGGTATTGGTATTTAGTAAGTTAAGGGATGTTTTCTCAAGATTAGGTAAGAAGGTAGGTGAGGTAGTAGCTACTAAGGAGTTAAGTAGGGAGGACTTCGAGGAGATATTCTCTGACATCGAGCTTGAGTTAATTGAGGGTGACGTAGCCGTAGATGCTGTTGAGTTACTTAAGGAGGCACTAGCCAGTAAGTTAGTAGGTATTAAGGTAAGTCGATTCGGTAAGTCAGCTCATGAGGAGGTAGTTAATAGGATTAAGGAAGCCATACATGAGCTACTTAAGAAGGGGGTCTTCGGTAGGGACATTACTGAGTTAGTTAGGGAGGGTAGTAAGCCCTACGTAATAGTCTTCATGGGTGTTAATGGAGTAGGTAAGACAACCACTATAGCTAAGGTAGCTTACAGGTTAATTAAGGGTGGTCTTAAGCCAGTAATCGTAGCCGCCGATACCTTCAGAGCGGGTGCGCAGGAGCAGTTAAGGATTCATGCTGAGAGGTTGGGGGTACCGTTCATTAAGGGTAAGTACGGTGCTGACCCAGCAGCGGTTGCTAAGGACGGCGTCATATACGCTAGTAAGCACGGGTTGGATGCGGTACTAATAGATACTGCTGGTAGGATGCATACGGACGTTGACTTAATGAATGAGATTAGGAAGGTTGTTAGGGTCGTTAAGCCTAACCTAAAGATCCTAGTACTTGATGCGTTAACAGGTAATGACGCTATAGAGCAGGCTAGGTGGTTTGATAAGGCTGTAGGTGTTGATGCTGTAGTACTTACTAAGTTAGATGCTGATGCTAAGGGAGGGTCTGCACTCAGTATAATACTAGCTATCGGTAAGCCTATAATCTACGTAGGTACTGGGCAGGGGTATGATGATCTAGACCCTTACGACCCGGATGTAATACTTAATAAGCTATTTACTAAGTAGGGTACAGCTGGTGATTGGGTTGGTGAGTCTAAGGAGGACGTTTGAGATGTGGCGTAGGATACTAACGATAGCTGAGAAGCCAGAGCCTGATGAGTATAAGTTAATCCTGAAGATAACGTTAGCTGGTATATTCTTAGTAGGTGTTGTTGGGTTCCTAATACACCTAGCACTAACGATGTTCCAAGGTGTCTAGGATGTCAGGTAATGAGGGGAGTGAGGTAAGTAGTGGGGAGGAGGCTAAGGTCAGGAGGGTTAGGGCCCCAGCACTTAAGTACGTAGTACTTAGGACTACAGCTGGTCAGGAGACTAACGTAGCCTTAATGCTTGAGGCTAGTGCTAGGGCCATAGGTACTAAGGGTATATACTCAATAATCGTACCACCTGAGATTAAGGGCTACATAATAATTGAGACGGAGGGTCTACACGTTGTTCATAGGGTAGCTAGGGACATTAAGCACGTTAAGGGTAAGGCTATGGGGTCATTAAGGAGGGAGGAGGTTGAGAGGTTAATTAAGGTTAAGCCACCTATTGAGGAGCTTAAGCCTGGAGACATGGTTGAGATAGTGTCCGGCCCGTTCAAAGGCTTAAAAGCCTCAGTAATTTCTGTAGACGTGCAGAAGAACCTCGTAACACTCAACATACTCGAGGCCTCCTTCAAGATGGAGGCCACCATACCCGCAGATAATGTGAGACCACTCAAGAGGAAGTGATGGGTATGCCGTGGAGAATAATTAGGGCTAGGGTAAAGGGTGGTAACGCCTCACCCGCACCACCCTTAGGACCAGCTATTAGTCAGTATGGGTTAGATACTAATGAAGTAATTAATAAGATTAACGAAGCTACTAAGGACTATAAGGACATTGAAGTAACCGTCGAGATAAGGGTTAATCCAGACACTAAGGAGTACAGCATAAGTGTTAAGTCACCAACAACTACCTCACTACTGCTTAAGTTCGCGGGTGCTTCACAACCATCCGGTGACCCGGCCCACCAGAAGGTAGGTGATATATCGTTTGAGGACGTGGTTAAGGTAGCTCTACTTAAGAAGAACGACTTAAACGCTAAGTCACTTAAGGCAGCCGTTAAGACTATACTCTCTAGCGCAGCTACTATAGGGTTAACGGTTGATGGTAAGGAACCTAAGTTAGTTGTTAGGGAGGTCTCTGAAGGTAAGTACGACTCAATACTACTTAAATACGAGGATGAATGGAGAAAGGGTAGGTGATTGGGGTGGTACTGACTAAGGAGGCAGTCATTGATGCCGTTAAGAAGGCTATTGAGTTAGGTAGGGGTAGGAGGTTTAGGCAGTCAGTTGAGTTAATAGTTACTTTCAGGGGTTTCCACCGTAAAGCACCTGAGATTAAGTTCAGGGACGCTATAGTACTTCCTAAGGGATTAGGTAAGGAGCCTAAGGTGTTAGTAGTAGCTAATGGTGACATGTTGATTAAGGCTAGGGAGTTAGGTATTGATACGTTAAGTGATGAGGAGCTTAAGAACCTTAGTAGGAGAGAGGCTAAGAAGTTAGCACGTAAGTATGACTGGGTACTCGTTAAGGCTGACTTAATGGTGTTTGCTGGTAGGATATTAGGTCCTGCGTTAGGACCTAGGGGTAAGTTCCCGATACCGGTGCCCGTGAATGCTGATATAGGTGCTGTCGTGAAGAGGTATAAAGTAACTACTAGGTTAAGGAATAAGGAGCAGTTATGGGTTGGTTGTAGAGTAGGTACGGAGGATATGGACCCGAACGACATAGCTGAAAACATCATGACTGTTTTAGAACATATTAAGTCAAAGATTAAGAGACCACTCGAATCAGCTACTAAGATATACGTAAAAACAACTATGGGTCCACCTGTTGAGGTGATGATGCAGTGAAGGGGAGTACTAGGGCTAGGTTAATTAAGTTACTTAAGGAGCTTGAGGCTAGGAAAGCTACTAAGGCTAAGCCTAGGGTTAGGCCAGCACTCATTAAGAAGCAGCAATTAGTTAATGAGATTAAGGAGCTACTTAGGAAGTATAAGGTAATGGGTATTATAGACCTATTCAGGACACCGACACCTCAGTACAAGAAGATTAAGTTCGAGCTCGAGAAGTACGGGTTCGTTAAGGTGTATAAGAACGTACTGATTAAGAGGGCTATGGAGGAGTTAGGACTACCAGGTGTTAAGGAGTTAGAGCCTTACTTAACAGGTACTAATGCGTTCATATTCACTAACTTAAACCCATTCGAACTATCGATAATGCTTGATAAGTTAGTTGAGATGAAGTACGCTAAGCCTGGTGACGTAGCTACCGACGATATCTACGTACCTCAAGGACCTACGGGAATACCTCCCGGGCCTATGCTGTCGATATTCGGTAAGTTAAGGATACCTACCCAGGTTAGGGAGGGTGTTATATGGATAGCTAAGGACACTAGAGTAGCTAAGGCTGGCGACACGATAAGTCCGGAGCTAGCTTCACTACTTAGGAAGCTGGATATTAAGGTAATAGCTGTTAAGTTAAGACTTAAGGCAGTGTGGGACTCAGGACTCGTAATACCTGCTGAGAAACTTAAGGTTGATATAGAGTCATTCAGGAATGAGTTACTAAGTGCTGTTAGGGCAGCTAGGGAGGTAGCTATTGAGGCAGCAGTACCTCTACCCGACGTAATGCCTGAGGTAATCACTAGGGCCGTTAAGAGGGCATTAGCACTAGCTTCTGAGGCAGGGTTCGTAACACCAGAGACTGCTGAGTACGTGATTAGGTCAGCAGTAAGTAAGGCATTAGCCTTAGCAGCAGCTATAGCACCTAAAGCACCTGAGCTAGAGCTTAAGATTGAGGTAGCTCCGGCAGCAGCACCCCAACCTAAGGAGGAGAGGAAGGAAGAGGAGGAAGAAGAGGAGAAGAAGGAGGAAGTTAGTGAGGAGGAAATAGCTGAAGGAATAGCGTCACTATTCGGGTAAAGAAAGGGCATCCATAACTTCTTTTAATTCTTAAGTACTATCTAGTCATGACTAGGTGAGGTCTTAATGAGTAGGGTAGATGAGAGTATCTACAGGGTTGAATTATTCGTTAAGGAAGGGTTTAGGCGTAGGAGATGCCCATCCTGCGGTGCTTACTTCTGGTCATTAAGGGATAGGAGTGACTGCGGTGACGCTCCATGTAGTCCATACACTTTCTTCAGTATTAAGTTGGGTGTCCCTCCATTAAGCGTTAAGGAGGTTAGGGATAGGTTCCTTAGGTTCTTTGAGAGGAGGGGTCATGAGGTTATAGAGCCTCACCCAGTACTTGCTAGGTGGCGTGATGACCTCTACCTAACTATAGCTTCAATAATTGTTTTCCAGCCCCACGTAACTTCAGGTATAGTACCACCACCAGCTAACCCATTAGTCATTGCTCAACCCTGTATCAGGCTTGAGGATATAGATAGTGTTGGGTATACGTTAGGTAGGCACTTAACTAACTTCATAATGGGTGGTCACCACGCCTTCAACTACCCTAATAAGTACGTATACTTCACTCATGAAACTGTTGAGTTAGCTAGGGACTTCTTCGTTAAGGAGTTAGGTGTTCCTGAGGATGAATTAACGTTTAAGGAGTCTTGGTGGGAGGGTGGAGGTAATGCAGGGCCTTGCTTTGAGGTAGCTATTGGTGGTCTTGAAGTAGCTACTCTAGTATTCATGATGTATGAATGCCGTAATGGTGGGTATGTTGAGATGCCTATTAAGATAGTAGATACTGGCTACGGAATTGAGAGGATCGCTTGGTTAACTCAGAAAACACCTACGGCGTTCCACGCTATATACGGTCCCTTAGTTAGTGATTACTTTAAGGTACTAGGTATTGAGGAGCCACCTAAGGAGATCTTCATGTCAGCTATTAAGAACTTAGTTAGGGTTGGTGGTGGTGAGGAGGGGTTAAGTGAGTTAGTTAAGTACGTATCTAGTGAGTTAGGTCTTGATGGGGGTACCGTACGTAATTACTTAAGTAACTCAATAAGAGTATTCACCTTACTAGACCACATTAAGACAGCCCTGCTAATGCTTGCTGATGGTGCAGTACCATCAAATACTGGTGAGGGTTACTTAGTTAGGTTAGTACTTAGGAGGGTCTTTAGGGTACTTACTCTAATGGGCTTAACTAACGTTATTTACGAGTTAATCGATAAGCAACTTAATTACTGGAAAGACCTATACCCGAGCCTTAAGGGTGTTAGGGATTACGTAGTTGATGTAGTTAGTAGTGAGTTGAGTAAGTACTCTGAAGTAATTAGTAGAGCACCTAAGGTCATACGTAAGTACATTAGGAGGGGAGGTGGCTTAAGTACTGACGACTTAATCGAGCTCTACGATAGTCACGGAATACCTCCTGAAGTCGTTAGGGAGGTTAGTAAGTCTTTAGGGATTCATGTTGAGGTACCTAAGGACTTCTACTCAAGACTAGCTTCTAGGCATGCATCAGTACCTATTAAGCGTAGGGAGACCGTTAAGGTCCCTGAGGACGTTGTTAAGGCTTTAGAAGGTGTTGAACCTACTGAACTACTCTTCCATAAGGACCCCTACATGAGGGTGTTTGAGGGTAGGGTAGTTAGGGTTATCCGTAATTACGTAGTACTTGATAGGACGGCCTTCTACCCCGAGGGTGGTGGGCAGGCTTGTGATTTAGGGTACTTCATACTACCTAACGGTTCTAGGGTTAAGGTAGTTGATGTTCAGAAGGTAGGTGATGTAGTTGTTCATAAGGTTGAGGGTGGGGGGATTACTGAGGGCTTAGTTGTTAGGGGTGTTATTGATTGGTTGCGTAGGTTCTCACTCATGAGGCACCACACAGCAACTCATATAGTGTTAGGTGCTGCTAGGAAGGTACTAGGTAATCACGTCTGGCAAGCAGGTGCTGAGAAGCGTGTTGATGGTGCTAGGCTGGACATAACTCACTACAAGCCCTTAAGTGAGGAGGAGGTTAGGAGGATTGAGGAGATAGCTAATGAGGTTATTGATGAAGGTGTACCTGTTAGGGCATCAATCATGGGTAAGTACGAGGCTGAGCGTAGGTACGGCTTTAGGCTCTATCAAGGTGGTGTAGTATTAGCTCCTAAGATTAGGGTTGTTGAGATTGAGGGGCACGATGTTGAGGCTTGCTTCGGTACTCACGTAAGTAATACTAGGGAGGTTGGTGGTGTTAAGATAGTTAATGTTGAGAGGATAGCTGATGGTGTGGTTAGGATTGAGTACGTAGCTGGTGCTAGGATAGCTGACTACGCTAGGAGGCTTGAGTCAGTAATTAAGGAGTCCTCTAGGGTGTTAGGTGGTGATGTACTCGCTAGGTCTAAGGCAGTTACTGAGGAGCTTAGGAGTTTGAGGGAGTTATTAAGTAGTTATAGGAGGTTGGTTAGGGACTCACTAATTAATGAGTTAATCAGTAATGCATTAGTGATTGAGGGTGTTAAGTTAGTTACTAAGGCTCTAAGCATCTACGACCCCAACCTAGTTAGGGAGGTACTGCTTAGGTTGAGTAGGGACTTTAGAGGTGTTGTTGCTTTAATAATTAGTCAGTTACCTAAGGGTAACTACTCATTAATTGAGGTATCGGTAAGTAGTGACTTAGTGAGTAAGTTACCTGCTAATGAGTTGATTAAGTACTTAAGTAAGGCGTTGAGTGGTAGGGGTGGTGGTAAGGCCGACCACGCTTCAGGGAGGTTCTTAGGTAGTGCTGAGGAGCTTGAGGGTAGGGTTAGGGAGTTGGTTAGTAACTTCATTAGGGAGAGGGTAGGTTCTTGATCCTTAGGGAGGAGGTAGTACTAGCTGCTCAAGACTATAAGTACTTACTTGATAGGGGTTACGGTCAGAAAGTATCACTTGATCTAGTAGTTTCTAGGTACTTACTAACTCGTGAGGAGAGGGCGTTACTACTTAGGTGTGTCCATAGATCCGATGATGCTGAGTTAGTTAGGTCTAAGCTAATTAATTCCTTAGTCGGTCATGACTTAGTAATTGATGGTTACAACGTAGTACTGACTATAGTATCGGCGCTTGAGGGTAGGTACTTACTACTGTGTGACGACGGTATCGTACGTGACTTAAGGAGCTCATACATTAAGGACTTCAGTACGCCGTTAATACTTGAAGCACTTAAGTTAATTAAGGAGGAGTTAAGTAGGTCATCACCTAAGTCAGTAACTATAGTACTCGATAAGAACGTAAGCTGGAGTGGTAGGCACGCTGAGGTAATAGAGAGTGAAATACCTCAAGCTAAGGTTAAGTTAGCTAAGAAAGCAGACATCGAGGTAATAGCTACTAAAGCAACCATAGCTAGTAGCGACTTCGTAATACTACTAAAGGCGAGGAGAGTATACGACCTAGCAGGTAAGATAGTAAGGAGGATAGCACCAAACAAAATAATAGACATAAATAAAGCATTAAGGAAAAGAAACAAAGCAATTTAAGCCCCCACAAAACAATTAAAGTACGGGCACCTAAGGGCCCGTGGCCTAGCCAGGATAGGGCGCCGGCCTTCTAAGCCGGTAGTCCGGGGTTCAAATCCCCGCGGGCCCGCCACACCTTCACTTCTCAAATAATCCTCAAGTAATATGATTTACTAATACTAGAGGTATTATATGGTTGGTACTTCATCATGCATTATTGAATTTAGTGAATATCAATTATTTAATGAGTGTAACGCGATTTAGGGTTAGTATCGGTAGTGATGTTTGGCTTTAGTACTTTCTCCATCACGACATCCCTCCACGCCGTTCTCTCTACGTAATTAACTACTCTATAACTTAATTTCCTGTAGAATCTTATGGCCCAGTAAGCACCCTCATGAGTTACTAGGCGTAACTTCCTTAAGTTAAGTCTTAGTGCTACCTCCTCTAAATGCTTTACTAAGGCAGTACCTACACCTTTACGCTGATGATCTGGATGTACGTAAACCCGCCTAATAATTCCTAGACCCTCATTGAGTTTAGGGTGTAGAGCAGCTACACCTACGATCTTACCGTTAATTTCGTAGACGTAGAAGCGCATCTTCCTCATATCCCTCACGATATCGTCACGAGTAACTACTGGGTATCTGAAGTACTCCTTAGGGATGATTCCTCGGTAAGCACGGTAGTTAGACTCATTTATTACGTAAGCTATCTCCTCAGC
>CAZVLA010000007.1:0-35159 GCA_964627805.1 uncultured Desulfurococcaceae archaeon
ACACAGAAAAACTTATTAAGGAGTAGATACGTACCATCAGAAGAGTGCACCTTAAGAACCAAGTGGGGCCAAGGAAGTTACGTTGAGGGGGACACAATCAGGAAGTTAGGAAAACAAACCAGGAAACACTAATGAAAACAAATAAAAGGAGGAATGAAACAAATAAACAAGGGAGCCACCAACAACCCCCACAGATCCCATATAAGGGAATAGAAAGACAGAACAACAACAATAAGCATACGCGAAGCCACATCAATAGATCCCATATAAGGGAATAGAAAGATCTTGAACCTCTTCAGGATGGGACCGCTCTGAAGCTCCTGATCCCATATAAGGGAATAGAAAGTCCTAGCAAGAGCTAATGCCGAATCCTTACCGCCAGAGAATAGATAGATCCCATATAAGGGAATAGAAAGAGCGTAATGTATTGCGAAATCACAAATCCTCTCTAGCTTCAGATCCCATATAAGGGAATAGAAAGTCAGAATGTCCATAAAGAAGGGAGAGAGGTTAGAGGACGGGATCCCATATAAGGGAATAGAAAGAAGTATCCAGGCCTTAGATCGTTTTGGCTAAGCATCAACCGATCCCATATAAGGGAATAGAAAGTCCTTACTCCTAGTAGCATCGCTTAGAGGTGAATAGTGCGCCTGATCCCATATAAGGGAATAGAAAGTTGAATCAACCCTAGCTAGGGGTAAGTACGTTAGGGGGTCATGATCCCATATAAGGGAATAGAAAGTATCGTCCATCACACTAGCGCCCCCAACCTCTTGATATCTGATAACGATCCCATATAAGGGAATAGAAAGACGCTCGTATTGCGTTATGCCAGCTATCATGAAATACTTTCTTCTTGATCCCATATAAGGGAATAGAAAGAATAAAACATCCTCAACACCCGAACGTAAGTCCTCTAGCCTTGATCCCATATAAGGGAATAGAAAGTCTCTTTTGTGAGTAGGTACTCCAAAAATTTTCCCTCAAGTAGATCCCATATAAGGGAATAGAAAGCACGAGTCTAGCAAATATCTCAAGCTGTGGTAACAACGAACTGTGATCCCATATAAGGGAATAGGAGAGTATATAGTTTGGGGGTTGGTTTGGGTAGTGGTAGGGTGTTAGTGGTTGCTTCTTGGGGTTTTCCTCCTGCTTGGTTTAAGTTTAGGTATTATTTGAGGTTTGATCATGTTGGTTTGAGGGAGTCGTTAGGTGGTTTAGATGGGTTTAGTTGTTCATCGTGTAGTTCTACGTTAGTTATTGTCTCCGCTCTTAAGGCTGCTGGGTTTAGGTGTGATTCATTAATCTTCGGTACGGATTCAGTTATTAATCCATCCTCAGTTGATGGGGGTGCCTCACTACGTAAGTGCGCTATTGAGCAATATAGGTCTTGGCTGGATTCATTATGGCGTGAGTGTGAGTGCTGTAGTGGTGCTCCTGAGGGCTTCGTTATTCACGTATTACCTGGTGTTGGGAAGTACTTTGGGTGGAGGTTCGGCGGTACTCTCGACTACTTATTTAATAGCGTCTACACGGTCGTGCTGAGTAAGTTACTTAGTGGTGGGTATAACTGGGTTGTACTAGACCTAACACACGGTATAAACTTCCAAGCCATAACTACCCTCTACGCAACAGTAGCTGCGTCAGTAACTACGGATCTAGAGGATAGGTTAGTACTAGTGAATTCAGAACCAGCTGTAGGGGGTAGGGAGAGATGTATAGAGTTTAGTAAGGGGAGAGGAGGTACGGAAGTTACTGAATCACTAAGCGTAATAGATGTTTCGAGGCTTCAGGAAGTCATTAAGTTAGTAAGGTACATTAAGAACCTCTTAACACTTAACCCATCAGCACAGTTAGCTAGGGCCACTAAGGAGGTTAGACGTATTAAGGAGTTAAGTGAAGCTGTAATACCTATACAGGAGTACGTACTAGCACTAACAAACGCCTTAGCAGGACCTACGTTCCCCAACGCCTACTGCCTAGATAGTGAGGAGTTTAGGGTATCCGATAAAGTACTGAGTAACCCCTGCATAGACTAACCATCACTGAATGTAAAGCCCCTAAGCTACGAACCTAATGAAATTAACGATAAGGATCTGGACTTCTGAATTCGGGGGTTCTTTACTCCACCCCAATAATACCTAGTGACTTAGCTTCCTCAGGTCTTAATGTCTCAAAGTTCCTTAGTAGTGAGGTACCTACTGGGATTATATGTACCCACCTAATCAAGTTGATCACCAAGATTATATATAACGAGTAAGTAAATAAGTAAGCGGTATTGAGTGTGGTGGGTATTAATGAGTGCCTTAGGGAGTTAAGTAACTTAATCCACTCAATTAAGTCTAGGCTAGGTAGGGTAGTTGTTGATAGGGTTAATAGGTCATTACTTGAGTACGTAGATACCTCAGGTACTTCCAAACCATTAAGTAGTGACTTTATTGAGGTACACCCACTCGGGAACGTCAGTGATTACTCACTAGCTTACATAGACTCAAGCTCTAGGGGTTTAGGTACTGACATTGCTAGGATACACGTAGTATCTGCTTCAGCATTAGTTAATGGGTTAGCAGTAACGGTCCCCGACTTCAGTAGGGATTACGTACCTCAGGGTACTTACTTAGTAGGTATTAAGTCATCTTATGAAGTACTTAAGTCTATTGAGGAGGCGCGAGTAAGCTTCATTAAGGTTAGGGATTTAGTAGGTAATTACTACCTACCTGACTATAAGGACGACGACATAGGTGATGAGCTTAGGCAGTTAATTGAGAACTACTTAATTAGTGAGGTAATTAGTAGCTACACCATAGACGCCTTAGTAATTGATGGCCCGATATACCACTTACCGACTCAGGCATTGAGGAGTAGGTATGGTGACTTATTTAAGGAGTTAATTAAGCGTAGGGTCTCTATAGTCAGTAACTCCGACGTACCTATTGTGGGGTTCGTTAAGCGTGTTGAGTTTAGTAGGAAGTTAGTTAGGTGTAGGGAGTTTAGGGAGTTACTGAGGGTGAGGCTCGGTAGGGACCTACCGCTAGATACTAATGATGTGTTAGCTATGGATTTACTAATGAGTAACTACTCAGAACTACCTTACCTACAACCTATTGTCGTGGGTCCTATGCTCTACGCGTACACCTCACTACCTAAGGAGTTAAGTAACTTACCATTAACTAGGGTGTTCTGGTACGTAGCACGTAGGACACCAGCAGGTACTCAAGTAGCTAGGGTGGAGGTACTAGAGACTCACTGGCGTAGGTGGGCATCAGTTATTGAGGGGGTAATTAATTACTTACTCAACTCATTAACACTACGTAACGTGCCCTTAGGTATTGATGTAGTTGATAAGTTATCTAAGAGATTATCGGGTATTACCTACGTACTACTACTCAGGAGCTTAAGTTCAGTAGCTAATTTATCCTATGATGAGTATGATAGATTAAGGGAGGTTAGGAGGGAGTTAGGTATTGAGTACTGATTTAGGGGGTATTAACGTCAGGGAGTTAGTTAGTGGGGCTGAGGAGTTAGCTATTAAGTTAGCATCTAATGGTGAGTTAGTAGGTCACGTAACTAAGGCATACCCCGTTGAGGTTCTTGAGGGTAGGAGGGTAGTAGCTATTGAGGTGGGCTTTAATGATTACATGAGGTTCATTAGTAGGGGGTTGAGGGTAGGTATAGGATCTATACTAGCTATACTTAACCCATTAACTAAGTGCTTATTCTTAGGTACCGTAGTTGGTTATAAGAGGGAGGACCTACTATCAATACTTAACGTACCTATACTTAACCCACCTAAGGACCCAACAACTATTCAGACACCGCTAATACTCTACGTAGACCTAATAGCTGAGGGTGACTTAAGTAGTGAGGGGATTGTTGAGGGTATTAGGCCCCCAGCAACACCTATAGAACCAAACTCACCAGTGTTCATACCTAAGCCTGAGGTAATTATGGAGATGCTTGGACTACCTAGGGATGGGGTGCTCGTAGGTTACTTAAGGACGGGATCGGATATTAGGTATGACATAGGTGTTAAGTTACCGTTAGATACTCTATACCATCACGTACTAGTAGTAGGTACTACGGGTAGTGGTAAGACTGTATTACTTAAGAACATAGCTACATCAGTAGTTAGGGAATATGGAGGGTTAAGACCTCTAGTAATAGCTCTAGATTTGCAGGGGGACTACGTTAGGTTACCTACGGAGGTTAGCGGTATTAATGAGTTGACGGTGCTAATCCCCGTAACTAGGGGGTTCCTTAACATACTTGAATTGAGTAGTAACTCAAGTACTGAGGTAGTGGGTGAGGAGTTAGTTCGTAGGTATGTGGATCTAACGTTTAAGGACTTAATTAGTAGTTATGATGTAATCAGCGTTGATAGTGAGTTTGATGAGTTAGGTAGTTATGAATTCATTAAGTCAGTAAGTGCTGAGGTAATTACTAATTACGGTAGTAAGTTCAGGATTAAGTTAGTTACTTGGTCCTTAGTATTTAGTGATGTCTATAGTGAGTTAAGTAACTTCGTACCTATCCTCTCAACTCAAGCTAGGATATTCATAACTAAGTTACTCAGTAGTTACTTAAGCTCAGTAGGTGGGGGGTCGGGTGTTAGTATTGACTCAGTATGTGAGAGGTTGGTCCTTATTGAGGACATAGGTAGGAACTTGAAGGTACATAAGTTGACGCTTGAGAACATCATTAGGTGCTTAGCACTACTTAAGGATACGGGCTTATTCGATGTTAGGTTAGGTGAGTACTTACGGTTTAGAGAGCCTAACTATAGTGAGTTATTCAGTAGTGTTGATTCGGTATTGGTAGCTGATATTAGGTTCTGTAGGCCCCCATTTACTCAGTCACCCTACGCTGAGTCAATATTTGTCTATAGGTTACTCGATAAGTTATTCAGCTGGAAGGACTCAGAGCTTAAGGAGGGTAGGGAGCCTAGACCAACGGTACTACTCATTGATGAAGCACATAACTACTTCCCCCAAGGAGGTACTGAATTAATGAGTAAGGGTATGGTTGAGGAAGTAATTAATAAGTTAATGAGGTTAGGTAGGGTTAGGAAGTTAGGAGTCGTACTAGCTACTCACCAACCAAGTGACTTAAATAGATTAGCTATACAACTAAGTAACACAAAAATAGCATTAAGGAGTGACGAAGAAACACTAAAAACCATAGGTCTCGAGAAGTACTACGAAGACCTAAGAAACGCACCAGCAGGCTACGCAGTAATTAACACATACTTAATAAAAACACAAACGTTAAAAATAGTAACACCTGAACCTCCTAAAATGAATTAGCCCTCCCCCTTTGAGGTAAAACTTAGTTTCTATTCCCTTATATGGGATCCCTTGTCCTCAGAGAACCACGTAAGCCCGTTAGATGCCTCAGCTTTCTATTCCCTTATATGGGATCAGAGACCTTGTCCTGGGAAGGTATCAAAGACTGTTAAGGTACTTTCTATTCCCTTATATGGGATCTACGAAGTGCTGGATAAGTGGTACGACTGGAAAGTAGTGAATCTTTCTATTCCCTTATATGGGATCATGAGAGGGACGAGGGGGATGCCGTAGCGTGGTTACTGAACGCTTTCTATTCCCTTATATGGGATCCCCACCATGATTTCTTCCTAAGCTCTTTAAGCACATCCATGTCTTTCTATTCCCTTATATGGGATCGTGAGGAGATCGAGGCTAAGATGCTTGAAGTCCCTGCTGACAGTCTTTCTATTCCCTTATATGGGATCTGTGGGGGTTGTTGGTGGCTCCCTTGTTTATTTGTTTCATTCCTCCTTTTATTTGTTTTCGTTAGTGTTTTCTGGTTAGCTTTCCTAACTTTCTGATTGTGTTCTCCTCAACGTAACTTACTTAAGCTTACTTGGTCCTCAAGGTGCACTGTTCTGATTGTGGGTGTCTACTCCTTAATAAGTTTTTCGGTATCCTGCATTCTCTATTTCGGGTTTGGTTCGTCAGAAGATTCTGATGGTTCATGTGTGGGGGTTAATATAGTTGTCGCTAATACTTATGTTCCCTAATGAAGGACTGTTACGTTGGTGTGTTTTTGTTTATAGTTCGCATGCTGGGCATCCTCCTGCGTATTCTTCGCTTGCTACCATTACTTCTTCCTTACCTATTCTGAACCATCTGTGGTATATCTTGTCTTTGTGTGTGAATTTCTTTGGTATTGACTTTAGTATGTCTTCTACGTCCTTACCTAGCTTTATTACTTGCTCTGGTTTTGATCGGTCTCTGAATACGGTTACTCCCTTACATCCTAGTTTCCATGCTAGTGTGAATACTTTCCTTACGTCCTCCCTACTAGCTCCGTACCTTAGGTTTACGGTCTTACTCACTGCGTTATCTACCCACCTCTGAAATACTGCCTGTACCCTAACGTGCCATTCAGGTGGTACTTCGTGTGCTGTCCTCAGTATCTCTAGGTATTCCTTAGGTATTGATCCGTACTTACCCTTGGCTATGTCTATTAGTACTTCCGTACTTAACCTACCTGATCCACGTAGGTACTTCTTAAGGTACTTATTAACCTCAATGAAGAGACCTACGGTTGATTCCCTAATGTATACTAGAGCGAAGAATGGCTCGATGCTCGAGTTAACACCAGCTATGATACCTATACTACCCGTAGGTGCTACCGTAGTTACGGTCGCGTTCCTCGTACCACGCCTCATCTCCTCCCTAAGTAATCCCCAGTCAATTGGGGGCCTATCACTAACTAACTCCTTAACACCCTCACTAACCCTAGACTCGTCGTAGATAGTGCTTGAGGGTACTTGAGGCTCCCAATTAAATACACCCCTCGCGTGCTTACTACGCCTAAACGCTGGGTAAGGACCCCTCTCCCTAGCTAACTCATTACTAGCCTCCCTAGCCTTAAACGCTACGTACTCCATCAACTTATCAGCTAGGTATAGTGCGTCGTGACTATCGTACCTAATACCTAACTCAGCAAGCATGTCAGCGAAACCCATAACACCTAAACCAACCTTCCTAGTCCTTAACACAGCCTCCTCAATCCTTGGGTCTGGGTACCAAGACATATCAATAACGTCATCTAAGAACCTAATACCTAACTTAACAACCTCACCTAAACCAACCCAATCAATCCTACCGTCCCTAACGAAGGCGGCTAAGTTAATACTACCTAAGTTACAGGCCTCCCAATCAAGTAGTGGTGTCTCACCGCATGGGTTAGTAGCGTGTATCATACCTAACTCAGGTGTTGGGTTATGCCTATTCACGGTATCTATGAATACCATACCGGGGTCTCCAGACCTCCAAGCACACTCAACTATTAAGTCGAGTAGGTCACGAGCCCTAACCCTACCCCAGTAACCACACTTACTGATTAAGTCCTCAGTAACTCCAGTAACCTTGACTTCAGGGCATAACCTAGGGTTTATGAAGTACCAATCACCACCCTCCTCAACAGACTTCATGAATGAGTCGTGAATACCTACACTTAAGTTGAAGTTCTCGAAGACCCTACCCTCACCACACTTAGACTTCACGAAGTTAATTACGTCTGGGTGCCAGTCATGGAGTATAGCCATCATAGCCCCCCTACGCTTACCACCCTCCTTAATAACGTCAGCAGCTACGTCGAATAACCTCATGAAGCTAACAGGCCCACTACTAACGCCTCCAGTACCACTAATTACGTCCCCTCTAGGCCTTAGCGGTGAGAAGTCGAAGCCTACACCAGCACCTGTCTTCTGAATGAGTACGGAGACCCTTAAAGCATCTAGGATTGAGTTCATGTCGTCCTCAAGAGGTACTACGAAGCAAGCAGCTAGTTGAGGCCTCCTAGTACCGCTATTCATTATCGTTGGTGAGTTAGGTAGGAACTTAAGCTCACTCATTAACTCGTAGAACCTACGTGCGTAATCACTAACTGAGTTACCGTACCTAGACTCAGCTAGGGCTACGTAATTAGCTACCCTCCAGAAAGCCTCATTAGGTGTCTCCCTAACCCTACCACCCTCATCCTTAAGTAAGTACCTAGCGTATAGTAGCCTAAGCCCCTGATACGTTAGTCTAGCCTCAACACCCTCAACCCTCCCTAACTCCTTACCACACTCCCTGTAGATCCTAGTGAGTAGTAGGTACTTAGCGAACTCAACCCACCTATCATCAACAGCACCCCAAACCATAGCTACGTACTCTATAGCGTCAAGTAACTCAGACTCACTAGGCTTACTGACTCCCCTAGCCCTAAGTACCTTAACGGCCTCATCCCTTAACGCCTCAACCTCACCCCTACTCAAGCCGACCCTAGACGCTACCTCGTAAATCACGGTGGCCATACCATTAATTAGAGGGTCTCAAAACATAAAAACAGCAATTACGTGTAAGTAGCTTAAGTACTTAACCCTAAGTACCCCCTCTAGAAGCCTCATTAAATACCCTAATCAACTCCTTAACTAACTTACTAGCATCGAGCCTCTCCCTAAGCCTCCTAGCAACTACCTCAGTAACCTCCCTAACTACGCCACCCCTAAGCACCTCCCTAATCGCTCTAACACAACCACTAACAGCGTCCCTAGGATTAACGAGTAGTGGGTAGTCCTCACCCAGTACCTCAGGAACACCACCTACTGCAGTAGCTACTACGGGCACACCCATTGAGGCCGCCTCAACGACTGCGTACGGCATGGGCTCCTCCCATATGGATGGGTGTAGTAGCGCTGCTGAATTCCTAAGTAACGCTACGTAGTCACCGTGCCTAACCCTAGGTACGTAAGTAATACCTCCCCTCCTAACGACGCCACTAGTACCTGCCTTAGTAACTACTACCTCAACCTCACCCCTCAATAACTTACTGACCTCACGGACTATGTGGTACCCCTTAAGTAAGGAGTAACCACCAGGGAATACTACGTAGGGTTCCCTAACCTCAGTAGGTAACTCACCAACCTCAGCACTCCTAGGTGGTAGTGGGTTCGGTACGTAACGTAACTTACTAGCTACTTGGGGTAATCTAGAAGCTACTATACTTAACTGCCTCCTAGACACGCATACGTAGGCATTAGCCATTAATACTGACTTAACTACCCTACTCCACGGGTGCTTAGATATTAAGTACTTAAGCGTACCTAAGGGACCTAAGACTAAAGCCTTACTAGCTCTAGGAGCACCATTAACTAGTACGAAGCCTGTGGGGTCAATTATTGAGTAGTCGTGTAGGTGAATAACTGAAGCCCTACCGACCTCCCTAGCGACATTAACTAAGGGCCAAGCAAGCCTAGGTATGTAGAGAATGTCTGAATCCCTAATTAAGGACCTAAATTCATTAGTAAGTCCCTTAAGGACCCTCCATAACGAGTACCTACTACGGACACGTAACTCATCAAGGATTACGTACTCAGTACCTACGGTCCTAGCAGGTGCTTTAGTACCAGTAACTACGGTAACCTCAACACCCTCCCTAACTAACGCCTCGACCCATAAGTAAGTAGCTAACTCACCACCACTACCCTCAGGCCAGTAAACCTCAGAAACCACTAGTACGGACATACCCACTAACTAATCACCTACTCCTTACCTAGTAGTTAATTAGTAAGCACCAATAAGTATTACCTAATACTCTTAAACAGGTAAATTCTCTTATGGAGTCATTCTTATTAGTACTATGTAGAGCATTGTGTGGGGGCAAATGATGGGGCGTACGGGCAGGTTCGTAACTTCAGTTGCTGAGTTAGGTCTTGGGTTGGGGGTCTGTAGGGAGGAGTTCTTAAGTATTGATGAGGTTAGGTCAATCATTAAGGGCTACCCGTACGTAATACCTACAGTACCCACTAACGCTAAGGTCTTTGAGGGTATTGATGTAGGTGATTTCAGGTGTGACTACTTAATAGTTAGTAGGTTAGGTAGGTCGGGACCTACGATCCACGTAGTTACTCTTAAGTGGTTTAACTACGGGCTCAGCAAGTCCGGTACTAAGGATGTTAGGGACTTAGTCCGTGAGTTGGAGTTCCTAGATAGTGTTTACTGGGATTTAGAGACTTTAGGTTCATGTAGAGCTTCATGGGCTTTAAGACTTAAGAGTATGGTTAAGTCCGTATTAGGTGTTAGGAGGTTACGTATTAGTGAAGTATTCATTAATGTAGTCTTCCGTGAGTTAAGCGGTGATGTTATTGATGCTATCGACATCGTTAATGACTTAGTAGATGCTTACGTAGATGCTACTGAGTTTAGGAGGTTCTTATGTGGTAATGCATCCCTCATTCAAGTACGTACCTACACTTGGAGGTAATTACTCCCTCCCTAACTTCTTAGGTGGTATGGTTGAGAAGGTACCTCTGTAGTATATAGTTGCTGGGCACCCAATACACTCCCTCCTAACATACTTAACGCACCTACTACATAGTAACCCGCATGGCGTCTCTAAGTACTCCTTCCTAGGTACTCTAATCCTTAAGTACTCACCAAGGAGTACTGAAGTTACGGGTATTACGGAGCTCCTCCTAATACCGTTAGCGGTCCTCAACATACAAGTACCTAACATAGCGTTAAGTACAGACTCATCCTCGGCGTAAGCTAGTACAGCTAAGTTGTAATCACCTAACACCTTAAACATATGTATGATCCTAGGGCACTCCCTAAACCTCTCAAGTAACTTACTAATGTACTCATCATTAACTACCTCAAGAAGGATAAGTACTAACTTAAAACCGAGACCCTCAACATTAATTAATGGAGAGAACTTAACTAAGCCCCTATCAAGTAACCTACTAACCCTCTTAATAACAGCAGTATGAGTAACACCTAACTCCCTAGCAACTAATGAGTAATTAGGCCTTAAGCAACCCTCAACAACAGAGAGCAACTTAAGATCCCTACCACTTAAAGAACCAGAAACACCAGAACCCACAAACAGCACCCAAACATAAAACGCAACTAACCCAAAAATAACTAAGTAACAAAAAGAAACTAGGCTGTAAGGACTTCTTAATGAGTAAGTAGGTAGTAGGTAATGAGTACTTCAGGTAAGTATTAATAAAGCCTAATTAGTGAAATTAGTACTTAAAGGGTGATGATGTGAATATGAGGTTACTCTTACGTAATCCAAATAATTAGGTTATGAGCCTATTACTTATCTCCTTCAAGGTATTTAGATTCTCACTCCCTAGTCTCTCTATCGTATTCTCTCAGTTGGTCTAATATGTCCTTTACCTCATTGAATACCTTTATCGCTATTTGCTCCCAGCTCCTTTCCTTGCGTTCTTCTTCATTCATTCCTACTCCCTTCATAGGGTCTTGGTTAGTGCGTCGTACGCTACGTACGCTCCTGCTCCTATGATTGCTAGTGCGTATATTAGTCTTAGTAGCCATGGTGGTGACTTAACGGATAGTTTAGCCCCTACCCATGAAGCTATTAGTGTCGGTACCCCTATCGACGCTAGTAGTACGGCGTTCATGTAGCCATTAGCTGTTAGTACTGCTGAGCCTACACTCGCTGTAGCTATCATTTGAGCGCTTGAGGTACCTACAGCTACGTGTGTTGGGTATGCTAGGGCCATGAATATCGGTACGAAGTATATGCCCCCACCGAAGCCGCATAAGCCCGTAGCGAATCCCGCTAGGAACATTAGTGTAGCTAGCTTGGGTCCGTACTCAAGCTTAGTAACCTCCCTAACCGTTACTCTCTTAACTAATGAAGCCCTAGCCTTAACCGTCTTGTAAGCTACGTAGAAACCAATTACTACGCACGCAATACCGAAGAAGGCCTTAAGCGTTAGTGTCGGTATGTACTTAGCGACTACGTAAGCACCTAAAGCAACACCGGCGACACCACTTAATGAAGCAACTACTAAGCCCCTACCAAAGACGTGCCCGCTCCTCCAATGGACAATAACGCCGGGTATGGTTGTTAAGGCTATAGTAGCTTGATTAACGCAGTAGGCTGACTTAATACTAACACCGAATAAGTACATAATCATGGGTATCCTCAAGAAACAACCACCAACACCTAACCAAGTAGCTAGTAAGCCAGGGATTAAGGCAGTGAGTAGCACGTAGAGCCAGTATAAGGGATTACTGACATCCACAAACACACTCACCACCTAGGTGATTCAGAAAGAAACGGAGATTTAAGTATGTGGTAACAAACTGAAACAGCCTCTACATCACCTCAATGCTCCTTAGGTTATCTAGTGTGTTCTCCCTCATTTACGCCCTTGATGTTCATTACCCGTAACTATTTATTTATTGGTTATTGTTTGGTTTGTTGAATTTAATTTAATTGTGGAATGAAAGATTTTTGAGTTATTGAGTAGTTAGTATATTGAGGGTAATGAATATTTTGAGGTGCATTCTATGAGCTGGTTTAAGAAGTACTTAGAGTTCCCGGTGATCTACAAGATCGCTATAGGGTTCGTGCTGGGCATCATCATAGGTGCCGTAACAGGTGCCGTTATAGGTCCACACGCTATGGACCCGATTAAGCCCCTCGGCGACCTCTTCATTAGGTTACTGAAGATGATTGTAGCACCCATAATACTCTTCACCCTAGTAGTTGGTGCTGCTAGCATATCACCGGCTAGGCTGGGTAGGGTAGGTGTTAAGATCATCGTGTACTACCTCATAACATCAGCTATTGCTGTATTGATAGGTATAGCTATGGCTAACATATTCAAGCCCGGGGTAGGTCTGCACCTAGCAGGTGCTGCTAAGAAAGTAACTGTTAAGGCGGCACCACCAATGGTTCAGGTACTACTCAACATAATACCTACGAACCCGTTCGCGGCACTTACGGAGGGTAAGGTACTTCAGATAATATTCTTCGCTATAGTAGTTGGTATAGCTATAGCTTACTTAAGGGGTAGTAAGGTTGAGAGGGTAGCTAAGGCAGCATCTACGGTGTACTCAGTATTTGATGGGTTAGCTGAGGTCATGTATAAGATAGTTAGGGGTATACTGCAGTACGCACCAATAGGTGTGTTCGCGTTAATAGGTTACGTAGTAGCTAGGTTCGGTATTAAGGTACTCGGGCCACTAGCGATAGCCGTAGTAGCTCTCTACGTAGGGCTATTCACACACATCGTACTAGTGTACGGCGGTATCTTAGCCGCGTTTAGGATTAGCTTAATCAAGTTCCTTAAGGGCGCTAAGGAGCCAATGCTGACAGCATTCGTAACTAGGAGTAGCTCAGGTACCTTACCAGTAACTATGAGTGCTGCTGAGAATAACTTCAGGATTAGTAGGTCGATATACTCATTCACACTACCGCTAGGAGCTACGATAAATATGGACGGTACCGCTATGTACCAAGCAATATCAACTATATTCATAGCTAACGCGTTAGGAATACCACTAACACCCCAGCAGCAACTACTTATAGTAATAACTGCTGTACTAGCATCAATAGGTACTGCAGGAGTACCTGGTGCTGGGTTAATAATGCTCGCCATGGTGCTTGAGGCCGTAGGACTACCACTAACGAACCCAGCAGTAGCTGCTGCTTACGGAATGATAGCGGGTATTGACGTAATACTCGATATGGGTAGGACAATGGTTAACGTAACTGGTGACTTAGTAGGTACTATAGTAGTAGCTAAGACCGAGAAGGAGATAGACATGTCGTCAGGTGTTTGGAAGTCGTGATTTTTAATTAGTAAACCTACGTACCTACTCACTAACTACGCTTAAGCATCTCATCCACTATACGTAATCCCTTAACTAATAGTAGTTGGGGTCTACATTATGTAGTAAGTACTACGGCCTCCTTGAAGTAGGGTTGGTGGCTTTAGCTACGTTAATTACTTATTACTTAGTAATGCGAGCGTATAGAGGGGTTGAGGAGACCGGCAGGAACTGAAGTGTGATGAGTTAACCACCCCGATACTGACTCCGTGAGGTGGTGTGTTTGGGTTCATTGGTTAAGTACTTAGTAGTTACTACTGGCTTAGGTGGTTTACTAATACCGGTGGCGTGTATACTACTATCGATAGCCTACTCACCATGGTTTAACCCGTGGCTTAACGCGTTAAGTGACTTAGGTAGGGTTTCGGAGTCGTTAGTAGCACCTATATTTAACTTAGGCCTAGCCTTGGGTGGTTATTTAATGGGTTTATTCAGTATTAAGTACTTAATTAAGTACTCAGTAATTAAGTCCGTAATACTAGCTACGGCATCACTTAATCTAGTACTAGTTGCTGTGTTTAGTGAGGATTACGGGGCCCTACACTTCAATGTATCCCTAACCTTCTTCACCTTACTAGGTACTTACTTAATCACTGACTCACTAATTAGGAAGTCAGTAATACCTGCTGTAGGGTTCATCATATCCCTAACCCTATGGTTGACTCACTTCATGATTAAGGTACCTCCAGGAGCTGCGGTACCTGAGGTTGTTTCAGTAGTTGCATTCACTACTTCATACGTTAGGGATTACTTAGGTGTTAGTAAGTTACTTCTTAAAGATAGCTACTAAGGCCTTCGTAGGTCCGTAGCCGTACCTACTACTGAGTACCTTAATATTCCTTATTAGGTACTCGAGCTCCTCCCTACGCCTACCCCTCAACTCATTAACTAACCTTAACGTCTTCCTACCCCAGTTACTGAGGAATTCCTTAGGGCTTAACCACTTACCTAGGGTTACTACGTACTTACTAACTAGCTTAAGTCCTAATGACTTAATTAGCTCGATGTACTCACTGCTTGACTTAATACCTAGTACCTCAGTACCTAGTACGTACTTAACGGCTCTGTGGTAAGCGTACTCAGTAAGTATTGTTAAGTACTCTGAAGTACTCCTAGGTAATTCGGAGGCCTTCTCAATAAGTACGAAGTACTTACCGGGCTTAAGAACCCTGACAACCTCCTTCAGTAAGTCATTAACTAATGACTCCTCAACCTCATGGAGCGTAGCTACTGAAGTAATTAAGTCAGCTACGGCGTCACGTATGGGTAGTGATGATGCTGAGCAAGCTACTAAACCTACGTGGGGGTCGTTAATGAGTAGCTCCCTAGCCTTCCTAAGTACTTCATAGTCAATATCAATACCTAATACGTAGGAATTACATAACCCCCTAAAGAACCTCGTAGAACCACCACTACCGCATCCAATATCAATTACTAAGGAGCCGCAGTACCTACTCAGGAATCTTAAGCCCTCCGTGATGTACCCCCTAATGTTGTTTAAGTGGTGCCTAATATTAGCGGGATTTAGCGGGATTAGGTACTACGTATATATTACTATATAGGTAAGTACTCAGGTAACCTCAAGTAGGTTCAGATATAATATCCCCTACACCCACCATTAACGGTGCTTAACCTGGGGATATGTAACTTACTTGAGGGGGTAATTGAGGGTAGGTACGTTAGGTTCTTCCTAAGCTCTAGAGTCGGTAGGTTATGTCGTGAGTTAAGTAGGTTGTGCTTACTTAATGAATCACTTAAGAAGTTAGTTGGTGACGGCGTAGGTCTTCACGAGCAGCCCGAGGACTTAGTTAGTAAGTTTAAGGCTTTAGTACTTGGTGGTTTAGGTAGTTATGACTTAAGGTCCTCACTAGCTTACGTATCTAGGGTACTCTTCGGTATTAAGGTAGTTGATAGGTACGGTAAAGTAACCGATATTAGGGAGTTGATTAGGGCGGTTAGGTACGGGGGTACTCAGGACTTAATAATCATTAAGGAGGGGGGTATGTGTGAATGGTTATGTAGTTACTTACCTAAGTTAATTACCGACTTAAGTAATCAGTTAAGGACCCTACTAGGTAGTGAGTCATTAATTAGTGAGTGTAGGGCTTACCGCGGGGTTAGTTACGCTGAAGCTATTAAGGTCATTAAGGACTACATACCGGAGCCTGGTGAGGAGGCTAGGGCGATTTCTAGGTTCTTAAG
Organism: uncultured Desulfurococcaceae archaeon; assembly: GCA_964627805.1. Lineage (GTDB taxonomy): Archaea > Thermoproteota > Thermoprotei_A > Sulfolobales > NBVN01 > CAZAMI01. Next base: position 15,867 of record CAZVLA010000007.1, read on the forward strand.
TAGGTTGAGGGAGGCTATAGCTAATCTACTACCCGGCATTGATGAGTACCTGACCTACGCCTCAGTAATTAAGTTCACACCTATGCAGGTCATTAAGGACTACGTTAGTGAGTGCTTTAGTGCGAAGGGTAGGGAGTTAGTTAGGTTGGTTAGGGACGTCTTAAGACCTGCATCACCGGCTGTAATGGACTTAAGTAAGTGCGTTATGTACTCAAGTATTGATGAGGTACCTAGTAAGGAGATACTCAAGAATAAGTACCTAATAACCACCTATAGGAGGGTTATTAGGAAGGAGGTTAGGGTTGAGGGTAATTACGACATAGTTGGTGAGGAGGTAATTAACTCACCTACGTACGCATTAATTAACGCATTAACTAATGAGTGGGTCGAGTTTGAGGAGATACTCTACGGTACTAACGCAGTAGCTAAGTTACTTAGGAGATTCATTGAGGAGAACCTACCTAGGGAGGTACTTAATGATGTCAGGATTAGGAAGTTACTAGACGACGTAGTTAGGTTAGGTGAGATTAAGGTAGTTAGTGAACCCGGTAAGGATAGGTTTAGGGAGGGTGATGCTTCATTAGTAATGAAGGCATCACCGCTAGTTACTTACGGATTACTAGAAGCTAGTGCTGGGTGGGACGGCGTTAGGTTCGGTAACGCAGTAATTAATAGGTACGCAGTTAGGTTTAGGGCCTCTAAAGTAGCTACGAAGCTAGGCTTAATAACTGAGTACTTACTGAGTAGGTAATTCAGTAATTAAGTTAATTAGTGGGTAGCTACGTATAGTACGTGGTGGCTTTTCTCCCTCAATTAAGCCCCTAGGGTGGTTACTTTGGTTACGGAGCGTAGTGAGTTTGAGAAGGTAATGGCTAGGGGGTTGGTTAAGTACGGTAAGTTCCTAGTACTTACGGTTGAGGCAGTAATAATAGCTTCAGTATCCGTACTCATAGGACTCACTACATACTTCCTATGTAGGGACATACTTAAGGCGTACTTACTAGGTAGTACAGCTGAGCTCCAGCTAATAATGAATGACATATTCCTACTGATAGTCTACGTAGAGTTAGTTAGGAGCATCGTAGTCGCTTACCGAAGACCTGAGATGTACTTAGTAAGTATTGCTGAGGTAGGCTTCGTAATAACCGTTAGGGAGGTACTAGCTTCAGTACTATCAAAGACGACGACCGACGTACTACTATCGTCAGCAGCTAGTGTAGCATTCGCTATAGTACTGTGGATACTCTATAAGAAGGTACTACCCCATAGGAAGAAGCACCACGTAAGTCATGAGCGTGAGGGTGGGTAGGGGACGTAATACTTATTTACTTCCTCACCCAGATACACCTGGTGTAGGTAATGTGTGCACCTACCAGCGTAATAACACACGCTAGTACCTTCACATCGACGTTCCTTCAGTACTCAGTAATTATTAATCAATTAATAGGTGCTTCAGCAATTGCAACTGCATTAACTATTAAGTTCAGTAAGTTACCGAGGATTCTTAAGTCATTAGTACTTAACTCCGTAATTAGGAGGTTTAGGGCTTAATTAGTTAAGGGTGCGTTACTTGTTTTTAGTACCTAAGCCGGAGACTCTACAGTTAGAATCAACTAATGACTGCTTCATGAATTGCTGGATATGCATGAGGGCTAATTCCAGGAGGTCCGTAGGTTACTTAAGTATGGAGAACTACAGGAAGTTACCTCTGAGTAAGTTTAGGGAGGTAGCCTTCCACGGGTGGGGTGAGCCGTTACTACACCCTAAGATATGTGAGATGATATCCTACGCTAAGTCATTAGGACTTAAGGCTAGCTTAATAACCAATGGCTACTTACTAAGCAAGAAGGCTGAGGAACTAATTGATTCAGGACTTGATGAGTTAGCAGTAGGTATATACACCTTAAGGGGTAGGGATGCGGTACTTAGGGGTGTTAAGGAGTTTCTAGAGCTTAGGAGGTCATTAAGTAAGCCTAAGGTACTCTTCGACATAACAATCCTTAAGGAGAACCTAAGTGAGATACCTGAGATTATTGAGGTAGGTAGTGAGTTAGGTATTGATGCTGTAGTACTTCATAGGTTATTCAATGCACACAACCCTAAACTCCTAAGACCTACGAAGGATGAGGAGAGGAAGTTACTTAAGGAGGTTGACCGTATTAGTAAGTCACTAGGTATTAAGGTGTTCAAACCACCGACTAAGCAATTAAGACCATGTATTGTGGTTCTTAAGTGCATGTTCATTACTTGGGACTGTAAGTACTCACCATGCTGCTTCCTAGCTGAGTTAGGGCATACCTTAGGTAATGCGTTAAGAGATGACGTATTCAGGATCCATAGGGACTTCGTAATTAGGGGGTTTAGGAGGTATGGAGTCTGTAAGTCGTGTCCGTGGTGAGTTAATTAACTTAGGAGCTACGTTCATGTTCTCATCAGCTAGTTACTTCCTAAACCTAGCAATACCTGCTAGGTCACTAGCATTTACTGGTGTGCCATTCGCTGCTTGGTCGATACTTAGTGGATTCACTAACGTATTCTGGGTCTCATTAGCTCATAAGCTACTAGGTAAGGGTTACGGAGTACTTACTGCAGTAATAGCGTCATCACTAATACTACTTCAGGGGTCATGGTTCGGTATCTCCTACCCACCATGGTACGGAGCCTACGGAGTACTGTCTTACGTAGTTATGGGTGTACTTACGGAGTTCGTTAATGGTGGTTTAGGTAACTTAGCATGTGCAGTAATTAATTGGGTAGCTCTAGGAATTACCTTCGGTGTGTGGCCATCATACTCAGTAGTGATTATAGCTTCAGCCACCTACGTAACTGGTTGGTTAGGTAGTAAGTTAGGGGGTTTAGTGATTAGTAAGTTACTTAAGCTTGAAGAAGTTAAAAACTAGTGCTCCAGCTCAGTAAGTTCATGCGGTATCTCAGGTGCTTTACCAGCTGATACCTCATTGTAGAGCTTCGTGAACGTACCTAGAACTAACTTCCTCCACCCAGTGAAGTTGGGGTCGGTTCTTAACTGGTTAATTACCTTCTTGAGTAGTTCCTTAGCCTTACTAAACATACCTAACTTAGCGTATGTACACGCTAGAGCTGCGTGACCTAGTAGGTAGTAGTTCCTATGAGCTACCTCCCTATTAGATATTCTGGGGTGATTAACTAACCACTCAAAGTCCTTAGTAGCTAATTCGTAGTACGTCTTATTACCGGTTACCTCACCTAACTTAAAGTAAGCAACTCCCCTCTCGTAGAATGCACCAGGTACGTCACCAGGTATTGGGAAGTTACTTATCCTTAATACATCACTACATACCTCAACATCCTTCCTTAAGTACTTAATAGCTTCACTTACCTTACCCTCCTTAAGCATTACCTCAGCTATTAACCTGTAAGCCTCACCTACGTAGGCTGACTCAGGGAATTTCTTAATGATCTCACTAGCGTACTTAAGTACGTCACTATACCTGCCTAAGTGCATAGCAGCTATAGCTGCTGGTGCTAATGCTAAGTCAGCTTCCTCACTCCATAACTTAACGTAGACCTTCATTAACTTAAGAACGCCTGTGTAGTTACCCTTCTCTAACTCAACCCACATGAGGTGTTCGTAGGCTGTGTCGATTGGGTATAGCTTATTAGCTAAGTGGTAGTAGTACCTAGCCTTATCTACCTCAGCCATTGCTAGGTAGACCCTAGCTAAGTTAGTGTATAGTGCTGCTAACCCCTCCTTACCTAAGTACTTAAGTATTACGTCCTTACCCTTAAGAGCTTCTAAGTACTGAGGTAGTACGTACTTCTCCCTATTGATGTAGTGGCAGTAGTAGTCGAAGTACATATTACCTAGCCCGAAGTGAGCTAGTGGTACGCAGTCCTTACTTAACCTCATACACTCCTCAAAAGCCTCCTTAGCTAAGTTAAACATAACCTGCATTGCTGGGTGGTTAGAGCTTGTGAAGTCCTCACCACATATCTTGAAGTACCTATGGAATATGTCGGGCTCACTAGCAGCTACACCTAAGTTATACCAAGCCATCCAGTTACTTGGGTCGTAACTCAGTGACTTCATGAAGTAGTGAATAGCCTTACTGTAATCACCATTATTTAATGCCTTAAGACCTAATACGTAGTAGTGGTTAGCTTCACTAACCTTAACCCAATTAACTACTAATACCGTAGCTGAGATTGATGCAGCGATAACGAGTATAGTACCAACTACCTTCCTCCAAGTAGGTAACACACTCACCACCTACGTACTATTAATTACTACTTAGGAGTACCTACGGACCTCCTAGTGGGCCTAGCTAGGAAGGTTATGATGGCACCAATAGCTAATATAACCGTAGCTACTATCTGAGGTACTATAGCTGATAGTGAGGTTATGCTTGAGGAGATCGTTACTGATACTGGAGTACACATTCCTTACTCACCGAGTGCACTTACGCAGAACCACCTTAAAAACCTAACCCCTCAATACTTAACCCTCACTAAGTAACTAACTCTCGGTCGTTAGTAATTGAGTGTAGCAGTAATTGGTGGTGGGGTAGCTGGGTTACTATCAGCTATTAACATACGTAACCTTAGTGCCGACGTCTTTGAGTCGCTACCTAGGTTAGGTATGAGGAAGCACTGCACAGGTGTAGTCTCTCTAGTAACTACTCATGAGTGCTTAGGTAGGGACTTCATAGATAATTACTTCAGGTACTTAATAATTAGGTTAGGTAATTTAAGAGTTAAGCTATGGTCCGAATCACCCTTCGCCTGTAGGTTATCTAGGGAAGGTCATGAGGTATTCCTTAGTGAGGAAGTAGTTAATTTGGGGCATAAGGTACTACCTAAGCATAAGGTACTCGAGGTTAGAGAGGTAGGTAATGGTTATGAATTAATCGTTAAGTGTCCCGACTCCATAGTTAGGAGGTTTAGGTATGACTACGTAGTAATTACTGAGGGGTACCCAAGTAGGTTATCTAAGTCATTAGGGTTTAACGCAGTAACTAATTACTTAGTAGGTGCTCAGTATAGGGTAGTACTTGATAAGGGATTGAGTGAGTACTTGAGTGAGTCCTTAATAGTTAATTACTGCGTAGACCCTACCTGCGGCTTTACGTGGTACGTACCCTTAAGTAGGAGGGAGTTACTTATTGGGTTAGCAAGTACTTACTACGTAGGTAGGGAATTAATTAATGTACTCAATAAACTACTGAAGACCGTGGGTAAGGCCTTAAGGACTGACTTAAGGAAGGTTGAGTTATTCGGTGGTTACGTACTTAGGGGGTACCCGAGGGAGTTCGTAGTAGGTAAGGCAGTAGCTTTAGGGGATACTAACTCAACAGTTAAGTCGGTAAGTGGTGGTGGCCTATACCCAATAACTAAGACAGTAAATGAAGTAATTAAGAACCTAGATAGGGGTAGGTTAAGTAGTGAGTTAGGTAAAGTGCTGAGGAGGCAATTAAGGACTCAATACCTAATTAGTAAGTCATTAATTAAGCTAAGGAATCAATTAAGTAAGTTAAGGGCATCTCTAGAAGCTAAGATAACACCTAGGGAGTACGATAGGCATGAGGAATTACTGATTAAGTTACTGAGAGGTGAGGTTAGTATAGGGTTACTTAGTTAGGTAGTTAAAAATTAATTATTGAGCTCCCCCTAACTACTGAATCCCAAGACACAGAATCGGTTACTCTAGCCTTAACCTTACGTATTAAGTGTACGTACTTACCTAACCTACTCATGACCACCTCATACCCAACACCTACATCCCTCACTAACTCAGTCTTGAACCCCAACATACTTAACGTACTACGTAACTCATCAATACCTACGTACCTTAACTCCCTAAAGCCCCTAGGGCTACTTAAGATCTCCTCAATAACTAACTCAGCTTCGTACTTAGCTAGTCTAGATTCAATACGGATTATTAGCTCCCTACGTAGCTCCCTTAAACACTCTACTAAGTTGATTGGGTCTAGCGTACGTATTAACTTAAGGAGTGTGAACTTAATCCTTAAACCTAAGGACTTACGGACCCTCATAGTATGTGTGGAGTAGGTACCGTATGGTCTAATGCATTAGCTGTACTTAAGTCTTTTCATCATTAGTAATTAGTAAGTATTAAGACCTCAACACCACCCCTCCTAAAGGTGTTTAAGACCCTATACCTAACCCTCCTTAAGTGCTTAGGTGAGTTAATGACTAGTGTATGGTACTCCCCCCTCTCACCTATTGGGTCAATACCTAACTTCCTAATTAGGTCGAGGAGCTCCTCGTGAGTCTCCCTACTAATTAACTTACCTAATAACTCACTAGCGGACTCCCTAACACCAGTTACTAACGCCTCAATACCGTACTCAACCTCCTTAGCAAGTACTTCCTCAGGGTCTAGACCCCATAGGGGCTCCTTAAGCTCAGCACCTACCTCACTAGCTAACCTCTCCATATACCTTAAGTGCTCCTCAACGTAAACATCACCAGCTACGATGACGTTAGTACCTAGTGATTTAAGGAACTCAACACTCTCAATAAACTCCCTACCCCTACTAAGGGACTTAACAATAACGGGTAATCCTGTAGAAGTACCTGACTCAATACTTAAGCTGAGGTTTATTAGGTGTGGTGATGGTTCGGGGAATTCATAAATAAATACTACGTAAGCATCTACAGGACCTGCGAGTACGGATGCGTAGAAGGATTCCTTACCACCAGAGAATAGAGCTACCCTCAAGTAATCACCTAATGTAGTTACGGAGTAATTAAATTATCTATTACGGATTCCTAAGTGGTGTTGGGTGTTGGTTACGGGTTCATGCATAGTATTCTATAGTCACCCGAGGGAGTCATCCTTAACAGCTATCTTCAGGTCCTTAGAGGTTTGTTGCTGTAGTAGGGTCTACGTAGTATCCTCTAGGAGGAGGGGTGGTGAGGTTAAGGAGTTACTTAAGGTCCTAAAGAGGTTAGTACCTAACGTGGAATTTAAGGCACTATCCATAATACCTGACGTAGAGACTGACCCTAAGGGTATTTCGGAAGTTATTAAGGTACTTAGGAATGAACCATTCATTAAGGAGAGTACGTGCTTCATAGCATCAGCAGGTTCGAGGCTTGAAGTAGCTTCACTATCTACAGTTATTAGGAGGGAGTTAACGGACATAATCTACGTATCCTTCCTATGGGGTCCTTGGAGAGGTACTTACTACCCATTCACACCGAGGCCTACTCAAGTAGCTTACGTACTACACCCAGGTAGTGAGTTATTTAGTGAGTGTAGTGAGGGGTTCTTAAGGCTTGATGGGTTAGTTGAGTTACTTAGTATGGAGGACGTACCCGTACTTAGGGGTGAGGTTCTTAAGTCTCAATTAATGATTAATAGGGACTTAAGTAGTAAGTGCTTAAGTACTGATGGTGAGTTAAGTAACTGCGGTAGGTTGAGGGTAGCTATTAGGTTTAGGGGTAGGGAGTTAGTAAGTGCGGAGGTAAGTGATTACTGCTCATGGAGTGACGTAATTAAATTAACTGAAGTACTTAGTAGTGGTGCTGATGACGTAATGAGTAAGTACGGGCTAGGTAGTAAGGAGTACGCTATAGTGAATACATTACTTAACGTATCAGGTACTAAGTTATTAGTTATTAGGGACTCAATAGGTAGTGACTTAAGGAGTTACGTAGGTAAGGCATTAATTGAGTTGATGAGGGGTTATGAGGGGTCATTACTAATTGATACTAACGTAATCTACGCTGGAGTACATAATTACCTACATGAGGAACCTAGACTAGCTAGTAAGTTAGTAGTACCTCTAAGTACCTACGTTGAGATGTACGACCATCAAGTACATACTGACAACGACCCCTACAGAGTACTTAGGGCTGAAGTATCTAAGCTACTAATTAATGAGTTAAGTCACTTCAAGCCGGTAGTTAGGAGGGACGTAGTAGTAACTCCTAGTGAGGTAGGTATAGCAACTACTAAGGAGTACGTAGCAGTTACTTCAGATAGGAGGGCGTTTAATAACCTATACAAACTACTAGGGAGGGAGGCAGTACTTACGGAGTCCGTACCAGTAGCTAAGGTGGAGTTCCTTAGTAGTGAGTTTAGTAGGAGGGTAGCTTACTCATACTACGCAATAGCTCAGTTAAGGGCATTAGGTAAGTTAGTGAGTAACTCAGTACGTAGGTTAGGTATTGATGTTGAGGTATTAATTAGTAAGTCCTAATTCTTAAGTTAGGGGAGGTAGTGCGTGGGGTTACACGTAATTAAGTTCAAGATAGACTTCACACCAGCGGAGACTACTGAAGTACCCGGATTTACGGTTAAGTTCATTAAGTCATTAGTAATTAATAGGGATACTTCAGGACTCCTTAAGTCCTTAATACTTGAGGTCGGCGCTAATAAGCCTATCCAACTATCACCCGTACTACTTGGTAGTAAGGCATTACTGAGTAAATCACCTACTAAGTTAGTTAGGGGTACTAGGTACTCAATTAGGTTAGGTGTCGTATGCGATGAGGAGCTACTCGAGAGTGTCAGTAACTCCGTAACCCACCTCCTAGACGGTATTGCTGATGTATTAAGTATTGAGGTTACTTCGGAAGTTCTTGAGTCGATAAATAAGGCACCTAAGGAGTTTAGGGTGAGGGTAATAACACCAGCGGTTATTAAGGCTAGGGACTCAACACTAGTTAAGTACCCAACACTTAAGGAGTTAATTTCCTCACCGATTAAGGTCTTAGGTAGGGTCCTATGGGAGAAGTACTCAATAAACATACCAACTACTTGGGCTTGGAGGATGAGTTCGTACTACGTAATGACTGAAGCTAGTAGTAAGGTAGTTAGGGTTGACTTAGGTGATGGTAGGGTTGTTGAGGGTGTAGTAGGTACTTGGGGGTTTAGGAAGGTAGCTAACCCACCTAAGTACTTAGAGGCAGTACTTGGTAAGGTACTCACGATAGCTAACGCGGTAGGTATTGGTAAGTCGAGGGCCATAGGCTTCGGAGTTACGGACGTGATTAAGGATTGAGTACCTACCTTAGAGACTAAGTAGTAGGGTAGCTACTATCGCTAAGGCAATACCAACCGCTTGAGTAGGTGTTAGCTTCTCCTTAAGAATAAGTAGTGCTAACACAGCAGTCACTGCTGGGTATAGAGCCGTTAAGGGTATGACTACGGATGCCTTACCCTTCTCTAGGGCCTTAATGAAGAATACGTAACCAGCACCACCGAAGAAGCCGGCTAAGCAAGCTAGTAGTGCTGCCTTACCCTTAACTAATGATCCGTGAGTTAATATGAAGATACTTAGAGCTACCGCGAAGGAGGCTAGTGATGATAGGAAGTAGATACTTACCCATGAACCACCCCTGTAAGCTACCTTAAGTACTAAACCCCATAGCCCCCAGAGGATTAGGCAAGCTACTGCGTAAGTAACCCATGAGGTACTACCCACAACACCACCCTAGGGCTTGTCTCGGTCGGGTTTATCATACTTTACTACCTACTGAATAAGTACTTAAGTATCTTAGGGAGTACCTGCCCCTTCCTCGAGGTAATACCCTTAAGTACTGCGTACCCCCTACTTAAGTCAGTACCTAAGCCCTCCTCAACAGGTCTTGAATCACCCTCAACTACTAAGTAGGTATCACCGTCGATGTAGTCGGTAATCATGAGTGCTAGGAACTTAAGCCCCCTCTCAGTAAGTACTGAATTCATGACCTCCCTAATCCTACTCAACATACTTAAGTAGTTCTGAGGCCTACTAGTGAAGATCTGAGCAATACCGAACTTAATACCCCTAACCGTGAATACCTTGAGGTCACGAGTAACTATCTCCTTAGGGTCTGAGGGTTCGTTAGCTGCCATAGCTATCCTCATAAACTCAATAGCTTCATCAAGTGAAACACCGACTAACTCACTCAACTCCTTAATAACTAACTCATCAACCTCAGTAGTTGTTGGTGACTTAAGGAGCATCGTATCGGATAGTATAGCGTACATCATCGCCTCACATAGCCCCTTAGGTAACTCAATACCTAACTCCTTAGCTAACCTCCACACAATAGTTGATGTTGAGCCTAGGGGCTCAACCCTAAAGAGTATCGGGTTTATTGAGGTTACGTCACCACCTACCCTATGGTGATCAATAACGGCAACCACCGTAGCCTCCTCAATACCGTCGACGGACTGACTGAATTCGTTATGATCGACCATAACAACCCTCTTACTACAGTCCTTAACTAAGTCAGACCTAGTCACTAACCCTAAGAACCTACCTAAAGCATCAGCAACTACCACAGCCCTAACACCCTCAGAGACCATGACGTCCCTAACCTGATTAAGTAGTGCGTCCTCATGAACCGACGGTGCTTTACTCATGAATAACTTAACAGGCCTACTAAGGTCTAGGAGCCTTAAGGTAGTGTAGGTGTCGTGGGGTGATGAAATTACCGTAACTCCACCCCTTAATGCACGCTCCCTAACCACATCACTAACTCCGTAACCACCCGTAACGATTATTGCTGACGCACCAGCGTCAATAGCTAGTAACTGAACGTCCTCACGATCACCAACAACTACGATCTCACCCCTCAACTCCCTAGCCCTACCCCTAATTGAGTCACTACCCCAAGCAGCTACGTATACCCTACCATTAAGTAGTGAGTTAGGGTCACCTACGATTACCTCAGCCTTAGATACCTTAATGAAGTTACTTACTGGTACGTCCTTAAGTGTTAACCTCATACTCATTAACTCACTCATTGAGTGCGTAGCGTAGGACTCAATAGTGAATAACCCACATACCCTACCACCACTATCTAGAATAGGTACGGCCTCAGCAGTACCTGAAACAACAGCATCTACAGCGTCCTTGAGTGGGTCATTAAGTCTTAGGTTAGGTACGTCCGACCTCATAACATCCCTAGCCCTAACCCTAACATCAGTAATTAACTCAGGTACGTCAATACCTACCTTCTCAATAACTACCCTACTCTCAGGCTGTAGTGGGCCGGCAACGCATGCTCTAGCCTTAACACCTACTGAGTTAAGTACGTAGGTAGTAGCTAGTGAGGATACTACAGCGTCAGTATCGGGTGCTTTATGACCGATGACTAGTACCTCACCAACGAACCCCTTAAGTAGTGACTTAAGGGCGTCAGCGAATGAGTTACTAAGCACAATACACCCCACACCATTAAGTACTCAAGCCTAATATAGAGTTGGGTTCAGGTGAGTTAATTACTTAAAAACTACCTCCTACTTGCTGCGTACCAAGAAGCTAAGTTCCTAGTCTGTAGGTATATCCTACCCGAACCCCTAACCCTAAATACGAATCCCTCACCACCGAATAGGAAGGTCTTCAACCCACCGAACTTCCTAATCTCGTAGTCTAGGGTGTCGTCTAGGGCTACTAAGTGTAGGTTATCAATGACTAATTCCTTACCCGGACTCACCTCCTCCTTAACTAAAGCACCGAACGCGTTAATCCATACACCACCAACGCCTGTTAGGTGTAGCCACATTAAGCCACCACCGCCGAAGACCCCCCTAAGCCCCCTCCAAATCACTTTCTGCTTAATATCTCCGTGACTAGCTAGGTAGGCCTTATCATTAACTATGACTCCCCTACTACCGTCTAGGGGTATGTAGGCTATGTCACCGGGTAGTGAGGGTGCGAACCATATGGTCGATTCGGACCTAGCTACGTAGGTGTTAGTGAATAGTGACTCACCAGTAGTTAATGCCCTCAGCAACCCCCTACTCCTAGTCTTAACCTCGATATCACCCTCGAACATCATCATAGCACCAGCTTCAGCCTCGATACTCTCACCAGGTGATAACTTAACCTTAAGTACCGAGTATGAGGGTCTGTAGACTATCTCATACTCCATTTAGGGATACCCTACAGATCAGCAATGAGGTATTTAAAAAGCTTTACTCATTCATACCTAAGTACCTCAATAGGTCTTAACCTAGACGCTCTCCAAGCTGGGTAGGCACCAGCTACTAAAGCAACTATTACTGAGTAGGTAAACGCTATTAACTGACCTGAAGTACTTACTACGTAATTAACGCTCCTTAACTGAGTACCTATTAAGTTAATAGCTAGTACGTAACCGACGCCATTACCTAAGGCAACACCTAGTAAACCACCTACTAATCCAGTTATTAATGCCTCGAGTAGGAACAACTTAATTATGTCTGACTTAGTGAATCCGAAGGTCTTAAGGACCCCGACCTCCCTAGCCCTCTGGTGGACAGCCATTATCATTGTAGCTGTAATACCTATACCAGCTACTAAGGTACTGACACCAGCTATAGCTATTAGGAATAGCGTCAGCATGTTTAAGGCCTTCCTAATACTCTCTAGTATGTACTTAATAACGAATACTGAGGCCCTACCCTTAGGTAGTACTGACTCAACCTCCTTAACTACGTAGTCAACGTCGCTGAAGCTCCTAGCTACTAATATGACCATACCGTAACCCCTAATACCTAGTAACTTAAGAGTCTCTGGTGACGTAATTACTGAGTTATCTAGGTTAACACCCAGCATGAACCCGACCCTACCCAGCACGCCGGAGACCATGACCCTTAAGTTAGGTGAGTTACTACACCTAAGTATCGCGTAGGTACCAGGTGTTAGGAACTGAGTTACTCCCTGATGAGCTACGTTCCACCCCGAAACTAAGGTCCCTGGAGCTATTACTAACTCACCATTAGCTACCTTAACCCCCGGAAACACCTCCTTAAAGACCTTAGCGTTAATACCTAGTACGTTAACGTACTTAACACCCCCATTACCTACTAACGAGCACGTAGTAGCTACTATGGGTGCTATGGACTTAACATGACCTAAACTACCTAACTCAGCAACCTCAGCGTCAGTGAATGGTCTTGAGTTAGGTATGACTATGACTGCCGTGGGGTTCATGCCCCTAATGAATATCCCCTTAATAGTTTCGTAGTAAGTAGAGCCTAGGTTAGCCATAGCAGTGATTAGTACGGCACCTATCATTACGGCAACAATACATAGTACTGCCCTAGCCCTCGCCTCCCTAACGCTCTTCCAAGCCCACCATAGCGCGTCCCTGAACCTCATCTCCTAGACCCCCTAATCGCTAGGGCAGTAACTACGGCAGCAACCACTACTGAAGCAGCTACTACAGCTACGATTAGGTAGTTAGGCACCTTAGGTGGTGGGGGTAGTAGTGAGGACCCCTGAGTTGATGAGCTTACGTAGGTGTAGTTACTGAGGTTGCTACCCCCAACCTTAATGACTACCTTAAACACCCTGTAATGTAGCTTATGCAGTGAGTCGTAGTAGGTTACGTTAATGGGTACTTCGTAAGTACCTCCTGAAGCATTAACTACCCTCATCGAGAAGCTAATAACTGATGTAGAGCCCCTGCCGATCTCACCTAAGTACATTGATGAACCGCCAATGACCTCGAAGCCCTTAGGTGGGTAGATACTAGCGACTGCTGAGTAAGCGGGTGCTACCCCCCTATTAGCTATTAAGGCACTCACAGCTACGGTACTATTTAGTGAGGCTACCTTAGGTGCTACGGTAGCGTATATTAACTGTAGGTCAGGCTCACCAGTAATTACTAGGGGTAGTGAGTAAGTCACGCTCCCCTTAACACCGTCAGTATCGACGTACTTAATTAGGACTTCAAAACTCACGCTACTACCTACCTCACTAGGTAGTACAGTAACTTTAACGGGTAGGGTAGCCTCATTAACTCCGTAGTACGTAGCTGATGCTGAACCTATCGGTGATGTAGCCTTAACGAATAGCTCCTTAAGTAACTTACTAGACCTTAACTTAATGACTACCTCAGAAGTACCTACTCCTAAAGTACTATTCACTAACTCAGCAGTAATTACTGGTTCCTCAATACCCCTAACCCTAACTAAGGTACTTACTAAGTACTCCCTCCACTCACTACCTGATAAGTACCTACACGTAATTACTAGTAAGTAATTACCTGGGCTTAGGGACTTAGGTACGCATACGGTTAAGTTACCTAAGTAACTACCTACTGACTTATTAATTAGCTCTGAAGGCTCTACTGAAGCCTCGATACCTGCTGGTGCTTCAATACCTAACTTAATGTCCTTAGCTAAGCCCTTAACCCTCACTACTAACGACTTACTTAAGCAATTACCTACTACGATACTTAACTCCCTAGGTACTGATACGGTGACTTCAGCCCTCCTTAAGAACCTCATTAGTGGGTACTTAATACACTTACTTAAGCTCTCTAATGAGGAACTACCAACGTCTAAGTACTTAATCGTGAAGCATGCACTTACGTCACTACTCACGTTAGTTACTGGTACCTTAATAACTACTGACTTACTAGGTAGTAACTCACCAATACTGAATACCCTCTCCTTAGGTACTGCACCACTTAATGAATCAATGATTAACTCAGTGTCTTGAGCTGGTAAGTCGCCTAAGTTACTTACCTTAATGATTAAGTACTTACTCTCCTTAGTGACGTATGGTTGGTCAGTACTTAATACTAACTTAGGTGGGTTTAAAGCATTAAACTTAAGTAGCTTAACTATTGAGTACCTACGACCGTCACTACCTAAGTAATTAATTACTACGTATGTAGGTACCTCACCCCTAGACTTAGGTATTAAGTATATACTTAGGTACTTACTCGAGCCCCTACCTAACCAACCAATACTGACTACCTCAGGATTAACTAATGCGTTAGGTGATGATGCCTTAACCTCAACATTACTTACCCCCTCACCCCTACCTAAGCACTCAATACTTAACCCTACCTTAACTAAGGACCTTACCTCAACCTCCTTAGGTGGTTCCTCAGTTACGGTAGCTACTAAGTAATTACTTAACTTCTTAAGTACGTATGAGTGAGTAGTTACGTACTCATGCTCAGTACCGTAGGGTCCTAAGTAGGTAGTCCTAACATTAACTACTACGTAGTCACCCGTAGCTCTAATCCTTAAGTACTTAGTAATTACCTTACCGGGACTTAAGTTACCTAAGTGGATTACTGACTCATTAACTAATGCGTTACTTAAGCTTAACTCAGTAGTTACGTCCTTAGCTACTGCATCACCTAAGTTCCTCACGACTACCTTAGCTAGTGCCCACGACGACTTACTTAAGTTACTCATTAATCTAAACTCAGTAACTACCTTAGGCTTACCAGTAATTACTACCTTAATAGGTAGTACGTAGGTCCTATTGTATATTACGTTATCGATTACTATGTTAGCGCATGATAGGTACTCAATCCTGTAGTAGAGCTTAGCTACGTAAGTACCGGCACCCTCAACAACCTTAACGGGTAGGTACACCTTAACTACATCACCGAACCTAAAGGACCCTGCAATACCTAACCAATCACTAATCACGGGACCCGCGACCCTAACCTTAAGTGACTTAACCGTAGGTAGGAAGCACTCCGTAGGTGTTACCGTACTGTATAACTCACCCTTAACCTCCTTAGGAGGCTTAATCATTAACTCAAGCATTAAGTAAGCGTGGTCACCCCTACTAAACTCCCTAGGACTCCCTGAAGGACCTACTAACTCATCCTTAAGTACCTCAACCCACTGACCCCTCCATGAATGAGTAATTAGCGGTTGGGTTAAGGTGATGAGTACCGAAGTAACTATTAACGTAATTAGTAAGTACCTACTTAAGTACCTCAACCTTAACCACCCTCCCATCTCTCAACCAAGCAACTCTATCTGCGTACTTAAGTAGTTCGAGGTTATGAGTAACAAAAATAACTGTAATACCTAATGACTTACATAACCTCCTAATTAGGGAGACTACGGAGTGGGCTGCCTTAGAGTCTAGGTTACCTGTTGGTTCATCAGCTAGTACTAACTTAGGCTTAGTAGCTAATGCCCTAGCAATAGCTACCCTCTGCTGCTCACCACCACTTAACTCACTTGGTTTGTGGTTTAACCTATCACCTAACCCGACCTCCTTAAGTAACTTAATCGCTACCTCCCTCCTCTCCTTAGGTGGTACGTCCATGGCTATGAGTGGTACCTCAACATTCTCAACAGCTGTTAACCTACCTATTAAGTGGAATTGCTGGAATATGAAGCCTATCCTACCCCTCCTAAACCTACTTAACTCATCCTCACTTAACCTACTTAATTCCCTACCTAAAACCCATACACTACCCTTACTAGGTCTATCCAGCCCAGCTACTAAATTAACTAAGGTAGTCTTACCCGACCCTGAAGGACCTACAACAGCTAGGAACTCACCCTGAAAAACGGTTAGGTTAACACCCCTCAGAGCTAGTGTAGGTACCTTACCCGACCTATACACCTTCCACACATTCACTAACTTAACCGCTACCTCCTGACTCAATTAACTCAGCCTCCTTAATGGACTCCCTAACACTAGCTACGTAGTCCTTAATCCTTGAACCGGTTAACCACTCTAGAACAGCTATTACTATGTAGATCACGAATGCTAGAGTACCCAACGCACTGATCACCATCAGTAACCCGAAGTTAGTTGATACCCTAGCGACTAACTGCGTTAGTAACGTAATGACTATGGATATTACGTAGAATATCCATAAGGCCTTAATGCTTGAGGCCTTAACCACGTTCGATAACTTAGCCACTAAGTACGTAGCTATTACTAACGGGACTAAGGTTATTAGTGATACTAAGTAAGCAGGTAGTAACGCCTGTGATACTGCTTGATTAAGCTCCGCAGTTAACTTGATTATGAGGTTAACGTTCCTACTCATGAATGCGGTAGCGAATTCACTCATGTGAGCCCTAATGAAGTCCTTAACAGCTACGTACACCCTACTCATTAACCAATTATACATTAACGCAAGCGCTAGGGGGTGGGCAATAGCTGGTGCTACGACACCAGCAACTACGGCACCACTACTTACTCTGAAGTACCTAGCTAGGTTAGCTAGTGGTAGGGCCAGTAACGCTACCCAAGCAGCGTCGAATACTGAAGTTATTAACACCCTAGGTAACGCATTTATTGCTGAGGTCGCCATCACCTTAGCTATTTCAGTCGGTTGGGTAGGTCCTCCTAAACCTCTAATCATCTGTAATGAAGCTACCGTAGCTACGGCTACACCAACGAATACCAGCACTATAGATACTGCCCTAACCTTAAACCACTTAGCAGCCCCCTCTAAGTACTCAAGACCCTCCACACCCTTACTACTCACTTTCGTACCCTCCTGTAAAGAGCTGTTTACAGGAGGTAAATAAGTCTTTACATTCTTAACCATGAATACACCTCAAGAATACCTCGGAGAGCGAGGTATTTAAGTATTTCCCTATCGGGGAAAATACTTATTAAGACCTACCATGTAATGCCCTACCAATAACTACACCAATGACTAAGCCGGCTATGAAGAGCAGTATCAGCAGTGAAGCTACGGTTGCCGTAGTTAATGTCTTAGTAGGTACTAACTTAACCGTAGTTGCTGTAGTCGTCGTTGTTACGGTCCTCGTAGTTACTGAGGTAGTCGTCGATACCCTAGACTTAGTTACTGTCACGGTGGATACTGAAGTAGTTGTTTCGGTCTTAGTCCTAGTTACGGTACTAGTCACGGTTGACGTCTTAGTCACGGTAGTAGTTAATGCCTGCGGCTGCTTAGGAGGCTTAGGTAACTGCTTCACCGAGTTAATCAGTAGTAGTGAGTACGCTGATGCGTACTCGTAGAGCCTTATCTTAGCTAGTGAGTCATTAATCGTCTCGGCCCTCTCGAGGTACAGTATAGGTAGTATCGGGGTTAGCCCGAACTCCTGAGCCCTACCTATCAGTACCTCAGCACCTTCCCTAGCGTACGGTGCTAACTCCTTCTGAGTTCCGTAGTAAGCATGCATAGCTGCTACGTCGTAGGTTAAGGCATTAACTACGTAGGCAGCAGCCCTAACGTACTCACCCCTACTTATTAACTCCATAGCCCTACCTAAGTCGACTCCGTAGCCCTTACCACCTAAGCTACTTAAGTAAGCATCAACACTTACTGCGAAGTGCAGTAACGTATTAACCCCCCTAGCTAGTAAGTCACTACTTAATGACTTACCGTAGTTGCTGTACCTCATAGCTAACCTAGCGTAGTCAAGTGCTGTCCTAGCTCTCCAGTATGAGTATATTGAGTAGTAGAGAGCGTCATTACCTATGGAGACCGGGTATAGCTGAGCCTGAGTAGCTTCCTTAGCTGTTTCATTAGCGTCCTGAAGCCTTATGTATGAAGCTATAGCTAACTGAATACTCACGTCGGTGTAGCCCCTACTCCTTAACTCCTTAAGTAGGGACCGGGTCTCATTAAGTACTTCATGAGTAGCTCTTAAGTACTTCCTAACACCGTCCTTAAGTACCTTAATAATACCCTCAGTAGTTACTTCCTTACTAGCCTTAACTAATTGGTTTAGGTATGAAGCTAGTATAGCTGATATGAATGCTTCAGAAGCAGCACTGTAGTACTTACCACTCCCTAAGTACTCCTCACACTTACTGATATGCTCCTTAACCTCCTTAAGTAAGTCCTTGAGGGGTCCTGAAGTTACCTTACCTTCAACACTACTTAAGTTAAGCTTAGCTTGAGTTAGCATGTAGTTAGTTATTCCCTTAAGCTCATTAAGTAACCAAGTAGGGTACTTAAGTGTTGGTTTAGGTAGCTTAAGCTCCTTACCAGTGAAGTACTTGTATGCCTCAGCAACGCTACCTACCTCAATAACCTTAACACCTAACTTCTCACCTAACTTAGTAACGTTTACAGTTACGGGTACTACCCTCTCCGAAATTATCACTGTATTACCTACGGTCCTATTCTCAACGACCCTCCTCATCTCCTTAACTACTGACTGACCCTTAGGTATTAGGAAGACCTTAATACCTACCTTAGCCATAGCTTCTAACTTCTCAGGAACACCACCTACTGGACCTATAGTACCGTCCGGCTCGATCATCCCGGTCATCGATACGTTACTCCTTAACCTAGCACCGGTTAGGAGGGCTAGGAGAGCTACGGTAGTTGCTCCACTAGCACTCGGACCACCAACCATCTCTGAGTTAGACCTTATCCTAACGAAGAAGTCGTAATTACTTAGCGGTACTCCAGCGTAGGTTGACGCAACCATAGCAGCTACCCTAGTAGCTGCCTGCATATCTATCTGAGTTAGTGGCTCAGCTGAGAAGTAGACCGTACCACTACCTGGGTAAGCAATACCTGCCTGTAACTCCGTAGCTACTCCATGCATCACACCACCAGCTATGTAGACGGCAGGTACCCTCAACGTAACGAATCTCATTA
>CAZVLA010000008.1:0-6230 GCA_964627805.1 uncultured Desulfurococcaceae archaeon
AGGAAAGGTACTAAGTAACTACGGTTGGGGTTACGATAGCTGGATAATAAACGGTATTGAGTGGGCTGTAAAGAATGGAGCTAATGTAATATCAATGTCACTGGGAGGCTGGCCAACAATAGGTTATGACCCACTAGAGGATGCAGTAAAGAACGCTACGGAACAAGGAGTAGTTGTAGTTGTTGCGGCAGGTAATGAAGGCCCTGACTACTTCACTATAGACAGTCCAGGCACGACGCCCGAGGCAATAACTGTAGCTGCTGTCGATAAGAACTTAATACCTGCTTGGTTCAGTAGCGTAGGCCCCACGGTCAAGCTAGAGCTTAAGCCAGACATAGCTGCTCCAGGGGTTGACATAGCTTCAGCTAGGGCCAACCACACATACATGGGGCCACCGGCGAGTAAGTATTACGTGTTCGCTAGTGGTACATCAATGGCTACACCACACGTAGCTGGCTTAGTAGCCCTAATCGAGGAGGCCCTTAAGGAAAGGGCTAGGGCACTTAATCAGTCAGTACCTATGGCTCCCAAGGACATTAAGTACATGCTAATGAACTACGCTCAAGATCTGCCATACTCGCCATTCGTAGTCGGTTCAGGATTCGCTAACGTAACTAACTTAGTTAGTGACATAACTAATACGTCAAGAGTAGTAGCTTACATAGAACCACCAGCACCCACAATTAAGGGAGGTAGCGGTAATGAAACCATACCCATTAAGGTTAAGGTACTCTGTGGATCTGCAGCAGTTAATAAGACCTTACTACTTGAGGTTGGGCCAGGAGTAGTACCGTGGTTCCTAGCACCGAGCAACAGCACGTCACTCGCAATAACTAACGTAAGCCCAGCATATCTAAGCGTAGTATGTACCTCACCATCAGAAGTCATCGAGAGAACCGTTAACATAACCGTTAACTGGGACATACTACCTGCTGGATTCCACATCCTAGCTCTGTACTTAAAGAGTGCTAATGCGACAGTCATGACTCCGGTAGTTAAGACCTATGTAGGTCTATTCAAGCTACAGAAACTAACTATAAACATAAACACCGAGAGGTTCCAGAACTTAAGCGGTTTCGTAGCTGTAGTACCTGAGGACTTCTACTCACCATACATACCTGAGATATTCAGTTTCAACAGCTTACCAGTAAGTATAGAAGTACCTGTAGTGATACCTAACGAGACCTACGATGTAGTAGTAGGTGCTGGCTACAGTAACGTAGTATTAACAACAACTGTTGACGGGCCTGATAAGTGCTTCACTAACGCTAACTCAACTAATTTAGTATGGGATATAGACCTAGATGAACAGCTATCAACGGGATTCTTAGCGTCTCTACCTCTATCATACAACACGCCGTTCTTTGTGGTTGATGAAGCCGCAGCTAACTGGGTAGTAGCGGCCATGTATACATTCACCAATGACGTAATAGTATACGCACCAGCATACATAAACTACTGGGTCCTACCCAATGGCGAGTATTACTACGTATGGCCAGCGTTAGAAGTTATGTGGCCTGAAGGCAGTAATGTCATTAGGGCTTACTACACAGCGTATGAGTTACCGCTTGATGATTATAGTGTGTTCTACTCAGAACCTAACTATGAAGCTAAGGTAATGCTTAGGAAGGCAGGTAATGAGCTAGTGTATGTCCCATTCCTAGTGTACGTTGATGGCGTAGCGAGCATTAGCCCACAGTACGGCTTCATGACACCTAAGGAGGTTAAAGTACTAATACATTCAGATACTGCAGCTTACTACATAGAGACGCCAGCAATTTTGTACGTAACTGACTCGGAAGGCAATGAGTTGGGCTACATAGAGCTTGATAATGTATATCTATGTGGTAATTCCTTCATCAATGGAACAGCATACACTGACCCATTAAGGATGCCCTACGGAAGCACTATATGGTGGTTAAACCTAGCTTCATGGAAGGGCATCGATGCTCAAGACTACCCATCAGCTATTGAGTACGTCAGATTCTTAGATAGCTGGTGGCAGACCTACGGCATGTACTCAGCATATACCTACCTCTACATAAACGGTAAGTTAATAATGGTAACTCCAGACGATGACCCAGGAGTACTTACGTACATAGGCTGGGATAGCGTAGGTACGTCACCAAACGCTACGGTAGACCTCCTATCATACGCAACACTTGAGTGGGCCGATGACTACATGCTATTCCATAAGTCACTCAATGTAGACCTAAACGCTACAATAAAGAACTTACCAACTAAGCTACCTTCAGGAGTACCTGCTTATCCGATATGGCAGTTTGACTACTTCGCTATTCCTGGTTATGGAGTGCAGTTCATTAACATAAGCCCATTAACTATGAACAACATAGTACCAAGCAACTTAACAAGCACTGGTACTATTGAGTTATATTACAACTTAACACTACCTATACCTATGGTCTCAGAACCCAGATTCACTATCTCAATAGTGAATGCCAGCGGTTACGTGGTTGAAAACGTGAACGTAACAGCTATACCGATAGAGGGCAACTTCTATTACATAGTGGGTAAGTTCAACTTAAGCAAGTTAAGTCCAGGATGGTATGGACTGATCGTCGAAAGCATAGCTGACTACAACGCCTCAACAGTATACGGTACTAACGTAACATTAACGATAACTTACGCGTATAGGACGTATCCAGCAATTCACGTAGCGCCACTAGTGCTTAAGCCTATATACGTAGGTACTGCACCGTACTGCAACTTCTCAACAATAACTGATGCAGTAGCTGCTGCCTACCCGAATCAGACAATCTACGTACTACCAGGGATTTACTACGAAGGTAATATAGTGATTAACAAGCCTCTTAAGATCGTAGGTGTAGTAGAGAATGGTGAAAAACCGGTAATAGATTCGGCGGGTTACTTCGCAACCTTCATAGTTGAGTCAAACTATGGGTCAGTAACTATAAGTAATGTGGATGTAGTTAATACAGGATTAGCTGTATATGCCGAATCAACTAATGAGGTTAATCTAGCTAACGTCTATATCAGTACATGGTTCAAGGGTATTAACATAGAGGACTCGAGAGCCGTGAATTTAACTAACGTAGTAATAGATACTGAGACCAAGAATTCCTCATATGATACGGGATTAATGATCTGGCAGAGCTGGTACTCAGGTTCATCGACATCGCTGAGTGAGTGTTATGAAGTTAGGAGCATAGAACTTAAGAACGTAGTAATTGCTGATAACTTCGCATTACCAATATACCTAACATCATTAAGGGCTGATAAACTATCGTTAACGGCTACTGACGTTTACATTAATGAGAGCGGAGTACTTAAGCCAGTAACGTTCTACGTATTTAGTAATTATAACGGAACTAAGATAGTTAAGCCAACGGCTGAGTATGTGGTATTACTAGCGTACAACGTCAGTAATGTGGAGATAGCAGATGCTAACCTTAAGTACATAAACACATTTACGGATCTAACAAACCTTAAGTTATCCGATGTAGTCTTCCTAAACAGGACCTATGCAACACAGAACATAATGACTACCTTATCAGGACTAATAATGTTAAGTCATGTTAAGAACCTACAGGCACTAGCATCTGGTTACGATACTGCATACTCTGTTACAGCAATAAATGGTGGTCTAGTGTATGTTGAGAATTCAGAATTAGCTGGAGTACTAGCTGATGGCTATGTAGTTAAGGTAGTCAATAGTACTGTCTACTCAATAGGAGGTGGTACTGTGGCACTCTACATAGAAAGTGCCATTAAGAACATAACAGTAATGAATACGAAATTCGTAGGAGCAGGTGTTGGAGGTGGTATAGGTCT
Source organism: uncultured Desulfurococcaceae archaeon (assembly GCA_964627805.1). Lineage (GTDB taxonomy): Archaea > Thermoproteota > Thermoprotei_A > Sulfolobales > NBVN01 > CAZAMI01. The sequence goes on from CAZVLA010000008.1 coordinate 3,814, forward strand.
CTATACAGGCTCCTACGAACTACCATGGGAGGTTTACGTAACTAACTCAACATTCATTAACCTCAGGTACGGAGTAGTGACTTACGAGGATATACCAGAGATTGTGATTAAGTACAACACCTTCGTGAGGGTTACCGTACCAGTAACCCTACTACCTTACGGAACCGTACCGTCATACCTAAGGTATCCATTCTCACTACCTGTACTTAACAAACTAAATAGTGTAATTATACCGCCATCACTAAAGTCTCTAGTTAAAGAAGTAATTAAAAACCCAATAAGTTTTTCTCTAAAAAATATTAAGTCCTCAACCCAGATTAACGTTTACTCAGTTAATGAATTGCCCCAGAAGATTAATTCAACCTCATCACACGTAATTATTTACTCAGATACATTTCTAAATTATTCAACAGGTATTAACGCGACACTCACACCTAACTCGTCAGTGGTACTCATAAATAACACATTCATTACCTTCGCCTCATCGGGTGATGTACTTATTAAAGGTAGTGGTTTAGTAGGTCTATGGCTTAATGTATTTAACTCATCAAGTAATTCACTAATAATTAATGCTAGTAATACCTACATGAACTACAATAACTTCCTAGGTAACGCCTATATATATCTAACAGGTAAGGAGGCAAACTTAGGTTATAATTACTTCTCAGCATCCTACGTAGTCAAGGCCTATGATAACTTAACGTTAGTAACAGCACCTAATTACCCCACACCACTTAGGTTGCCTCTTAATTCCTTAGTACCTATAGTTGTCTTCAGAAACCATAATGCATTAGTAATTGGTGAGTCTAAGGAGGTATTTATTAAATTCATAAACCCATATGAGGATGATATAAGTTTTAGGTACTCGATTAAGTCATCGCCAGGTATTAACATAGTCAATGCTACCTCAGGTACTTACACTTTGAGACCTACCTATGAGAACGCATCAGTAGCTAACGGTAACGTAACCGTGGTGGCTACTGCACCAGGTAACTCATCCGTTTATGTAGTAGTCAATGGCTTTCCCTTCATATTCCCGATTAAGGTGTTACCGGCAACTATCAACTTAGTAGTTAAGGCGCCCTCTAACGTATTAAGAGGTAGTAAATTCCCTGTCGAGGTATTAGTAACTAGTAGGGCAAATACTACAATACGTACTGACTTAGTGATTAAGCTATCAAGTAATCTAGAAATTACTGACCCGAGCATGTACAGGCATGCTACATCTGTAATAATACCTATAAACGTAACTAACCAAACATTAACTATACCACTCAACATAACTGCATTAGGTGTCGGTAAGGCTTCCATTAATGCCAGCATATACGTACCTGGCGTTTATTCCGTAGTTAATTCAACATCAGTAACTACTGAAGTAAGTCCCAATCCTTACGTGAGCTTCAGTATTTACAAGGTCTATTATGAGAACGTTACCGAGGGTGAGTTCTCATATGTGGAGGTAGTTATTCAAGGTGACCCAACATACGCACTAATACTTAACGTGAGTCTCAAGTCAAGTAATACGTCCGTTCTAGGTCTTGGGTACTCAGGTGATAAGGAGGTAATTAATTACTTAGTGAGGACCTACCCAGATAGTAGGTATGCTTACGTATACGTACCAATTAAGGGCATCAACCCAGGGAGGGCTAGGGTTGATATAGAGGTTACCTCAGTAGGTGACGGGGTAGGTACTTCAGGATACATAACAATAACTGTTAATCCTAAGCTTATTTGGGAGTACGTAAGTAACTCAACTGTAGTTAGTAATGAGGGTTACAATGAATCATTAATGAGTATAACCTACCCAGCAACAACGGTTAAGGCTAAGTTAACTTTACTTACATACGCGTCAAAGATAACCGCATCTTATGAAGCCCTTAAGAACTTAATGGGTATTCCGTGGGGCTGTGTTGAGCAGACAACCTCACCGTTACTATCGGATATTGAGTTATATAGGTACATAAGTATGAGGAACTTATGGAGTAACGTATCATCAGTCGTAAATAAGACCTTACTTGAGGAGTACATAAGGGAAGGTGTCTACAAATTACTTTATGAGCACCTGGGATGTAACTCAACTAACTGCTGGTTCGGTTGGTATCCAACCATGGGGCCGACTAAGTTCTTTACAATCTACGGTACCTTAGGACTCGTAAGGGCTTACGAATTCGCTCACGTAATGTATCCGCAGTGGTTCAACACGGCATTCAACTTAAGAGTTAATGAGACGTACATGAATGAGAGCATAGGTAAGCTACTCAAGACCATAGTGGAGTTAAGAAATAGTGAAGGCTACTGGTCATACCCTGCTGAGGAATGGGACTACATAACTGATGAAGTACCATTAACGAGTATGGCTATCTACGTACTAAGTAAGGCATTAGAGCTTGGTTACCTACCAGCCAACTACACAAGGA
>CAZVLA010000009.1:0-8982 GCA_964627805.1 uncultured Desulfurococcaceae archaeon
CTCACCTATCTCCTTACCCACCTCTTCTAAGCAGTTAAGTAGTACTGTATAGTTCGGGAATCTCCTAAAATACTCAATAAACTACTTCACGTCTTTACATAACCTTAATACCTCCTCTGGTCTAGCTGAGATAAGTGCTTCACAGACATTTAGACCTTGGTACTGATACTCAATCTCCTTAAGCTCGTGAAAGAGTACGTACTCCTCAACCCAACATCCTAAATAACCATATCTCATTTAAGGGTATACTAAGTACATCAGCAGGAAGAGGGGCTAATTACTTCCCCACGGTATACGACACAGTAATAAGCATCGTAATTACTAATGACCTCATGAGGACGAACTGAATACGTTAACCAAGGCACTTCAGTAATTCAAGTAAATCCTTACTAGCCAAGAGTGAACACCGTGAGAGGTCTTTAAGTTATTAAAGAGAGCTACTATTTAAGTTACAGCTTACACTCAATTATCCACACATAACCTTAAGTAGTAGGTCCTACCCCACGGAGTTGTCTAGATGTAAGAAGTTGTGTAATTGATAGCGTAATTCCTTAGATGCCCTCACGATACTCACTCCTTTAGAGGTACTACCTGTATTAGGTACCTCTCATCGTTTATCTCCCACTCCTTCACTAAGCCCTCCCTCACCTCTTCTAAGGTACTTACTAACTCCACCTTGCGAGCCCTCACCTCACCTGCTATGTAATTAAGTAATCTTTCTATGTACTTCCTATGGTTCTGCGGTACGACCATACGTACTACTACGTATGCATTCATTGGTAGCTTAAGTTCCTTCCTCATTACCTGTATCCTCCTAATTACGTCCCTAGCAATACCTTCAGCAATTTCCTCCTCACTTAACTTAGTATCAAGTACTAAGCTACCCCACCTAACCTCCTCAACAGCAAAGCCTGAAGCATATACTGGAGTTATCTTTACGTGCTTACTCTCTAACCTAACCTTAACACCACTTACTTCAGCTTCATGATACCCCTTACTAATTATGTCCCTAGCAACTACGTCAGCCCTCTCCTGGAGGTACTTAACTATGTCCTTAGTTAATTCCTTAAACTGAGGACCTAACACCGCGTATACAGGCTCTACCCTATACCTAATCAACTCAGTAAGTTCCTCAGGGCTTCTAATCTCAACTCCCTTACTATTAGTGACTGCACATACGACGTCACTATACTTCCTAATAACCTTAATAATCCTCTCGTCATTAGTGTAGATAATGACTCTCCTAACCGGTTGCCTTAACTTAATCTTAGCCTTCATCCTAGCAGCTGCTGATGCCTCAAAGACCTTACGTATTACGTCCATAGCCTCCTCTACTTCAGGATCTATGAATTCCTCGTTAGCTTCAGGCCACTTAAGTAGGTGAATGGTGTTAGGTAGGCCCTCCTCAGCTGGCTTAATGAATCTTAAGTAGAGCTCCTCAGTAATGAAGGGTGTGAAGGGGGCCATCATTACTAACCACTTCTTTAGTACCTCATACAGAGTTACGTAAACAGCTAACTTATCACTAGTATTCTCCTCAACCCATACACGAGGCCTTACTAACCTCACGTACCAGTGACTAATGTCCTCGACCATGAACTTCCTAAGCATCCTAACAGCGTCATGTATCCTATACTCATCCATAGCCTTAGTAACTTCCTTAATCAATCTATTGAGTCTAGATAGTAACCACTTATCTTCGAATCTTAAGTACCTTAGGTAATCACTTAAGCGGTATTTCGTGGGGTCAAACTCATCTAAGTTCATGTATGTTGACGCAAATACGAATACGTTCCAAGCAATACTTAAGTCCCTCCTAGCCTCCTCGAAAATCCTCCAAGAGAACCTAAGGTCCTCCCATACAGTATTCTGAAGTACACCTAACCTGAATACGTCCCTACCGACCTTCCGTAACGCCTCATTAAGTCCTACGTAATTACCTAAGCTCTTATGCATCTCCCTACCCTTCTCATCTAGGACGAATCCATGAACTAACACATTCTTGTAGGGTACCTTATCAAACGCTATTACACCAGCTCTTAATAAACTAAAGAACCATCCCCTCGTCTGGTCATGACCCTCAGTAATGAAGTCAGCTACTACGCCCCCCTCCTTAGCTCTACTAGCGAAGAAGGCTATCCCACTATCGAACCAGACATCAATAACGTCCTTAACCCTCCTCATCTCAGACCCGCAGTACGGGCACTTAAGCACTACTTCATCAACCCAAGGCCTATGAAGCTCCTTAGGTACCTCACCACCGTACTTAATGAGTTCCTCCCTACTGCCTATCACTAACTTATGTCCCTTAGGGCATACCCATATAGGTAGTGGTGTTCCCCAGTACCTCTGCCTACTCAATACCCAGTCCTGCAGGTTATTCAGCATCGCCATTATCCTATCTAATGCCCACTTAGGTATCCAGTTAGCCTTACGTACCTCCTCAATTAACTTACTCCTTAACTTGGTTATCCTTAGTATCCACTGCTCCTTAGTCCTCAACACGACAGGTGTCTTACACCTCCAACATACCGGGTACCTATGCCTTATGTATGAAGCATGAAGTAAAGCACCTCTAGACCTTAAGTCCCTTATTATTACCTTATTAGCATCTCTAACATTCATGCCAAAGTACTTACCAGCATCCTCTGTAAACCTACCCTCATCATCAACCGGTGATGCGATGAGGTCAATACCTACTCTCTTAGCGACTATGAAGTCCTCAAAACCGTGTCCGGGTGCTGCATGCACTAACCCGGTACCTTCAGTTAATGTAACGAATTCCTCGGTTAGCACAACTTTATGATACTTACTTAACCTATCCTGTAGGGGTACTAAGTCCTTTAATGGGTGGTCATACTCAAGACCTTCTAAATCACTACCCTTAACCTCCTCAATAACCTCGTACTCGGTGATGCCTACTTCCTCAAAAACCTCCCTAAGTCTCTCCTTAGCTAAGATTAGCACTTCCTCACCAACTCTAACCCTAACGTAGGTAGCCTCAGGGTGAGCCATAACGAATGTATTAGCTGGTAAGGTCCATGGGGTAGTCGTCCATATAACTAAGTACTCACGCCCACGTCCTCTAACTGGGAACTTAACGTATATTGAGGGATCCGTAAGTTCGACATACTCAACCTCATACTCAGCTAACGTAGTTGAGCATCTAGGACACCAATAAACAACCCTCTCCTCATTAGTTAGTAGGCCTAATTCATTAGCACGCTTAATGAGTCTCCAACCAGCCTCTATGTAGTCATCATTAAGTGTCAAGTAAGGATTATCCCAATCCATGAACACACCTAATTCCTTAAACCATGAAGTCATTGACTCGATATTCTTAAGTACGATCTCCTTACATATAGCTATGAACTTATCAACACCAACCCGCTCCTCAATCTCCTTCTTACTTCTAATACCTAACTTCCTCTCAACAGTAACCTCTATAGGTAATCCGTGGCAGTCATAGCCCGGCTGGTCATGAACCTTAAACCCTCTTAATCTCCTATACCTTAGTATGGAATCCTTAATCGCCTTATTCCAAGCAGTGCCTACATGAGGTATGTTACTTGATGGGTACGGGGGTCCGTCAATGAATATGAATTCATTCTCCATTTTAGAATTAGTACTCTTTATCTCATGATATATTCTATTTTCCTCCCAGTACTTCTTAACCTTAGCCTCAACCTTATGCGGGTCGTATCTCTCACTTACTATACCCACCTTCGGCAATACCTAACCCTCCCCACGAACCCAAGCTTAACTACTAAATAATTAGTTACAGGTATTAAAGGGTAGTTAATATGTGTGGGAAAACATCGTACCTGTATTTCACTGCTTGAGTATTAATCACTTACGTGATTCCCAAGCCTTAAGAGCTGCTTGAGCCATGTCTCTAATTACTTTTTCGGGGTCCTTAGCCTTCATAACGGCTGAGGCCACTAGAACACCTGAAGTACCTAACTTTATGGCTGCTTCAACATCATCACTTGATGTAATACCTGCTCCAGTAAGTATTATGACCTCCTTATTAACTGACCTTATTAATGATACTGAATTAGTAACTACCTCGGGTTTAGCCTTAGAAACAGCTACTCCAGTCCCTATGAGCTCCGGAGGCTCAACAGCTATTATGTTGGGCTTAAGGACAGCGGCGGCAGCACCTGTTTCCGGTACGTCAGCGCATACTAAGGAAGTTAATCCTAACTCCCTAGCCCTCCTAACCAAGACATTAATCTCATCTAGCCTTAGTCTGTGCTCGCTATGATTTATTAGTACTCCATCAACCCCTGTATCCTTAATTAACTCAATAGGTAACCACCCGGTTCTCGAGCCTAGGGTCATTGGGTCTGCATGCTGAGCAAATACCAGTATCTCAACGTTCTGCTTAATAATCCTTAACTCAGTAGCTGGAGGAGCTATTATTACCTCGACATTACCTCCGAACTCCTTATAGACCTTCTCAGCAGCCTTAGCTATCTCTAAACCCTTCCTACCGAATGCCGTAGGGTATGCCTTGAAGTTAATAGCTACTATAGGTTCCTTAACCATGGATCTATCACCGAGGGTATATATTAGCTAAACCTTAAATACTGTAGCATCCTAGGTCTTTTCACTTACTTCTTCAGTTGGTGCGCTGTAGTAGTACTCACCAAGCATCTTCTGCTTCCTATCTAAGTATGAGCCGGGCTTATTCACTCTAGGTCTACCCGTCTTTGGGTCCCTCCTGAATGTAATACCTATCTCCTTAAGGAATAGGTTCATGCCGTTCCTAAGGTCCGTAGGTGAGTTAGCTACGCCTCTCACATCAGGCTCTCCCGTAAATACCATGACGCGGTGGGCTATGTAGTCAATTATTGATAGGTCGTGATCAACAACGAACATAGCTGTCTTCCTAACTTCATTTACCCTCCTAATAGCCTTAGCAACTACTAACCTCTCCTCAACATCTATGTAAGCTGATGGCTCGTCAAGTAAGTAAATGTCAGCTTCCTTAGCTAAAGCAACTGCTATAGCGAATTTCTGCAACTCACCACCACTTAACTCATTAATACCCTTATCAAGTAGCTTATGCAGTCTTAACCTCCTAATGACATCAACTTGAAACCACTCAGTACCTGCTAATCCATCACTACTTAACTCCTTAAAAGCCTCACGAACACTGCCCCACCCGTAGTCCTCTGCCCTAACGTACTGCGGTTTATAACTTATTCTAAGCCCCTCAGTGGTTACGTAACCCTCATCAGGCTTTAACTCGCCAGCTAATAACCTAATGAATGTTGTCTTACCTATGGCGTTAGGTCCTAGAATACCTATTACCTCACCCTTATACACCTCCCCAGCCTCGACAGCTAGGGTAAACCTCCCTAACTTCTTAATCATGTTAGGCCACGTTAGGTAGGTCACCTTATAACCTAATTCACGCTCAGGTGCCTCAGCCCTTACGTGGAACTTTATAGGTTCCTTCCTTATCCTCATATTCTCAGCTGGTAAGTAGCCGAGGAGGAAGTGATTAATGCCTGAACCTACCGAGTAAACCTTAGAGAATATACCGTAAGCACCGGGTTCTCCGTATACTATCGTTACGTAGTCCGATATGTAATCAAGAACTGCTAGATCATGCTCAACGACAACTACGTATGAGTTCTTAGGTATTAACTCCCTAACCACCTTAGATACAGTTAACCTCTCTTTAACGTCTAAGTAGCTAGAGGGTTCATCAAAGAAGTACGCATTAGCGTCCCTAAGTAACGCAGCCGCTATGGCGAATTTCTGTAGCTCACCACCACTTAACTCCCTAACTTTAAGCGTCCATGCCTTCTCAAGACCTAGGAAATTCTTAACCTCCTTGACGAGTCCTCTCTCATCGATCCTCTCAAGAATCTTACCTACCTCGCCCTTAACGTACTTCCTAATGACGTCTACATGCTGTATCTTATGTACGGTTCTAATACCCTTATTAACTAACTTACTGAAGTACTGATGTAGTTCAGTACCCCTAAAGTGATTAAGTACTTTATCCCACGTCGCCTCCTCTCCGTAATTACCTAGGTTAGGTATTAACTCACCAGCAAGTATGCGTAGTGCTGTTGTCTTACCTATCCCATTCTTACCTACGATACCTACTATTAACCCCTCCTGAGGTGTCGGTAATCCATACAGCTTAAACGCGTTAGGTCCGTACCTATGTACGACGAGCCTCTCGAGCTCGTCAGGTAGGTTAACGATGGTTATTGCTTCGTACGGGCACTTCTTAACGCATATACCGCACCCTACGCATACGTCCTCATGAATTAAGGCCTTACCACCAACCTCAGGTGATAACTCTATAGCCTTACCGCCAGTCCTATTTATAGGGCAGAACCTGACGCATTCCCTATTACATCTATGCGGCTTACATAGTTCGTAATCAACCGTAGCTATCCTAACCATACGTCCACACCCTAACCACGCAGTACGTACTTACCTTAAATAAGTAGTTAACGTAGTTACTATGGGATGATGAGTGGTGACGGCTAGGATTAATGACTTAAGGATAAGGTTCTGACCAAGTAATTAACTTATAAAGTTATTTCATATTAAAAACAAGCTAATTACCACTCCTCCTCTTCCCACTCCTCTTCCTCTTCCCACCATTCCTCTTCTTCCTCTTCTTCCCACCACTCCTCTTCCTCAAACATCATCCTTCTTCACCTGTCGTGGTATACTCAGTGGTTAAGTATTTAAGCATTCAATTAATGCTTCCTAAGGTACAGCTCAATAGTCCTTAACACAACCATAGTTCTTAGTTCCTCAATGCTTGAGGCACTAACTCCAAACACGGTATTCAGTAACTTGAGGTCGTAGGTAGTACTCTCTATTAATTCACTTAATTCATTAACGTAACTAACACAGTACTTGCTCAGTAACTCACTAGTACCTTCGTCAGGGCCTTTACATATATTGATTATTACGTAATCTATCCCCTCCCTCCTTAGTGATCCTAACTTCTTAATTACGCTAGATAATTGCCTATCACCTAGTAGATATAGTAGAAATTCCAAATGCTTCTTCCTACTTATATTACTACCCTCTCTAAATGCCTTAAATACGTAGTATGACGCTAGCAATATGTGGTACTTGCTAATTATTAACTCCGTAGGTAGTACCTGAGTTATGCATAACTCACTCTGTAGCTTATCGATATCATTAAGTACCTTATTAAGCGAATCAACATAGCAAGCCTTAATCAAGTACTTACTGATTTCTAAATCATTAATAAACTCATTAAGTAAATCACTTAAATCTCTTTCAATAATTACTAAAACTCTAGAGTCATCACGTACCATATCCTCATTACTCGCTAATCTACCATCGATGAATACCTTAAGGCGGGAATTACGGAGTAAATCACTACTTAACTTAGTGATTACTAGGTTCTTAACCTCTCCAACACTTACTCCGGACTTAACACTCATACTGAGCTCACGAAGTTGAAAAGACTTAGGGTCTACATACCTCACCTTAACTAATACACTCAAGAATACCCCACCAAAACATGGATAAGTAACTCAAGTACTAGGTGAAGCTCCCTGAGACTCACGTTTACGCATTATCTTCACTAAGTGCGTTAAGTAACCAGCTATTTGATTCCTTAACTTCTTGGACTTTACGTAAACATACTTCTTAACTAGCTCCTTATTAGCTTCGAAATCATCGCTGACCTCATCTGGGTAAAGCTCAAGTAATTTCCTAGCAGTTCTCTTAACGACCGATGTCCTGACCTTACCCATACATCCCAACCATCAAATCTGAGTTATGGAGGATATTTAAGTATATATGAAGAGCTCTGTGCCTTGAGTGAAATGATTAAAACTTATATAGAGGTGGTTCAAAATAGATTCAAGGGATAAGGTTATGAGCCAGCCAAGGGGAGTAGTTCCAACAGCTGGTATTCCAGTATTAATACTTAAGGAAGGTACACAAAGAACCACTGGTTACGAGGCATTAAGGAGCAATATGATAGCAGCAATTACGTTAGCTGAAATGCTTAGGACGACCTACGGACCACGCGGTATGGATAAGATGCTCGTAGATACCCTAGGTGAAGTAACTATAACTAATGATGGAGCCACTATACTTGACAAAATGGATGTGCAGCATCCAGCAGCTAAGATGTTAGTTCAGATAGCTAAGGGTCAGGACGATGAGGTAGGTGATGGTACTACATCAGCTGTTGTACTAGCTGGTGAGTTACTTAAGAATGCTGAAGGGTTAATCAATAAGAATGTGCACCCGACGATAATAATTAATGGTTATAAGAAGGCGCTTCAGGAGGCCATAAGGTATGCTGAGAAGATAGCTAAGGAAATCAGCATCGATGACGAGGAGATTTTAAAGAAGATAGCAGCTACGGCACTAACTAGCAAGGCAGTACATGGTGTTAGGGAGAAGCTAGCTGAGTTAGCAGTTAAGGCTGTTAAGCAGATAATAGAGGATAGGAACGGTAGGAGGTACGTAGACCTAGATAACGTCCAGATAATTAAGAAGCACGGAGGATCACTAGCAGATACTAAACTAATATACGGTATCGTGCTTGATAAGGAGGTTGTTCATCCTGGTATGCCTAGGAGGGTTGAGAAGGCTAAGATAGCATTAATCGATGCGCCACTAGAGGTTGAGAAGCCTGAGTTAGATGCTGAGATAAGGATTAGTGACCCGACAATGATGAGGAGGTTCCTAGAAGAGAAGGAGAATATACTGAAGAAGATGATTGATAAGATTGCTTCTACTGGTGCTAATGTCGTGATTTGTCAGAAGGGTATTGATGATGTTGCTCAGCACTTCCTAGCAAAGAAGGGTATACTAGCAGTAAGGAGAGTAAAGAGATCAGACATGGAGAAACTAGAAAGAGCAACAGGAGGGAGGATCGTGTCTAACATTGAGGACTTAACCGAGAAGGACCTAGGGTACGCTGAGTTAGTCGAGGAGAGGAAGGTTGGT
>CAZVLA010000010.1:0-47023 GCA_964627805.1 uncultured Desulfurococcaceae archaeon
TGGCATCCTGGTAGAGAAGGTACAATAGCTATGTAACCCCCACTCTCATCCTCCAAGATAACAACGTCAAACTCATAAACTCTTTCCTTCTTCATAATTAACCTCTCCACAATTAGTTAAGGGTATTCATCGAATATAAACTCTATAATACGATGTTATATCATCAGTGAATTAATAGTTAGTTTTAATTCAATTGCGAATTCAGCTTTGCTTCCTTATTATATCAGCTATATCACAACAATGTAACCTTTGTTATATCCCTGGAGCCCCCGTTGTCCGTGGTTCAAATCCCCGCTGCCCCACCAAATAAACACACTCTCCTCTATGCATCAATACTCAATACACTTACAGAATCGCCATAATTAAATAAGGTACTTTTAACAATTATTAAGCATATCTTCTCTATATAGAAATAACCCTTAAGTACTTAGAGGAAACAAGGAAGTTTAAGTGCATTATAATGTTAAGTCCAACCGACTTCCTTGGCTTCATTATGTGTCATATATAGTGCTTAAGTTAGGTAGCTTAATGTGCTAATTTACTCTATCCATAGTTCCTTAAATACGTCGAAGAGTAGAAGGGATTTTGATTCTTTAGTGTCGATGCATTTCTTCCACTCTATTATTAGCTTTAAATACTCTCTATCTTTACTTATTTTCTTATCAAGTTCCTCCATTGATTTAAGGTCTTCATACTCTTGAATATCTATGAACCAAGGTTTATCCCCTATGAATACACGGTATATTCTATGGGATTTTCTTTCCTTAAACTCATTCCTATGTTCTTTAATATACTTAAGAATTCTCTTAATATTCTCTATACACTCGCTCTCCTTACCGTCTTTGGGGATCCACATCTCAACAAGGTATATAGGCACATAATCACCTCAAGGTATCTTAATGATTTTAACTTACTTAAGTATTGAGTGATTTAATGTTTAGTTAGTACGTCCGATCTATTGTGGCTGGCGTTATTTCATTATTTTGAATTTACTTATGTATTTACCGTAGCTTACTTCTTCAAAGCTTATTAGTTCGCACTTAAGGTTTAGGTCTTCTAGTACGTACTTGAGGTCTTCTATCCAGTCTCTAATACCGCATGTTTCGCAGAAGCTACCTGTGAACTCTACCTCAAATGTACCCTCCACTTCATTGATTCTTAGTAGTTTAGCCTTAGCTTCTGGTGAGTGTGTTTTGTTGTATACCTCAACACCCTTAGTAATTAACTTAGTTAATTCACTCAACTACCCTAACCTCCCTCCTACTCTCCCAAATACCGTGTAGTGTACAGTAGCTTAATACATGAATTACTGAGTTCTTACGTAGCTTAATACTTAACTCAATACTAGGCTCTACATACCCAGGAGTGAAGCTCACGGTAGCTACTAACACGGGGTTAAACCCCCTACCCTCCTCACTAATGAAGACATCAACCCTACTTATGAAGTGCTCAGGAGTGCTTGGGTGGGGACCTACCTTAACCCTAATCCTAAAGAACTCACCAGCCTTAACCTCCTTAGGTACTTCAATAATGGGTAAGTGATACCTAGACTTACCTACAGACGAACTACTTAAACTACCCTCAGACTGGATTAACCCCTTAATACTCAATACGTAACCCCCTAAACTCTAATCAACAAGGATATTATCTATAACGCATCTCTAACTAGTGATTCAGTAGTTAATCATTAACTACAAAACAGCTTAAGGAACTCTAAAGGACATTACTTAAGAAGATCCCATGAAGTATAGTTAAATCAGTGTAAAAGTCTAAGTAATGAGGCATTAATGTGGCGCCGGGGGCGGGATTTGAACCCGCGCGGGGGCACACCCCACCGGCTTAGCAGGCCGGCGCCCTACCAGGCTAGGCGACCCCGGCTCCGTTATTGTTTGATTTGATTGAGGGTAATAAGTGTTAAGTGAATCCCTTAGTTAGTGGTTCTTTAATAGTTATTTCTAGTCCCTCATTAAGTAGCTCCACCTTCAATGCTTTGTTAGGGCAGAGTACTTCGCATCCTCTACAGTATATACATCTCTCTTGGTGAATCACTAATTCGTTATTAATTATTTCGAAGGTATTCGTTGGGCAGTACTTAACACACTCACCGCATAAGTTACACTTACTCGTTACCTTTATTACTACCTTAAAATTACTCACTTAAGGCCTCCCTCCCCCTCCTTAGTAGCTAGTATTGCTTGCTTTAGTTTAGACCTAATTAGTGCTGATAACTTACTTGGGTCAACACCCTTAATACCTTCTGAAGATACTACGTAAGGTATCCATAACGGATTAGTAGGTGCTCCCCTCATCTTCTTAACCATTAACTGCTTAAGCGGAATCCCTATACCCTGTAGCTCAGGTTCTATCCTAGTAACTATTATGCCGTCAACTAAGTACTCTAAGTGAGCAGCTAATTCACGTAGCGTACTCGTTGATGTATGTAGCGTTATTAACGCTATGACCCCCCTACCCTTAGATACGGTAGCCCTTAACGTCCTCACGAAATCGAGTATCTGGGTTAAGTCAAATCTAAACATTAACTCATTTAATGAATCAATTATTAAGACACCCTCATTCTCTATTCCGTACTTCTCAAGTACCTCATTAACTACATACAGCACCCTACTTAGATCCTCCATACTAACCTCCCTAACAACACCAGGTAATGAGCCCCACCTCCTAAGACCCTTAAGTCTGAATGAGAAGCCATCAATAATTAACAACTTACCACTACCTACGTACCTCTCATGTCTCCACCCAAAACTATCGAACATCTCAAGTACTGCCTTAGGTGAGTCATCGAGGGTTAAGTATATGACGCGCTCACCCCTCTCCATGAAGTTACGTGCTATGTGAGTAGTTATTACGGACTTACCAGTACCTCCAGGACCTGCGAGAACTATAGTTGATGACCTAGGGACACCCTCAGGAAGCCCTAGATCAAGCGGGTCAATACCGAACTTCACCCTAAGCGTAGTACCACCAAGTAAAGTATTATTAAGTAAGGTAATAACTTAAGTGATTAGGATGTGCGGGACACATCATAAGGTATGTGTAGTAGGTGGTGGTTTAGCTGGCCTAGCTACTACTTACTACCTAATTAAGGAGGGGGTCAAGGACGTAGTAATTATTGAGAAGCTAGACAGGCCTGCAGGCCTACTTAGGAGTGAAGTGATTAGGGGCTTTACATTTGATGTTGGTGGCTCACACATAATATTCTCTAAAGACCCTAACGCACTCAATGAAGTACTAGCTATGCTTGAGGGTAATTACTTAAGACATAGGAGAATGAGTAGAATACTAGTAGGTGATAGGTTAATCAAGTACCCCTTCGAGAACGGACTTAAGGACCTACCACCGAGGCTTAGGTACGAGTGCTTAAGAGACCTCATCAATACCTACATTAAGAGAGTCAAGGGTGAGTTAAGGGAACCTACTAACTTCCTTGAGTGGCTCTACTACGTCTTCGGGAACTCCATAGTTAATACTTACTTAAGACCCTATAATGAGAAGTTGTGGAAGGTCGACCTTAGGGAATTAACTCTTGAGTGGGTAGGGGGTAGAGTACCTAACCCACCAATAGAGGATATCATAAAGTCTGCCGTAGGTATCGATACTGAAGGCTATAAACATCAATTAATATTTTATTACCCATTAAGAGGGGGTATTGAAGCACTCATTAAGTCATTACTTAATGAGGTCGTTAGAGCAGGTACTGAAGTAGTGACTAACTCTAAGGTTGAGTGTATTGAGAGGTGTGGTAATTACTTAAGGGTCTTAGCAGGTAATTTTGAAGTAATGTGTAATTACGTAGTCTATACAGCACCCCTAAATGCATTAGGTAATTTAGTTAAGGACATGTTAAGTAATGAATACAGGGAGTTAGTTAGTAGGTTAAGGGCAGTACCTCTAGCAGTTATTTCCTTAGGTATTAAGGGCGATGCACCACCCTACCACTGGGTGTACATACCCCAGAAGGACATAATATTCCATAGGGTAGCCTTCATAAGTAATTACTCACCGGTAAATGCTCCGAGAGGTACTTACTCAGTAATAGCTGAGGTAAGTTTTAAGTCCGTTAGTGAGTTACGTAGCTACAGTAACTACAGATTAGTTAGGGAGGTTATTGAGGGACTTGAATACGTAGGATTCCTTAGGAGTGAATCAGACGTATTAGTAAGTAATGTCACTAAGTGGGATAGGGCCTACGTCATATACGATAGCGTGAGGTCTAGGGTAGTACGTGAGGTAATTAGGGAGTGCTTAAGGCACGGTATAGTACCTCACGGCAGGTTCGGTTCTTGGGAATACCTAAATATGGATGCAGTAATTAGTAAATCTAAGGAATTGGCTCATAAGTTAATTAAGGATTCATTAATGAGTAGTTAATCTAACGTTATATCTTCTCTAAGCAATTATTATTGGGATGGAATACTTTGAAGCTTAGGTTTTACCTACTAGACATAAGCTACGAAGTTCAGGGAGGTAAGCCAGTAATAGTTATATGGGGTATTGATGAGAGTGGTGAAAGGATATTAATTAAGGACGACACCTTCAGACCCTACTTCTACGTACTCCCTGAGGATGGTGCTGACTTAAACTACATAGCATCACGTATTAGGGCTTTAAGTAAGGGTAAGTCACCCATAATAGGTGTTGACATAGTTGATAGGAAGTACTTTGGTAAGCCTGTAAAGGCCATTAAGGTAACGACGGTAATACCTGAGTATGTTAGGGAGTATAGGGAGGAGGTTAAGGGGATAAGGGGTGTTAAGGAGGTTCTTGAAGCTGATATCAGGTTCGCTATGAGGTACTTAATAGATAAGGACATAACTCCCTGCGCATGGTATGAGGTTGAGGTTGAGGGTCCATTTACTGAGGGTAAGTATAGGGTAAGTAAGGTGTTTAGAGTTGTTGAGAGTAAGTACCGTAGGTTAAGTAAGGAATTACCTCCGAGACTTAAGGTGCTTGCCTTTGACATTGAGGTGTATAACCCTCGAGGAGCTCCTAGACCCGACCGTGACCCAGTAATAATTATCTCACTAATGAATTCCGAGGGTGAGGTTAAGCAGTTAGTAGCGAGGGATGGTGAGGGTAAGATTGATGATGAGTTGATAAGTGACTTCATAAAGTACGTTAGGGAGTACGATCCAGACATAATAGTTGGTTACAATAGCAACGGTTTTGACTGGCCCTACCTAATGGATAGGTCTAAAGTATTAGGTATTAAGTTGGATGTTGGTAGGGTTAGGGGAGGTACCCCTAGGACATCAGCTTACGGACACATATCCGTACCTGGTAGGTTGAATGTTGATCTCTACAACTTTGCTGAGGAGATTCCAGAGGTTAAGATTAAGTCTTTAGAGGAGGTTGCTGAGTACCTAGGCGTTATGAAGCGTAGTGAGAGGGTATTGATTCCTTGGTACGAGATATACAGGTACTGGGACGATAGGGAGAAGAGGGAGTTACTGCTTAAGTACGCTAGAGACGACGTAGTAGCTACTGCTGGATTAGCTGATAAGTTCCTCCCATTCGCTATGCAATTATCTAACCTAACTGGATTACCCCTAGATCAGGTAGGTGCTGCGTCAGTCGGTTTTAGGCTTGAATGGTACTTAATGAGGGCTGCTTATAAGTATGGCGAGTTAATACCTAATAGAGTCGAGCGTAAGTACGAGCCTTATAAGGGGGCTATAGTTCTTGAGCCTAAGAGGGGTGTCCATGAGAACATAGCCGTCCTTGACTTCAGCTCAATGTACCCTAACCTAATGATTAAGTATAACATAGGTCCCGACACCTACGTTGAGGGTGAGTGCAGTGAGGATGAGTGCTACACAATACCTGACCTAGGCTATAAGTTCAGGAAGCACCCACCAGGCTTCTATAAGATGGTGCTAGAGACCCTACTTAAGCTTAGGAAGGCGGTTAAGGAGCAAATGAAGAAATACCCCGAGAACTCACCCGAGTATAGAGTACTTAATGAGAGGCAGAAAGCACTTAAGGTACTAGCTAATGCGTCCTACGGATACATGGGTTGGGTAGGGGCTAGGTGGTACTTTAGGAAGGGTGCTGAAGCAGTTACTGCCTTAGGTCGAGCTACTATTAAGAGAGCTATTGAGATAGCTAAGTCGTTAGGTCTTGACGTAATATACGGTGATACAGACTCACTCTTCGTTACCTACGATGAGGAGAGGGTCCGTAAGTTCATTGAGAGAGTTCAGGAGGAGTTAGGTCTTGAGATTAAGATCGATAAGATCTATAAGAGGGTCTTCTTTACTGAGGCTAAGAAGAGGTACATAGGGCTAACACCTAACGGCACTATAGATATAGTAGGTTTCGAGGCCGTTAGGGGTGATTGGGCTGAGATAGCTAAGGAGGTTCAGGAGAGAGTTGCTAAGATAGTACTTATGGAGGGCAGTACGGATAAAGCCGTTGAGTATGTTAGGGAGGTGATTAAGGAGTTAAGGGATGGTAAGATACCTATTGAGAAGTTAATTATATGGAAGTCCATTACTAAGAAATTAAGTGAGTACTCAGTAGATGCTCCGCACGTGGTAGCTGCTAAGAGATTGATAGAGGCGGGTGGTAGGGTTGAAGTCGGTGATAAGGTTGGTTACGTAATCGTTAAGGGTACTGGCAAGATATCTAGTAGGGCCTACCCGTACTTCATGATTAAGGACCCGAAGGAGGTCGATGCTGATTACTACGTAGAGCACCAGATAGTACCTGCTGCATTAAGGATACTTAGCTACTTCGGAGTGACCGAGAAGCAATTAATTGGTGTGGGTAAGGCTACTAAGACAATACTTGATTTCCTTAGTGGTGGATCCAGGGCAAGTCAGGTAAGTAAACGTAGTACTAGTAGGAAGCCCTTACGTAGCGGTAGGAGTAAGTGGAAGAAGGGTAAGTTATTTTAGTGATTAATGAAGTATGTCATCGAACGTAAGTACGGTTAGGTCTGTAGGCATTTTGGATATAACTCCCACCCTAGCACCTACAATTAACTTAATACCCTTTACTGAAGCTGCATCAACTACCCGCTGAGTGACTATACCGTCCATAATTACTGCATAGATCTTTTTATCAGTATTTACTATGTAATCCACTAAATCCCTAACAGGTACTTTATCGATCATCTTCCACGACTCATCGTAGAGTACCGCCTCTAGAGTTCCTCTTAGGTCCTTTATACTATCGACAACGTTCTGAGGTACTTGAATAGCACCTACAGCTTCAGTAACCTCAACCTCAGGTGCGGTTGATGCCTTAGCCTCGGTTTGCTGTGCTTGTAGTTGCTGTAGGTACTGCTTAGCAGGTACTGCATTCTTTAATGCCTTGATTATCTCCTTATTGGTTAATTCCTCAACCTCCCTACCCGGTGGTGCTCTAGCTACGTAGTCTACCTTAGCTACCCTAAGTAACTCACGTAGTATCATATCACCGGCCCTATCACCGTCTAGGAAGGCTATTACGTTCTTCTTACCCTTACTTAGCTTCACTATACTGTTAGGTATCTTACCCTTAGCACCCTCAATAGCTATTGCGTTCTTATACCCGTACCTTAGTAAGTTAAGTACGTCAGCCCTACCCTCAACTATTATTAGCGTATCGGACTTCTCAACTTCAGGTCCTGCAGGTAGTCTCTCAGGTCCGTAGTACCTTAGCTCAGCTATCCTTACTGATTCCTCGATCTCGTTAATTATCTCCTTAACATCTACTGTCCTCTCTCTCAACCACTGCTTAAGTATCTCCTTAGCTCTCTCCTTAATCTTCTTTATCTTCTCATACCTAACATCTATTATCTCCTTAACCCTAATCTTAGCATTGAAGGGACCTACCTTATCCACGAATTCAATCATAGCAGCTACTAGTGCTGTCTCAGCCTTATCTAGGTTTGAAGGTATTAGTACCTCACCTACGGTCTTACCTCCTTGGTGCTTAATATCAACTATAATCCTACCTATCCTACCCTTATCCTGAAGATCTCTTAAATCAAAATCTGGGCTGAATAACCCTTCTGTCTGTCCAAAAATAGCTCCTATTATATCTGACTTCTCAACACTACCATCGACCTCAATCCTGGCCCTTATTAGGTACTTCATACTCATCACCTACTACCATCAATAGCTACTACCTAAATCACCACGCTCCTTAATTCAGCTTTATTCAAGTCTTAGTAACTATAGGAGTAAATAAGTTGATGAGTTAAGTTAATGCAGTAAATAATTTAAAACTAACGTTACGTACCACGCACCGTAACTGCCTATGCATTAGAGGTTTATCCTTCCCCGTTTTCTCCTTAATAGTATGGAGACCACGTAAGTACTAACTAGGAAGACCCCCGCCATGCCTGACGGTGACATTCCGGTAGGTACGTAGATCAGTAGCCCCAAGGACGTTGCCGCTAATGACGTTAGTAAGCTAATCGCTAATGCATCACGCGCTTTACGAGCAACTGTAGAAGCTATAGCTCCGGGCATTAATATTAATACGTGCTCTAGTATAAATCCGGTAAGCTTAATCAGTCCTACAGTTGCTAGTGCAAGTATTGTGTACATTACTATATCATACTTATTAATTACTGATGTAGTTACCTTGGGTTCATATATCATTCCATAATACATAATAATTACTGGAATAACTATTGCTGCAGTTATTAACGTAGCTTCAACCACATACTCCCTACTAACTAAGGTTAGTTCACCCACGATTACCGACATTAATGCATCCCTTGATACATTACTTACCATTGATAGGTAGTACAGCGTTACGACGCTCAAGGAACTAGTTAATGAGACAAAGACGCTGGTAGCTACGTCTTTACTCCTACTTACTCTAATTAAGTAGGAGACCACGTTAAGTAACGTAATACCTATAATAACTGACCAGTACCTAGGATTACCCCCTACTAACATGTAAATAATCATTCCTAATGACGCTGCGAATAATGCTGAGTGCGGCGACGCAGCTGCTAGGAAGTATAGGTGCCTAGCGGCCACTACGTTACTTAGTATCCCGTATGAAATACCGACACATATCGATGCTATTATGACTAGGTAGTTAATCTTAGCTGCACTAATTACTATGTAGGAAATTAGGGTAAGCATTACTAACATTACAGTAAATAAACGATACATAGTTGAGTAGGGTTTCCTAACCTCCATAACCACTAAATCACCTTACTTAAGGAGCTCACTTATTCCTAGGCGTGTTTTGTGCACGAAATATATAAGCTTTAAAAGATACTGTGCACAGGGTGGAGGCGATGGCTAGGATAGTGTTTAGGGAGGTAACTGTTGGGTACGGTAGTAAGGTAGTTATTAGTAACATTAATGAAGTATTTGAGGGACCCGGTACTTACGTTGTATTGGGTAGGAATGGAGCAGGTAAGACGACCCTACTTAAGGCAATAGCAGGTATTATCAAGCCGCTTAAGGGCACGATTAGCGTAATAACTAATGGTGGGGGTGTTGAATTAATTCCTCAAGAGAGTGACTTCAGCACTGAATATCCTTTATCAGTGCTTGAGTACCTATGGATTCATTACGTATTAAGGAGTAATTACTTACCGCAATTAAGGATTAGTAAGTGGTTTTTGAGGTATGTAAGTAATTTACTGAAGCATATCGGATTAAGTAATGAATTACTGGATGCTACATTAAGTGAGTTGAGTGCTGGTGAATCTAGGTTAGTAATGATTTTAAGGTCATTACTTACTAATCCGGATATATTACTATTTGATGAGCCCTTATCATCAATCGATGAAGTTAATAAGTTAAAGGTATTGTCGGTAATTAATAGATTAGGTAGTACTAAATTAGTTGTAGTTACCTCTCATTCATTAATTAATGGTTTAGAATCCATCAAAGGTATAGCATTAATTAGGGAGGGTAGACTTGAAGTAGCTAGAGATCTAAGGCACCTTAAATTAATCAGTGACGAAGCAATTAACTGCGCTCCTTTACTAACTCCTTAACACATTCATTAACGCATTCCCTAAAAGATTCTCCCGAGTATCCTGCTTCAGCGCATCTCTCTCTACATTCCCTTACTATATGCATCCTATCTACTTCGTAACTCAATTAACTCAGTCCCTCACGAACTTAATGCCTACTCCCTCACTTGTTACCTTCTCTATTAGCTCGTCCGGGATCTTACACTTACCATACACGACTAATGTTGGCTTACTTAGTAATTTCTTAGCTAGTTCCTTCACCCTAGGTAGTTTATCACTTAATTCCTTAACATTCGTGATCACGCATACCACCCTACTCTCCCCCCTCCCCCTAGCTAGTATATAGTCCTTAAACACCCTAACGCTAAACCCAGCTAGTACGTACCTTGAAGCTACCTTACCCAATATACCATACTTCCTCACTAATGTGTTCGCTAAGTACGTACGTCTCCACCCACTCATCCTTAACCCCCTACATAAAGTAAGTACTGAATTTATAGGTCTTATTAACTCCCTACGTAACTATAGTATGAAACATTTAAGCTATTCCCCCCTACAATAACGTGAGGTCCTAAGGTACCTACGCTAAGGTGGGTATGCAGTGAATGTTAAGGCTATGATTAAGGCGTACCTGGGGATATTAGCGGTTTTAGGGATATTAATGCTTACGGTACCGCTTGTCGACATAATCTACGGCGAGAAGATAAGCCTCAGTTACTTACTACTGGGTGAGTTATTACTTGTTATGGGTTTAGTTGCGGGAGGTCTCAAGGCACAGCCACTAACTACCTTAGAGGCACTCATAGTAGGTATTAGTGGTTGGGTATCGATACCGTTAATATCAGCCGTAGCGTTTAGTTACGAAGCACATATATCACTACTTGACGCCACCTTTGAGTGCATTAGCGGCTTCACTGGTACGGGGTTTACCGTAGTTAATGTAGCGCATCTAAAGCATTCACTAATACTTTGGAGATCCTTAATGCAGTGGACAGGTGAGTTGGGGTTCGTGGTATTCGCTATGGTTTTCGTACCTTACTTCTACGATATCGCTAGGTCGCTGTATGGTATTGAACGCCCTGTTAAAATTGAGGCATCATTCTATAGGACTGCATCTAAGTTACTCCTAATATACCTAATACTGACAGTTGTGGGTATACTTACTTACTACATGAGCGGTATGACACTCTTCGAAAGTATTAACTTCGTAATGACTACAGTAGCTACCGGGGGTATGTCACCTTATAATCAAGGGTACTCAGTAGTATATAGTAGAGCTCCGCTAACTATGTTCCCAATAATAGCTTTAATGATTATTGGCGGAATGAATTTCTACGATATTTATAACCTCATGTCAGGACGCTTTAGATCCTTAATCAGGTCGGAGGAACTGAAGTATTATGTAGCTGTACTGATAGTCATACCTTTAATGACCGCTTTAGCGTACAGGTTCGTTGAGGGATTTAATCTGAAGTACTCCTTAATAGCTGGTATATTTAACTCGATATCCGGCATAACAACGACTGGATTCAACATAGGTGACTTAAGTAAGCTTAAGGACTTAACTAAGGCTATATTCGTATTAGGCATGTTCATAGGAGGAATGACCTTCTCGACTGCTGGCGGTATAAAGGCTTTAAGATTAATGCTTCTATTTAAGAAGCTTAAGAACATGACATTCACCATGATAATGCCTCCACACACCGTTAAACGCATAACTATTAAGGAAACAACCTTAGCTGAGGCCGATATATCTAACGCATTACTCTTAATAGTTATTCACGGTGCAGCTGTGTTCGTAGGTGCTACATTAATTACATACTGTGGGTACCATTTTATTGACGCCTTATTCGAGGCTACCTCAGCAGCTAGTTGCGTTGGGTTAAGCGTTAATGTTGTTTCATCAACAGCTCCAGCTCTTGTTAAGATAGTTATTATGTTCTTAATGATATCCGGCAGAATCGAATACATACCGTTATTCCTACTAGCCTCGTTAATAGTTAATAGGAGAACCATGAGGCTTCTAAAGTGGTGAGTAAGCAATGATGCAGGCGGGGATTAGAGTTGCGGAAATAATGCTTATTTAAGTACGATACCTAGAAAGTAATAGAGTCGCGGTGGTAATGGAATGAAGATTCTGATTATAGGTGGTGGAGGGGTTACTAAGGAATTACTTAGAATCATTAATCTCAAGAGGAATCAGGTAGTCATTGTTGAGAAGGATCCTAATAAGTGCGCTGACATAGGTAGTAAGTACGATGTTATAGTTATTAACAAGGACGCTACAGACATAAGTATATACACCTCAGATATCTCAATGCCTGACTTAGATGCCGTATTAGCATTGACTGATAAAGATGAAGTTAACGTCTTCGCACTGACCATAGCTAAACTCTACAACATACCATTTAGGTTAGCTAGAGTTAATGACCCTAAGATAGCTGAGTTAATTATCCAGTTAGGTCTAGGCATACCGATATCGATACCAGCAATAACTGCCGACTTAGTTAAGGGTTACTTAGAGAGTATCAGGGATGTTCAGATCATAGGTGAGTTCGGCGACTTTAAACTCTATAGAATCACCGTTACTGAGACTGATAAGGTAGTCGGTAAGAGCGTTAAGGATATTGAGATACCCCCAGACACGTACATACTCTTCATGTTTGATGGTACAAGTATTAAAGTGCCTGATAGGGATGTGAAGTTACTTAGTGGTAATCAAGTAATCGTACTGAGTAAGAGCAACAATATTGTTAAGGTCTTTAAGGGGTAGGGGTGTTTTAATTGCCATACATACCCTTCCCCCAAATACTTAGTGGTCAGTTAATGAATATCTTAATTAATATTTCATTATTCGTGGTAGTTACTGTATTCATAAGGTACTTAGTCGCTTGGTTCGTGAGTACGTTAGCTGGTAGTGGCGTTATTTCCTATAGTGCTAAGACATTAATCATTAAGGTACTCGATATCCTAGTCATATCAACTATAGTAGTAGTCAGCATACACTTAATTACGGCATCGTTAACACCCTATATCGTAGCTACGATAATAGGTGTCTTAACTTTCGTCATATTCTACTATGAGATAAAGGAATTCACGGCATTCATTACCGTACATCTACAGAAATTCACTAAGGGTGCTTGGCTAGAGATCCTAATACCTAGGGTTGAGTACGCACTTAAGGGTAGGATAGTCGATGTACAACTCTTTAACTCAGTTCTTGAGGATGTACATGGTAATAGAACCTACATAGCTAACTCACTATTGGTTAACTCAATAATTAGGGAGTACAAACCTAAGGTATATGTTAAGGTTAAACTAAATGGATTGAGTAGTAATGATGAATTAGTTGGTTTAGATACTAAGATAATGTATAGGGTTAAGGAAGCATCAGCTGAGTTACCGTTTAGGCTTGAGGAGGGTAAGACCTTCGTTGAGTCGATAGGTAATGGTTCAGTAACCTTCGCCTTAGAGCTAGTACCCCTCTCAATACCTGTTAGGGCTTCCGACATAACTAAATTAGCTAAGTATCTCATGAATCACTTAAAGGAGTATAACCCTGAGATAAGCATAAGGTTAGAGTAGATATACGCAAAAACACGTTCACGTGAAGTAACTAAGTTACTAATGAAGCAGTACCACCCTGTATACATATTCCCTAATCGCCCTTGCAGAGCTTCTTACTTAGTAAGTACTTATGCATCAAGTATACGTAATACGTCATCTTAGTGAGGTTTTCAGTGTATTTCTTAAGGAGTAGGTCAGCACCTTTAAATCCCTTCCTAACTCTCTCATAGACTTCCGAGGCTTCAGGTAGCTTGATATTAAGAGATTCCCTAACCTTTCTTAAATCAATACTGTACGTCCCTAAACACTTAGCTACTAATTCATAGGGATTAATTACAATACCGGATATGAGTGCCTTCTCAAAGAGCCACTCTAGGGACCTAGTAAATATTAGCTTCCTTATTTGCTCAATATCCGACGTAACTAGTTTTAAGTCTTTATTAATGACGTACTTTATGGTATCCTCCATTAACTTAATAACTACGTCAGGAATTCCCTTAGTACGTAGTATATCAACCGTTAACTCCTCACCATCGTACTTACCTATAGCATATACTGTTGAATCATTAGTACTAATGCTCAGTATCTCAAGCGACATTATGCCTAACTTCCTTGATGGTCTCGGTATGTATAGCTTAGTATTAAGTAACTTAATTACCGAAGACCCTGTTACACACCTAAGCAGTTCCTCAGCCATATCTAAAGCTTCATTCCAGTCAATACCCCTCATTAATACCTCTAGAGCCGCATCCCTATCAATTAGCTTTAATAAATTAACCCACAACTTAATTGGTTTACTACGTAGTGATTCGATATCGTTAAGGACCTCGTTCCAGTCAATAACCCTAGTTACTCCTGAGGCTTCGGGTTCCCATATCAGTAATCTAATTGGCGGTATAGGTGTTGAGTCAATAACTATGGACAACTCCCTCACTGATATCGAGTACTTGGGTATTACCCTAAGCAATAGTGAAAGCATCGCAGCACCTATCCTTAATCTCCATAAATCGGATACCTTAGGTAACTCATAAACGAATCCGTAAGTAAAGTCTTGGTAAGTACCTGCTGGTACGATATTAAGCTCTATATCCTCCTCCTCGTAATAGGGCATTAAGGAATCTCCTAGCCTCCTTAACCTAAACTGCTTACTTGATTCAATTACCCACCTAACTCTCATAGGTATTTCCTTAAACAACCCGAAACCTTCTGTTGGTACGACTACACTAACATCAACGAATGAATGTATTTTCCCCTTAAGTACGTCGTATTTAAAGTTAGGCCTCTCACCCCACCTAATTTTAACCTCCTCATAAGCATTTAGAGCCTCTTCGATGAACCCGTACCTCCTTTCAGCTCTTAGTAAGTCATCTATTGAATACTCAGTAATAGTCCCCTTTCTAGCCTCAGTAACTAAAGCTTCATTACCTACATCAATAGATCCTACCTGATACCTTTCAACGAAGTCCCTCCTAGATATTGGTTCAATACTTAATTTCCTGCCTCCCTTCACTAGTAACCTCCTAATACCGTAGGGCAACCCGTACTCGTAGAAATTGAGTTTATTCCAAACATCGATACCTAACCTGCTTAGGACTAATCTAGTACTTACTAAGGATGTTGAGTGCTTTACTAAGCCTAATTTCTTAAGTAACCTTAACTCCTCCTTACTTAACTCGATACCTGCTACTACCTTAAATAGAGATTTAAAGAGCATAGGGTATTCATTATCCTTAATTATGAGTACCTTTTCTAGGGGAAGATTTATGTACTCCTTAATACCGTCTATCCCCAATGAGACCAGCGACCTATCCCATAGGGTGTATGGTATTACGATACTTTCGGTCTCACCTAACTCCTTCCTCCTACCTTTCCTACCCTCACGTTGTAGGAACTCCCTAACCTCGGGCGGTATTCCGTAATGTACTATCCTAACCACATTACCTATATCAATACCTTGGAGTAATGTCCTAACTGTTACTATTACCTTAATCTTAGGTGGGTATGACCTAGCATCATCCTCAATACGTTCCCTAATTTTCTTAGGTACCAAGTGATGATGGGTTACTATCAATGATTGCTTAACCGAGGGCAGTGAACCCCTAATCTCGCGAACTAACCTCTCAGCAACTCTTATGCTAGGAGTAAATACTAACGTCACTAAGTCATCATTTACGTACTCACGAATTATTTCATGAGGACTAAAGTAGACCTCAGGTACCTTAATACCTTTCCTCCTTAAGTACTCTATAATGAAAAGCGACGATCTCTTGAACTTCTGAGGATCCTCTACTAAGTCTATTAAATCCCTATCTATATATTCCCTTAAGTTATTCAGTATGTACTTACGGATCTCCTCTAGGTTCTTTCCAAGTATTAAGTACGTGCAGTTCCTAACTTTGAATGGTTTACCATCAACTATCGCACATTCCCTTCCATTAATCTCCTTAAGTATACTCACCAATTCCTCAGGATTCCCTAAGGTTGCTGTGAGTATCACGATCTGGGGTTTCTTAAGTGATACATACTTACTAATTAACTCAGCCATAGCTATCAGTAATGATGCACCTCTAGATCCGTAGAAATCTAACTCGTCAATAACTATCATCTCGACCTTTCTAAGGAATTCCTTAAGGTACGACTTATTAGGGGATTCAGCTAACCTCTTTAAATCAGCCATTAAGAATGCAGGATTCGTTATAATGACTAACGCATCACTTATTCTACCCTTAATGGATATAGCATCTAAGTCCTCAATGGTAGGTCTATCGATTTTAAGTACCTTATCCTTAAGTCTTAGTGAGCTGTAGTAATCATATATCCTACTTACTTGATCAGCTGAGAGTGCTAGGGTTGGGTATATAGCTAAAACCCTTGAACCCCTACTTAAGGCATACATAACCCAAGCTTCAGTCTTACCTGATCCTGTACCTGATCTTAGCACTATGTTACAGCCCTTACTTAAGTGCTTAATAACGTCTTCCTGATGCTTATATAATCTCTTATCAGCTATTAACCTCGACCTAAACCCGCCTTCTCTTAATTCAGGTATTAAGTCTGAGAATCTCAAGCTAGAATACTCGGGTTCACTACCTTCCTCACACACTACTTCATAATCAATACCTAACTTCCTAGCTATATCGGAAGTCCTTATGCGCACCAATACTCATCTCCATACGTAACTCTTACTTATTAGGTAGTTTATTATGAAACCTGCTAGAATACCTATGAACTGCGAGGATACCGACTCGTGAGTTATTAGGTGGTACGTAGCAATCGATACCGCGTATTGAGTCAATATACCTGCGAAGGACGATGCGTGGAACTTGAGTAACCTAACGAATCTACTACCCCTCCGTCTCCCTCTGAAGGTCCACATATCGTTCAGTATAAAGTTATTAACTATCGATACCTCAATACCGACTGCAGCAGCTACTTCATGAATTACACCTATGACGTACTTAAGTAGCGCCACGATGGATAAGTTAACGATAGTGCCTGAAGCGCCAACAATGGCAAATTTAATATATGGCGGCGATAGCTTTATCAGGTGTATTACGTAGTTAATGATTTCCTTACTACTTAATTTAGATTTACCGTACTTCCTAATACCGAATTCATAAGGTACTTCACAAACATTATCATGCCTCCCCTTAGCTAGAATCTCAAGTAAGATCTTAAATCCCTTAGGATTTAATTTAACTCCTTTAATAACATCCCTCCTAAACATGAAGTAACCCGACATTACGTCCTTAATACCTCTAGTACAGGGTAGTATTATATGAGCTAGTATCGTTGCTACCTTAGATATTATTCTCCTAATTAATCCCCACTCCTTAATCGATCCGCCCTTAACGTACCTAGATGCTATAGCTATATCACATCCATTAACTATCCTAATGTACAGCTCAGGAAGAACTTCAGGAGGGTGCTGTAGATCCGCATCCATTACAGCTATTACGTTGGCTCTAGCTATTTTTAAACCGTCGACAACAGCTGATGATAGCCCCATCTTCCCCGGACGCTTAATTACCTTTATAGGGTACTTACTGCTTAAGTCCCTAGCTACCTCAGCTGTACCGTCAGGTGAGTTATCATCGACTATTATCACTTCATAGCTTAGGCCGGCACTACGCATTGCCTTATCTATTCTCTCGATTAATTCAGGTATGTTATCCCTTTCGTTATATGTTGGCACTATTACCGAGACATTTAAATCATTACTATCCTTACTCACTACCTTAACCTCCGCTAGCGAATTAATTACCTAGCACCCACAACTACATCCTTAAAGGAAGTTTTAAGTGGTTATTACTTAGGTTTAGCACCTATAATTCCTACTTGTTGTTGAGGTAGAGTCCTCCTTTCCAATCTATTCATAACTTCATCGTATAACCTCCTCAGTAATTTCCTTCTATCCTCCATCAATATTACGTCAGTATATCCGTGAGCTACTATGTTATGCGAGAACGGCGATGGCGCCCCTGGTGAAATGAATATCTTAACACTTATATCACCCTCCTCAATCTTCCTTAATACGTACTCAGCATTAATTACGTCCATGAGGTCCTCCATAACCTCTCTATAGGCTTCCTCAAGTATCGGGAAGTTCCTTAATCTCTCGGCAATCCTCATAATTACTTCAGAATTTATTTGCCTCCTACTTATGCTTGTCTCAACCCCTTTATACCTCCTAAGCAACGCAAAAGCCCTCTCTGCGCAATGCCTAAACCTTCTCTTAAGTACCTCACTCCTCCTAAGTGCTGAGCGCAGTACCTTCCTTAATATGTCATGCCTTAACCTCTTAATCAGGTTAATTAAATCAGCGGTGTCTAGGTATACGTAACTAGGTACTGTAAGCATGAATCCATTATCAGTTACGGTCACCCTCACATTAACACCTAAGGCATCACTCAATAATGATGCGTAAGCCCTAGCTAACGCATCGTTAACTCTACGTCCGAAGAGATAGTGGAAGATCACGTTTGTGGTTCTTGAGTCTAAGTCCCTCCACACCTCAATAAGTACCTCCCTATCCGAAGGTACAATATCACCTGTGTATAGCATCTGCTCATGAACGTACTCAGCAATATACCTCGCTGCGTGCTCCTCAAGTCTATACTCCTTAGCAATTATCTCGGATGCCTTAAGTACCCCGTACTTCCTAATGAGTGAGGCTACCCACCTACGGAACTCGCCAACCTTAAGGGCTGAGTCGAAGGATAAGGGGAGCATTTCGGAGAACCAGCTAGGTACTGTAGGTCTCTGATTCTCTACTCTACGGACAATGACTTTCATGCCCTCAGATCTAATGAATTCGTAGGTCCTACCACCTAATACGAATACATCACCTGGTGTTAGGTACTCAACGAACTCCTCCTCAAGGTCCCCTACATACTTACGATTCTCTAGAAACACCCTAACTTTAGCTTCATCAGGTATGGCGCCGGAGTTTAGGTAGTATATCATCCTAGCTGACCGCTTCCTACCAAATACTCCTTGAATCTCATCTAACCATATTTTAGAGTAAACGTTAACACTCTCTAAGTCACTTCCGTACCTACCAGCTACGTACCTAACTACGTTGAGGAATTCATCGTATGTTAAGTCTCTGTAGTTGTAAGCCCTCTTAACAACCCTATAAGCTTCCTCTAATCTCCACTTACGCTCTAATGACATACCTACTATGTGCTGAGCTAGTATGTCTAGTGGTTTCCTAGGTATCCTCACTCTATCAAGCTTCCTCTCCATAGCCAACTTAGCTAGTGTAGCAACCTCTACTAAGTCATCCCTATCAACAGCTATCACATACCCCTTACTTACGTCCCACACGTTATGGCCGGACCTACCTACTCTCTGAATTAACCTAGTAACGCTTTTAGGGCTACTGAGGAGTACTACAGCGTCTATGTAACCTATATCTATACCTAATTCTAGACTTGTTGAGCATACTACAGCCTTAAGCTCACCCTTCTTAAGCTTATCCTCAACCTCGAGTCTAACGTCACGGCTTAATGAGCTATGATGCGCTTCTATCTCATCAGCATCTACTATCCCGTTCTTCTCGAAGATCTTCTTAAGCTTATACACAACCCTCTCAGTAGCTGACCTAGTATTCGTGAATACTAACGTCGTTCTATGCCTTTTAATCACGTCCTCAAGTACCTTATATATTGCTTCATTAAGTACCTCAGCAGGTGCTCTAACTATATCGACTTTAGGACACACTACCTTAACGTCCATAGGTTTTAAGAATCTAGCATCAATTATTACACAATTCCTTAACTTCCCACTATCATCGTAACCTACTAGGAACTTACCTACTTCCTCGAGAGGTGCTATCGTAGCACTTAAACCTATACGCTGTAGCCTCCCATCAATGAATTCCTCAAGTCTCTCAACAGTTAGTGCTAGGTGAGCCCCTCTCTTACTACTAGCTAATTCGTGAATCTCATCAATAATTAACCACCTAACCCCCTTAAGCCTCTCCCTAAACCTAGGGGCTACTATCATTATAGCTAAGGACTCTGGAGTAGTTATTATTATGTGGGGTGGGTCCTTAACCATCTTCTGCTTCTCGTAAGGCTTAGTATCGCTGGTCCTTACCGCTACCTTTATTTTAGGTAAGTCAATACCGAAGAACTCCTTAGCTACCTCCCTAATACCTTCAATTGGCTGTATCAAGTTCTTTCTCATGTCGTTATTCAGAGCCCTCAACGGTGAAACATAAATAACGTAGACTCTATCTTCAAGCTTGCCATCCTCACTTAACCTAAATAAGTCGTCGAGTATAGGTAGGAAAACGGCTAGTGTTTTACCAGTACCTGTTGGGCTTGATATAAGTACGTTATTACCTTTCTTAATCTCAGGTATCGCCATTAATTGAGGAGGGGTGAATACTTCGTATTTCTGCTTAAACCATTTAGTAGTGTATGGTCTTAAGTACTTAATAACCTCCTCCTCACTAGGTGCTTTAGTCACTAACCTCACTTACCCCTCCCCCAGCTACGTTCTAGGTAGTTAATAGGTTTAGTAAGTCTTCTAGAACATCACCTAATGCTTAACCCCTTAGTAAGTCTTAATACGCTTAATACTGCTAAAAGGGTAGGGGCTTATAGTGAGGACGGAATTAGCTGTCGTCGTTTTAGTGTTTATAGTAACTTCCGTAATTACTTACTTAGCACCTCAGCAGTTTAAGGTAAGTGCTAAGGAGGATATAAGCGGTTTAATGAAAGTATTTAAGGGTCTTATGAAGAGGTTAGGATTAACTTCAGCATTAATACTACCTGCGATAATAATGTATAATAACTTAAGAGTAGTATTCCTTAACTTAGCACTAGGAATTACCATAGTTGGGCCGTTAGTAATTACTGCTTATAACGCCTACATAATAGCTTCCTTCGTATCTCACGGTAACGTAGTTGAGAATTTAGTACTTGTGCTACCTCACGGTGTAGTTGAGTTAAGTGCTATACTACTATCCGCTGCATTAGGTCTTAGGTTAGGACTTAATATAGTAGTTAGACGTAGAAGCTCTGTAGCAACTATTAAGGAGGTATTACGGTACATACCGCTAGTAATGATGCTATTACTAGTAGCAGCACTTATTGAGTCTTACGTAACTCCCCTCATATACGTAGGTATGAAGATTGTGAGTGGTGAGCTTCCCTTAAATCTTTCAGTGATTAATACTACTGCATGGTGAGTTACTATATGATTAATGAAGACTGCATTAGGGCTTTAAAGTCCTTCGCAGTAGCCTTTAGTAGGTACTTAGTCACTAATGGTAGAAGAACGTACGAGATAGCATCAATAACTGGTCAGAGAGACGTTAAAGTAGCTCTTAGGGCATTGTATAGGGTTCATGATTCATCCTACGGATTCGTTAGGATACATGACGTTATTGATGAGCTAATTAAGTGTAACTTAACAAGTAAGTTGAGAAGATTAGGAGTAAGTATTGAATTAGATCGTGAGGACTATTGCTTAATAATTGATTTAAAAAACTTAAGGGAGTTAGTATTTATGAGGGAAGATGACCTAAGGAGATTAATTGAGGCTATATTAAGTGATGAAAGTCATGCCCTCTGAGGGTATGATGAGCATTAGGGGTAGCTGAGGAATTACTAACCTATCTTCCTAGCTTCCCTTAATATGTCAGGTCTTTCAGTCACAACCGCTGAAACACCTAATGATTCCATCTTAAGAAGTACTGTAGGGTCATTAACCAACCAAGCAATAACCTCAATACCCCTACCTTTAGCCTCCTTAACTACACGCGCCCTAACTAAACTATGCGGTATTACTATGAAGTTAACCCCTAATCTTCTTAATCTACTAATGTTGGGGAATGGATTACTGACGAAGGCTGCTACCTTAACATTTGTCAGTTCCTTAACCTTATTAAGTAGTGCCGTATCTGATGATGCTATCACTAACCTACCTAAATCATCGACTTCCTTAAGTCTTGAAGCTACGGTTTCCGCTAGTTTATCTACGTCCTTAATGTTTACTTGGCTTAAGTTAAGTATTACTTTAACATCCTTACCTATGAAGTTGAGGAAGTCCCTAATCCCTAATCCGCACCCTTCAGGTTCTACTACTAATTCGTAATTACTTAAGTAACCTAATTCAGCATATACCCCATGAGCACCTAACTCTATAGCTTTCCTAAATGCCTCCTTACTACCTGGTTTTTCATATGCGCTAGCACCTCTATATGCTATGATTGCTATCTCTTCATTGAAGAAGCCCATTACCCTCACCCTAATATACCCTTACTTAATTCTCTCCCTACTTCCTCAACGTCCTTAACCGTATCTATAGCCCTCCAGTATACATTCCTGAATACTACGCCCTTAAGTAACCCTTCCTTAGCTAATTTAGGGAATGTATCCCTCTCTATATCGCCTTTATCCGGTAGGTATTCGAAGATCTGGGGCTTCATAGCGTAAACACCGGCGTTTATTAAGTATTCACTAAGTAGTGGCTTCTCCCTAAATGACTTAACATACCCCCTCTCATCAATCTCAACTATTCCGTACGGTGATTTCAGCGGTACTAAGGCTATTACGGCTAATGCATTACTACTGATTAACTCATTAACTAATTTATTGATTGGTATATTCGTTATTATATCCCCATTAACAGCCACGAATATGTCGTTAGAGAGTACCCCCTTAGCATTCTTAATAGCTCCTCCAGTACCTAAGGGCTCCTCCTCAACTACGTAAACAACGTTAACACCTAATCTCTGCCCGGAACCTAGGAAGTCTATTATCTTCTCCTTCATATAACCAGCTAATACAGCTATTGTATCGACTCCATACTTTCTAAGCCATTCTATCTGCCACTGAATTATTGGTTTACCACCAACCTCAACTAGTGTTTTAGGTCTGTCGAGTGTTAATGGCCTTAATCTCTTACCAAAACCACCTGCAATTATAGCTGCCTTCAAGACTTAACCCGAGTAAGGAATGGGGAAGAAAAGGAAAAATATTTTTGGTTTATTAGTTATTGCGTTCCTCGTTACTTCGCTATAGCCTTCCTAACGGTCAAGAACGACAGTAGTGCGAATATGAATGCTAGGATAGCGAATATTACTGCTACCCACCCAGCTGTCGTTGCTGCACCTATCTTACCTGCTAGGTCCTGAGTCACTTTAGATACACTACTTGATACTTGACTCGGTAGGTTGCTTATGCTTGATTTTAGAGCACTTATGTCTCCCTTTAAGCTACTTACGGTGCTCTTTACATCGCCTAAGGCACTTGACACGCTTGAGCTTAGTGACTTCATTGAGCTACTTAAGGTAGCTACCTTACTACTTAAGTCACCTACCTTACTGCTTAAGCTATCTACCTTACCTGACACGGTGTCGATCTTACCTGATAGAGCACCTACTGCACTATTTACGTTATCTACCTTACTACTTACTGAGCTAACTGCCGATGCTACGTTATCTATCTTACTTGAGAGTCCACTAACAGCGCTACTTACTGAGCTTACTGCATTACCTACTGAGCTAACCGTACTCTTTAAGTCGTCGATCTTACTTGATATTGAGTTAACAGCATTTAGTACGTTAGTACTTGCTGTTGCTAGGTTATCGATCTTTGATGACACCTCATCAATCTTCTTGGCTATGTCCTTTAGAGCACTGCTTATTTCAGTGCTTATGCTTGCGTACTTACTGGCTAAGTCTGTTATGTTCTTCTTAAGTGAAGCTAACTCGCTCTCTAGCGCTAGTAACGCAGACTCTAGTGAAGCTATCTTTATAGTGCCTACGTCATTCTCCCCGGTCTTTACGGTCACGGTTAGTTCAGTTGATTTGTATCCTGCCTTACTCACTACTAGAGTGTAAGTTCCTGGCTGCGCACTTAATGTGAACTTACCGTCGGCACCAGTAGTTACTGAAGCTCCTGTCTCCTTAATAGTTACTGTAGCACCCGCTACTGGGTTGCCTTTCTCATCGACTACCGTACCAGTTATCCACGCAGTAGTTCCTAGCTTGAATGTAGCGGTTACTGTATGTGCTCCGCACGTTACCTTTACTGTGTAGGTTCCGTAGCCTATCCAGTTACCCGTGGGTATCGTTGATGGTATTACGAACGTCGCTGTGTACTGACCGTTGCTTCCCGCCGTAACTATCTTCATATCGACTAGGTCTCCATTCGGGTTCAGTATACCTACTACTACGTCAGCACCTGGAGTAGCTGTACCAGTTACTATGATTTTCTCGCCGGGTACGTAAGCGGTCTTATTTAGCTTTACAGTTAGTGCCTGAGCTACTACTACGCCACTAACAGTCGCTAGTATCAGCGCTAGCGCTACTAGGGCACCCAGAGCTATAGTTTTTGCTGTCCTCATCGCTTCTCACCTCCTTAGCTACTAACAGTCACTGTAGTCGTTATTGAGCTACCTAACGGCGTCCACTGTGCTAGGCTCTTAAGTATTAGTACCTGTATTGTGTACTGACCAGCTGCTGTTGGTACCCAACCGAAGCTTACGCTACCGCTCTCGTTAGCACCTAACGGTATTGAGGTAGCTGCTATGTATACAGCGGCACCGCTGCTGTCCCTTACTATCATGATTGCTGTGAAGGTTACCTTATACGGTGCTGTGTTGGTTAGTGGCACCTCTACTAGCACCATCTTACCTACCTTGGGAGTCATTGAAGCACCAGTGGTCGGGTTAACGAAGCTTACGGTCTGTGGCTTAATTGGCTTCTCCACAGTGACACCCACGTGTACAGTTACGGTGAAGGTCTTTGACTTGCTGGTGCTTGCGTAGTCAGCAGGTAGTGGGTCTGTGTATGATATCTTGATCTCGTCACCTAGCTTGGCGTAGATGTAGCCGGGAGCTACTTGACTATCACTTATAGCTACAGTACCAGTGAATACTCCAGTGTCTGGGCCTGTCTCATATAGCGTTACATCAGTACCTATCGGCCAAGTTGTTGAAGTTACATGCACAGTTATGCTCTGTATAGAGTCTGGGTCATAGTTAGCGTCCGGATCCTTTATCGTTATGTTGATCTTATCACCTACATTGAATGCAGCACCGTTAGCTGGGCTTACGAACTTAGCATCGTAGCTTGTGAATCTGAAGGTTGTCTGTATTAACTTTGGCCCGGTTGGCGTGTAGTCATCCTCGTACATCACTATTATATCGCCAGCCTTGACTAGGTACTGCGCCATAGCGATCCTATCAGTTACTGTAGTGTTACCAGTTGCTCCACAGTATAGCTGCTCCGGCGTTAGTGTTAGCTCAAATACGCCAGTGTTCGGCCCTGTCTCCGTGGCGGCACTTGGTGGGTGGAACTGGTTACCAGCTACTACTATTAGTATCTTATCAGCTGATATCGTGTCGTTGGTTGCTGGGTTTACGTTAGCGTCTGGGTCGGTTATCGTTATTGTTACGCTCTCGTATGGTCCATAGACCTTCTTGTTTGTGGTTATAGTTCCCGTGAACTCCTTAATGGATATGGTCTGACTGTAACTGTCGCTTAGGAATGAGGTTGCAGTCCCGGGTGTTCTCGGTGACCTCTCGTCAGTGTATGAGACAGTGAATGAGCCTCCAGGGCTTACTCCGGTTATGTTCTGGCCTATCACTACGTCAGCAACGAATATGCCTGTGTTGTTGCCTGTCTCGGTTAGCGTTATGTATGACTGATCGGCGCCGGACACGCTTACGTTTATCTCGTCTACTCCGCTAGCGTTTAGGTTCATCTCAGGGTCTACTACCTTGATCTCTACTACGTCGCCGTACTTGACGCTTGTCGCGTTTACGCTTAGTGATGCTGGATATATCTTAATGTATAACTTCTTAGTTGAACCGCTGTAGTTTAGTAGTACCCAACCGTTAATGAATATCGGGTCAGTAAGCTTTGACGTGTTTATCTGTATCCATCCCTCATATGTTGAGGTCTCCACCTGGCTTAGCATGTACTTAGCAGTTCCGTTTGAGAATACGTAAGCAGTACTTACTGAGGTGTTCACGAATAGCCCTGATATCTTAGCGGCTGTACCGTTCCTCATGTAGACGGTGACGTATAGAGGTACTGAGGTTGCTGTGGTGCTCTTGTCTACTACCTTAACCTTTATGTCTACAGGCTTAGTAGCTGCACTTAATGGTACCTCGCTCCTGTCAGTAGTTATTGTGACTGTTGGTACCTTAACTATAGCTAGTTTAGCTGCCACGTAGTAGGCCTCGCTTGATCCTTTATAGGTTGGGATAGTGAAGTTTACTACTAAGTAATCACCTGCCGATAGAGTCAATGATGATATGTTTATGTCTCCATAGACTGTGAACTCTCCTGAGTTTACATCGGTCTCGTTGATCTTAACTGTACCTGTTGCTACGGTTGATGGGTTACTCTCTGTGTACACCCTTACAGTTATTGATGTGTAGTTATCCATGCTTTCTGGGTCGTAGTTAAGGTCTGGAGCCTTTATCTTCCAGTTAGTTACGTTTATGTCCTTAGCAACCTCTAGGATCTCAGTAGCTGAAGCTACTATACTTGCTGATTGAGCCTTAAATGTTAAGCTGTCTTGCTTACCGTAGGCCGAGATGGTTATTGTATCACCATCACTTAATACTATTGCCGGGCTTACTGGCTCATAACCATTCGTTAGGTTCTTGTCAGTGTCTACGTAGACTGTACCGTTTGATGCTATGTATAGCCATACCCTATAGGTTAACGTAGTGCCTACCCTTGATGCGTTAATTACGTAGTAAGTTGGTGAGCCACCACTTGGTGTGTAGATAAGTATTACACTCATAGTGCTACCGGGTATTGACGATGTTATGTCTAGCTGAATGTCTACTCTAACCCACATATTCTTGTATACTGTACCCCAAGCATCTCTTGACGTCGTTACGCTCTTAACTACGATGGTTTGTGCACTAGTTGTTATGGGTATCATAGCTAGTGTTGAGAGTACTACTACTGTTATTACGGCTATTGATGCATACTTAACTAAGGACCTCATTTAATCACCCTCACATACTTACTCTTAGTGGTAGGTACTTAAGGGTTGAGAGCACTACTGTATACAGATGTATACACTACCTTATTAAGGAGCTTTAAGTAATGGAACTCTGTTCGAGTGTGTGGTTTTATTATTAATGAATGAGTAGTTTTGAGCGGTGCTGGTTGAGTGAGTGCTAAGAGGTTCATACCGATATCTGAGTCAGTACTGTCTGTAGCTGTTAAGGTTGCTGAGAAGGTTGGTACTCCATTGAGGGAGTTTATTGAGAGGGTACTTGCTGAGGTTCTTAGATCTATGCAGTATAGGTCCGACATACTTGAGGTACTAGCGTTGAGTGACTTAATGGATGACTTGAGGAGGATTGGAGGTGCTTTACTACCCTTTACTGTAGTTAGGGTTGTTATTGAGTCAATGGATGATAGTACCTACGACCAATTAATTAATGAGTTAAGGAGGATGGCTTCCTGGTACGGTATGTTAGTTAAGGTCAAGAGGGGAGCTGATGTTGATGTACTCAAGCTAGTCCTCTCGGTGTGGTTTCCCGATGCTAACGTAAGCGTAACAACTGACGAGAAAGGCTTAAACCATTTAGTACTCTCATCTCCTAACTACTCAGATAGATTAACTAATGCTGCTTCAGTAGTTATTGAGGAGTTATGTAGGTCCTTAGGTATTAATATAGTAAGTAAGTCAGTTACGCGAGGAGTTGTTAAGGTGGTGATGGGTGGTGGTTCACAGGAAAACCTTAGCTCTTGATGCTGATTTAATAGATAAGCTTAAGGAGGTAGCTAAGCGTAGGGGAACTACCTTAAGTAATTACCTAAGGTCACTACTTAGAGAGGCCATCGAGATTGAGGGTAGGGGGTACTACGCACCTAAGGCTTTACGTGAGAGGAAGTATGAATACTTACTCATGAATTTAGGATTTGTTTACGTACCTAAGGAATTAGTTGGACGTAGTAATGATGCAGTAGTGAGTAGCGTTAGTGAGAGGCTAGGATCTGTAATGCGGGAGCTAGGTATTGACTTAATTGAATTGATTGACCTTCTAAGCAGTAGTTGTAGTAACGTAATTAGTGAGTCTAGGAAGATTGTCATCTTGACACTACCCAACTCCGCCGAGTACTTAATAGCTAAGCTGATTGCAGGTATAGCTAAATCAGCGGGGTTGAAGGTTAAGGATGAGGGTGCCTTAGTAACTATTGAGATACCCAGTGAGGAATTAAGTAAGAAGTTAAGTGAGTTTAGTTCCAGGAGAAGAAGGAGGTAAATTGACTTAACTATTAATTAGGCTGTTGATTATATCTTCATAATTAATTAAAGCTAGGAGTGGCTCTGAGTTACTGTCGTAGTAAATTTTAAGTAATGAGGAATTACTGACTACCGTTAGTTGTTCAGTATCTTCATAAGTAAACTGTACTGTATAGTCTGTGTATTCCTTATCAGTAACTGATAATGTTCCTGATAACGAAAATGACTCGTCGACACTATCGTAATTTGTTGAGACCTTAAGTCCTAGAGTACATGAACCACTAGAATCTAGCCTTACATATGCTAGGTTATTCTGTAAGTTCGTACCTACGTAGAACCATCCAAAACTTAACGTTTGACAAGGATACTCTGGTGTTATGATTATTTTGTACTTAGCACCGCTAGGTACTCCTACGTACTTAACAAATACACCATAATTATCTGGCCATATGGTGTCTTCCTTACCTCGGAACTTGTGTATGAAGTCGTACTTAATACCTACATTTATCGTTCCGTTAGTTAGTACTTCAACATACCTGTAAGTTGATGACCTTATAGTGTAGTTATAGACAACATGAGATAATGAAGCTACATCTATCTTAGTATTTAATGACGTATAGAGCGGTACTTCGGATGTGGTAGGTTGATCAACAACGTACTTCACTATGTAATTACCTAAAGAGCTTAAGTTAATCCAGTAAACCCTTAAGTATGGATCATTGCTTACGTAATTACTTACTTCATGAGCCTTAATGACTGTTCCGTTAGGTAAGGTTATAAGTGGTATTAGGTTAGGTATAGGTGATGTAATCAGTAGTGGCTTGTTGAGGAGTGCTGAGTTATTAATTGCTACGTTTAACTCCTTAGTTATGTTTAAGATTGCTAGAGTTAGGTTTAGGTAGTTAATGTTCGTAGGTATTGACGTATGAGTTAATGCGATATTAGCACCAACTAGAGCTACTACATAATCTATGGTGTATGGTATGTAATTGAATATTATTGATGAGTTAAGGTCAATCTCAAATACCTTATAAGATGTACTGACTACACAGCCGCTATTTGTGTAATACAGACTTGCTGATGTGCTCAATGTCGTATAATTTATGGTATATAACGACCTAGCTACTGAGTTAATTAATTGATCACTATACATTACCGAACCTCCATTAGTTACTAGGTAAGTCCTTAGGAAGTCAGTGGGGAGTACCACGTAAGTTATAGGAGTTACTGTTGCTGTAACTGAGTACGAGGTAATTGTAGGTGAGCAATACGTAGGGTTTAAACCTACGTATATAGCGAATCTCTGAACTACGTTACTGTATCTACTAAGTAATATCGGTATGAATACTTGAATCGTTGAACCGTTGCCTAAATCAGATACCGAAATATTGAGTAAGTCATACCTCGGTTTGTAAATAACGAAGTACTTACTTACTACTTCATCACTTAACTTACTAACTTGTGCGTACAGATCAGGCACGTAGTTAGCATATGGTGAGTAAGTACTTCCGGGTATCGGGTTTGCTATGAATGATGCTTCATCCCTTAGTAGTCCAGCAACTACGTATGGTCTTAGGTAACTGCCAGGTATTACCTCCTTACTACCTACACTATTATTTCCGATGCTACTTATTAAATCCTTAAGGTTATCCTCATCAATTACAAGGAATCTACCATTACACACTACTACTATTTTTCCTCCACTATCAACAATGCTTGAAACCGTACTTAAAGACATTAGATTAAGTGTTGAGTTATATGTAGATACTTCACCAATAATGTCTTTAAAGGTTCCGTTAGGAAATAACGCGTAAACTCCGTAAACATTTATGGGTGGTTCATTACTTACTAACTTAATACTCTCATTACTAACGACCATGTCTATGTCTCTACTAACATTCTTGATTACCTTACTAACGTTACTTAAGCTGTTCGCTATTTTGCTCATTGCCTCATCTCTTATTATTATAAAGGAAGTTATTAATGATGTAAGAACTATTACACTCATGAGTAGGGCTGACATAGTTGATAGTGATGCCTTCATGCAATCACCCCATTATTTCAGGCTTAAGTATTATTGTTGAGTTACAGATAATTACTGCGTCATGAATTACTGCATTGATTCTCAAAATCGTGGTTTGTGATTGATTGAGGAGTACTGTAGTAATTACTGATGTGGTGTTAATTACTGAACACTTACATACAGAGGATCCGTGGTTATTAAGTATTAAGTATGTGTAAGAACCTACGTGAATTAAGGCTGCCGAAACTGAGAGACATTCAACAGAATTACCTGCTGATTTACTAATGTTCATCTTTAGATCCTTAGTTAGGTTTATTGAGTAGACCACAGCTCCTGTACCTATACTGATTACTACAGCAGTCATTAGCAAGTCGATTAGGAGGTTTGAGATTCCTCTATGTAGTATTAGGTACCTCATTTAAGCCCCGTAGGTTATGGGGGTTTATAAAATGTTCTTGAATGCCTAAGGTAATTCAATCTATGAGGTATTTTTACGTGTATCCTACCCTGAGATTTCCTTTAATTTGCCGTCTACTAGGTTCATTGACCTATCCATGAAGTCAAGCAGTCTCGGGTCATGTGTTACTATTATTACTGTTGTGTCGAAGTCATCCTTTATTCTCCTAAATAACTCAGCTACCTTTACCGCGTTTTCCCAGTCGAGGTTAGCTGTTGGTTCATCAGCTAGAAGCGCTGATGGTGTAGTTACTAATGCTCTAGCAATAGCTACTCTCTGCCTCTCACCACCGCTTAGCTTAGATACCTTAATTCTTGATTTACTAAGTAATCCTATGTACTCAAGTACTTCACTAACCTTTACCTCCCTAACATCCTTAGGTATACCAGCAAGTAGGAGTG
The DNA here is from genome assembly GCA_964627805.1 of uncultured Desulfurococcaceae archaeon. Lineage (GTDB taxonomy): Archaea > Thermoproteota > Thermoprotei_A > Sulfolobales > NBVN01 > CAZAMI01. The sequence continues at coordinate 31,145 of CAZVLA010000010.1, forward strand.
GCATCTCAACATTCTCCCAAACGGTTAGTTCCTCAATTAGTCCGTAGTCTTGAGGTATGTAACTAACTATGGTATTCCTCAGCATCGCTAGGCCTAACTCATCAAGCATGTTTAAGTTATACCCATCAACAACTACCTCACCTCTATCCGGCCTTTCGAGACCAGCTATTATCCTCAATAACGTAGTCTTACCTGCTCCACTAGGTCCGTGAATACCTACTATCTCCTTCTTGTAAAACTCAGCGTTAACACCCCTTAATACGTAATTCACCGTACTACCTACTCTGTAGCCTTTCCACACATCCCTTAATAGAATAACTATCTCACTACTCATAGCGCTACCTCACATCACTAACCTTATAACACCTCTCTTAACAGCATTTAAATAAGTCTTAAGTACAGCTACATCGCAAAGAAGCACGGTCATCAGAACAAACAAAATTAAGGTTGCGTCATGACTTAACGTATAGTACACTACATAAGGTGCTGAGTATATTAGGGCATATATTAATGATGCTATTATTATGGCATTATTAAAGAATTTAGGACTCGCACCCACGATAAGCCCTGAGTTGAAGAATTGCGTGATCCTATCCTCATCAATTACTAGTGACGTTAGTGCCGTAGGTAGAACCATTAAGTATAGCAAGTAGGTACTAACTCTCTCATAAGTCAGAATTACTAGAAGCGTCATGAGTATAGATGACACAATAGCTGTATACAGACCCCTACCCCTTACTAACACCTTAAATACTATACCGTAAGCTCCTAACCCATCTATATCCATGACTTAACACCACCTATAATTCTTGATATAGCCAATGACAGCATAGTATTCATTACGCTCTCAGAAATCTCTTCAATACTCCATACGTAGGACGTTATATGAAGCCTTAATTTACCGCCATCAATACTAGCTATTATATTCAAATCCAGTCCAGAACCCCAGCACTCAACATACCTTACCCTAGAGTGTATTACTAACTCACCATCAGTAACTTGCGCCTCAAACTCCTCAGTCTCGAAGAACTCATTAGTAACTATTGACTTCTTAATCACGTCCCTAATTGTCTCAATACTTACACTACTCTTAGGTAACTTAAGTAGTAAACTATACCTTCGAGTTACTGGTGTATAGACGTCGGTTCTTAACTCCTTAAACTTAAGTCTATTCATTAAGTAAAGCGTAGATGTGACCCATGAGGTACTTAGAGTAATTAGTGAGTTTAAGACAGAGACACTACCATATACATTAACTATATACGGTATTACTGATATGGATACCACAGCAACCATGGTACTCGTTAGTATAAATGATATTATGGGTACAGTCCACGTAGGTAACCCTACTAACGATAACCTATAGTAAATCTTACTTAGGTAGGGCGTCAATGAAGTTAGGGAAACTATTATCATGAGTGAGGCCATAATTGACGTTAATAAAGCTACGGTCACGGACCTTAGTGTAGGTATATACACCTTACTAATTACGTATTTACTTCCGTTAATACATAACCAGATGGAACGTATCAAATTACTAAGTCGTGATTTCAGTAAGTTACTAATGATGCGGTTAATTGTCTCTGAATCTGCATAATCACACCTAATAGTTATTACGAAGTCGGTTATAGAATTCCTTATTAATTCCTTAATAACCTTAGGTAGGCTCTCATTAGAGAAAATAATTACCGTCTGAGGAGGGGGTAACACAGGCTTCGTACCTATGTAGGATTGTATAGGTAGTAGAGGAGTATCTGTAGGTAACTTAAGATTAAGTATTTCCTCACTACTTAAGCAACATAACCCATTCTTAACTAAGGTCCTCCCACCACAGACCTTGATTACGTAGCAATGAATATTAACTAGTTTCTTGAGTAGTTTCTTAGGTAGTACGATTACCACATAATACCTACCTAAGTTGCCTAAGTCTACGGGTTCATTAAGTAATTTACGATATATATAGTAATAACTCACACAATCACTGCTTACTCCAAATACTTTACGTAGGCAGTCATCAATGAATACTCTGTTAACTTCTTTACTGAGCTCAATCATTAATGTAGGTGAATTAGCACTACATACGCCGATATTATGTACCTCTGGGATTGCGGTTACTGCCTGAGCTGATATTAACGTGAATATTATTAGTGACGCTATAGCTATAATTACTGCAGGCCTCATTAACGTCACTTTAATTACTTTCACTATGGCTAAGAACCTACTGAATCTACTTAATAACTTAATACCTACCTCGAGTTTACTTAGTTTAGCTTCTATTCTTAAGGACTTAATCAGTACCGTTAAGACTATGGTAAGTACTACTACGTACGTTAGTATCATCAGTGCTGTGTAGATCATACCTAAACACCCGCTATAATTAACGTAGTACTTAAGGCAACACCTATACCAGCACCTGCGAGTAATAATGAGGAGTATGTGAGTAGTGACTCATAAACATCAACACCTAACCTAAGCGCTACGTACTTTATCAGAGCAGCTATTAAGAAAATCAAACCTACGTCAGGGGTTAGTGTCATGCCCAGCAGTATTGAGTATAGGGAAAGCCCTGTAATACCCGTTACTTTCGTTAGTGCTAAGGAAGTAAACGCTATTAAAGCACCTATTATTATAGCTAGTAGATTAAATGATGTTAGGTCCCCATTATATACCATTGACATCCAAGTAACTATAGGGACCCACCTAAGTAGGTTTAGCTTGGGTGACCCGATCCCGTATGTAAGCAGGAGTAAGTGACCGTAAACCAGCGTTACGGGAGCTCCTATGAGTATGGCTAGGGAAAGTACTAGCGACGTTAGCTTAGGCGATATATTGAAGGAGTTACCCGCCTTAATCAAATTCATAGAACTCCCAGCCAGGAACTGAGGCATGGGTGTGCCTGTATACGGGTCTAGGAATACGTAAGGTAACGCACCTCTAGCACCGCTTAGGAACAAAGCAAACGTTGCTGGAGGTAGTGTTGATTGAGATGCTGTACCTAACTCACCAACAACCCTCACCGTAACCACAATTAATACTAATTGGAGCATCACGTACAGAGGCATTACAGCCAGCACTCTAATTGGTAGCCCGCATATCATGAGGAGCGTTGGTAAAGGCATTACCAATAACGCTATGGCTGATGCGAGATTCTTTAGTAAGTACTTACTCCTAAATAAAAATCTAAACGTCAACCTAAATGCACCGTAATTACTTACGAAGTAATGAGTAGTAGCCACTACTATAAAACCTATAATTGATGACGCAATTAACGGAGCTGCTGATAATGCTATATCAGAGGAAGTAACCGTAGGTAGTACGTACATTAGGTTTAGACTGACGAGTATAGGCGTTATGAATACGTAAGTAATTAGGTTACCTAACCCAACACCTAATGTAGTGTTCAAAGGAATTAACATGGCTAGTGCGAATATGAATACGTCAAGAGAGATTGCTAGCGAAGAACCCGGCATAATTGCTTGAAGTGTAGGGGTGGCGTCTAGGGTAGGTACTCCATAGAGCATTACTAATGATTGAAGAAGCACACCTACGGCTATGGGTACGACTAACTTAGGCTTACTAAGTAGGCGCCCAACCCTAATTAGTAATGACGTAGCTAAACCTATTGGGTAGGGGAGCTTCTCCTTCTCTATGAAGTGCTTGCTCAGAACGTAAGCAATCAATACACCGGAAACAGAGACTGCAGTAGCGAAGAGGTAGAAGGAAAATGTGTCTAAGCTAGGTACGTAACCTCCAGTAAAGTAGAGCCACTTAGGCAGTAACTTAGTAGATCCTCTAGTAACTTCATCAAGCATAGTGTAAGTTATGTACATACCTGACGTGATCGCTGAGGAGAGTGAGAAACCAGTAGCTATTACCGTACTTATGAAATGCTCAATGAACGAGGGCCTCCTCCTTAACAATGCCGTAAGCAAAGCTAATGTAAGTATTGAAGCAACTATGGGTGCCATCTCTGATGTTGTATAACCCGTTACCGCGTATCCGTAAGTATCGATAAACCCAAGTAATAACCCAACACATACACCAGCAATAATCGATTTACTAATCTCCATAACTCCCTACCAGTACTCGCTAATCACGTACATAGCAATTCCTTAGGGTATCTACTAACTTATTCACTAAGTATATACAGTCCCTTCTCACATCATAGTTACCTAGTTTATAAGCTGTACCTAGGGATTCCAGTACCTTTGATGAGTACTTAAGTATTAATTGATACTCTCTGCCTCTACGTTTAGGTAGGTCTGCACATAAAGCACTGACCTTAGTTAAGTATACTAGTGCCTCTATCATGGAAGAATTGGCTCTACTGTAACTAAGTACTGAACCCTCTCCTTGGATTACGTTAACCACCTCAAGAAGTACGCTAGCTACATCGTCGTTAATCTCCGCATTCCTGACTAAGCACTCAAGCACGTAATCAACCCCCTTAATTACTATAGGTACATCAAGCTTCACCCCCCTACCGTAGCTCATATCCTCCCTACTATAGAGTGCCTTGAGGAATAACCTATAGTCATGAGTAATAATAATTGATGCTTTACCATTATTAAGTATGTTTTTAAGGGTCCTTGAGTTCCTATACGGCCTAATAAGTATTAACTCCGCATCATTAGATGCCTCTACTAAGTCAATACCCATAGGTGCAGGGTTTGGCGTACCGTCTTCGTTCAAAGTAATAACTATTGCTTCATGATGTCCCAACCTCAATACCCTCCTCAGTAACGACTTATACGCGCTATCCATACCTAATCACATCGCCCTTTACGCCAGCTAATCACTGCTACTGACGTTTAAAATCCTTAATAATTCAAGTAGAGTGGTGCTGGTTAGGTGGACTTAAGAAATCCCGCACTCTGGGGGTTAATTTATGATTTAATAAGGTATGATATGGGGTACGACTTAGGCAAGGATTTGGAGGCTACGTATATTGCATCACTGCATAGGCCGGAAGGTCTCTGGAGGTGCTTAAGTATCTTAAAGGACGCTATTAGAGGTAATTCCGTACTAGTTGTCGGGGCTTCAGATAGTTGTAAGTACTGCTTAAGGTACATCAGTAGTTACGATGTAGTAATTGCGGCTGATGGTGCGATGAGGTGTTGCATTAATGAATGCGGTTTAATTCCTGATATCGTAGTTACTGATTTAGATGGTATAGGTGTTGATGATATATTAAGCAATCCTAGGTCGATATACGTAATTCACTTCCACGGTGATAACATCCCCACAGCATCTTACATAGCATCAATACTTCATAACTTGGGATTATCGTATGTAAATACCGTACAGACATACCCTAATCCCTACGGTACGTTTATATTTGGAGGCTTTACCGATGGTGATAGAGCTACCTACCTAGCATACTACTTCGGAGCTAGGAGGATAGGACTCGTAGGATTCGACTTTAGAGGGTCTGTGGGTAGGTACTCAAAAACACGTACTTACTCAAGACGTACTAACGTGGCGGTTAAGAAACGTAAGTTAATGTGGGCTTATAGGTTACTTAACCTCCTAAAGAATCTAGGAAGAGGTGAAGTGATTATTGAGTACCTCAAGTAGTGAGGAAGTGGTTGTGAGGGCAGGGTACAGAATACACTTAGGGTTCTATAGGTTCCTAGATGCTGACATAGCATACGGTGGTATAGCCGCGTCTCTTGAGAATCCCCAACTAATGGTTTGTGCTAGGAAGTGCGATAAATTCTTTATTGACTCACCAACAAACGAAGGAAAGGAAATTACTAAGAGGGTACTTGAGTTTCTAGGTATTAATAACGTATGTATCGAGGTAGGTGGTTTCTTAGCCCATCACGTAGGGTTAGGGACGACCACGCGCTTAATACTGAGTACGTTAACAGCTGTAGCCACGCTTTATAGGTTAGACATAGACATTACTGAAGTAGCTATTAAGTTAGGTGTTGGGAGACCTTCAGCGGCTGGGCTCTATACGTTCCTCTACGGTAACTTAGTAGTCGATAGTGGCTTTAGTAGTAAATGCTTGGGTAAGGTACGAAGCATTGAGTGCGTACCTAAGCCCATAGCTATACTCCCAATACCTAGGGATTGGTACGTAATCGTAGTTACCCCGTTAAGTAAGGAGGGACTTAGTGGTGAGGAGGAGCTTAGGATTCTGGAAGTAGTTAAGGAGCATCCTAAGCAGAAGGAACTATATAGGGAGGTCAGTAACTTACTCTCATCAATAGTACTTAATGACTTTAAATCATTTAGTACCTCATTAAGGAGGATCCAGGAATTAACTGGCGAGTACTTCAGTGATTATCAAGGAGGAATATTCCGTAATGACGTTTGTAGTGAGGTAATTGATTTACTTAATAAATTAGGTATAGTAGCTACTGGTCAAAGTAGTTGGGGACCTACGGTGTATGGATTCACGAACTCTTATACGAAAGCTATAGAGGCTAGGAATAGTATTAGGTACTTACTAAGTAGGAAGGGGATCCAGTATAGGGTATGGATCACGTCAGTATCAAGTACAGGTCACACAACAACCATATACCTTAGAGGTAGGTGAATTAATGAGTAAGTAAGTAATACGTAAGTAACGATACTGTAGTAACTACACAATAAACTATTGCGTAGGACTTAATCACGTCTAACTCACTTAATGCTTTCCTCAACGTAATTAACTGAACTAACGTTATCGGAGCTGACTCACTCTTACTCGCCTCTATCCTCCAATCATTAGTTAATCTAACAGGCCTCTCGATATTCTCCTTGCTCTTAAACCCCCTAATAGATGCTAAGATACTGAACCCATTCAGTACTAATGGTGTTAAGGTCATTAGGGCTAGGAACTCCCTCCTAGACATTAGTATAACTGAAGCTATTAACGCCCCCATGAGGTGCGAACCGCAGTTGCCGTTGAAGACCTTAGCGGGGTACATATTGAATGGTGCGTAAGCTATTAATGCTATTACCGAGAAGAGTAAGTACTCCTTAAAACCACTTAAGGGTGTAGGTCCCTTAAGTAAGGATCCAATACCCACTGCAGTAAGTAGCGCAAACACAACTATAAGTGCTGTACCGTTCTGTGTGTCCGACATATTAACTCCATTAGCTAATACACTGTAGAGTATAGCTATGAGTATCGGGTAAACGATAGTTAACCTTAGTTCACCAACTAATGGAACGAAAGGATGTGGTGAGTACGTACCTAAGGCAATCACCGGTAATGCAGGAACCATGAACACGAAAAGCTTCTTAAAAGGACCCACACCTCTAAAGTCATCGATTAACCCTATAATACCAGCTAAAACAACTGATAATGAATACGCGAATACGTTATAATTACTTAATCCATTACTAACTAGGTAGTTAAATAGTGAGTATAGAGTTAATACGGTGAACACTATTAACAGACTAATACCTCCTACCTTAGGTATTAATGGTCTCTTAGGTTTATGCGCATCAGGTGCAACAAGCCCTTTTCTCTCCTCGATTACTTTAGTAATGTACGTAAGCACTAGAGTAAGTACGTAAGCGGTAATCAGTAGTACTGTATTAACCACTACCTCCCCCAATGCATTAGGAGTATGGGAATAAAAACGTAATTACGTAGTACTTCATAGGAGCTAAACTTACTTTAGGTGGTTACGGTTGCCTACTAAGGTAGCTGTAGTACATGATACTCCAGTACCTACACCTACGTCTAAGCAGTTACTACTTGAGTTCATAAAGCGGGGGGTTAAGGCTACATACCTACGCATATCTAGGTTATCCGTAAGGATTGAGGAGGAAGGCATAACGATATACTACGGTAGGCGTAGGAAGTTAATGCTCAATGCATGCATAGTTAGGGGCTTAGGTGTTGCTTTATCTACTGAAATGCTGTTTAGGAGGATAGACGTAATTAGGGGCATTGAGGGTAGTGGGGCATTAGTCATTAACCCACCTAACTCCATGTTACTAGCTAGGGATAAGTTAATGACAGTAATGAAGCTTAAGCAGGAAGGTATTAACGTACCGCACACAGCGGTCGTTGAGGATGTATTCGAAGCTGTTGAGATCGTACGTAACTGGGGCACGGTGGTGGTTAAGCCTATAGTAGGTAGTTTAGGTTATGGATCACTAAAGATCTCCGACCCCGATATAATGTACGTAATAGCACGTACTTGGCTCTCACATGGACAACCAATATACATTCAGAAGTTCACTAGATCAAGTAATAGGGATATAAGAGTGTTCGTAGTAGGTGATGAGGTCTTAGGGGCCATATACCGCTACGCACCACCGAATTCCTGGAAAACTAACGTGGCTCAAGGGGGTAAGGCTGAGAAGGCCTTAGTGAGTGATGAGGTTAAGGAGATAGCCATTAAAGCTACTAAAGCCTTAGGGTTACTATACGCTGGTGTTGATATAGGCGAGTGTGAGGATGGTTATGTAGTTTATGAAGTTAACTCATCACCTCAGTGGAGCGGATTCATGAGTGCTACGGGGATTAACCCTGCACCTAAGATCGTTGAGTTAGTCATTGATTTAATTAGGAGGTAACTAAGCCTTAATGAACCTCCGCAACATCTCAATAACACGGACGATTGATTCCGTCTCATAGTGCTTCCTAAGTACGTACTTCACGTTAATCTCCTTAACACCATTAACAGAACTTATCATGTCTATAACCTTAGATAATTCTTCATTACTTGATGTAATGATCTTAGTTAATATCGGGTACTCACCGCTTACTTCATATATCTCTGAAATACCCTCTATCTTAGCTATATCACTAACTACTTTATGTAGGTACTTAGGCTCTACCTTAATCTCTACGAAGGATTCAACACCCAATCCTAACCTACTATAGTCTATAAGTATTGTAAACCCCTTAAGCACACCTAGGTCAAGTAACTTATTTATCCTTGAGTATACCGTTGATTCACCTATCGATAATTCCTTAGCTATTCTCCTAAAGGGTGTTCTTGAGTTCTTAAGAAGTATCTCAAGGATCTTTAAGTCAAGTGAATCCACTACCGGCATTCTTACTACAGCCCCTACCAAACCTCTTAATTACGTGTATTATATAGCCGTTACCTACCTCCTCAATATCCGTCAGGGATAGCTCCTTAGATATTAGGTACTTAGGTGCTAATGTTAGTAATTCATTCGGTACTGAGCGAAGTACTATACTTACTTCTTCATCACACTCTAACTCAGTACTTAGCTTCTCAATCAACCTCCTCAATTCCTTAACGGACCTTACCTCAAACATGTACGAACACCTTTACTGTCATTATGAGGTTTCTACTACATTATTTAGGGGTTAGTAAAATTAATAGGTATGGATGACTCGTTCAACTTGTGGGTAGGGGTGTGTTGATACGTATTAAGTTGATTATAGAGTCATCAACACTCATTCCAGGGGATGTTATTAAAGAGATAGGTAGGTTACGTAATGAGCTTAGGCTTAGTGGTTGTAGGTGCTCAGATAACGTACCTCCACTACTCTGCCTTTGTAGGGGAACCCTGCTTAGGCTTGTCTTCACTAGAGCTACGAGGGAGTCAATCATGGGTGTGGGTACGTACCATGGAATTACGTTAATAATGACTGTTGAATCTACGGAGCCGTCATCAGCGTTTGAGATATGCGATAAAGTAGCATCCATCCTTAAGTCCTTAGGTTTTAGGGTATCACTACATTACGACTAGGTAGGTAGCACATTAAGTAATAGCACTAAGTACTTACTTAGTAATGATGACATCATGGGTAATAGGATGAGTGCATCAGCTACGCCAGCACCTCCTACGCTTAACACGCCGGAGCTACTGGGTAGTAATTTCTTAATTCCATGTACTTCATTACCTATCAGTAATGATATGTAAGTTACCGTGAATGACGTAGCGAATGCTACTTCAGCATTAAATACCATACCCACTAGTGAGTTAAGAATCACAGCTATACTTAATGTCTTAAGTAGTGGTATACCTACGTACGAATTACCTACCTTATACGTCCTGTTAACAGTAATCGTTAGTACTGTAATTACTAATGTAGCCATTATTACGTAGTTCATGATGTACCCATTAATTGCTAGGTAGTTCCTTACTAACCTAGTAAGTAGGATACAAGCAATTACGGCAGGTATGACGGCTCCTGTGGCGTTAATTAATACTAAGGTATTACCCACTCTACGTATTCTAACCTCCTTGTAAAGCACCTTATTCTCAACATTAATAACCACTGGTATGCTTAATTCATGTGCGTAGAGCCTCTTAAGTATCTTAAAATCAAGTACTGAAAGCACGTGTGAGAGTATAACTAGTGATGGCGCTGTAAACGTAGCTAGGGGCTCCGGCAAACCTAAGTAGAGCAGTAGTTCACGTATGAAGAGCGCATATATGAAATCAATAGCTACTGCGTACACAGTCCTTAACACGCCACGCACCTAGAGGCTTACTAAGGTATATGATACCTTTTAAGGTGAATGTCTGTATTTTATTGCGGTACTTAGGTGGTGGGTTTGGTTAAGGTCCTTAAGGCATTAATAGAGAGTATAGACTTAAGTATATACTCATACGTAAAGCCCGGAGCTCCCCATAGATTTTCAACTCATTTCCTAGACCTCCACAGCTACGTTAGATCAGTTACTGAGTCCCTTGAGTGTTACTTAAGAGCTATTAGAGCTGGTGAGGAGGTAGGTGAGGGTAGGTTAGGACTTGATCGCGTAGGTCTTGGGGACCTCATATCTGATGCGTTAAGGTTATCCGCTAAGGTACTAAGTTTTAAGAACGTACCTGATATTCACCTAATACTCATTCCAGTAACTACCGTAGCTTCTTACGCGTTAAAAATGGAGTCCAGTAAGGAGGGTTTCGTAAGGAGATTCGTGAGGGGTTTGAAGGACATTATGCTCTATACAGGTACTGAGGACGTACTAAAGGTTTATGAAGCACTAAGGAATTACGGAGGTAGGTACGCTGAGGTAATCGATTACGTATCACTAACTAGGGGTAGGATACTTTCTGAGAGACTCACACTGATTGACTTCTATAGTGAATTAGGTAGTAAGGACTTTATGCTTAAGTTCTTCACTTCTAAGTATGATAGGCTAGCTACATACGCTAGGAAATTCGTTGATACCTACATAGGTACAGGTGATTACAACGCAGCAACCACTAGTACGTATGCCCTCATCTTAAGTGAGGCCGCTAATATACGTATTGAAGTAGTTATTAAGAGTCGTAATGACTTACTAAGGTTGCTTAGGGTTGATAGAGAATTAATAAGTAAGGGTAAAAACTACTCATCATTAATCCCCATACTTACCTCATCAGTACTTACTGGTGAGCTTATACTTACTTACCACTAAGTGACTGACCGAGGAACTTAGCTAACGTAACTCTAGGCCTTACCTCAATTAAGGTAACCCCTTTTCTAGCAGGTAGTGAGACGTTATAGACCTTAACGCCGTCAACTACAGCCTCTAATACCCTTGAGTTATGTGCGTGAGCATGTATTACTACGTCGGGCTTAACCTCCCTGACTACCCTCTCCATGTCGTAGGAGCCCATGTAAGGATAAACCTTCTCAGGCTCGCCCTTAACCGTAGCAAACACTGGTGCGTAATGACTTACTAGGACGACTACATCGACGTACTTCCTTAACTCAACTATTAAGTCCCTAATCACCTTAGGTCTCTCCTTATAGATTAACTCTAGCTCCGGCTTATGCCTCCGCTGCCAGAAGGTAAGTTTATTTAAGGCACCCCGAGTACCTACGAAGCCTACCTTAACGCCATTGAATTCCTTAATTGCTGGTGTATCATTCAACCATATAATCTCTGGGTACCTCTTAACGAAGTCAGCCTCTAACTCGTGGTACTCCTCATTACCAAATACCGATATTATGGGTACCCCCGGGAACTTGTTCATGACCTCCCTGATTATATATTCTAGGTCATCTACCCTACCCTCATCAACCATGTCACCAGCAAAAACAACTACGTCAGGTTTGAAGCCTACTATTGCCTTTAGTGATGACTTGAATATCCTGAAGTACCTAGTTCCGTGGATATCACCTACTGCACAAATCTTAACTACGGACATCTCCTAAACCTAATTACATTATGGGTAACGCAGGTTAATATGGGGTTCTACTAATTACTGTAGGTTAAAGAATTCACTCCTTAGTTTAATGCAGTATCTAATTAGGTTATTAAGTAGTGAACATATGTCTTCGTATGAGGAGATCCTGCAGTAACTCGCTGATGCATCCTGTATTTCATTCCTAACTAATACTTTAATATGAGGGAATGTTTGGCTGTCTTCATCGCCACATAATAGTATGTACACTCCCTTACTAGGTATTACCTTAGACACTACTACGCACTTAGGTAGCCCTCTTAACTTGCTACTTAATACTAAATTCATTAAGTCATTAAAACCTAGGGTATTAAGTATTGAGAGACTATCTTCATTAATTACCTTCAAGTACATTTCGGTAGTTGCTTGTGAGTACCTAATAACAAATATTACGTTATTGTCTAAAGTTACTAAGCCACGTATACCTAATTCTCTACTTTCTGAGATTACGTATTTACTGCCCCTAATTAGAGTACTTACGTCCTTAATGCTCTGCTTAATTAATTCAGTAATTAATTTCCTATCACCTACTACTCCCTTGAATAGATCCCTTAGTACGTACTTACTACTCACTTTAAGTACCACCGCATTCATTCTTAATAAAGGACCTCACCTTATTAAGTAAGTTCTCTAGGTTTACCGACGGCTTAACTCCCTCGGCTATGAAGAGCACAGACTTAAGTTCATTACCGACGTAAGTACCGCATACCCTAATTCTAAGTCCGTCTACATTTATTGGTTCACTCCACAGAACCACGGAGTCCTTAACTCTTAACTCACTACCTGTATTAAAGCACCAGGGATCCGCAGGTAAATCACCTACTACGGAACATGAATCACCTTTACATATTAAGGAGATCCTAATGAAGGAACCTACCTTATGCTCTATAATCATGTACTTAATACCTCTACTTCTAAAGTTAAAGTACAGGTACTAATTCAGTACCGCAGTAGGGGCACTTCTTATGAAGGACCCTATAATCACTGTCACAGAAGTAGGCGTTCCTACCTGCATTAACGCATTTCGGGCAGTAATATATTGGGTCCTTACCCACTACTAACTTCCTATTACAGATACTGCACCTCTTAGTTACCCACCCTAAGTGACCTCCGGCGTTAGTCCCCCTTAACCCTACCACTTTAGCACCCAACACCCTACTAAAAAGCTACTTATAAGGATTACGTGCTTAAGGGAGTTACTCACCAATAATCTGAACTACTACCCTACGGTGCCTAGGTCCATCAAATTCTAGGAGTATTATCTCCTGCCAAGTACCCCTAATTAAGGAGCCATTAACTACTGGAAACGTTCTTGAAGGTCCTATAATGGCTGACGCTATATGGGCGTGTGCGTTGTCGTCTATATCATTATGCCTCCATGGGGCATCAGGTGGTACGTACCTCTTAACCCACTCAAGATAGTCCGACGCTATTCTCGGTTCGAACTCATTAGCTACTATAGCTGCTGTTGCGTGTGGTAGGAATACCGTGAGTAGCCCGTTCTTAATTCCTGACTCCCTAAGTATCTCTAGTACCTTATCAGTTATTCTTACTGCTTGAAACCTCCTAGAGGTACTTACGTGGAATTCCTTAGTATATACCTTAAGCCCCATACACTAAACCACCACATTAGGTTTTCGCTACGGCTTAAATGTTAGACCATACTTAAGGTAGTAAGCAAGTAATACGGATACCTAAGCTAATTAACTCAGCTAACTTGTTAGGTAATTCAGAATCTTAATTAGGTAATTACTTATGTGGTACTTCATATATATTCTTTTCAACTACGTTAGTCTTTAGTTGGTGTTAAGTACTTGACATCAGCACCTACTTCATTAGGTATAAGTAAGTCAGGGTTCGAAGTACTTGGTGCTGAGGAGGTTATTAGTGATTCCTTTATTGAATACATAGCTAGCATAGCTGGTAGATTCGTTATGTCGGTTAATGTGGCTAAGGAAGTTAGGTACTTAGGTGAGGTTAGGTGGTTTAATGAGGTAATGAGCTCGGTTAAGTACTGGGTGTCTGAGTTAATACTCCATATGAGTACGGGTAAGTACGTTAGTGGATTAGCTACTGAGTTAGGGTACTTAATACGTAGGACACCACTAAGTAACGATCTTAGTACTAACGAGTTAATTGATTTCCTAGCTGAGTTAATTACCTTGTGGATTAATTACTTGGGCGGTATTAGTAACTGCGTTGACTGCGCTAGCGTATTTAGTAAGTTAGTTAAGTTACTTAGCATTGACTTAAGTAAGTCTAAAGTACTTAAGAACGTAAAAGATAGCTGTGATGCGGGTCTAATAATTCAGACATGCTTAGTCGCTTTACTAGTTTCAGTAGGTGGTGTAGGCAATGCTAACAGTATCGAGAATTGACGCGTTCTCTGAGAGGCTTATTGAGTTCGTAGCTAGGGCGTCGTCGGGTATAAGGATGGATAAGAGTAAGTTAGCGGTAATTACGGGACCGACACTACTACCTCTAGTACTTGACTTAATACGTAAGTTATCAAGCGAAATATCGATTAGGAACGAGAGTGGACTCATTTACTGTGGGTTATGTAGGAAGGGGCCCTTTACTAAGAGGGGGATGTACCTACACTTGATTAGGGTTCATAGGTATGAAATAAAGACGTTAATAAGTGATGAGCTTGAGAGGAGATTACTTAAGTAGCGCATAAGCGGTCATTTAGGGGTGGAGTACGATCACCAATCACTATTGGAGTCACTAATCATCCCGAATTAGTAATTACTTAAGGAAGCTTAAAAGAGTATTAACAAACACCCACGTACTTAAAACTTAAATCCTGTACTGAAAGAACTTCTATGGTGCCGCCGTAGCTTAGCCTGGCAGAGCGCCGGACTCATACGGTACCCCGCCTGGGAGATCCGGAGGTCCCGGGTTCAAATCCCGGCGGCGGCACCAACACAGATTCTTCAAACCCTTATTACCCCCCTTAATTACATTGATACGGAAGCCGGGTCGTCTAGCGGCCAAGGATGCGGGGCTCTGGCCCGACATAGCCGCCACAGGCGGTTGGGGAGAGCCCCCGTGACCGGGGTTCGAATCCCCGCCCGGCTACCACTTGACCCGGCTTCACACTTCCTTAATTTATTGAGAGAGAAATAGTAAATTACATTAATTTAATTACAGTGCACATAGAGAAGGGCATTAGTAAGAATAATCATCCACTTACTGGAATTTATTCTGTAAATTTCAGAATTAACTAATGAGTTACGTTGCGGCGGGACCCCGGCTTGGGAGGGCTGCAGGGCCTCGCGGACCCCAAATATTTAGCAGTTCATTTAGTGGGCATTTAGCAGAGCTAAATAACAACTATATAGCAGAAACCCTACAGACTCAATCACTATTTAGCAATCAGCAATTAAACATTTCAAATAGTGAAATAACGCTCATAGTTAATGAGCAACTACTTAATATGTTCAAGGAGTATGTATATGCGAGATTTACACGTGATGACGCTAGGCAGAGATTTAACTACTTTAAGCGCTTCTATAATATAGTATTCAATCCAGTAGAGATAAGGAGGTTAAGTCCGAGGCAAGCAGCACACTTCCTAAGGGGTTTAGCCTCTTATAGAGACTTCTGCAGGCTCTACGGAATACCATTTAATGTTAATATTAGTGAGTTAAGGAAGTTAGCACCTAATCAGCAAACAGTAAAGATTTTAGAGTATGAGGAGGATACATCAATAATTAAGAAGGCCCTCGAGGAACTATCTAAACTACCTGAAGCCGGTATTTGGAG
>CAZVLA010000011.1:0-5070 GCA_964627805.1 uncultured Desulfurococcaceae archaeon
CTAGGACACAGATGAGACTTTCTATTCCCTTATATGGGATCCAAGTAAGAAAGTGCACACACATGAAAAATAAAACAAACAAACTTTCTATTCCCTTATATGGGATCGGCATACCTAGCCCCTCTAGCGTATCTCTCAATAAGGGCTTCCTTTCTATTCCCTTATATGGGATCTGTGGGGGTTGTTGGTGGTTCCCTTGTTTATTTGTTTCATTCCTCCTTTTATTTGTTTTCGTTAGTGTTTTCTGGTTAGCTTTCCTAACTTTCTGATTGTGTCTCCCTCAACGTAACTTCCTTGGGTCTACTTGGTCCTTAAGGTGCACTCTTCTGATGGTACGTATCCACTCATTAATAAGTTTTTCGGTACCCCACATTCTCTACTTAGGATTGGGTTCATCAGAAGATTCCGATGACTCATGTGTGGGGGTTAATATAGTTGACGCTAATACCTACGTACCTCACAGAAGACACGTTACGATGGTATCTCTTGAGTTATTGTGTGTTTGGTTGTTTGGTTCTTATTCAGTTCTTTTTGTTTCCTGTATTCTGGTTTATTCCTTATATGTTGTGAATGTTTTTAAGTTTCTTCTTTTTGTTTTGGTTGGGTGATGGTTCCACTACATTTGAGACCCGCAAGTAGGGATAGGGAGGAATTAATGATTAGGTTAAATAAGTTACTTAGGGAGGGTAGGGACCCGGTAGTAGTATTGACTCAAGTAGTTGGGGCTTCCGTCGTCATAAGCGTTGTTGACTTAGTGACTGAGTTGGCTCCTATAGACTCCATAGTACAGATGTTATGGAGAGTGAGGAGGATAGGGTATTATTAATGACTAAGGCGTCAGCACCGATCCTAGCTACTCATTTGGGCGATGTTACTGAATTACTTAGGGAGTTAGGCTTAAGTAACTACGTTGAGGGGTGAATACCTGGCGGTCTTCAGAATCACTAACTACCACCCCTACCAGGTTAAGTGCTTAGTTAAGGCCTTAGAATCAGTAAGTACCTCCTCAACCATCACCTAAGCCAGAACCTCATCAGTAAGTCGGTTCTAGGTTGGGTTCGTTTTTACGGTTTAAGTACTGTGTAGGGCCTGCAGACCACCTCCCCGTACCTCTTAACTAGGCCTGACTTACTTAGGGTGTATATGTGCCTTAGTAGGGTGGCTTCAGTAAGTCCTAACTTACTGGCTAACTCATTAATTCTTAAGCACCTGAACTTCCTGACCTCCTCAATAATCCTTAACCTACACTCCCTAGCGTCCCTACCGCTTAAGGAGTGGGTTAGTGATGGTGTTACCTCGACGTAGTCACTACCTAACCTAATTAAGTACCTACTGATTAAGTCGTAAGCTACTGAAGCAACCGTGAATACTACGGTTGGTCCGTAAGCCCTACCGACATCAATAACTACGTCAGCACCTCCCCACTTAAGTACCTCCTTAAGTAGGTTGAGGACGTCGTGGATGAAGTCACCACTCAACCTAATTACCTCGCAACCCAAGCACTCACTAACGCCGTCACTAACGACTACTAATCCATACCTACTCATTAGTGAGTCCCTAATTATGGGTGGTGGTGCTGAATCACTTACGTATATAAGTACCTTCCTACGCATTAGGACCCCACCTACACACCCTGAAGTAAGGGCACGCCCTACACCTAAGACCTGAATGCTTAGGTTCCGGGATTACCTCATTAGTGAGTACCCTACGTAATTCAGAAATAACCTTAAGTAGCTTAGGTAGCTCACGAACCCAATCAACCTCGAAGTAACCTAAGCTACTAATAATGAATGCCCTAACCGAACCTACTGAGTAGTTCTCCTTAGTTAGGAGTGCGTAGGCACATACCTGCAACCTAACATGATCATTAAGTACCCAAGAGGAGGTAGTCTTAAGCTCAGCGACTAAGGCCTCACTACCGTAGAGTATGATTAAGTCTGGATTACCTACTATACCTAACCTACGCGACCTCAACCTAGGCCTAATCACTACGTACTTAGGCTCGACACCTAAGTAAGTAATTAACTCCTCAGCAACTTCGTAGGGACTACGTAGCTCAGGCTCTAACGCGTGATTAGGTAGTGGCTCAGGTAACCCTAAGTACTCAAGCCAAGCCATTACGGGGCACCAAAGCCACTCCTTAATTAGGGAGACGGGTAGGTAGCTGGAGTCATATGAGGAACTTACCACCACGGTAATCACCTACGAACTTAGGACCTACGCTTAATGAGGTATCGTAGACCCTATCAGGTATGGGGATAACTAGTAACCTATCAGTACTTAAGTCTATTAGGGACTTAACAACCCTGAATACGTACCTAGCAGTACCTGAGGTACCCCTCCTAACGTAGGCCGACCTCTGAATCCTATTGAAGCCTAGGGTAAGTAACTTACTCGACACCCTACCCCTAACGGAGTCGTCACTTATGTCGTAAACAACCAGCACCACTACCAAGAATCACCACCTAACCCTGAAGGGCTTGAATGGAGTCCCGGTCCTTAATGAATTAGCTAGTTCCTTAGCCTGTAGGTGTATGATGCTCTCTAGGGACTTCCTGTAGCTACCGTACACGTACCTATCAGTAGTTAATGCATCAATAACCTTACTAGCTACGGAGGACCTAGCCTCGTGAGTTAGTAGTCCCTCATGAACCTCAGGTAAGTACCTAGTAAGTAACTCAGCAACTGCCTTATCGATAGCGAACCTGAACGGCTCCATGAAGTCCAGAGTTAGTGAAGGCCTACCAGACTTATCAACATGTAGGAAGCCTGCGTAGGGGTCTAGACCAGCCATTAGTAACGCCTTAAAGCACGCAAGCCTAAGTATTCCGTAGCCGTAATTAAGTGAGGTATTGACCGGGTCTGAACCGTCCTGATCCCTACACGTGAATCCAGCATCCCTGGGTAGTAACTCGGAGTAGCACCTCCAGTACTTCCTAGAGGCCTCAGCCTCCTCCCTCATGACGCAGTCCCTACTACCGCACTTAAGGACCCTCCACACGTACTCCTCAACCCTATAACCACACTCCCTAACCTCCTCCAACCTCCTCGACCTACCTAAGTACTTCAGTAGCCATGCCTTGTTATGGATCTTAGCAGCTACGAACCTAGCTCCGTAATCAAGCCCGTCACCCCTAACAACTACCTCGTACTGGGCCCTCCTAGTAGCTACGGTCTTATTAGGTAGTGCTGGCCAGGCGATGGCGTATGGTGTCCCGTCACCCCTTATGAAGTATATGGGTACCCCAAGAGCTACTAACTCAGTTATTACGTTAGTAGTTATTAGGGCTCCCCTAGTACTTATGAGTACCTCCTCAACCTCATTAATAGGTACTTCATACTTACCCCCTCCCCTCCTAGAAATGACTAACCTACCCCTCCTAACACTTAACTTAGTGCCTGGGGTAACGACTATTAACTTACTCATTAGAACCACCTAAGCAGTACTTACTTAATGGGCAACCCTCAACGCACTTACTAGGTATTGGCGGTGCTTCATCACTACTTAATACCCTAGCTACCTCATCCCTAAGTACCAGTACCTCCTCCCTAAGTGAGTTACTCAGGATTACCTCCTCGGTACTTACGCCGTCATCAGTAATCACTACTAAGTAACCACGATCTACTGGGTACTTAAGTAGGGCCTCAAGTATCATGCCGTAAGCACATACCTCAACCTCCTTCCTCCTTAAGTAGTCACTACGTCCGTTACTGTAGAGTACCTCAGTAGGTGATGAACCGATCACTAAGTCAGGCCTCGATGACGTGAATCCGGCCGCCGGCGGTAGCTTAGGCTCTATAGCTATCGGTGGTACGGCACCGTTGGATAACCACGCAGAGGCTAGTGTTAATGCCCAGATACCTGCGTGCGTCTTAACACTACTTAATACCCTCCTCAACCCCTCCCAACCAAGGATTACTGCCTGCCCGATAATCGTCAGTACCTCGTTATGGTACTCAACACCCCTCCTAACGCACCCACTACATAACCTAGCCCCCCTCCTAACTAGCCAGACATCCCTCTTAGTAGGGCATAGTGAGGTGAGTTCTGAAGGCCTAACGAGTACTGAGTAGTTACTACCTAACCTCCACCCCCTCAACTCCTCATCAACAACCACACCACCCCCGTAGCTACCTAGGATTAACTTGACGTTCATGGTATTACCGAGACTGAATAAGCTTAATTAACCTTAACACTACCTGCTGAATAACTACCTCAACACAGATATCTAACTACGTAGGGAATTAATTGGGGCCTAGATTGAGTGATATCAGGCATAGGAAGGCTTACTTCGTAACCATAGGGTTCAACCCCTCAAAGGCGTTAGAGGCCGTAGCTAGGGCTAGGAGTGAGGGTGCTGACGTCGTGTTAGTGACTAGGGTAGACCCCATAGAACCCGCTGAGAGGGCGTTAAGGACGGTTAAGGAATTCAGTAAGTCAATAGGTACTGAAGTCAAGGAACTAATGGTGGACCCGAAGGAAGTAACTGAGGTATTCAGGATATCAAGAACGATGAAGCAGTACGAGAGGGTTAAGGTAGTCATAGGTGGTGGATTAAGAATACCGCAAGCATACGTACTACTAGCAACCATAGATAACTGGGACAGGATAGAGGAACTAAAGATATTCGACCACGACACAGGAGACGAAGTAGAAATACCTAAGTGGTTAATACCACTAACAACATCACCAGAAAGAAAAGGAAAGATAAAGACCCTAAAAACACTAACAACCCAACCACAAACAAAGGAAGAAATAGCACTAAAAACAGGACTATCAATACAGACAACCTCAAAATACCTAGCATTCCTAACAAAAGCAAAACTAGCAAAGAAAGTAAGACCAAACAAATACAAAATAACACCACAAGGAAACAAAATAAAACAAATAACCCAAGAAACACCAACGTAACAGTCCTTCATTGGGGAACATAAGTATTAGCGACAACTATATTAACCCCTGCATATGAGTCATCAGAATCTTCTGATGGAGCCAACCCTAAGTAGGGAATGTAAGGTACCAAAAGACTTATTAACCAGTAGATACGTACAATCAGAACAGTGCACCTT
>CAZVLA010000012.1:0-29231 GCA_964627805.1 uncultured Desulfurococcaceae archaeon
CGTATCGAGGGCTTTAAGTTCTACGGACCCGTTAGGGTGTGGGGTAATCACTACTTCAGAAAACCTGCAGTCGTCGGTCCCTTAAGGTATAGGGGACCTATGGTAGTTGATGAGTACCTCTTCTTAAGGTCCGTAGCTAAGGCTAAGGTGGTTAAGGTAACTATTACTGGACCGTACACGATAGCTGATTGGTCATTCAATGAGTACTACAGGAGTAAGGAGGAGTTAGCTTCCGAGTTAGCTAAGATAATTAACGCCGAGATTAAGAAGCTTGAGGAAGCTGGTGCACTATATGTTCAGGTTGATGAACCAGCACTAACTACTCACCCAGACGAGATGGACTGGGCCGTTGATGTAATTAATGAGGCCGTTAAGGGTGTAGGTATTAAGGTCGGGCTACACGTATGCTACAGTAACTACAGGGTACTTAAGCCGTACTTCGATAGGTTAAAGGTAAGTCAGTTAGCTCTAGAATTCGCTAATAGGGGCTTCAGGGACTTAAACATACTTAAGGGACTTAATAAGGAGTTAGGCTTCGGAGTTATTGACGTACATAACAGGAGGGTCGAGAGTCCGGAGGAGGTTGCTAGAGCTATTAGGAAGGTAATGAAGATCATAGACCCTAAGTGCCTCTACATAAACCCAGACTGCGGACTTAAGCTACTACCTAGGGAAATAGCTCGTGAGAAACTCAAGTCGATGGTTGAGGGGGTTAAGTTAGTTAGGAAGGAATTAGCTAGGAAAGGTATTGAATCAATACCGCTTAGGAAGGAAGTTACTTGCCAGTAGTAAAAACTTTTTACTTAAACCTAAGTTAAAGTTACCTTATATAGGAGTTATTCACTACCCCATGAAATCACGAATTCACAGTATGGGTGACCTAAGCACCTACACTTAACCTCCTTAGCTACACACCTAACGTTAAAGAATGCCTCAGCAGCACCAGCTAGTAAGCCCCTCTCTAAGTGGCAGGAAGGGCCTTCGCACTTACTTAAGGTTGATGAGGTAGGTGATTCGTGAATCCTAACAACAGCTTCACCCTCACTAATACTTACTAACTCAACCTTACCGAAGCCTAAATCACTTAAGAAACTAAACAGCTCCCTAGCGGTTCCTTCAGGGTCGGTTATGCCTTTAGTCTCTAGTCTGTACCTAATCTCCTCAAGTAATCCCTTACCAACCTCCTTACCTACGTAGTAGAGTAGCCCGGATACTCCAGAACCTACTAACCTACGTACGGACTCATACACAGCCCCGAAGAACCTCGCAGGCAGTATTAAGTACCTCTCCTCACCCTTACCTATCCTTAACTTACCTCCACTCATTTCTAACCTATCAATTACTTCCCTACTCAGACCTAACACCTCCCTAATACATCACTAACTACCTTATTAGGGATTCTTAATTAGCTACTATTAACTAATTAATTAGGTTAGGTAGTTCATAGTTATTAAGTATTTAAGTAACTAATTAGTTGAGTGATGAACGCTGGAACTTCTGAGGTGTGATGTGGGCTAGGATAGCTGACTACTTAAGTAATACTACTTAGTGCTGACTCATTCACTCATTAATTAATGTATTAAGCACCTACTTAATTAGTACCTACGTACCTACTAATTAGGTGGTTTAGATGGTTAAGCTACTCTACGTAGTACTTGATGGTGTAGCTGATAGGCTATCGGATAAGGTAACTACTCTAGAACTGAGTGAGAAGCCAGGGCTTGATGAGTTAGCTAGGAGGGGTGTATGTGGTGTTATGTACACCATAGGTAAGGGGTACGCACCAGAGAGTGACGCGGCGGTTATCTCAATACTAGGTTATAACCCTGAGGAGGTCTACACAGGCAGGGGTCCTTTAGAGGCTTTAGGTGCTGGTTTAAGGATTAGGGAGGGTTACGAAGTAGCTTTCAGAGCTAACTTCGCCACGGTCGAGCCAGGTACTAGGAAGTTAATTGATAGGAGGGTCGGTAGGTCATTAAGTACCGAGGAAGCTAGGGAATTAGCTAAGGCACTTGACGGTATGGAGCTAGGTATCTACGGTGGTTATGTAAGGTTTAAGGCTACGGTAGGTCATAGGGCAGTAGTCATTATAGGTAGTAGGGAGTTTAGGTTATCACCTATGGTCGATAATAGTGACCCAGCATACACTAGGAAGGGATTCATTAGCGTGGCTGTTAAGGATTTCAGGCCCTTCATTAAGGAGGTAGTACCCCTAGAAGATACTGAGGAAGCTAGGAGAACTGCTGAATTAGCTAATAGGTTCATTGAGAAGTCACTGGAGGTACTTAAGGATCACCCAGTAAATAGGGAGAGGGTTAGGAGGGGCTTACTACCGGCTAATGCAGTACTACTTAGGGACGCAGGTGGTGAGTTACCTAAGGCTGAGCCACTACCTAGGAAGTACGGACTTAAGTTCGCATTCATAGCTGAGATGCCTGTCGAGTTAGGTATAGGTAGGGCATTCGGTGCTTACGTACTTGAGGTTGAGCCAGCTACTGAGAACCCAGCGGTTGCGTACCCAGAGAGGTTGGAGAAGGCTCTTAAGTTACTTAACGAGTACGACGTGGTTTACGTACACCTTAAAGGACCTGACGAACCCGGTCATGATAGGGATTTGGAACTTAAGCGTAGGAGGGTTGAGGAGATTGATAAGTACTTCATAAGGCCCCTACTGGATAAGGCACCTAAGGACTTAAACATACTGGTTACCGCCGACCACGCAACACCACCTAGCGTAGGTGCACATACGGACGACCCCGTACCCGTAGTAGTTGCTGGCCCGAGGATTAAGGCTGACTCAGTAAGTAGGTTTACCGAGAAGGAATGCCTTAAGGGGTCACTAGGTACTATAGAGCATGGGTGGGAGCTACTACCTAAGGTACTTAAGTTAATTAGGACCTAATCAATTCTTTAATAACTTCATAAGCCCTCCTAATTACTCCATCCCTTAAGTAATTACCCCTAGAATCCATAGTAACTATAGCAGGTCCTAAACCATCAACTCTAAGAACCCATAGGGCCTCAGGTACCCCTAGATCTAGCCAGTAAACATTAACTACCTCCTTAACGGCCTTAGTAATTAGTGATGCCGTACCACCCACTAACTCAACGTAAGCACCCCCGAACCTACGGAAAGCATCCCGGGATAACTCCCCTAGACCACCCTTACCAATGAATAGTACGGGACCTACGGCCTTAATCAACTCAGCTACTAAGTGATCCATCCTAGCACTCGTAGTAGGGCCTATCGACTTAATTACGTACTTACCACCACGTAACTTAACTATGGGGCCAGCATGGAATACGCCCCAGCACCTAATGTTTATAGGTAATCCCTTACCCTCCCTAACCATCCTTAAGTACCTAACCTTACCTAAATCACGCATAGTAACTACTAAGCCACTTAAGTAGATAACCTCACCTACCCTTAATTCATTAATTACTTTAGGGTTCGTAGGTAGTTTAACTACCCTCAAACTAACCACCACCTAACCAGGGAGGCAGCCAGAAGTCGTTGGGATCCTCCCTAACCCTACCATCACTACTAATAACTACCCTAGACCTCCTCAACGCCCAGCATGAGTAAGTAATAGCTACCGCTAGGGTCGCTGGGTGCCTAAAGCCGTACTCTACATGGACGTCTAGGGCAGTCACTAACCCACCTAAACCCATAGGTCCTAGACCTAACTTATTGATTTCCCTAAGTAACTCAAGCTCTAACTTAGCTACGTACTCCTCACGATGCCTCTCACCAACCCTCCTTAAGTAGAGCGCCTTACGAGATAGTAACTCAGCAACATCAGCTGAACCCGCAATACCTACACCAATAATTACTGGTGGGCATGGCTTAGGACCGGCATCAATCACGGACTTAAGCACGCACTCCTTAACACCCTCAATACCCTTAGACGGCGGTACCATACATAACTGAGACACGTACTCACTACCGCCACCCTTAGCTACGAACGTAACGTCAAGTTCATCACCGTCAGTGAGTTCAGTATGGATTACCGGGAAGTACTTACCTAAGTTATTACCTGAGTTAGTGTTAGTGAATGGATCTACCGCGTTAGGCCTTAGGAAACCCTCACTAGTTAACTCACTAATTACGTCCCTAATCAGTCCCTCAAGCTCCGAAGTACTTAGTGGGAAGTCCCTACCTAACCTAATGAAGAACGTAGGTATTCCAGTATCTTGGCATAGGGGTACTTCAGACCTTGAAGCTACATAGACAGCCTTAAGCATTACCTCAAGAACCCTACGAGGTAGTTCAGACTCTACCTCATAGTACCTATGGAGTGCCTCCCAAACATCCTTAGGCACTCTAGTAACGGCGGTTATGACGCTCTTACGGAGCACCTCCTTAACAGTACTTACTAACCCACCCAATACACTACCCAAGTACCGTCTCAAGACAGTAACTTAAATCATTAAGTGACACTCCATCGCTACACTACATCACTATTTAATAATCTTGGGTTAGGGATAGTAGTTGGTGGTGCGGATGCCTCTAGACAGGATAAAGACCGGGATACCCGGGATGGATGAGATACTCCACGGAGGGATACCTAAGCGTAACGTAGTGCTACTATCCGGTGGTCCAGGGACTGGTAAGTCGATCTTCGGCCAGCAATTCCTGTGGAACGGCTTGAAGGCTGGTGAGCCCGGGGTCTTCGTAGCTCTTGAGGAACACCCAGTACAGGTAAGGATAAACATGTCTCAGTTCGGGTGGGACGTAAGGCCTTACGAGGAGCAGGGACTATTCGCTATGGTTGATGCGTTCACGGGAGGTATTGGTGAGGCAGCTAAGAGGGAGAGGTACGTAGTTAGGGATCCAGACGACGTCGACATGCTCGTTGACGTACTTAGGCAGGCCATAAGGGATGTTAGGGCGGTTAGGGTAGTTGTTGATTCAGTATCTACTCTATACCTAACTAAGCCAGCAGTCGCTAGGGGTACCGTAATGAAGCTTAAGAGAGTCTTAAGTGGGTTAGGGACTACCTCAATACTGGTGTCGCAGGTATCAGTTACTGAGAGGGGCTTCGGCGGGCCCGGCGTTGAGCACGCTGTCGACGGCATAATAAGGCTTGACCTAGACGAGATTAACGGTGAGTTAGTTAGGTCCTTACTAATATGGAAGATGAGGGGTACGTCACACTCAATGAGGAGGCACCCATTCAAGATAACTGATAAGGGTATTATAGTGTTTCATGATAAGGTACTTAAGTTCACGCGTATGGGTTATGTTGAGGAGCGTGCTTAACCTAGTCAATACTTAAAAAGTTTTTATTACCTAGTACTACTACCTCTACCTCCTCCTAGCTAACCCAGCTACTATAGCAGCTATTACCACCGCGAACGCCCCTATCAGCACTAAGTTAGTGGTGCTTACTACGGGCTTCTCAACGTACTTGGTGGTCGTGGTGGTTACGGTGCTGGTTAAGGTCTTAGTAGTCGTTAATTCCTTAGTTACGGTCTTAGTAATTACTGAAGTTACCTCCTTACTCACGGTCACGGTCTTAGTTACTGTAATTGGTAAAGTCACGGTCTTCGTAGGTACCTTAGTAGGTGGTGCTGGTGGTGTAGTTGTTACTGCAGCACCCTTAGCCACTAACTCAGCACCTGCGTAGGGTAGGTCACTTAATGAGGTCTCACCCTTAGCTACTACCTTACCTCCAGAACCTACGTAGTAGACCTCGATGGTTGATGGTATTGGTGACTTAATACCCATTAGCTCGAGGAACGATAGCTTCTTAGAGAACTCACTTAAGTAGTCCCTTAACTCAGCAAGTCCCTCCTTAACTAACTCCTTAGGTGATCCACTACCCACCCACTTAAGCTTACCCGTAGTTACGTTTAGTAGCATTGAGAACTCCGTACTACTTAAGCTGATATGGAGCTTCACAGTACCTTCGTAGGGATACACTGGGGTTATCTTGGGTGACTTACTTGGTGTGAACTTCTCCATGAATGACGGTGGGGGCATACTAACCTTAAACTTAGCAGTACCACCACTAGCTACTGACGCTGCCTGCGATGACAGTGCCGATATCACCATACCTAACTTACTTAACTCCCTAGAACATGCCCTACTAACGTTCTTGTACCCCTTAATATCCCCGTGGATCATGAAGTCAGCAGCAACCTTAAACTTAGCACCTGATGCTTCATTCGCGTACTTATAGCCAGCTATTAGTAATTCGTACTTACCACCTATCTTTAGGTCCTTAAAGCTATTCTCTAAGCACCACTTAAGCTTATCAACGTCACTACTACTTAATACACCCATCTTAACACCACTACTTATTAGGTCCTTAATGGATACCTCAGCATAGCCATTAATTACTAATGAATTACCTTCCTTAGTGATTACTAGCTTCTTAAACTTAATGAATGATAAGCCACTCGACGCTAACTTACTATTGACTAGCTCGGAGATGTCCGTACCTACCGGTAACTTAGTACTTAAGTTAGTACCAGTAACTACCGCATTGAATGCTATGTCAGCTACGTAGGGGTTAGCATTAACTACTAACTTCTTAATAGTTAGTGAGTTCCTCTTGACCTCCTTAGGTGTTGCGTTAATTACCGTTAACCCACCTAACGCATTAACATTAAGTACCTTCTTACTAGCTACTGAGGACCCCTCAAGACCACCACTACTCTCAATTACGAACTTCTGGGAAGCTACGCCACTAGCCTTACCACTCGTGAAGGCACCACCACCCCTAACTGTTAAGGTGATTGTGTCGCTACTCTCCCTATACTTAATTATTAAGTCCAGCGAACCTGAGGTAGGCTTCGGTGATGGCTTACTCTGCTTAATCACTAGATTAAGTACGTAGTTTACCGAGAACGTACCGTCACTATATACGTAGATCCTCATTGAAGGCTTCATAACTATAGGCGGTACTGCTTGAGCCGTCACTACATACGCTAAAGACCCTACTAACGCCATAGCTATAGCCACAGCCAGTACCGCAGTAACGTACCTAGTACGTACCATGATATATCTCCAAGAGAATGCGTGGAACACCCTTAAATACCTTACTAGAAACTCTGCCTCACAGAAAAACATTAATTAAAAAGTAGTTAGTTTTAAGGTAAGACATTACGGTAGTACTATCTCCTTCGGGTACTCCTTACCAGCAGCAGTATGCAACTTAATCTCAATACTAGTACCATGCTTAAAATCAGCCGTTACTCCTCCTGGATTACCAGGGCCTGGTATTAATATCACTATAGTCATGTCCTGACCAGCCTTCAGAGGAACTCCATTCTTAAAATCAAATGATGTCACAGTAGCCACATTCTTATCTAACGTTATACTATAGCTGGCACTTAAGTTAATATAAACACCATTAAGATATCCCACAGCGCTAGCGTTAACTATGTTGTTAGCAGTGAATGCTATCTTCTTATTCATAACATATCCGTACTGCGTTGAGTTAGGTAAGTTTAGTGATGCCCAAGCGTCGTGGGGTCTTCCGTTTATGAATATTTCGTCTATTGTTGCGTCTGATGATCCTGCATTCCTAACCTGAAGTACTACGACCCAGGTTCCGTATGTGTCATTCCAGTCTGCGTATGCGTTTATTATCTCTAGCTTCTCGTATCTCGTGAACAGTCCTACTATACCGGTTATCCAGAATGCTACGGCTACCGCGATTGCGATGGCGACAGCAACGATAATCACAGTAGCTATTACCGGGGATATACCTTTCCTCAGCATTCTCACTATTTACTCACCTACATAAACTTTCGTGTTGAATTAATAAAATTTATTTACTTGAGTACGTTCTCCGGTAGTATTACCTGTGCTTACTTACCGTGAGAAACTGTTTTATTTTTGTTTTATGTATTCTGTGACTTACTTTAATTAACCCTGCCCTAATCCTTCCTTAACTCTCCTTAATGAATTTTCGAACGCTTCGTAGAGTTCATTATTGAACGCTACTAGAACTACTCTCCTTAGGTTCCTTGATTCCTTAAGGAACTTTAGTATCTCATTAATCATTACTTCAGCAGCTTCATTAGGTGGTACACCACCTACTCCAGTACCCATGCCTGGGAATGCTACTTCCTTAATACCCCTCTCCTCAGCTACCTCAAGGGCTGCCTTAACGGCTTTCCTAACCTTCTCCTTAGTGGTCCTCATTGCTGGTTTCTCCATTGTTGGTGAGTGTATTACGTACTTAGACGGTAACTTACCTGCTGTAGTAATTACTGCTTTACCGATAGGTACTGGTGCGTATCTCCTAGCTTCAGCCTCTATAACGTCACCGCCGACCCTCCTAATCGCCCCAGCTACCCCACCACCCATAATCATTAGTGAGTTGGCTGGGTTCACTATAGCCTCAATACTTAACTTAGTTATGTCACCCATAATGACCTCAATAACCTTACCATTAATGACTAACTTACTACTCAATAACACCACCGTAGATAATTAATTAGGGACCTAATTAAGTAGCGTTCTTAAATACGGGTATTTAAAACCCTTGAGTACTTGGTAAGGTATTAACCAGCTATGACTAAGCAATGATACTTACGGTCTTTTAAGTAAGTACGTTACCGAGGTTAAGAACGGGATTGAGGAGCTTAAGTGTTTTAGGAGGTGGTTAAGGTGGCTGCAGTTATTGGTAGGAAGGACAGGGATGGTTTCTGGGCTTACGTAGGTATGGCTGCTTGGGGACTAATAGTTTTTACAGCCGTAATTCTATCACTCATATTCTAACTCCTGATCGGGGTTACTGACTCAGTTTCCTTAATCGCGTTATGTAGTAATTAACGAACTATCGTGCCTTAGCCTTAATTCACTGAAATTTATTAATTTAATTCACTACTGTAGAGTAAGCTTAGTGCCTTCGGGTGGGGATGTGAGGGTTAGGCGCGGAATCTCCAACATCATAGGTACCGTCGTTATTCTTGCCGTAGCTATCTCCATAGCAGTCATAGTTGTTTTCTGGGAGATAGTCATTGCCTTCTGGATGACGGGCTCAACAGGCTTATCAATGAAGTGCGAGAGGTTAGTAATTAATGATGCGTACGCCGACTGGAGTAGCGAGTACTCTACGTGGGTTGTGGTCCTTCACTTAGTTAATGATGGGTCCTCAGACATAACGATTAGTGACTTACTAATTAACGGTAGGTCCTTGAGCTCGTGGGTTGGTTTAGGTAATCACTCAGTAGGTTACGTATTCGGTAGGGTAGTAGTTACTTCAGGTGACTTATTAAATAATACTGGGGTAGGTGGTGTTGGGTTCTACGCGTACGGTAGTAACTCGTGGAACGTGACCCTAGATGATGCTTACCCGATAGTGCCTAACGGGTTTAAGGTACTTAACCTAGACTACGGACTCGTACTTAAGGTTGGTAGGAACTTAACCTTAGTAATCCTCATGCCGGGGCCAGGAGCTTCTAGGTTCGGTGCTGTGGAGGTACCTTTTAAGCACGGGTCGAGTATTGAGGTTGAGGTACTTACTGCTATAGGTAGGGAGTACCCGGTGGGGGTTGGGTTGCCTTAACTACATCACGTCCCCGTCGTCAATATCCTGAGTACTTAAGTCGCTTGAGTCACTTACGTCCTGCATCCACATACCTAGGGCTAGTGAGTCTAGGAGTGCTAGGTCTAGTAGGTTTAACCAACCTAGTAGTGGTAGTACGTAGCCCCAAGTAACTACTAAGTCCTCAAGCTCCTCCCTACCCTCCTCCCTACTCAACCTCTCACGTATCTCCTCAGCTAACCTCCTTAACTTCTCATAAGCTTCTGAAGCCCTCCTAAACCCCTCCTCAGTAAGCTTAAGTACTCTCTTCTTAAAGATCCACCTACCAACGACCTCCTCCCTAATTAAGCCCTCAGCCTTAAGCCTCTCAACAACCCTCTCAACATCCTCCCTACTAACGTTGAGTACCTCAGCTAACTCACCTACGGTCTCAACACCCCTAGCAATAGCTACTAGCACAGCATCCTCGAGGGGTATCTCCATACCCTCAACCCAACTACAGACTCTCTGGGAGCTTATTTTGTTTCTCAGTAGTGGTTAGTTCCGATCTACTTATGGGTACCGCGTAATGTACTACCTACTTAACTTAACTAGGTAATTACCTAATCCCCTAATTAATGCTCTATAACCCTCGACAGCCTTAAGGAGTTCCTTAACCTCAACGTACTCATTAACCTTATGGGCTAACCCCTCACTACCCGGTCCGAAACCTAGGGTTAGGTAGTTACGGACACCAGCACTGTAGACGCCGTCGGTACTGAACCTCCATACGTACTCCTCAGCATCTATACCTACCTCCCTAAGTGACTTAATACCTACCTCAATAGCTCCGTAATTACTGCATACCCAAGCGGGGAAGAACTCCTTAACCCTCAATACCTTACCCGTCCAGAACCTAAGCTCCTCCTCATTAATCCTTAAGGAGCAGTCAGTACATAGGTTAGTATCGACTACCTCCCTACATAACCTACCTAACCCACTGATTAAGTCGGACTCACCAACGCCTCTGACCACCCTAACGTCAACGTAGAGAACGCACCTACCGGGTATGTGGGGTACGTCAGTTGATGAGCACTTAGTAATTGTTGGTGTTAGGGTTACCTCACCAAGCACCCCATCCTTAGGGAAGTAATTACTTAGCTTAACCACGGACTCAGCAACCCTAGCCATACATACTAAAGCATTAACACCCTCCTCAGGCATACTAGCATGTGCTTCCTCACCAATTAAGGTAAACTCAATAACTGCTCTACCTCTATGACCTACTGCTAAGTTAAGTGAGGTAGCTTCACCAATAACTACAGCACCTACATCACCCTTAACCTCATTCTCAAGTACGTACCTAAACGCAACACCCTCAGCAGTCTCCTCGTGGGTGGTGTATACTAAGTAAGTATCTACTGGTGGGTCCTTCAAACCCTCAATAGCAGCTACTTGAGAAGCTATAGCTCCCTTCATATCGGAGGCGCCCCTACCGTAGACCCTACCATTAATTAATGAGCCAGCGTAAGGATCGACTAACCACTTACTAAGGTCCCCAGGACCTACGGTATCTAAGTGGCCCTCAATAATTAGTGAGGAACTACTTAAGCCCCCCTTAATGAGTGCTACCACATCACCCAACCCATCAATCCATACCTTATCAACACCTACCGAAGCTATTACCTCCTTAAGGAACTTAGCTAACTCACCCTCCCTACCGGGTGGGCTGGGTACCTTAATTAACTCAGTAAGTAACTTAATCGGATCCATGATACGTACCTAAGACTAAGTAGTGATTGAGTTATTAAGTACTGAATCAAAAATGAGTGTTAAGTACCTTCATACGCCCTCCTAAGTACCTCCATTAAGTACTCATCATCAACAACTACTGGGTTATTATCTAAGTTCCTCCTATATGTCTTAACAACCTCGGCATAACTCCTTAACTCACCCTCAGTAACCCCTAACTCCCTAATACTCCTAGGTATACCTAACACCTTATTAAGTACCTTAATACTCCTTACGATACCATCAACACCCTCAGTACCTAGTAGAGTAGCTAGTAAGTCAAGTTTTGAGGGGTTAATCGCTCTTAAGTTAATATCCATTACGTAAGGCATTAAGACAGCATTAGCTAGTCCGTGCTGTACCCCGTGGTGTGTGGTTAGGTAGTAACCTAGTGCGTGTAGGGCTGTAGTTCCTGTGGAGTTTATTGCTAACCCAGCTAAGGTAGCTGCTATGTGTAGCTCCTTAAGTGAGTTGAAGTCACCTTCACAAGCCCTAACGATATTCTCTACTATCAACCTCATAGCTAGTAAGGCGTTAGAGTCGCTTAGTGGGTTTGAGTTACGTGATGTGTACGACTCGATAGCGTGTGAGAAAGCATCTAGTGCTGTCCACTTAACCATATCCCTAGGTAGGTGCTTAAGGACTTCAGGATCGACTATAGCTACCTTAGGAATTATTGCTGAACCAACCATAGCTAACTTAAGCCTACGCGACTCATCAGTAAGTATCGCGTACCTAGTAACTTCAGAACCCGTACCGCACGTTGTTGGTATTGCGACGATGGGTAAGGCATCACCACCCTCAACTAAGTTAGGTAGTACGTAATCAGCGGCACTACCACCCCTAACAGCAACTACGGCTACTGCCTTAGCAGCATCGATTACTGAACCACCACCGAACCCAATAACGACTTCAGTACCGAAGTCCCTAACCTCCTTAGCTACCTCATCACACTGACTCACTGGTGGGTTCGGTTTTATACCTTCGTAAGTACCTACCTTAACACCCTCACCCTCAAGTAACTCCCTAATTAACTTAACGTACCCGTACCTCCTAGCGAATGACCTACTGAATAGTACGTAAGCCCTACTACCTAACTCCCTAACGTAACTACCTAACTCCCTTAAGGACCCAACACCAAACACTACCTTAGTTGGTGAGTAGTACTTAATAGTCATTCGTAAGCACCGTCAGAAGGACTCAGTATGTAGGAACTCATCAACACCCTTCCTAGGCTTAGGACTCGGTGACTCAGCAGGCCACCCCATAGCTACTATAGCTACAGGCTCCTTACTCTCCGGTGCCTTAATTACCTCCTTAATCTCCTTAGGATTCCTAAGTGCCTGAATCCATACAGTACCTAAGCCTAAGGCGTGAGCAGCTAGTAGTAAGTAAGTCGTGAAGGCAGCGCAATCTACTTGATAAGATATAGGTGATACCCCCCTATCACACGTAATTACTAGGGCTACGGGTGCGTTAGCTAGTGGTGCAGCACCTCCATGTAGCTTAGATAACTCCTCAATCTTCCTCCTATCCCTAATAACTACTACGTCCCACGGCTGCCTATTAGCTGCGCTGGGTGCGTACCTAGCTATGTCTAGTATCTTCCTAATTAACTCATCAGGTACTGGGTCGGGCTTAAACCTCCTTACGCTCCTCCTAGTTAGGAGTAAGTCAATGCATGACTCGAGCTTACTCATTTAATCACCAAATACATTATTGACTCTAGCGTAGTTATTGGTTTTGGTGATTCCTTACGTGTAGGTTAGTAGCTTCCTACTGTAGGGGTGATGGGTGTAGGGAGGTGATTAAGTTCATTAAGGTATTGGCTAGGGTAGCTAGGAGTGATGCGTACTTAAGACCACTAGTTAATACAGCACCTACTCACTGCGACGGCCTAGGCTACGTAATATACTCACCACTAGGTCTTAAGTTCATGAAGTACGACGCAATTGACTACCCAGAACCTACCTACAGTATATGTGAGTCTAACTTAGAGGTACTTGACTCAGTAGTTAGTAGGTTAGGTATGGAGCTTAGGAGGGTAGCCAACTTAGGTACATACGCCTACTCAATAATCCACGTTAGGAGGGCTAGTAAGGGTGAGCCTAGGGGTTCACTACACGCACACCCCTACTTAATTACTGACTTAAGTAGTGAGGGACCTACCTACTACTTCCTAGTACATAATGGTGGCGTCGATAAGTACGGACTAATTAACTCCTTAGGTATTGACGTAGACCCTAACTCAGTAACTGATAGTAACTTACTAGCTGAGGTACTCCTACGTGGGGGTGGTGAGGACTTAAGTGAGTTTAGGAGGAGGTTTAGTGAATTGATAAGGTACGTTAAGTCAGCCCTAATAACAGCTACCCTAGTCATTAAGCCTGGTAAGGCGTACATAATAGTTACTTCATACATTAAGGAAGGTATGAGTAACTTAAGGGTAAGGTACTACAGAACCTACTTAGTAAGGGGTAGTGACTACGTAGTAGTGACTTCAAGTACGGTCCACGACCTAGCTAAGGACTTAGTAACTAACGTCCTCGAGACTAGGGAGTTAAGGGGTGTTGAGTTAATTAGTGATGGTGAGGTACGTAACGTACTACCTTAGGGTTCGCATACGGCGTATGAGTTCTTAAGGAAGCCCTTAACAACCCTAACTCTGTAGATACCCGGGACCTCAATTAGGTATGGTGATGACTTAATATCGACCGTATCAATTTGAACCCAAGACTCGATTCCTTGAGGAGCTACTAAGGAGTAGTTAGGCTTCATAACCTCAATACCTACCCTACCCTCACCCTCCATGAATAACCAGCACCTACTCATTACCGGGATTGGTGTGAATGAGGTGTACCTAGCCTCCTTAGCTAATACACCCTCCCTAGCATTACCCACCCTAATTAAGTACTTCCTAAACTTAGGTAGCGGTACCGGTACTTCAAAGGCGCTTAAGGACCACTGAATAAGTACCTTACCTACGTAGTATGAATCAGCTCTATTAGATGCTAAGGTACCGTAGTCCCATAAGTAGCCGAACCAACCAGACGTACTCTGTAGGTGAGTAGCACCTACTATTAGTAGGAAGTGGGTGTGGTTAGGTACCCTACCACTAGATATTATTAACCTCTCATCAGGTGTGAACCTAACGCCTCCTGGGTACGGGAAGTAGATCCTACCCTTAACACCGCCGTCCTCATTAAGTACCTCAACTATGTGGCTTAAGTGATCAGCAACTACCAACGTCTTAGACGGTACTCCCTGCTGAGTATCCATACTTAACGCAGCTCCGTAACCCCTAACTAACTTAGCTCTCTCACCCTCTAGTAGGTAGAGCCCGGCATCACCAGTAACCCATAACCTACCTAGTGAGTCGTAAGTAGCTGAGTACACCCTCTCTAAACCATCAACCCTAAACCTCCTAACGAGTTCGAAGTTACTTAAGTTCCTAACCTCAACTACATTAACTGAGGAGTAAGTAGCTAGTAAGACACCCTCCTCTGGGTACGGGTTAATATCGCCACAGCTCCATGGGAAGTCAATCACTACCTTCCTAACAACCCTACCCTTACGTACCCTAACTAACGCGTGCCTCCAAGGCGAGTCTACCGGGTGCACATCGGCTATCACCTCATCGGGGTTTAGGGGGTCGTATACAGCATTACATACATCCATTACTGGTAAGTAAGATCTGAACTTATGATTACCTAGTATCACGTCCCTAAAGCACACGTAAACCACCTACTTACTTCCTCAAGGTAATACCTTAACCAATGCAATAAAAGGATGTGCTTATTTGGGTATGCATAAACTATTTAAGTAGGTAATACCCTGTATAAGCTACTACTATACATATAAATTACTATATAAGTATAGGAGTAAGGAGTAACTTAGACAGTACCTATTCTTTTATTTGGGTTCAAACATAGTTATCTCGGCATAAATTTTTAAAACCAAATATCAAACCCATTATGGGTGAAGGTGATGGTGGAGTACATAAGGACCGATGAAGCTAAGAAGTTAAGTGTTGAGGAGGTATTGAGGAGACTAGGTACTTCACCTCAGAAGGGCTTAAGTAGTGAGGAAGCTAAGCGTAGGCTTAAGATTGTTGGTCCTAATGAAATACCTGAGAAGAAGGTACACCCAGTAATTAAGTTCCTAAGGCACTTCTGGGGACCAATACCATGGATGATCGAGGTAGCTGCCGTACTATCAGCGGTTATTCAGCACTGGATTGACTTCTACATAATCGTAGCCCTACTACTAACGAACAGCATAGTCGGTTTCTGGCAGGAGCATAAGGCTGAGAACATTATTGAGTACCTAAAGAAGAGACTATCACTAACAGCTAGGGTCTTGAGGGACGGTAAGTGGGTAGTGATTCCAGCTAAGGAACTAGTACCTGGAGACATCGTTAGGGTTAGGTTAGGTGATATCGTACCTGCGGACCTCAAGTTAATTGAGGGGGAGTACCTAATGGTTGATGAGTCAGTACTAACTGGTGAGTCACTACCCGTCGAGAAGAAGGTAGGTGACGTAGCTTACTCAGGATCGCTAGTTAAGCGTGGTGAAATGACTGGAGTCGTAGTTGCTACGGGACTCAACACATACTTCGGTAAGACGGTTAGGTTAGTACAGGTAGCTAAGACAGTTAGTAAGTACCAGAAACTAATAGTTAGGGTTGGTGACTTCCTAATACTACTTACGTTAATGCTAGTAGCTGCTGTAGTAGTTATTGAGCTACACCGCGGTATGGACCCGCTAGAACTCGTTAGGTTCTCCTTAGTTCTTGTTGTTGCTGCTATACCTGCTGCTTTACCTGCTGTGCTATCCATTACTATGGCTATAGGTGCTTACGAACTAGCTAAGAAGCAGGCTATCGTGACTAGGTTAGTAGCTATTGAGGAGTTAGCAGGTGTTGATGTCCTATGCGCTGATAAGACGGGGACCTTAACTAAGAATAGACTAACCGTTAAGGACCCCGTACCAATTACTGAGGGGTTTAGTAAGGGAGACGTAATACTCTACGCAGCTCTAGCTTCTAGGGAGGAGGATAAGGACCCAATCGACCTAGCAGTACTTGGTGCCCTAGAGAAGTACGGACTAAAGGAGAGGTACAGCAAGTACAAGCAGGTAATCTTCAGGCCGTTCGACCCAGTAACTAAGAGGACTGAAGCTGTTGTAGTAGGTCCTAACGGAGAGAAGTTCACCGTAGCTAAGGGAGCTCCCCAAGTAATACTGAAGCTAGTAGGTGGTGGTGCGGAGCTTGAGGATAGGGTGATGAAGGTAGTTGATGACCACGCAAGGCGTGGTTATAGGATGATTGGTGTTGCTAAGACATTAGGTGGCGAGAAGGGTAGGTGGGTCTACGTAGGGTTAATACCTCTCTTCGACCCACCTAGGGAGGACGCTGCCGACACCATAAGATTCCTTAAGGAGATGGGCGTTAGGGTTAAGATGATCACAGGTGATCACGTAGCTATTGCTAGAGAGATTGGTAGGATGTTAGGTATAGGTACTAGGATCTACACCTACGAGGAGTTAAGGAGCGTATCACACTCAAGAGCTGAGAAGATGATTGAGGAGGCTGACGGATTCGCTCAAGTATTCCCAGAGCATAAGTACATGATCGTAGATGCCCTACAGAAGCACGGTCACTACGTAGCTATGACTGGTGACGGCGTTAATGACGCACCAGCACTTAAGAAGGCCGACGTAGGTATCGCGGTTGCTGGTGCTACCGACGCCGCTAGGGCGGCTGCCGACATAGCCCTACTAGCTCCGGGTATCTCAGTCATTAAGGACGCCATAGTAACTGCTAGGAAGATATTCAAGAGGATGTATAGCTACGTAGTCTATAGGATAACCGAGACTATTAGGGTCCTCTTCTTCATAGCCTTAGCTATACTGACGTTCAACTTCTACCCAGTAACTCCAGTACTCATAATACTCCTAGCCCTACTCAATGACTTACCAATACTCACTATAGCCTACGATAACGTAACGATAGGTAAGAGACCTGAGAGGTGGAACATACCTAGGATACTAGCACTATCAACTGTATTAGGCTTCGTAGGTGTACTTGAGTCATTCCTACTACTCTACATAGGTATTAAGGTATTCGGGCTATCACCGACTACCCAACTAGCGACTCTACAGACATTCATATTCCTTAAGTTAGCTGTTGCTGGTCACTTAACGATATTCGTTACAAGGACTAGAGGACCCTTCTGGTCAATAATGCCTGGTAAGTGGTTACTAATAACCGCGATAGCTACTAAGGTAGCAGCTACGATCGTAGCTATCTACGGATTCGGTATAGCGGCACCAATACCTGCTTGGATGGCTGGTTTCGTATGGATCTACTGCTTAATATGGTTCATTATTGAAGACTCGATGAAGTTAGCTGTCTATAGGATCTTCAGGGGTGAGGTACCTATATTTAGGAGGCACTTCTAAATTAAGTACTTTTTAAGTAAGATTGATTCACTACCTAATAGCTACGTAATGCCTACAGTACTTACTGAATAACCACCTACCCCCACCTAACTTAATCACCTTAATTACTCCCTCATTACTTACTGGATGCATTGAAGCTACTGCGTAAACACCCTTATTAAGTAGTGGTTTTGGGTGTACTGAAGCTGTAGGACCTACGAGTACTAACCTACACCCCCTAACCCTACTTAACTCCATGATGTAGTCTATCGTGTCATTAACTAAGGTAGCTCCAGTAACTACTAAAGTACCGTTACTAGGTACTAACCTAGGTATTGATGTATCAGGTAATGCATTACCGCACCTAAAGCATGGGTTCCTCTCAACGACCCTAATATCCCTAATACCTAAGGATCTTAACTCCCTAATTAGGGGCCCCATATTACCGATAACTAGTACGGGCTCATTAATGATCCCGTGAATTAACTTAGTAATTTCACTACCAGTAACTAACCTAAAGTCGATCCTGTACTTAGCACCCCATAGGAGGTAGTTAGAGAGTGCGTTGAGTAGGGCAGTACCTAATGACTTAATCAATGACGTACTTGAGGATACATAATTAATTAGTTCCTCAACCCTAACCTCATTAGGTATTGAGTAGGGTGAGCCGATAACGTCCTCAGTAAGGGTTATTGCAGTACCTAACCACTCAGTACCGTCAACATCAATGAGTACGTACGTATACCTAACACCAACGCAGTAATCACGAACCCTAACTGAAGCACCTAATGACTCAATAGCGTTGAGGACCCAGTAACAAACATCATCAATAAGCAACTCACACACCCCAGA
Organism: uncultured Desulfurococcaceae archaeon; assembly: GCA_964627805.1. Taxonomy (GTDB): domain Archaea; phylum Thermoproteota; class Thermoprotei_A; order Sulfolobales; family NBVN01; genus CAZAMI01. The sequence goes on from CAZVLA010000012.1 coordinate 18,570, forward strand.
CGTACCTACTTAGTAAAGTAGGTGCACTGAGTAAAAATAAAGCTACGTCACTAAATTAAGGTAACTTACCGAAGGTATTGGTGAGTTAGCGGTCGGCAGGCGGGACCCACCCTCATCCTCGGGCACTAGCCCGCGTCAGGTGGGGTCGCGGGCCTCAATAATTAATGCGTCCCAGACTGAATAACTCTTAATTAGTCTTCAGTGGCGGCCGTTGTCTTCATTGCTTAAGGCTCAGTTCTTCCAAGGCTCAACATCCGTTAATCAAGTACTTACTGAGTTCTTAAGTAGTTAGTACTTCCTCAGCGGTAGTGTCATTACCCCCGTAATGAATTCCTTAGTGGGTGTTGGGTAGGCCGGGTATTAAGGTACCAACTAGGGTGTGTATTGAGTGTAAGGGTGCTAGGAGGCTATGCGGGTTACCTAAGTGCCCACTCCTAGTTAGTGCTAGGGCTAGGTTGAGGTTAGGTATTAAGTTAAGTAATGGGTTACTAGACGGCTCCTCACCCCCCTCAGTCATTGTTGGTGAGGAGGGTTACCCTAGGGTTAGGGTCTACTTAGGCGTACCACCTAACACCTACGGATTAAGTGCTAGGATCTACGACTCACCTAAGGACTGGCACTTAAGGTTGGGACTAACCGATATTATTGAGTTAAGGAGTAACTTAGTGTATGCTTCATTAGGTATTGACGTTAGGAGACCTGAGGTACTTTATGAGAGGGAGGTTGGGTTAGCTGGTGTCTCGTTGAAGCCAGTCACTATGGAGGCTGAATTAATTAAGCCCCCTAAAGCAGTAATTACGTTCAACCCCTACCTACCACCTAGGGGGCCCTCATCACCAGCTAGTAAGGTTAGGGTTGTTGAGAACCCAAGCCTAAGCCGTAAGTTAGAATCACTAATATGGGATGACGTTAAGGCTTCAGAAGCTGTTTGGGAGCTCTTCATTAGTGGTGAGGAGTTCTACAATATAGTTAGGGCGTTAACCCTAGGCTTCCTAGGTAGGAGGGTCGGTAGGAGGGCAGTACCTACTAGGTGGGGGGTAACGGCTGTCGACTCAATACTCACTAATAAGATGCTTAGGTTCGTTAGGGCATCACCCCCATTAAGTAGTGTTAAGGTGTACTACAGTAAGTACCTACACAATAAGTACACAGTAGTGATAGCTCCCGGGAAGTACTCCTCAGTATGGATTGAGGTGTGGAGGCCGCACTCACTATGGAACCCATCAAGCAACCCCTCAGTACTTATTGTGAGGGACGACTTTAGGGGGGTACCTAACTTAATGGATGGTGGTTTCCTAGCAGCTAGGGAGGCTGTTGTTGAGTACTTATGGAGTATCGGTAGGCAGGGTAGGGTAGTCATTCTTAGGGAGGTAGAGCCTCAGTACATATACCCAGTAGGTAATTGGCAGATAAGAATGACCGTAGCTCACGCATTAAGGAGGGGTGAGGTCCTTAAGGACCCAACACCTAATGAGTTAAGGGAATTCATTAGTAGGGTTCATGAAGTACCTAAGGAAGTTACTGACTACGTAATTAAGGAGGTCTACGGGATTAAGTATAAGCCCCTCAACCACTTCACGAAGTAGTAGGGAGTAGTTACTGAATGAAGATAGCGGTAATTGACTGCTTAGGGTGCGGCTCTAGTGGGAGGAGGTACTCAACCCTAGACGTAATTAGTGTAGGTCCTAGGTTATTAGTAGGTATTATTGAGGGCTTAGGTCATGAGGCGGACCTAATCCTTTGTGAGGAGGGTATTAAGGGTGGTGTTAGGGGTTATGACGCGGTATTCGTCTCCGGTATGGCTACTGATGTTGAGTCAATGATTAGGGTAGTTAGTAGGTGTGGTGCCGTACCTAAGGCGGCTGGTGGTCCCTCATGCGTTGAGTACTCAAGACTCCTTAGGGGAGGCTTCGACTACGTAGTATATGGTGAGGCTGAAGCATCGATACCTAAGCTACTTAAGGTACTTGAAGGCCTTACTGAACCTAATGAAGTACCTAACCTAATCTACAGAGTAGGTAATGAGTTAGTAAGGAATGAAGGCCCTAAGTACCTAGGACGTAATGAGTTATGGAGGTACGAACCATCAGTTAAGGTAATTACTAAGTACCCGGGGTGGTGGGGTGCTAGGATCTACGTTGAGGTCGTTAGGGGCTGTAGTAACTTCTTCAGACCAACCATACCACTACCAAACGGTAGGAAGTGCGTGGGTTGCGGTAAGTGCAGGTCCGGTGACTTAATTGATAGGCTTGAGTGCCCCGTAGGGATACCGCCTGGTTGTGGGTACTGCTCCGTACCATCACTCTTCGGACCGCCTAGGTCTAGACCATTAAGTAGTATCTTGAGGGAGGTTAAGGAGTTACTTAGGTTAGGTATTCGTAGGTTAGTACTTAGTGCTCCGGACTTCCTAGACTACGGTAGGGACTTACTAGTAGATCCTAAACCATTAACTAACCCTAGGGAACCACCACCTAATCTAGGAGCTATTGAGGAGTTACTGAGTAGCGTATCTGAACTCATTAAGTCATCAGGGCGTAGGGTTTACTTAATGATTGAGAACGTAAAGCCTAACCTAGTTAGTGAGGAGGTTGCTGAGTTACTTGGTAAGTACTTGAGGGGTACACCAGTGAGTATAGGTCTTGAGACCGGTGATGAGTGGCATCACAGAGCATTAGGTAGGCCCTCAACAGTTAATGAAGTCATTAAGGCTGTTGAGTTACTTAGTAGGGCTGGTCTTAAGCCCTACGTATACCTAATCCACGGATTACCCGGTGAGAGTAAATCAACTATTAAGAACACTATTAAGGTAGTTAGGAAGTTATGGAGGTTAGGTGTTGAGAAGATAACGCTCTATAGGTTCACACCATTCAAGGGGACAGCATTCGGTGGTTTTAGGAAGCCACCACCAGCTATTAAGTCAGTAACTGCTAAGAAGCTGTACTACTTAGTTAGGAGGTTGAATAGGGAGGCTAAGGAGAGGTTATTAGGTAGTGTCGTTGAAGCTACCGTAGTCTCTAGGGTGGGTAAGTCATTAATAGCTTACACACTACCTCACGGACCAGTAATTAAGTTATTAGGTAGTAGTGAGTTAATAGGTAAGTTAGTTAGGGTTAGAGTTACTCACGTAGAGAGCGATAGGGTAGTTCATGGGGTAGTTACTGAGGTTCTTGAGTAGTTACTCATACCTAAGAGCCTCCGTAGGACTTAACTTAGCAGCCCTCCAAGCTGGGTAGGTAGCTGACGCAGTAGCTACAGCTACTGAGATTATAGCTGCTAACGCCATGTACGTAGTATTAAGTACTACTACGTGAGGACCTACGGAACCACTAACCCTACCCGGTCTGTGAGGCATCGGTACTACGTTAATACCTAGGGCAGGTGCTACGTAAGTCGCTAAGACACCTACTGCAGTACCTACTAAAGCACCTAAAGCACCTATTATCACTCCCTGAAGTAGGTATAGCTTAAGTACGTCTAAGTCCCTCATACCTAACGCCTTAAGAACCCCGATCTCCCTAACCCTCTCTAGCACCGTAACCATCATTATATTGAAGGTACCTAAGCCAGCAGCTACGAAGGCTGTACTAGCTACTGACGTTAGTAACGTGTTTAAGCTGCCCATTACGTTAGATACTGTAGTCATTACCTGCTTAACCGATATTACCCTAGCCCTACCACCGAAGACGGCCTTAAGCATCTCAGTAATGCTATCTACGTACTCAGTACTTAATGCCTTAATAACTAAGACGTCGTAACCACTACCCCTAATCAATGTTCTTAAGTACGTAATAGGTACGAATACGGCGTCATCTACTTGGATAAAGAGTATTGAGGTTCCGTAAGTCTCTAAAACACCCGTAACCGTTAGTAGGAGTGACCTCTTACCAACGTAAATAACTATTGGCTGACCAGCCTCAGCACCTGAGGTACCGTATGAGTTAGCTACTTCAGAACCTACTACTGCTTGAGGTGCTGGTGCTTCGTAGTATACGTAACCACTACTTAACCTAACACTACCTAGTAGGTCATTGAGCTCAGTAGCTGATACACCAACTAACCAAGCACTATCCTCAAGACCAGGTACTACAGCCCTAATAACTAGGAGGGGTATTACCTCAGAAACACCCGGTAGTGACTTAACCCTAGCTACGTCAGCATCGGTTAAGGGCATCCTACCCCTACCAACAACTACTACGGTATTAGGTCCTAGGGACTCGAGGTTAGATAGTACTGAAGCCTTAACACTAGCTACCTCAGCTGAGAGTACGACAATGACTATGACACCAACCGATACAGCAGCTACGGTTAATGCCGCCCTCAACCTACGCTCACTTAACTGCCTCCAAGCTAGGCTCACTAGGTCCGTAAACCTCACTAACGAGCACCCCCTACCCTACGCCTCATTAAGTAGTAAGTAATGAGTGAAGCAGTAATTACGCCGGCAATGAATGACGTCATTATAAGTAGTGCGTTAGGTACTGAAGCTCCTTGATTACTTGAGGACCTCCTAACGCTTGATGAGTAAGTACTTAAGCCCTTAGTAGGTACTACCTCAACGTAGAACACCTTAGTATGTACCCTCCTCAAGTTATCCATGTAGGTAAGCTGGATCGGGACCCTAACGACGCCCTTAGCACTACGCTCAAGCATTAGGTTGAGGGTGAAGGTAACTGGTGAGTTAACCTCAGCATTACCTACGTAGACCGACTTAGGACCGAAGGTCCTCACGGGTAATCCCTCAGTAAGTGCTGAAGCCCTTACCGCGTAAGCTGTTGAGGTACCTACGTTAGTTACTGTTAGAGTTACCGAGAATGGCTGCCCAGGAACTGGTGATTCAGGTATTACGGCTACGTCAGTTAGTGTTAGGTTTATGACTCCCCTAAGTAGGAGTGTTCTTGAGGTTGTGAATGAGTTAATGACGCCGCTACTACTGTCTAGGTACTTAACATTAATTATTAATGAAGCACTCGTACTAGCTGTTGATGGTACGTAGACAAGTAACTTAATACTCCTTAATGAGTTAGGTCCTAACTCACCTACGTATAACCTAGACTCATTAAGTAGTAGTAGGTGTGCTGTAGTTGATAGGGTAACCTCAACACCCTCAACTAAGTGGTTTAGTGGGTTACTTATGTTGAGGAATACGTAGTTCTCCCTACCAATAACTAACTCCGTAGGTCCTACGGAGACCCTTAAGTAGCCTGTACTCCTAGGTATTAACTCAATACTGAATGACTCACTAACTACGTGCGTATTAGCTAGTGGGTCTAGGTACGTGAGCTTAGTAACTACCTTACCAACCTGAGGTGCTGATACGTAGGGGGTACTTACGGGTACTGAAACACTTACCTCCTCATTAGGACTTAAGTTACCTATGAAGTAGGTAGTACTACCTAACGGAGCTAACTGACTAGGTAACTCAATATCTAAGTAGGTACTACTTAAGGTGTACGGTAGTAGGTTCTTAATAGTGATTACTAACGATGAGTTACTTAAAGCACTTAATCTATGGGGACTCAACGTAATTAAGACGTAACCACTACTAGGTACTACGGTGAAGCTGAACTTAACAGTATCTACGTACTTAACACCACTTACTGAGTACGTAAGTCTTAAGGACCCCTCGTAAGTACCTGGTGAGTTAGGTACTTTAATAGGTACCTTAACAACTACTTCAGAACCCCTACTTAAGTTACCTAAGTACTTACTACTTAATTCCTCAGTAGGTATTAGGGGTCCTAAGTCCTCAATACTTAACGTTAAGTCACTTAAGTCGCTTAAAGCCCTTAACCTAATACTTAGTAAGTCACTACTTAATGACTTAAGTACCTTAGGAGTTACGGAGACCTTAATCATTGATGGTTTAGTAGTAGGTTCTATAGTTAGGTCTAGTGAGTACGTACTTACGTGCTTAGAACCTAGTACGTCGTAGTAGGTAATACTAAGTACTAAGCCCGACGTAGTTAGTGAGTTAACTTCGGAGGCCCTAATAGGTACTACTAACGACTTACTACAGCCACTACTCAAGTCACCTAACTCCACAGGCATTGACTTAAGTACCGCTAGTCCCTGCTTAGTACTGATACTCACCTCAGTATTGAGGGCATCACCACCTACGTTAGTAATTAATAACCTCAAGAACTCCGTAGCCCCGGACCTAATTACCTTAGGTGATGCTGTTACTACGAACTTAGGTGAGTTATCCTCAATACTTACTAAGTACTTAACCCTGTACTCATGCTCGTAACCCAACCCATCTACGTAAGTAGCTACGAACTCAACGTACGTAGTACCTAATGCTCCGTAATTAACTATTACGGGTACTGAGGTAGTTAATGATTCGTTAGTCCCTAAGGAACCCAACCATAGAGTACCGTTAATAACCTTAACTAGTGAGGACCCTGACTCAACATTAATTACTAGTGAGTCTATCTTAGTACCTAACCCATTAAATACCCTAAACACTAACTCACTAACTGATGGTGACTTAAGTGTCTTATTAAGTAACTCAATACGTAAGCCCTCAGTAGGTGTTTTAGGTAGTATCGTTAGTCTTAACTGACTAGACTCACTAAACTTAATACCCCTAACGAAGTACGTTAGTGAGACCCTTAACTCAGTACTTACTAACTCATCTAGCTCAGGTACCTTAAGAGTAATTACTAACCCCCTAGATTCGTGGGGTCTTAGATGTGGTACGGTAATTACTGACCCATTAACTACTTCAGCATAGTTAAGGCACTCCGTACTCACTACTAAGTAGTTAATAGGTTCTGAACCCTCATTAACTACCTCAAGAACCACGTCCGATAACCCAGGACTAACTACTAAGGACTTAGGCCTAACCACCACCTTAGGAACTACCGTATCAGTTACGGCTAGAGTGAATGACTTACTAAATAACCTAGCTACTCCGTAATCATCTACGTAGTTAATCACTACTTGAAGATGTACTGAAGTACCTAAGTACTTAGTAGGTACGTAGGTCCTTAACTCAGCCATTAATGACTGGTTAGGACTTATTGATGATGCGTTAGTACTTACTACCTCAGTACTTACTTCATTACTCGATACGGTGATGCTTACGTTACTTAATGAACCACCGCCTAAGTCCTTAATGATTAAGTAGGTAGTACCTTCACCAGCTACTAAGGTGTTATTGAGTAACTCAACGGTAATCCTAGGTAGTTCCTCACTACTTACCGGCATTACTAACGACTTACTAACCTCCCTCCAAGTACCGTCAGGCATTAAGTACTTAATGAGGATGTTTAGAGTAGTTACTGAGGACTTAAGTGTTGGTGGTACGTAAGTAGTTACTAATACGCTTAAGTTCTCATTAGGTCTTAAGTCCCCTAAGTAAGTACTCCCGTTAATCACCGTAACTAACTGTGACTTAACCTCAATACTTAAGTCCCTAGCTACGTAATCACCTAAGTTACTTAGGGTTAGGTTAATTACTTGAGTACCTACGTGGAGTACCTTAGGTGAGTAGTTAATTACCTCAACGTCCGGCCTACCAGTTACTAGTAACTTAATGTACTCATACTCACACCTACTAACCCAAGTACCGTTAATTAATTCCGAGTACCTAAGCTCTAAGACTATAGTGTAGAGTCCAGTACCTGCGTTAGGTGATACCTTAAGTACGTACTTCAGATTAACGTAGGGTGATGAGGGGGTTACTAAGGAGTTGTAGGTAGCTACAGCTACTTCAGACCCGTACGGCTGAATACCCGACGGTAGTTCTAGAGTACCTAGTACCCCCTGTACTTGAGAACTACCTAAGTACTTCAGAGTCACGGTTAAGGTAATGACGTCGCCAGGAGCTATGGTTGCTCCGTAACTACTTAACCACTCAGTATTAACTACCTTAAACTCATTAACTACGGACTGTGCGTACGTAGTAAATACTAATGGGGTCATTAGTGAGGTAGTGATTAGGGTTATGGTTAGTAGTGCGTATGTTAAGTACTTCATAGTCATGCAGAACCACCCTTAAGTAGGGATTCCCTAACGATTACCCCATCCCTTAACCAGTAAGCCCTATCAGCATACCTTAAGTTACTTAAGTTATGAGTAACTAAGACTACAGTAACTCCTTCAGAATCAACTAACTCCCTAAATAACTTCATAACTACCTCACCAGCTCTTGAGTCTAGGTTACCTGTTGGTTCATCAGCTAGTACTAGCTTAGGCTTAGTAGCTAATGCCCTAGCAATAGCTACCCTCTGCTGCTCACCACCGGATAGTTCGTAAGCTCTCTTACCCTCCTTACCCTTAAGACCTACTAACTCAAGTAACTCAAGAGCCCTCCTAACCCTAGCGTCCTTAGGTACTCCAGCAATAGCTAGTGGTAACTCAACATTCTCTAGGGCCGTTAAGTAGGGTATTAAGTTGTAGAACTGAAATACGAACCCTACGTACTCATTCCTATACTTACTTAGCTCATTACTACCTAACCTACTCAACTCAATACCAGCAACGATCACCTCACCCTTAGTAGGTCTATCTAAGCCACCTATGATGTGGAGTAGCGTCGACTTACCCGATCCTGAAGGACCTACGACAGCAAGTAACTCACCCTCCCTAACAACCATATTAACCCCCCTCAATGCTGGGTACTCACCACTCCTTGACCTATACACCTTCCATAAGTCCCTAACAATGACTAGTTCCTCACCCAAGTTTCTGGCCCAGATATATCGGGGGGAGATACATTTTTAAGTATTACCTAGTAAGTTAGTTTGGTGGTTCTGAATGGATAGTAGGGCCCCACCACCAATGCCCGGTGTCTTAGGTCTCTTAGTAATGGCTGTACTAGCTAGTAGGGGTGAGGCTCATGGTTACGAAATAATGAAGAGTATTGAGGAGATTACTGAGGGTAAGTGGAGACCCGCACCAGGTTCCCTATACCCCCTACTCATGTCGTTAGAGAGTGAGGGGCTTATTGAGTGTAGGTCAGTTGGTGGTGGTAGGGTTAGGAAGGTATGTAGGTTAACTAGGGAGGGTACTAGGTACTTCATTGAGGAGGTCGGTAGGAGGTTCTCTAGAATAGCACCACTAACTATAGCTGTCCTTAAGTCCGTTAAGTACTTAATGGATAGGGGGTTAGTGAGTAATTACGACGTAGTTAATAGTGTGTGTAGGTACTTAAGTGAGTTGATTAGGTGTAGTGAGGAGTTATGCTCTAAGGCCTCAGGAACTTCATACGCTCCATAACATCACTTAATGGTGCTTCAAGAATTAGCGTTATCTCGTCGTCCTTCCCAGCAGTAACTATTAAGTCATTACCTACTAAGGAAGCACCACACACGAATATAGTTGATGGTCTAGCACCGAAGTAGTCGTTAGGTCTAGGACTAATTATCGGTTCCTCAGTAACCCCTAGTAACTCAGCATCACTACTAAGTAGTGCTGCGTAGGTGTGGTAGGTACCGTATACAGCATCTACGCTATGGAATATCAGTAAGTACTCATTACTCGATACCTTAACAACGCAGTTACTACCCGTCTTACGCTCCCTACCAACAACGGGCATTAGTTCGGGGTAGGCAGTAGCTTCTCTAGTATATACTAACGCACCATCCCTAGGAGCTACTAAGATACCACCAACACCGGCATCCTCAATCCAGGGTCTAATGACCATGTAGTCCTTACTCATGGGGAAGGTGTCTCTGTAGTCCCTAATAATGACCTCATCACCACTCTGCGGATCCTCAAACCTTATCGGCTCCATGTACTTAGGTCTGGAGCTACGCTCGAGTACTGACGTGAACGTTATTACGTAGGACCTAGCACCACCTACCTCTACGTACGGTTCGTAAGCCCTAACATGCGTTAACTCAACCCCACCACCTAACTCACAGGCCCTAGGATCCTCAACCCTCTCCGTAGTTACTATGGGGTAGTACAGCGGCTCAGCCCTCAACCTAACCCTACCGACTAAGTCATTAATCCTAACCTCAGCAACACCTACGAACGTCCTAGACCATGGATTAGGTACTGGGTGACTACCTAAGCTAGATAACCTAAGGAACAACCTAACCAAACCACCATCAATAAGTAAGGAAGCATTAGTAGCTAACCTAATAGGTACGTCAATACCTGAAGGACTCCTCAAAACAACATCACAACCAAGAACATAAGCCCTAACCCCAAACACCTCCCTACCAACCCTAAAAACCCTACCAACCCTCCTACCAAGACTCAAAGCAGCCAACAACTTACCCTTAAGAACAGCCTCAGCACCCAAACCCCTCCTACTAAACAACCAACCCAAATAACCAACATAACCATCAACACTAACACCACCCAAATCAAAAACCCAACCACCCAAAACACACCACCAACAAGGAAAACAAAACACAAACTAATATACACTAACAATAACTAAGTACCAACGTAACAGTCCTTCATTGGGGAACATAAGTATTAGCGTCAACTATATTAACCCCCACACATGAGTCATCAGAATCTTCTGATGAACCCAATCCTAAGTAGAGAATGTGAGTCACAGAAAAACTTATTAGTGAGTTGACACCCACAATCAGAACAGTGCACCTTAAGGACCAAGTAAGCTTAAGTAAGTTACGTTGAGGGAGACACAATCAGAAAGTTAGGAAAGCTAACCAGGAAACACTAATGAAAACAAATAAAAGG
>CAZVLA010000013.1:0-80313 GCA_964627805.1 uncultured Desulfurococcaceae archaeon
TTGAGTACATACCGCATCCATCAATGCCTAGAGGTGAAGGTGAGAGGAGAAGGCATTAGCCTTAAAATAATTTATGTGTACTATTTTTCTCCACGTAATATCCTTGGTAATGATCGCATATAAGGAGGTTTCGCTACACCCCTCTCAGTAATTATTGCAGTAACTAGCTCAAGTGGTGTGATGTCGAAAGCTGGATTAATTACTGGTACATTAGGTACCGTATGAGTACCTTACCCATAACGTACCTAACCTCATTAGGATCCCTCTCCTCAATAACCACCTCATTAATACTTCTTTCAGTATCTATTGTTGATGTAGGTGCTGCTACATAGAACGGTATGTTATGTCTATTAGCTAAGACTGCTATTGTGTAAGTACCTATTTTATTTATTACGTGACCACTCAGTAGTATACGGTCAGCACCCACTATTACCTTATTAACTAATCCCTTACTCATTACGTAACCAACCATATTATCAGTTATTAAGGTAACTGGAATCCCCTCCTTCATTAACTCCCAAACAGTTAACCTAGCTCCTTGAAGGACTGGCCGCGTTTCTGTAGCTATAACTTTTATCTTCTTACCTGAGTACCAAGCAGCCCTTATCACGCCTAAAGCAGTCCCGTAGGCTGCCGTTGCTAATGCACCCGCATTGCAGTGAGTTAGTACAGTATCTCCGTCATCTATTAAGTCAGCACCATACCTTCCTATCAACTTATTGACCTTTACATCCTCTTCATAAATACTTAGTGCTTCATTAACAACAGCCTTTACTAATTCATCGGTACTACTTACCTCCTTATTTAATACCACTCTCTTCATCCTATCTAAGGCCCAGAATAAATTAACGGCTGTAGGTCTAGTCCTACTTAACCTCTCTATAACCCTAACTAAGTATCCACGTAGGGAATCGAGGTCCTTAATATCTGAGTTATAGGCAGCTAATGCTACGGCGAACGCGGCGGCTACGCCTATAGCTGGCGCACCTCTAATCTCCATACTTTCGATGGCCCTAGCTACTCTCTCATAGTCTGTAGTCTCTACGTACTCCTCATTATGAGGGAGTTTAAGGGTGTTAATCCACCTAACCCTACCATTAATCCACTCAATAGTTTTGAAGCTACCTAACTCACTCACTGAAGTCCCCCTAACTAATTACTTAAGGTTATATAAACTAACTTAATATGCATAGACGTAGTATGGGAGGTGGTGGTCGGGGGTAATGATGCGTGAGTAAGCCTACGAAAGTATTAAGAATAGTGGGATTAGGTAATGAAGGTAGATTAGTTGTTGAGTCTCAACCAATGGACTTCTTAAGTAATTTAGGATTAGGGGTGTATCTAAAGAATGAGGGTAAGTACCTATTAGACCCTGCTGAAGTGGCTTACATAACGTATAAGAACTTAGCTATAGTTAAGGATGTGAGTGGTAAGGAACTATCGTTGAAGGATATATTCACGAAGTACTCAGTTAGTGAAGTTGATTGGATTAAGTTTACGGTACTACTTGACTTAAGAGAACGCGGTAGGAGAGCTAGGGCTGGATATCATAGGAACTCACTCATATACACCAAGGGAGGTAGTAAAGTCATGGTTTACGTCACAGAAGAGAATGCACCGTTAAGGGCTTCGTTACTTATTGAATGGGTTGCATCAGCATTAGCTAAAGGATATGAACCCGTACTTGCGGTTGTTGATGCTCATGGTGACGTAACTTACTACTCAATATTTCCGGTAAGGGTTGAGGAATTGAGGGGTGGTTGAGATGGTTAAGGTAAGGCTCGAACCAGTTAGAGGTATGAGGGATATCTTAGAACCTGAATCTAATCGCATTAAGCTAATGTTTAACTTATTTAGCGAAGTAGCTGAGTCCTACGGGTATGAGTACGTAATAACACCTACCCTTGAGTACTTCGAGTTACTAGCTGCTAAGTCCGGTCCCGAGATCTCTAGGAGCATGTACGTCTTTAAGGATAAGGCTGGTAGGGCCGTATGCTTACGTCCTGAATTCACGGCTAGCATTGCTAGGGTATTCCTTAAGTACTTAAGAGCCAGACCTAAACCTGTGAAACTGTACTATGTAGGTCCCGTATTTAGGTATGAGGAACCGCAGTTTGGTAGGTATAGGGAATTCTTTCAAGCAGGTACTGAGTACTTAGGGGATTCATCTACCTACGCTGATATTGAGCAATTACTGATAATTAGGGATTACTATGGCGAGTTAGGACTTAAGGACTACGTAGTTAAGGTAGGTAGTGTAGGTATCGTAAGGAGATTGTTAACTATATGGGGAGTTGATGAAGAGACTCAAGACATTATTATTCACTACATAGATAAGAAGATGTGGGAGGAGGTATTAAGGGTACTCAAGAGGTATAATAAAGCTGATATAGGGGTTATTGAGGGCTTAATTAATTCTAGAGTTAAGGACTACCGAGAATTAGATGAAGTATCAAGTGAGATAGGCCTGAGTAAGTTAGGTGATGATATTATAAGTAATGAACTAGCAAGATTAAAGGAGATCGCATCAGCAGCTAAGGAATTAGGTATTAACATGTACATCGACTTAAGCTTTGCTAGGGGACTAGCCTACTACACAGGCTTTATCTTCGAGGTTGAGGTGCCTGACCTACCCTTCAGTATAGCTGGTGGCGGTAGATACGATAATCTCATTAGTGTATACGGAGGACCAAATACACCAGCTACGGGATTTTCAGTAGGTATTGACAGAAGTTATATAGCGTTAATTAAGCAAGGTATCGACTTAGATTCCAGAGTAGCTAGGGTTAAGGTAATGCTAATAGCTACTAAGGACGTAAGTACAAGTTATATTGATGAAGTCGCTTCTATGTTAAGAAGAAAGTTGTATGTAGTTAATGTAAGGATAGTCAAGCCTAAGAAAATAGCGGACGTTATAGGACTGGCCTCAAGGCTTAACTATGATTACGTGATTATAATAGGTACTAAAGAATATAAGAAAGGAAAAGTTACTGTAAAGAATCTAGTTAAGAGAACGCAGGTAAGTGTAGATAAGGACGTTATTAGGGAGGGATTACCTACGTAGTTAAGGGTGTAACGTAATGGATAGGTACGTATGTACGGAATTAGTTAAAGACGTTAGGCTTAGGAAGGGAATGAAGGTAAGTGATTTAATTAACGTATTCAGGAACATACATGGATTTACAGCATACCACGTATCTAAAGCAGCTGAGATAATTAGGGAAGGTATTAGGGTATGCGATGCTAGATTTCTATCATTCACAGCAAACGTAGTAGCTACTGGCTTAAGAGGTATACTGGCTCAGTTAATAGATATGGGCTACTTCAACGTAATCATAACGACATGCGGTACTATAGACCATGATATAGCTAAGTCCTTAGGAGGGAGGTACTGTAAGGGGTACTTTGATGCTGACGACATCGAATTAGGTAGTAAGGGCTTACACAGGCTAGGCAACATATTCATACCTAAGGATGATTACGGACTAATAATAGAGAAATTTACTAAGGAATTAGTTAATGATTTAGTCAAGATTAAGAAGGAATGGGGGGTTAGGGAGTTACTAATGGAAGTAGGTAAGAGATTAAGAAATGACGAAAACTCCATATTAGGTGCTGCTTACAGAAGCGGTGCTAAGGTCTATGTGCCAGGTATTGTTGATGGTGCCTTCGGGACAGACCTATTCATAGAATCTCAATTTACTGGACTCAAGATAGATATCCTAAAGGATATGAAGGAACTTAGTGATATAGTATTCTCCAGTAAGTCGTCAATGGCGTTAATAATAGGTGGTGGAATAAGTAAGCACCATACTATATGGTGGAATCAATTTAAGGGAGGACTCGACTACTCCGTATACATAACAACGGCTGTTGAGTGGGACGGGAGCTTAAGTGGTGCTAGAACTAAGGAGGCAATAAGTTGGGGCAAGATAAAGCCCTCAGCTAAGCACGTGACAGTTTATGGTGACGCTACGGTACTCTTACCTATAATAGTCTCTTATGTAATAGATAGTAGTTAGCCGATGCAATTACTACGCTATGACGAGATGTATGCTTCACTGTACAACAATATGACAATACCTTTATTTTGAGGGCTTAAAAGGAATCAAATACATACCTACTATTAGGTGTGGGGGATGGTAGCAGCAACTATAGAGAGATTTAGGGAGTTGACGCCTTCGGAGTTCTTCTACCGTAATAAGGAGATAGCAGGTTTCTCTAACCCGGTTAGGGCTCTGTATCAGACAGTTAGGGAGTTAGTTGAGAACGCCTTAGATGCTACTGATGCTCATGGCATCTTACCAACAATTAAGGTGGTCGTTAAGAGGGAATATGATGGTGGTAGGGGGAATATATATTCAGTAACGGTTGAGGATAACGGCATAGGTATACCACCGAATCACGTACCTCAAGCATTTGCTCAATTACTGTATAGCTCAAAGTACGTACTTAGGCAAACAAGAGGTATGTTCGGATTAGGAGCTAAGATGGCTGTACTTTACGGGCAAATAACTACTGGTAGGGCAGTTGAGGTAATAACATCACCCATAAATTCATCTAGGGTATACTACTTTAGGTTGAGAATAGATGTTAAGAATAATAAGCCAATAATACTTAAGAAGTCATCGCATAGTAACGGTGATTCATGGCATGGAACCATAGTTAAGGTGTATTTAGAGGGTGAGTGGAGTAGAGCTAGGTCTAAAATATATGAGTACTTAAGAAGAACAGCCATCATAGCTCCTTACGCCGAAATAGTGTTTGAGGATCCTGATGGTAACGTTATCTACTTTGAGAGGAGCACCAAGTCAATGCCCGTACCTCCTAGGGAGGTCAAACCCCATCCATTAGGTGTTGATATTGAAATGATTAAGATGATGGCACATGCCACTACAGCAAGTAATGTTAAGGAGTTCCTTATTAAGGAGTTTCAATGTGTAGGTGAGGTAACGGCGAATAAGATATTAAGTAAGGCTGGCATTGACCCAAACTTAAGTCCTAAGAGATTAAGTATTGAGCAAATAGATAGGCTAGTACGTGCTATCAAGGACTTAGCTAAGGAGATAAGACCTCCTAGAGCCGACCACCTCTCCTACTTAGGTAAGGAGATAATTAAGACGGGATTAAAGGCTATCCTAAAGCCCGAATTCGTTGAGGCAATCACTAGGAAACCATCGGTTTATGAAGGGCACGCCTTCATTGTTGAGGTAGGTATAGCTTACGGAGGCGCTATAAAGCCTACGGATAAGCCTCAATTACTTAGGTACGCTAATAAAATACCCCTACTGTATGATGAGGGTTCAGACGTATCACGTAAGGTTGTAGATAGTATTGACTGGAGTTACTACGGAGTGTCGTTCCCAGCTCCGCTAGTTGTTCTGGTTCACATATGTAGTACTAAAATACCCTATAAAGGAGTCGGTAAGGAGTCGATAGCGGACGTCCCCGAGATTGAGAGGGAGATTAGTTTAGGTATTAAGGAGGTGGCACGTAAGTTAAAGAGTTACTTGATTAAGAAGAGGAAAGAAATTGAAGAGGCTGAGAAAGCAGTAACCATAGCTAAGTACATACCAGACGTAGCTAGGTCGTTAGCGAAGATCGTTGAGGAAATACCCCCTGAGAGGATAGAGCATGAACTACTCAAGATGCTTAATAAGAAATTAAGGGCGATAAGGATTACTTCACTCAACGACATAATAGTCAGTATTGAGTAGGGGTGTGATTCTTGACGTACTCTTCCAAGGTAGATTTAGAAGCTAGAAAGAGGGCGTTAGGTAAGTTAAGGGAGTGCTTTGGTGAGCTAGTTAAGAAAATACTAGCAGGCACCCCACCAGTATTGGAGATAAGGAAGCGAACCTTAGCTAACACATTGTACGATCCAGATAAGAAGATGCTGATACTGGGTAATGAGGTGCTTCATAGGTCATTCCTAAATGCTGGTGAGGCAAAGAAATTTAT
The DNA here is from genome assembly GCA_964627805.1 of uncultured Desulfurococcaceae archaeon. Lineage (GTDB taxonomy): Archaea > Thermoproteota > Thermoprotei_A > Sulfolobales > NBVN01 > CAZAMI01. Next base: position 5,962 of record CAZVLA010000013.1, read on the forward strand.
GCAGACAGTACTAATGGCTAGCATAATATACGAGGCCCTAAAGAATAATGAATACCCGACAATAAGGGATCTATATTATAGGGGTAAGCACACTATAAGATACCGTAAACTACCTTCAGGTAGGATTAAGGAAGAGAATACATGGGATGAGCAGCAGGAATCTGATGCCGTCATAAGAGATATTGAAGTACTCATAGATATGTTAAGAGAGGAGATGTTAATACTAAGTAAGGAGAAAGGTAAAGTAGTTGGTAGAATGAGGATAAAGTCAGGTGATGACATTATCGACTTAAGTAAGATGGGTCACGGAGCATACGCTATAGAACCCACACCCGACTTTATAGAATTCATAGATGTTGACGCAGAGTTCGTACTAGTAATAGAGAAGGATGCAGTATTTCAGCAGCTACACCGAGCAGGCTTTTGGAAGAAATATAAGGCTATATTAGTGACAAGTGCTGGTCAGCCAGATAGGGCGACGAGGAGGTTCGTTAGAAGATTAAACGAGGAATTAGGGCTTCCCGTATACATATTGACCGACGCGGATCCTTACGGATGGTACATATATAGCGTTTTCAAAGTGGGTTCAATTAACCTCTCTTACGAGAGTGAGAGATTAGCTACACCTAATTCGAAATTCCTCGGGGTTAGTATGGTCGATATATTCGGTAGTAAGAGCTTAAGAAAGAGGCCTTACCTAAGTGAAGCAGAACGCAGAAACTTCATCATTAAGGCTACCGAAAGGGACCTAAAGAGAGCTAAGGAGTTAATGTCGTATACCTGGTTCCAAACAAGGAGATGGAAGCTGGAATTAAAAACTTTCTTGGATAAGAAGGCTAAGTTAGAGATAGAAGCCTTAACAAGCAAGGGACTTAAATTCCTAATGGATAAGTACCTACCTGAGAAGATACAGGCAGGTGATTGGATTGATTAAGCAAGAGGGTATTAATTGGGATGAAGTACTAAGGAGATTAGCACCCAATATAAATTCACTGATAGATCAAACCTTACTTAAGTATGATAGAGGTATTAAAGATTATGAGAGATTCGTCGAGGAGTCAGAGAGGTATAACTTTAGATCATTAGTAGTTCCTCCATCCATGGTTAAGTACGTAGTCGATATTTCTAGAACACCTATAGCCACGGTTATAGGTTTCCCGCATGGTTACACTACGTTAAGCAGTAAGGTAAGGGAGATTGAGGATGTAGCTAACTTAGGTGCTAAGGAGGTAGATGTAGTAATTAATAATATATACGTTAAGGATGGAAGGTACGACCTCCTACGTAATGAAGTGAGAACTTTAGTCAGTAAAGCACATGAATTAGGGCTGGTTATTAAGGTCATCGTAGAAACGAGCGTATTGAATGATGATGAATTAGTTAATGTTGCGAGAGTAGTTAGGGATGAAGGTGCAGACTTCATAAAAACGAATACGGGATTCGGCGCACGTGGCGTCACTCCGAGAGATATAATAGTCATAAGAAGTGCAGTAGGGGGTGAATTGAAGATTAAGGCATCAGGAGGTATTAGAACGGCCTTAGATGCTGCTCTCCTAATAACTTTAGGTGCTGACATTATAGGTACTAGTAGAGGTATAGAGATTGTTAAGCAATTTAGGAGGTTTTTAAAGAATTAAAGTAATTCCTCATATTAAGCGGACTTTAAGGCCTTTATAATGCAATCTTTAGTTAGTAAGCCGATTAATTCATCAGTTTCTGCGTTAACTACAGGTAACGTACCTAACCTATGCTTAACCATTATGTCAGCAGCTATTGATAAGTCCTCATCAGGTGTTATTACTATTGGGTCCCTGGTCATGATATCGCTAACCAACGGAAGTATACAGACCCTATAGCTAAAATCGATGTCGCCACCAGTAAGTCCTAGTTTCTTAATTACGTCCTCACTACCTCTAAGTAATGGATTAATACCTAAGAACATAATATCGGACTTAGTTATTACACCAATAACTCTACCCTCGTCATTAATCACCACAACCTTCCCTAAGCCAGTATCCTGCATTAAGCTTATTACATGGTAAACGGTGTGTGCAGGGGTGGTTGTTGGGACGCGCTTCAGCATAAATTCTGAAACCCTAAACCTCCCGCTATACCTCTCAGCATAAGCCCTAACTAGGTCAGTCTTAGTTATTATCCCTAATAACTTACCGTTCTCAACAACAAGTAATGAACCTATATTCTTACGGAGCATAGCATTAGCAGCTGCCTTTATGGTCTTTGATGGTTGGATAGCGTAGACCGGGCTAGTCATTATTTCGTAAGCGTAAATTCTAGTTAATGGTTTAGAGCATCTTTTTCTGTTATACAGTATCCTAATAAAATCACTCTTACATATTATCCCAGCAATCACGCTTCCCTCAGTAACGACTACCCTACTTATCCTATGCCTAATCATTAGTCTCCGAACGCGGAGCAAGTCATCGTCCTTAGAGACCGTAATTACGGGTTTACTCATGTATGTTGAGATTTTAGGGGGCACTGCCGCTCACCACTAACATACCAAAGAGAATATCCCTCTCAGTAATTATCCCTTCTAGCCCCCCATCCTTAACTACTAAGGCGTAATCTTCGTTATAATCCTTTAGCTTAGTAGCTACGGATCCTATGTCTTCCTCACTACTTACTACTATGGGCTTCGATATTTCGATATTATTTATTCTTAAGTTAAGTAATTCGTTAATTAATGCACTATGTATTTTCTCAAACACTATATGCTTACCTAGTAAGTCAAGTATGTTCTTCCACGTTAGTACACCAATTACGCTCCCCTCATTATCTAATACTGGTAATCTCCTAATTCCTGATAGGATCATAACGGTAATAGCATCCTTAAGGCTCTTGTTATTACTTATAGTTATTACTTCCTTAGTCATTACTTGGGAAACTTTAACGTTAAATTTACGTCCACTAAACATCCTAACGATTGATCCTTCCGTAAGTATTCCTAAAAACTTCATTTCATCATTAATAACTGGTAGTGAACCTAAGTTATTATTTATCATGTACTCTAGTGCCTTGGATAATTTCATATTGACAAGTACGGATATAGGGTTACTACGCATTACATGCCTGATCTCTAAATTAATTAAATCATAAATACTAACGTTGGCACCTTTTTCCCTACTAAGACCTAATTCAGTTAAAGGACTACCTAGTAAGCTAATTATATCCATAGCATTTATTATACCTAATAGTGTCTTATCGGGATTTACTATAGGTAATGTCCTTAATGTACTAGTACTCATTTTCTCGCATGCATTCAGTATTGTAGATGTTGGGTAAAGGAGTGGTACATCCTTAATGATTACGGGATATAATTCAGGTACTACTTTATGTATGCTCGACTTAAAATTAGGTTTACCATCACTTCTCAGCCATCTATTTCTTTCATATATTCTCCTTGGGGTGAATATCTTAGACAATCCCAAGTCACCCCCTACTTAATTAAGCCATAGTTAATTAATGCCTTAGAAACATCATATCTGTCAACTATGCCTATTAATTTGCTTTTGTCATTAACTACGGGTACTCTACCTATTTTCTTATCTAGCATTACCTCAATAATATCCAGTAATTCAGTATTAGGTGATACTGTAAGAGCTGGTGTAGTCATTGCATCCCTAACTTTAGTACCTTTCTTTGGTCCACTTTCAGACTCTAGTTCAATCCTTGTATAGCCTCTCTTAAGTAGATCATGCTGTGTTATTATTCCTATAACCTTAAGCTCTTTATGATTATTCACTACAGGATAACCGCTTATTCTGTAAACTATTATATTTCTCCATACCTTACTAACTCTGTCCTCAGGTAGTACGAACTTAACCTCTCTAGTCATGATGTCCTTAGCTACTACTTTACTGATGTTTCGTTCCCTACTTCGTGATAGGGAGATACTCATGAAGTTATCTAAAGAAGCTATTCCTACGTATCTGCCACTACTATCAACGACTGGTACATACCATTCATCAAACTCAAGCATAACCTTTACTGATGTTATTAGATCTTCATTTACCTTAAAAACTATGTTTGGATCATCCATTAAATCCTTAACTAATGCGTTGGATCTAGTTGATGTTAATCTAAGTACGTGAACTCTCTTAAGTATGCCTACAACACGTTTATCTGAATCTACTACGGGCATCAATGTTAAGGCTAACTCCCTCATAAGTGCTCTTGCATGAGTAAGTAAATCATTCGGATGTAATGTAGGGTAATGAATATCTAATATGTGTTTAATCCTCAATCTAGCACCATAAGATATAGTGCTACCAACCTTAATATTTCCCTAAAGCTAAAACTTATGTTTCCATACTTTCTTCACTATTCTAGACTTACCGGGTATTCTCTCTAAAACATTGTTCACATTTAGCTTCAGTAATCTACGGTCATTACTCTTAAAGAACTCTACGATTTCCTTAGCTACAACCTCCTTTCCGTCATTACCGGGAACTAACACTACATAACCTACGCACCGCTTAGAGACTAACTCCTCAGGACCACAGAAAATCCTCATGTACCTATTGTTGATTACTTCAATACCTAACGCTAATTCTAACTTAACTCCCCTTATATAATTCTTCTTACCCTTAATAGCGAAAGCACCTACACTAAGGTATTCACCAGCAGGTGCTGCCTTACTGACTTGGTAACCCTTAACCCAATATACATCGATGGCCCCTAGACCCGCTTTCCAAGCCTTACTATAGCATGCAGCTAGGGTAGCTACCTCCATGAGATCCAGAATGTCGGGTTCCTTGTTATTACATAAGATTACGAAGGCTGAGCCTCCGTGTATGTCGGCATGTACGAATATATCCTTATCTCTAAGATACCTCCTTACAACCCTTTCATTCTGTTCAGCATTCCTACCTCCTATTGCTATAAACCCATTAGTGGTTATTATCCAGTGATACTTACTGAACCAGTCAATACGAAGTAGTAACGCCTCCTCGACTTCCCTAACCTTAACTTCATTTATGATCTCCTTTAATTCCCTTTCTATTTCTTCTTTCTTCTCCTTAATCTTAGCTAATTTCTTTTCAAGAATCTTAATCCTCTTAATTAATTCAAAGTACTGTTGATTTAATGGAGCGTTTATCTTTAAGTTTATTTCCGTACCTTCTATATTTAAAGTAATCACTCCCTTATCTTTTGAGAAACTACTAATTCCACATTTGATTAGTAGATCTTTATCCCAGCCGACATTCTTAATTACCCTTACGCAGCAATTAAGTACTTTATCTATAACTAGGTAGTTGTTTGATAGAACATTCAGAACCCTATTTAATTTTTCCAATTCCTTGCTTACTTTACCTTCTTCCTCTTCCATATTCTCTAATACCTTACTTAACCTAGTAACTTCATCCTTCTGTTTTTTTACTTCTTCATAAATTACCTCCTTGGATGTAATTTCTCGGTAGTATTCATCAACTACTTCGTTAAATGAATTATATAGAACTACCCTACAGTCTTTACATAGGGTTTTCTTAGGCTCAAAGGGGTGGAAAGACACATAATTACCCTCACTATTAATTACTATTGAGGGTCTAGGGGACTTAATTACTTTTTTCATGAACTCTACTAACTCCTTCAAAGCTCTACTAACTTCATCAATGTCTAAGTTACTTAACTTCTTACTTCTTAGTTCAGTACCTAATACTTCATTAACTATCTCAGGAGCTATACCCATAGCCCTAACAAGGGCAGATCCTAATGTAGTATTCTTTAAGGTGTCGTTACTTAGTAGTCTATTAGTTAATTCGGTAATTGATTCACTCAGCACGTTAGGGAATTTAGGCGGTGTTACGTACTTAAGACCTATTCTTAACTCCCTATCCCGTGTAGATAATGATTTACTTATGAAGAGTATTCTCCCATCATTATCTGTAATGCACAGCACTCCTCTAGGTATTAACTCAATAATTAACTTCCTACTACCTTCCGATGATGCAGTACTGATTTCAACTATCCTCTCGAAATCATGTTGTTTAATTTCGGTTATCTTGGAATTTCTCAGGAATCTCCTTAATAAGCTAATCTTACCAGTACATATTAGGTCCGTAATGTACTTCGTAAGATTAATTCTACATCCAGGCTCTATATAGAGGTAGCTATACTCACCATTAACTTTCCTGATCTTAAGTACGTATGCTTCGTTACCTGTTACTGATTTTACTCCATAAATGTTAACTACTCTGCTACTTAATAACGTACCTCTAATTTCATTAGTTATTACAGCTACGTCTAATGATGTTAAGGCTTTCTTCACTTTTACCATGACCTAATACTCCCCAGCAGAGTATCTCGTTATGTCTAATTATTCTACACTCACTTAGATTTAATTCATTCTTAAGATGTTTGGACATGTTAATTAACTTGCTCCTATCTCTACATATAACTGTGAAAATAAGGAAACCATTACTGGCCAAATATGTACTTATAAAATACTTAAGTATATTGCTAATGTTATACTCACATAGAAGTACGCTGAAGAATGCCACAATGTTAAAGTTAGTGTAGGGTCTTAGTGGAGGGTATTTAAGGTCACAAGCTATTATATCGTAAATAACATTATTACGGATCTTATTCCTCCCTAACACTAGCAGTGAATAACTTATATCCATACCTACGTAATATACTAAATTAGCTTTCAGTATCTTGGATACCTCCAGTAGGTAGTTGAGTAATTCTAAGGTACCACAGCCAACATCTAATATCCTTAAATCACGTACGACGTTAACACCTACTCCAATATTGATTAACTTCATTAGATTATTATACTTGATTCTTTGCTCACTTACGTATAAATCATCATAGGAATTACTTATGCTTTCATACCATTCAAAGACTTTAATTACAGTATCCTCTCCTATGCTCCTCCTGAGTAACTTACTTAAGTAATCATTATCATATCTATGTTTATTTATTTTAGCCATCGAGTAACCCTATCCTAATATCCTTATGATTACGGTCTTATATACGTCAAATATTACTACCCAAGTTAGGAACTCAATACAGTAAAAGGTTAGTGTTCCTTTAGTAAAGAGCTCCTTTATGCTATATGTATACTTAAACATTAGAAGGCATACTATGAACGTCGGTATTAAACTTAGGAAGTATATAATTAATAATATGTAATTAAAATCTACACCAAGTACCGTTCCTTTATTGAATATTGAAAGTATAGCTAATAAAACACCGAAAACAATACCTGCAATCACTTTTAGCCTAACTAATGGATCCATGCACTTCACCGTGTTCCTACCTAAAGTTAGTCCTTACTAACTAAAGTATTTATGAAGCTGATTAATACATTAATTAAATCATGCTTAACATAACTTAAACAATCGAGTCTTAGATTTAATGCTGTTGTATGGATTAAGTCATACTCGGTTATGTCTCTGTTAACTATTAGTGGAAGTATTTTCATTACTTTTCTATCTTCATTATTAATTACTATGATATATACGTTATTACTAACCTTAAATGATATCCTAACCTCGCTACCTATCTTAACCCTTAAAGCGGACTCTCTAGTAATGGCGCTCCTTAGCTTATTGTATACGTCATCATTACTTTGAAAAACTACGGCATTTACTGAGGCGTAGCAGTAACTGCTCAAATCATTGATTTTAAGAATTAATTCTTTAATTCTGTTCTTACCTATACTTAAGTCCGAAGTAGTTAGTATTACTTTAAACTCGTTAGTATATTGATCTAGGTTGGTGAGTCTGCACTTGAACTCCTTAACTACTCTACTTAATGTAGTATATGTCCTCCCTTTAAGCATGCCCTCAATACTGACTAATAATTTAATGGGCATAACTCCCTATAATACATTATCAATACATTGTTTTAACTTTAATTAGACTCACTCACTACTTTGGTTAGGGCTCTGTAGTGACTAGGAAATTAGTATGTATAGTCTGCGGAAGGAAATTCCCTCAAGGACAGGGTGTCGTGATAAGTATTGAAGGTAAAGAATACACCTTTCATAGCAAGTCCTGCGCTATCAAGTTCTTGAGGAGAGTAATTGATGAAGCGCAGGAGTTAGGAATTAAGAGGATAATGGATTCCGTGGAGAAGGAGTTTATTGAGGAACTTAAGAGAAGGGAGGAATTACGTAAGAAAGTAATTTAGGGTTAAGGTGTAGCATATACTGCAGCTGGGATGATGAGTGTGGCGGTCTCGGATTAATGAAGACTTAGGAGCCCCCTGACCTACTTTAATGACCTTAACTTAGGTAGTGTAGCACCTCTCTGTCCTTGATATTTACCACTGTACGGCCTACTTACGGGTGTTGTTAATTTAGCAAATACTACGTGAAGGAACCTAGTGCCTATGGGTATAGCTATAGGGAATGAAGTACTTAGTACTTCTATAGTTATCTGACCCTCAAACCCTCCGTCAATTATTGTTGGAGGCATCATTATACCTAGCCTAGCAAAGGTACTTCTAAGCTCTACAAACCCCATTAGCTCAGGAGGTAGTTTTAAGTACTCTAGCGTATGTAGGAGGTACCTCCTATTGGGCTTTAATACTACGTAATCCTTAGCCTCACCGCACTTAAATAGCTTATTAACGTTAGCACCTTCTCTAATGTAGAATACCTCATCATCTTCCATTATCTCACAATACTCACTACCTATCCTTAAGTCAAGTCCATTCTCTCTAATTATCTTATTATCCAATGGCTCCACATGTAACCTACCGCTACTTAGGTATGACCTTAAGTCAAAGTCGGATAGGATCATACTTCCCACCTACAGTAATTATTTACTAAGTGCCATATCTCAGGTATTATCTTGGACACTTCCTCAATCATTAATTTAACTACTTCACGTATTTCCCATTGTGCTTCATTACTTAATCTTAAACAAGCAATGTGTAGCAATTCCCTCAAATTAACAGTCATAAGTATAGTCGTCTTAACAGCCTGAGGAAGTACGAATCTAGCATCCTCAGGTCTCACGCCCTTACTTATCAAGGACTTATAAACCTGAAATGAATGTGAGACTACATTCCTAAATAACTCCCTTAATTCATCATTACTCATTATTGATATAGGTACTACGTAATCCTCACTAACTACTGAATACCTTTGTGATTCTTGAGTGTAACTGGCGATCCTATGCCTAACTAACTGATGTGACGTAACTCTACTTACATCACTTATTAAGAAAGTAAATACGACATGTTCAAGTACACTAGGGAATTTATAGGATAATCTTACGTACTCACTAACCTTCTCGTCGGGGTAATTACTTAAGTAATACTCAATACCCTTCCTAGACACCTTCCCGGAAGATACCTTAAATGCTATCAGTAATAGCCTCCTTGGATCCCTAATAGTGCCGCCACTCCATGAAATTAATGTTACCTTAACCATGAGCACCCTCAGAGGTTCTCCTAAACTACTTAATTTTATATAAGGGTTAAGGCACTTACTGCAATAGTTCCAGTACGTGGTCTTATCCTATACACCTTTCTAAGTACTCACTACGTAAGGATCTCTCAATAACATCCCCCGAAGGACTTACTTCCCTAAAGGTCCTAGCGTAGAACTTCGATATCTTAACCTTATCAGATAGCCAGCAATCTGGGGGCATCCCAGCCTTAATGCAGGTCTCCGAAAGGAACGTTTCTTCATCCCAGCAATACTCTACGGGAACTTCCGGAAGTAATAATCCCTTATAGAAACCATACTCTATTATTAAACCGTCCCTACCTATATCTACCTGATTAACTATATCAAAACCCTTAGCGTCAATCCTAATCGCTTGCGAAAGCACGGAAACCTCTATAATGACGCTACTTAACTCATTAATAGTTAATGGAGGAAATCTAGGGTCTTCAGTAGATGCGGCGATTGCTGCGCTAACTACGTTCTTTGCTAGTGGCTCTATGGGTGCGGTAAAGCCTATGCAACCCCTTAACTCATTACTAGGGTACTTAAGAAGAGTTACGAAGCACATACCCTTCTTGAGTAACTTCTTAGGTACTTCATTACTTACATCAATTACTGAACCACTCTCTAAGTACTTCCTAATAGCTTCCCTAGCTATCCTAACTAGTAATGCACCGTCCTCTATAGTTAATTCATCAGGTACAAGGACTTCATTCACTACTTAACACCCCAATACTATCTTCTATGACCTCTTAGTAATCTCTTTTGCACCTCATCGATGATCCTCTCTATAGTCCTCCAGTGATTACCTTGCCAGTAAACCTTACCGCATTTAGGACACTTCCAGAACTTATCGTACCTAGTACCAACAGATGCAGGTACTAGGGATAGTGCCTCAGCTTTACTAATGGTCACTAATCTAGTATTGCAGAGTGGGCATCGGGTTTCGTTAGGCTTGAATGAGGGGTCAATTCCGGTTCTTAATGATATCTTAAGTAAGGCGTCTTCAATCTCATCATCTGGGTTGAGTAGGACAGCCTTTAGCCTCCTCTTTATTGCTCTCCTAAATAAACCGGTATCCCTAGTTACGATAACTCTTCCTTCCCTCTCAGCGATCCTAAGTACATCATTGTCATCGTAACTCCTTGAGTATTTAGTATCGTAACCTAAAATCCTTAACCACCTAGCTACATCACCTAACATAGCATCCACTATAAACTTCACTTCCCTACCCACAGAACCATGAAATACAGTATTAATTAACTTATACTCTGCACGCACATGCTAAGATAACCTTATAAATTCCTACTAAAAACTCATAGTCTAGGGGCTAATTATGGTGAGAGGAGTAGGTATAGTACTTGGATATCAAAGAGGTACTAAGACACAGTATGTCAATAATGTATTAATTAAGGTAATAAGTAGTGAAGTAGGTAATGTAGCTAATTTGATAGGTTCTAAGGTTCTCGTAAAGGATAAGTATGGTAATGAATACGTAGGTAAGATTATTAGAGTACATGCAAGAGGTAAAAACAACGTAGTTATAGCAAGGTTTAACAGAAACTTACCTGGTCAAGCTATAGGTTCTGAGGCACTAATAACTTAGATTAACTTAATAATGTAGATATCGTTAATATCAAGTCTGAATCTTCTTAAGCTGTCTCTGATACATCTCAAGTAATTCATTAACGGTTGTTGCATCTTCAGGTGACTTATCATCTCTTAACCTAATGAATCTAGGGAAACGTATGGATATTCCAGCACCCTTCCTAATAACGTCTCTGCAACATGTATGTATAGGCGAAAGCGTTAGCTCAGCACCTATAATCTCGACCACTAAAGCCGGCGTAACCCATACGTCAGGCTTCATTATTGAATCAACTCTAGGGTGTTTACTACTTATTATGTAGGGTTTTAAGATCTCATTAAGACGGGCTAAGTCGGCATCAGTAAAACCTGAACCTACCTTACATACAGTTCTGAAGATGTCCCTATCCGGATCGTAAGCAGCCACTAATAATGCGCCGTACTTACCTGCTCTTCTACCCCTACCAGCGAATGCACCCACGATAACTAAGTCTACGGTATCAGTCATTTCACTCTTATAGTCGCGCTTGTACTTAATCCATAACCATCCCCTAGCACCAGCTTGGTATATTGCCTGTTTATGAATAGCCTTAACCATCACGCCCTCAGCTCCATCTTCAATAGCCTTTAGGAAGAACTTCTCTAACTCTTCGGGATCATCGGTCACTATACTCTGAGCTAATTTAAATGACTCATCCTCCCTAACTATGCTCTTAAGAACCTTTCTTCTCTCAAGTATAGGTTTCATAGTTAAGTCCTCACCATCACTGTAAAGTACGTCAAATAAGTAAACAGCTACGGGATACTCTTTAATAGCTTCATGGATATCGTGCTTTCTCTTCCTATGCATGAGTTCTTGGAAAGGCCTCATCTCGCCTGTGTCGGGATCTATAGCTACGATTTCACCTTCAATTATCGCTTCCTCAGCCACTACATTACTTAATGTCTTCTCAACTACGTCAGGGTATTGATGAGTTATGTTCTCAAGTCTCCTTGAGAATATCAGGACCTTATCGCCTTTCTTATGTATTTGCGCCCTCTCACCGTCATACTTATACTCCACTAAGGCCTTACCGCCAACCTTAGATAGTATTTCCCTAGGGTCATTGAGCCTCTCAGCCAGCATAGGTCTTATCGGGATCCCGACCTCAGGTTTAAGTGCTGATATTTCCTTAATTCCCTTAGTAGCTAAGATCTTAGCTATCTGACCTAAGTCAGCCCTTATGTTGTACGCCCTCTCAATAATTTGCCTATAATTCTGTGACCCGGCATACACTATAGCTAATGCATCCATGATAGTCGCGTCTCCTATACCTAACCTTAATCTACCTTCAACGAACCTTACTAAGTATCTAGCCTCTACGGGGTCAGCATCAGCTATTAGACCAGCTATTAAGTTTATCTTCACATCTCTACTACCCTCACCAGTTGCTAACGCTACCTTAGTCAATACTTTATAAACCTCCTCAACAGTTAATTTCCTTCTCTGAACCGTCATGAATTTAGCTAAGCCTAACGCTGCACTCTCACTTTTACGTTTCAGAGACTCAGCTACTCTACCTAAATCACCTAATCTACGGTATAATGACTCAACCTCAGACTCCCTACTACGTGTGGCCTTAGCTATTGCCTTAATCAGTAATTTCTCACCAACACCAAGTTCAGGGAGTCCTGCCCAGTCAGGCCATAGCTTACCCTGAATTAGGTATACAACTTTATCTATTATGTCAGCTGGTGTCTTCCTGAATAAATCCACTAACGCTAAAGTTAATTGAGTTCTGCTAGTTACCTTCTCTATTCTGTCAAATGTGCGAGCTAGTATTGATAACTCCAAACGCTACCCCAGTATCTCGGTTCGTTTTAGAATATTTAATAGTACCCCTACACTACGTAGTTAAGGAGGGTAATTAACCGATGATGATAACCCGGCAAGAAGGTACTGATGCCTTATCAGTGTTACGCTGAGGAGCAACTATACCTATACCTGAATTATTATTTCTTATGTAATGACTTCCACAAGTACTTTAACGCTATCTCGATCTCCCTTACCGTACTATCACTCTTCACGCCTCTTACTACGATCTCAGTAATGAATCCTTTATTCTCACGTATGTCGTAATCCTCTATCTCCTCTATTTCTTTCTTATCCTTTAGAAATGGTATCAGGAATGAATGTAGTAACTCATTATCTGTGGGTATCGTTTCTCGTAACATTATCCTAACATCACTGTCAAGTCTTACTAAATTAGCTATGACATCGTCATCAACGGTAATTACTTTAACCTTATCAGGTGTAAAAGCCTGCTTAGAAGGTCTAATCTCCTCACTACTTGAGGTGAGTATAGCTAGTAATGACTTATAAACCTTTATCTCTTCCTCAAGTCTCTCTAATTTCTCCTTGAGGTACTTAATTAAGGATTCCTTATCAACACCCTCCACACCTTTACTTCCTGCGTAGTACATGATCTTACCTCATGAAATCAAGGAGGGACTTCCTCTTCTTCATATCTCTAAGGTTCTTCATGGTATTTAAAATTAATTTAAAATCATATTCAAGATAATCCCTTAACTTAGGATTATATAATGCAGCCGCTGGGTGGTATGTAGGTATAATCATTACAGACCCTAATTCGGTACTACTTAATTCATAAACCTTACCTCTACACCTACTTATTCCTAACCACTTTCTCTTAAGCAAATATTCAAACACGAACTTACCTGCGTAATTACCTAATGTAACTATTACCTTAGGTCTTACCAACTCCAATATCTTAATTGTGTGGCGTGAACATGACCTAATTTCATCGTCTTTGGGGTCTCTATTATTAGGTGGTCTACATTTAACTACATTAGTTATGAATACCTCGTCTCTCTTAATACCTATATCATTAAGTAATGTATCAAGTAACTTCCCAGCAGCACCTACGAAGGGTCTACCTAATTCGTCCTCCCTCCTACCTGGGGCCTCACCTAGGAAGAGTATGTCAGCACTTAGGTTCCCCTCACCTGGGACAGCGTTTCTTCTGTAACTATGTAGTCTGCAAGAGGTACAATTTAGTATTTCATCCCTTATCTTACTCCATAGTTTAGATTTCTCATTAGTGCTATTCAAAGATTTTACCCTCAATTACAACCTAGTGCTTAGTTAAACATAAGGTTTTTAGCTTAACACTCTCTGAATCAGAGGGTGGTGGTATGGGACTTAAGCACGGTAAGTACGCGTATGTGAGGATTAGTGAGGGTAGGTATGTTAAAGTCCGCTTACTTAAGAATCGAGCCGAGGATTTGCCAGAAAGGTACTTAGTAGTGGGACCCGTTGTTAAGAAGCCACCAATTAACGCGACAATTCTCGATATAAGTGAGTTGCCTACTAATGTTGCGGAGAGAATAATTAATCAATATTATGAGGTGTTAGTGAAGTAAATACTTTGATTTAGATTACTTCCCTCTGTTAGGTACAGCAATAATTAATTCCCTACTTCTATCAATGAGTTTTAATGTGCCATCGGTTATTAAGCTCCTTATAATTCTCTTCGAAATGGACATCTTAATTGACAAAGCATTAGCTAAAGCTGATGGTGTTACTACGTCCATTCCCTGAACGACTCTCCTAGCTCTTCTTAATAATTGCTCATCAATTATTGATGGTAAGGTTTTACGCTCTTCCTTGCTTGTCTTACGTACTCTTAAGGCTTTTCTTCTCTGTTTATCCATAGCGGATAGGGGCTTCTTAGGTTTACCTCCACCCATGACTCACTACCGAAGTAATTCATTATTAAACCAATCTAAAAGCTTTCTTCAAATATTAACCTAAAATACAATGCACGTATATACCGTAGTGTGACGAATTGGAGGAGTGTTAGTCTTTTAAGCTTATTCAATAGCCAACAATAGTAATGGTGAGGTAGCGTGAGGTTAGTAACAGTTAAGGTTCCTGAAATTTACTTAGAAGGTATTGATGAGTTAGTTAAATTAGGAAGGTACTCAAGTAGGTCAGAAGTTATTAGAACCGCAATTAGGGATTTACTAAGGAGAGAACTATGGGTCAATAAAGTAACCGCATCAGACATAATAGCTACCCACGATTTTGAGTTACCAGGAAAGAAGGTCTTCATACGTAAGATAAAAATAGTATAATCGCTGAAACCTAAGGCAACTTCTTCACTCCTTAGTAGGGGCTAGAGGTAGTAGTTTATGATGGTTACGGCTACGTAGTAACCCTATAATTAATTACTGGGTATGCTTATATAGTGTATCTACCTAAATCCGCAGTTAATCAATGCTCTACAATACTGTAATAGCCTCTTTACGAATTGCTATCCCTTACTAATAGTTAAAGTTCCTAAAACGCTCCTCATGAATACTGATGGATTCTCAAAGAGCGATAGTATAATGCGAGTATAATGCAAGAAAGATTGAAATATAGTGTAATGATTGCTATGTAATGTTAATTACTATAATCAGTACTTAACGTAAGTGTAAGTTAGAGGTATGAGGGATTACATACGCCTAAAGTCTTAGGTACCAGTACATTTCGTTGAGGTACTTCTCCTATTATCAGCATTCTCATTTCATAAAGTTCGTGTGTGACCCTACACTTAAAATACCTACTACAAAAGTGTTTTATTGGCAATGAGGAGGGCTGGTATTGCTGAGTAGTGAGGAAGGACACCAGTACCGAGCCGTAGTTAAGGAGGGTGATTTAGTAGTAATATACATCGATGATAAGAGGAAGAAGCTAGTTAGGGTTAGGCGTGGTGACATATTCAACTCTGATAAGGGCTATGTGAGGCATGATGAGTTAATAGGTATTGAGATAGGTGATAAAGTAAGATTAAGTACTGGTAAATACGCATACGTACTCAATCCATTATTAACGGATATTATTGATTCCTACAAACGTGTTACTCAAGTCATATATCCTAAGGACATAGGATTAATGATAGTACTTACGGGTATTGGTCCGGGTTCTAAAGTACTTGAGGGAGGTGTAGGTACTGGGTACTTAACTTCGTTCTTAGCCAATATTGTAGGGGATGAAGGTAAGGTATATGCGTATGAATTAAGGAGGGAGTTCATCGAGGTGGCTAAAAGAAACTTAAGTAAGTCAGGACTACTTAGTAGGGTCATACTGAAGCTCGGTGACATAAGAAAGGATGTTACTGAAAAGAATTTAGATGCAGCTTTCCTAGATATACCTGACCCTTGGAATGCCTTAGGTATACTCCCTAAAGTCTTAAAGCCCTCATCACCTGTAGTAGCTTTTTTACCAACTGTTAATCAGGTCATAAAATTAATCAGTAAGTTAAAGAGCACTCGCGGCTTCATCGATATCAGGGTTTTTGAAACTCAGCTGAGGGAATATAACGTTGATCCTGAAGCATTAAGACCTAAGCCCATATACGTGGTACACACGGGTTACATGGTGTTCTTTAGGGTAGTAAAGAAATGACGATTAAGCTAACCTTAACTTACCGACTGCCTTAACCCTAATCTTAACAGCTGTGCCGGGTAGGTAAGGCATTGCTATCTCCTCGATCTCAGCTACTTCAATAGTAGCAGGGTCAGCCCCAGCCTCAACAACTCTCCTCTTAGCCTCTGATGTCGTTAGTTCGATGGCTTTGTTTCTGCTCATTACTTCATACGAGAATGCCTTCTCAACTACAGCACCTACTAAGGCAGTAGCAGCCCCTATAGCATTAGCAAATTGGGCGTACTTAGGTCTAATGATCTCTTTAGCGCCTCTTAACTTCTTAGGCCACATAGCAGATCCACCGCCAACTAGAATAACAGTCATAGGCTCTGGGGATGTTTTTATTCTGTCTATTGCTTCTTCAAGTTTACTTACCATGTAGTCATAAGCTTTCTCGACTACGTCCTTAGGGATTAATTCTTTAGCACGCATTGGGTTACATCTAGGGTCATCGATCGTCATCATACCCCTAGCTAACGCTATATCAGTAGCTGTGATTACGTCCCCACCCCAAGCTACTCCCTTACTAACTAATTCGTAACCTACACTTACAGGACCTACCCTAACTTCACCATTGCTAATACTTACTACGCTACCTCCGGCTATCCCTAAAGCTATGATGTCAGGTGCCCTTATGTTTGTTCTTACACCAGCTATTTCAATCTCTAATGCTTCCCTAGGATAGCCCTTAGTAAGTACTCCTATATTGGATGTGGTACCTCCAGTATCAACTACTATGGCGTCACTAATGCCCGTTAAGACGTAAGCACCACGTATACTGTTAGATATAGGTGCTACTACTGTGAATATAGGATAATTCTCGATGAACTCCGCGGATGCGGTCGTACCATCATTCTGTGCGAAGTACATCTTAACATGAGACAACCCGAGCTTGTTAAGGCTTGTCCTCAACGCATCTATAGTTCTCCTCATAACACCTATAGTAGCCGCGTTAAGTATTGTTGCGTTCTCCCTTTCAAGTAAGCCTAAAGTACCTATCTCATGAGAAAGCACTATAGGTACTTCATCACCTAAGACCTCACCAACAATTTCCTTGGCTCTTAACTCATGCTCAGGATTCACTGGTGAAAACACCGATGTTATAGCTACCGCATTAACGCGTAGCTCCTTAAACCTCTCAGCAACCCTCTTTAATTCTCCCTCATCTAACTTCGCTAATTCCTCGCCGGTATATTCATGGCCACCACCGATAATTACTGATGTATCGCCGACTGCGTACCTAAGGTCAGAGGGCCAGTCAAGCATGGGTGACACGGCAGTGGTTGCTGGCTTTCCTATTCTAATCACTCCTACTCTCCATAAACCCTTTCTCTGTACGATAGCGTTGAGTACGTGGGTGGTTCCGAACATTACGGCATTTACTTCATCTGGATTGATGTTGTATTTCCTAATTAATCCCTCTAACGCATTAATTATTCCTGTAGTTACGTCAGGAGTTGTTCTAGTTTTGAATCCTCCGATGATCTCATCACGTTCATTAATTGCTACCGCATCAGTGTGAGTGCTACCCACGTCTATACCTATTCTTAAGACCATGATATCACCTCTTATGTAGAATCTCTATAGGTACGTAATCAATGTTATAACCGAAATACTTGGGACCTACAACCTTAAGTCCTTCCTCAGTCCTCCACTTCGGGTCACAGGGAATACCTATCACAGCTACTCTAAGCCCGTATCTTAACCTCTCAGTAGTTATTGGCTTAGCAGTGTCCTTGTCAAGTACAGTTATTAGGTCTGGCACGGAGGCTATTACCTCACCATCCCTAATAGCCACTAGGTTCTCGTTCTGAAACTTAATAACTAACTTACTACCTTTAAAGTCATCTAAGCCTTCAATAATAGCTTCACCTCTAGCAAACCCTCCTACATTCTTCCTATCTACATCCACTATCTTACCTATGAATAGTAAGTATCCACCACTAGCATCAAGTATGGCGTCGAGGGGGTTCTTACCGTACTTCTTCGAGTTCGTTATTGCTTCACCTATGCCTATTGCCTTAGTTAATGTATTTCTAACCGTAGCTCTCTTATAGTCCTTACCACTCATTGGGTATATAGCTATCCAAGCAGTACCACCGAACTTTATCGTTACCACTCTAGCTATTCTCTCAGCCCAGTAATTATCTATAGTATCTAACAACACACCATTTCCCTTCTCATCAGCCATACTCATGGGGGTTGCCTTAACGCCAAATAGATGAAACGTAACCATCTGAAGCTCGGGGAAGGCCCTGCCCATGCCGTCACCATCAGGTACAGGAATGCCTCTCTCGGCAGCGGCTACTAAGGGTATAGTCGAGTTTATACCTCCAGCTTCAATACATATCACGTAATCAACCCTTCTACCGAAGTAGGATTCTAGAGTCTTCAATGCCTTAATAGCTTCCTTACCGTTAGGTATCTTCTCAATAAGGACTGTGGGAGTCCCCATACCAGCTACAGCTACTATAAATGCGTCGTCATCAACATCATCAGGATTAACTAACACTATATCCTTACCTCTTTCAAGCATCTGAATTGCCATTAACTTACCTATGTAGGGATCACCGCCACCCCCTGTCCCTAAAACAGCGGCTCCTAGAGCTAGATTTTCGACATCCTCTTTACGAAGCCTAATCATTAGTACCACCTAGTGCAATGTGTGTTAGTACCTACAAGAACCTATCAACTCGTATTTAAAAAGTATAATGAATATATTAGTTACTTTTTAATGTATGAAAAAGTATTTGGTGAATATTCTTGCAATATAAAACAATCGATTGATATGAAATTTACTAATGTAGCATAATTATGTAATGAATGTATTAAGTACCATCGTAACTATGTGGCGGGCCCGCCGGGATTTGAACCCGGGATCTCCGGCTCCGCAGGCCGGCGCCTTATCCTGGCTAGGCCACGGGCCCTGTGTCATAGTCTCCATCAGTAGTTAAATTGAGTAACTAAAATAACTTAATGGTAATACGGATTTTCAGCCCTACCTCATGCTTTTGGGGAGGCTCTTTTAAGTTACCTTAAGTTAAGGTGTAGTTAGGGAGGGAGCTATTAAGTTAATTAGTAAGAGAGGTAAGCGAGTTAAGTATAGGAGCTTACTGGAGTACGTATACGGCGTACCTCCGTCAAAGATAGTTACTCTTAAGTATAATGGATCTGTTGTTAAGGTTATTAAGGCAAGTACTGAGGATATTAAAAAGTATTCTGTAATATCTGATATAATAGTACGGGTAAGTAACTTTAAGAGAGCTTATTTACTGGGATCCTACTACTCAGGCAAGTCATTGAAGGCGTACTTAAGATTCTATGACGACGAGTCAAATAAGGTTTATGAGTTATATGATACCACCGGACATAAACCTTACTTCATAACGGACACACCACCTCAGAAGATAAATGATATGAAGAATGTGGTCGAGGATCCCTCCTTTGATCATGTAGAGGTAATTAAGAAATATGACTTATTAAGGGGTGAGTATAGGGTACTTACTAAGATAGTAGTTAAGGATCCGCAAGCGGTTAGAAGATTGAGAGGTAATTTCAAGAATGTATGGGAAGCTAAGATTAAGTACCATGATAACTACATCTTTGATAATCAATTAGTTCCTGGTATGCTCTATACCGCGAGCCACGGTAAACTAACTCGGCTAGATGTTAAGGTACGTAGTGAGATAAGGGAGTTATTTAGCAAGGCTGTCGAAGGACTGCCCGATGAGATTAAGAAAAATGCCCTTACTTATATGCCCCTCTTCGAAGCCAAGCCCCCTAAAATACGTAGGGTTGCGATAGATATTGAGGTATACACGCCTTTTAGGGGTAGGGTACCCGATCCTACGTCAGCGCCTTACCCTATTATTAGTGTGGCTTTAGTATCTAATGATGGCTTAAGAAAGGTGTTGGTACTTGCTAGGGATGATGTGAAATTTGGTGATTTAAGTAAATTACCTAATGATTTTGAGGTGGAGGTATTCGATAGTGAATATGCGTTGTTGATGGAGACCTTCAGAATACTGTCTAAGTACCCATTAGTAATTACTTTTAACGGCGATGAATTCGACTTACCTTATCTATATAATAGAGCATTGAACTTAGGCATCGACCCTCACCTAATACCCATAACTGAGGTAAGGGACTTCGTAAGTGTAAGGCATGGCTTCCATATTGACCTATATAGATTCTTCAGCATCGAGGCTATACAGAACTACGCATTCGGTTCAGCCTACAAGGACAGGACCTTAGATGCCATAGCTCAAGCATTACTAGGTGAGTCTAAGGTTAAGATCGAGGAAAGCATAAGTGACTTACCTATGGCGGAACTAATAGAGTATAATGCCAGAGACGCGGACTTAACGTTAAGACTAACTACATTTAATAATGAATTAGTGTGGAAGTTAATTGTACTAATAATGAGATTAGCTAAAATGAGTTTAGAGGACGTAACACGAAGAAAGGTTTCAGCATGGATAAAGAACTTAATGTACTGGGAGCATAAGAGAAGGAATTACCTAATACCCAATGACGATGAATTAAAGAGTATTAAGGGGGAGGTGAAGACAGCCGCCAAGATAGGTGGTAAGAGGTATGCAGGTGCCATAGTTATCGACCCGATACCGGGTGTGTACTTTAACGTAGTAGTCCTTGATTTCGCCTCACTATACCCGAGCATAATAAAGGTATGGAACTTAAGTTACGAAACAATAGATCCACTACCTAACTTCTGTAAGGATGGTGAAATAGCTGAGATAAAGGACGAAAAGGGTAATGTAATACATACTGTGTGTTTGAGTAGGAAGGGTATAACGTCAGAGATCGTCGGTTTACTTAGGGACTTTAGGGTTAAGATATATAAGAAGATGGCTAAGAGCCAATCAATACCTAAGGAGGAGAGGGAGTGGTATGATGTTGTTCAGAGCGCTATGAAGGTATACATAAACGCTAGCTACGGAGTTTTCGGTCACGAGAAATTCCCGCTATATACACCCTCAGTAGCGGAGTCGGTAACTGCCCTAGGTAGGTACGTAATAACGTCAACATTGAGGAAGGCTAGGGAGTTAGGTCTTAAGGTACTATATGGAGATACTGACTCACTATTCCTCTGGAACCCTGATGAGAGGGCATTAAAGGAACTTATGGAGTGGGTGGAGAATAACTTCCAATTGGATCTCGAGTTAGATAAGGTGTATAAGTACGTAGCTTTCGCACTTAAGAAAAACTACCTAGGTGTGAGGGTCGACGGTAAGATCGACGTTAAGGGTATGGTAGGGAAGAAGAAGAACGTACCTAAACTACTTCAAGAAACATTTACGAAAGTAGTTGAGCTCATGAGTAATATAGAGGATAACCCAGTAGTGCTTAATGATATCAAGAATAAATTGAAAGAAACAATACATGATGTGTACATGAGGCTAAAGAATAGAGAATTCACTCTTGATGAAGTAGCTTTTAAGACAACTTTAAACAAGCCTTTAGAGGAATATACTAAAACAACACCAATACATGTTAAGGCAGCTAAGCAGCTTAGGAGATACGGCATACTAGTGAGTAAAGGCGATACTATATACTACGTAAAGACCAGAACTAAGGATAGAGTAAAGGCGGTTCAGTTAGCTAAGCTTGACGACGTTAATATTAATGAATATATAGATACGATGAAGTCTGTACTCCAGCAACTCCTACTGCCGTTTAGTATTGAGTGGGAAGAGATAGCAGGTAGTATGGGTCTTTATAACTTTATTGCTAACTCGAGAAAGTGACTACTTAAATTATCCTAAACTTCATGCCGGACCTATTAAGTAAATTAATTAGCTCTTCCTTAGCTTCATTAACTCTACGTGTAGCTAATTCCTTAGTTGTTGAGCAGGTCATTAGGTATACCTCGATAACAGGTTCCCTAACTTCATGACCTTTAGGATGACTCTTCACATAGACATCTTCGTACTTCTTAACTAGCTTAGCTATTATAGGTGCTAGGGATGACTCAGGTAGGCCAACAACCTTAATCCTAGCCTCAGCTAGGTACTTCTTAGGTGCTATTTCTAAGAGCTTGGGCTCAACCCATTTCTCCCACATGGCAGTTAATTCCTTAGGTACTCCTGGTAATGATATTATTATTGATTTAAGATTAGGTAGCTCAAGCCAAGAACCCGGGGCCGTACCTACAGGGTTAGATATTGCCTTAGCTCCTCTAGGCAGGTAAGCCATCTTTAATCTCTCCCTAGTCATTTCTAACCCAGCCTCCTCATACTTCCTCCT
Source organism: uncultured Desulfurococcaceae archaeon (assembly GCA_964627805.1). Classification (GTDB taxonomy): domain Archaea; phylum Thermoproteota; class Thermoprotei_A; order Sulfolobales; family NBVN01; genus CAZAMI01. Next base: position 28,716 of record CAZVLA010000013.1, read on the forward strand.
AACCTCCTTAAGTGCCTCCTCATTGAGTTCTAAGGGGTTGTTGGTAGCTAATGCAACAGCTTCTAACGTACGGTCATCATACGTAGGTCCTAAGCCTCCAGTAGTAATTATGATTACGGGGGAGAACCTATTAATGACTAGCTTTATAAAGTGACTTATTATGTCTACGTCATCGATTAGGGAGATATTACCTACTACATTAAAACCCAGTAACACTAATCTCCTCCCTAAGTAAGCGGCATTCGTATTTACTACTCTGCCATGCACTACCTCATTACCTAAAGTAAATATGAACGCATTACTTACTTCCTTAATTTGTGCCATACGTGAATACCCCTCTGTAGGACTGTTACTAAGCAAAGCAATAAAGATATTATTAGTAAGTAATTAGCGTAGACCTTAAATCCCGTAACCGTAAGTGTAGATATTACCAAGGTAATAACGACCCTATCTCCCCTTTCCATCAGACCAACACCCTCCATTTTAAGACCCAAAGATTCTGCCTTAGCTCTCATGTAGCTTATTAGGAATGATGCTGATAAGGTAATGATAATTAACGTATTATTCAAACCTAGAATGCCTAGTGCTAGTAAATAGCATGCGTCTGAGACCCTATCGCATACAGAATCAAGGAACGACCCGAACGAGCTTCTGAGGCTAGCCGCCTTAGCTATGGCTCCATCCACTAAATCCAGAATAGATGATACAACTATTAGTATAGGTATTAATAGTGTAGGACCCTGTAGATACGCACTTATTGGTACGCACAGGCTAATTAGTAATCCAGTTACTGTAACGTAATTGGGTTTAATACCTTTCCTAGCTAGGTAAGCACCTAACTTATGAAGTACAGGTTTAGCAGCACCTCTAAACTTCGTTAGCAAGTACGTATCACCTAATTCCTAATACTAGTACCAATCCTTAAACTTAAGCAATTAATAACTAATGAGAACTACACCTTAAATTCCGCAAGTGTAACTACTTACTTGATGTTGAGGAATCCGGGATCTGAGCATGTGCTATGATGTATGAAATACTTCTGAAGATTTCATTAAGGTATAATAACCCTATACGTTACAGAGCTTAGGTGCTCTAATTGGGTAAGATAAAGAAGCTAATACTCGTAACCTCACCAAATCACCCGCTGGATAAGCATTTTAGGAAGATATCGAAGAGGCTTTCCGATGAGTTAGGTGTTGATTTAGAGGTGAGAATCGAGGATTACGTATTGTTAGTTAATTACGGTGATGTTGATGAGTTTGGCATGACATGGTTACCTCAACTTCTTGCCGAGCTTGATGACGGTAGTATAGTGAAGGTACTTACTAAACCTAATCTAACTCGTGAGGGTAAGTTAGATGAGGAGTTAGACTATAAATACGCACTCTCTAAGTTAATGAAGGAGAAGTAAGGTGTGTGGGTACATAAGAGTACCTTTCGTACCTACACCACCTCCTGTAGTCAATGCTATGTTAAGGATAGCTAAGGTTGGGAGTGACGATGTACTCTATGACCTAGGATGCGGTGACGGAAGAATACCCATAATGGCTGTTGAGCTATTTAATGTTAGGAAGGCAGTATGCATTGAGATAAGGGATGACCTTTACAAAAGAGCGCTAGAGGAGGTTAGAAAGAGGGGTTTAGAGGATAGGGTGGTCGTAATCAATGACGATATGTTCAACGTGGATATATCAGAGGCAACCGTAGTTACGTTATTCCTACTAACAGCTGTTAATAGGGAGTTAAGACCCAAGCTTGAAAAGGAATTAAGGAAGGGATCCAGGGTAGTCTCCCATGAATTCGAAATACCTGGGTGGAGACCTGCAAAGGTAGTTATTTACTATGACGGCATAATAAATCATAAGATATATTTATACGTTAAAGAATGATTGGTATTACTGGATGATGAGTGGCGTCCTAGAATGATAAGTGATTGAAGGACCACTAGCTGATATCTCTAAGGCTCTCAAAGAAATTATCTAGATTGCTTACTACGAAACCTCTGTCTTTAGCTTCTCTCTCAATTAATAATCTACGTTGCGCTCTCACAAGTTCTAATATAAATGGCTTACTAGTGGTTCTAGGTACTTCTTTAGATCTTAGTAGTGCTGGTAATATCACCTTATTAACTAATAAATTAGATATAGGGCATAAGTCAATGCAAGAAAGACATCTCAAGCACTTACTCTTACTTATTACTGGTTTCTGATTAATTACTTTAATGGCTTCAGTAGGGCATATACTCTCGCAAAGTCCGCAATTAACGCAGAAGGCATATCTAATGCCTACCTTAAGTACTAATGACAGTAATTCCATAAAGTTTTCCCCATCGATAATTATTCTTAAACTACGTGAGTCAATGATTATTCTAGAGTCTCCAGCATTAATTACACTTAATTCGTTTTTAAGACTGCTTAAGTTACCAATTAGGAAGTAATTCTCGATTAAGCCATTAATAACTTTTCCCTCTTTGAAAAATATCTCAGCGTGCCTCCCTTCACGATCTAATTTAAGCTCTATCTTAGTCGGTGAGCGAAGAGATAGTTCACGAATCCAATCACTTACTTTCTTCATTCCCAACCATATCTCAACCCTTCTCCTCCCCTGCCCTAGTGGATCTAACCATCTCCAAAGGTGATAGCGAACCCAGTTTATGTCCTTATTTAGTTTCCTCCTCCAGAACTCCAGCTCTCTAACCCACCTGCTCCATATGTGAGGGAATTTCTTACTTACTATGTGGTACTCAGCCATGTAAGCTGCTGGACAGAGGAAGCACCCCAGTCTATCAAATCCCTGGAAATAGAGTTCATTAACGGGTAATCCTTCACTGATTATGTACAGCCACTCACATAATTGATCCCATTCACGAATAGGCGTTATATTGAGTGCATATGGCAACCATTTATTCCTCCATACGGAACCTACCCAAGACCTATCTACGGACTCTAATGCTCTCTGACCTATTATCGCTAGTAATCCATCACTGAAAAATCTCTTATAGACTTTAGCGATCGGGGCTAACTTAACAACTTTACAGCACCACCTATAATCTTTAGCTGGCGGACCGAATACCTTGACGGCATCCCAAAACTTACCATTGGCTGATGCTTCAATTAATTCCAAACCGTACCTATTAGTTACATACTCAACATTTCTAATTACGGGAGGTAACTCGATACCTGTATTATTAAATAGTAACTTAGGCTCTATTCCGGCAATTAGGCAGAGATGCAGGGATAGTAGCGAATCCTTACCTCCCGAGTAAGAAAGTATCACAGGCAATCTAACCTTACTACTCATTATGTATATATGCTTAACAGACTTCGACACTAACTCTCTTAAGTACCCTTCATTAGCTCTATATACATCGTTAAGTGATGTTGAGCTCTTAAGGTTAGGGTATTTAATAGATGTCTTAATTAATGATTGAACCCTATACTTACCTCTTCTACATAAAGCCAAAGCTATGGGTTCTCCTGAATTGCTAACTACGACTGCTTGATCACCATCACGGCTGCAGTCACCAAGCACTTCAAGAGGTCTTACTTTATCTCTTCTAAAGACCTTAACTAATCCGTAATTAATAGCTAGGAGGATACTGTAACCAGCTAGTCTCCACCTCCACATCAGGTACTTCGGGTCGAAGTAAACCCTACCTACCTTCTCTCCACCAACAATGACCTCCTTCATGTCGTCGATATGCGGTACCTTATTTAAGTAGGTATTACCTACATTCATGTTCAGGGTTTTTCTAATTATGTCCGTACTAAACTCATTTAACAAAGCCTCCTCTATTAATTTTAAGTCACCCTCAAAAGCTGGTCTTAAATCGCCTGGCTCCATAATATGTAGTCTCCTAGATTTACCACCGCATATTCCACATATTGGTGTTCTTAAAGGAACGTTACAGTTGCTACACCAGTAGAGCTCTTTAATTACTCCCCAACGCCTCATAGTATTACCCTATGTAATTGCTGATTAATGCACTTACTGCCTAATTTAATTTATCCTTGATTCTTATTAACCCCCTCAGTATCCTTCCTTGAGGATCGTGAATTGAGAGTAGCTTACGTGAGTAGGTACCCACCCATGCACTGTGGCGTAGCTGAGTATACCCGAATGCTCATTACGTTCCTAAGAAGTGTAGCTCCCTCAATTAAGGTTTATGTCTTCTCGACGAACGAGTCCTTAGGCACGGAGTATATTGAGGGGGAGAGTAATGTTAGAGTAATACCTTGTTTTAGAAGATTTGAAAGTGATTATACCTCATTATTGAATGCTTTGGAATCTATAGGTAGCTTAGATTTAATACATATTCAGCATGAGTACGGGATATTCGGATATTCATTAAGTCTATTAAAGGCATTACAGGAGGCTAAAGAGCTTGGGTTAATTAAGAAGATAGTAATTACTATGCATACGGTTCAGCATCCATTATCAGGGGATTTCAAAGCTATTAATTTCCAGAGAAGCCTTGCAAAGTTCGTTGATTTGGTCATAGTACATAGTAGGCTTCAAGAATTTGAGCTTCAGGTTCAAGGTGTAAATATAGGTAAGATAGTTAGGATACCACATGGTACATTACTTAACCCCTACCTAGGTATGCCTAAGGATAAATTATTAGCTAGTATCGGTGTTAAAGGTAGGTTAGGGAGGCCGTTATTGGTGCTTCCTGGATTCATTAGAAAGGATAAGGGAGTTGATGTACTAATTAATGCCTTAGATATCTTAAATAAGAAACCAATACTAGTAGTGGCTGGTGAGCCTCGAGATGAGGATGTTCTAGAGCTAATTAAGGATAGGAAGTACGTAGTATTACTTAGTAAATACCTAAGTAGTGACGAGATACTTAGGGTTACTGCCTCAGCAGATATAATAGTCATGCCCTATAGGGATAGGCCGGGAACGTACTCCGTAAGTGGCATACTTCACCTCTCTATGGGTGCTTTAAAACCCATCGTGGGTACTAGAGTACCTAGGCTCGTGGAACTCTATGAGAACGCTAATAAATTAACCGTAACTCCTGAGGACTCTAAGGAATTAGCTAAGGTAATTAACTGGGTACTAAATCATTACGACTACGCAGTGGTTTACGCTTCATCACTATATAGCTACGCAGTAAGGGTGCAATGGGCGCGGATGGCTAGGAGGCATCTAAGAATTTACAGAAGAATATCTAAGGTTAAGTAGAGACTAATCACAAGAACCCTTTAATACCCCCCTATAATTACGGGTGGGGAGGTGAGCGTACTAAGCTTTATACAGCAACTAACGACTCAGCTTATGTCAATAGCTTGGCTTCTCTTTCTAGTCACTTGGATAGTTGGTTGGGCAATAAAAGGTTCTCCAGTTCCTTTCCATAAAGTTAAGAGAGCTGGGCAGAGCCTAGTTGAGGATGCAGTAATGGCTGCGTTCTGGATGGCTATGGGCTCAACTATCTTCGCTATAATATCGTACATAGTCAATAATGTATACCAACCGATGCCACCTGCACCCTCACCTTAGAAGGTGATGCCTAGTTGGACATACTTATACTAGCATCTAGCTTAGCGATGCTAAGCTACGTAATTGGTGTTATAGTATATGCTTTACCTGTGCCCTATAGGCCTATTAAGAAACTAGGTATGGCTTTCATAATTGATGCTATCGTAGCAATGATTCTAATAACTATCTATAACGTATTCATTTACGTAGGTGACTTCATATTAAATCTACTTAATTTAACGTGGCTTGACTTTTATAGATGGTTGGTAAGTAGAACAGCTGTGTTAGTTGGTGTATTTACGGGGCTTTCATACTTACTATCAATGATTAAGGTCTCGCAGTACTCATTTATTCTCTCTCCCCTTAATCTAGTCCTTACGTATATCTCACTTTCCCTATCTGCATTAAAGATTGTCTACTTTCTCTCGACACTCATCTTTAAGTTTCGTAAGGAGTTAGTACTACTTGGAGTGCTTCTTTACTCATTACCGTTTAGGATAGGTAAGGGAGTAGGGGCGTTCTTAATAGCTTGTTCAATAGTACTCTACGTCGGTTTCCCTCTAATGCCTGCTTTCGTGAGTTACTTTGAGGGTAACATAATTAGTAGCGGTAACTTCGGACCGACCACAATATATGGTACTATAGTTGATGGAGCTGGTAATTACCTACCGTACTCAGTACTTTTAGTATACCTAAAGAAAGTAAGTAGCCCTCACGCAATACCGTCGGCAGTAATACTAACTAATGATAGAGGTAAGTTCGTATTAGGTGATGGTAAGGATATAATACCTAAGAACACTACGTTGTATCTACGTGTAGAGTATTTAGGCTACGTATTTGTACCTCAGCCAAATGAATTCATCGCTAAAGGATTTAAGAAGAATATAGTATTGAGGGTGAATTCCATTATTTACTCAGCAGGTGTAGCATTACTCATACCTTTTAACTATGTATTACTGAATAAGTTCATTACTGGCAACCTAATCGATGTAACATTAAAGCCTATTAGTAATAATAAAGTACTAAGCTTAACACTAATTAAGTACCACAGCACACCAATATACAGAATAGCAATCAATAACAAAGAATATATATGTAATTGGTCGGTCTTGAGCTGGAGGGGTATTAAATTAAGTTCTTGCACATTAAACATTAAGCTAAGTAATGACTTATTCAATATAATAATATTCCATGAATCTATGGAACCCAAGAGACCCAATGTAAATCAGAAGAGATTACTATTATTAAGTGGTATAAGCGACTTAATAGCTGGCTACATATCATTAGGTGTTTCACTTCTTTACTCATTGATTTTCCTGCCAGGTATGTACGTCTCACTTCTCTTAGCTATGTCAGCGGCTCTTTCTAGGGTATTAGGTGGTGGAATAAGAATTAAGCTAATATAGGGTGAGGAAATGATGAGTAGGTTAAGAAGATATAGCATAGAAATTCTATTGACGGTATTTATAGTGTCTGTACTCCTAAGTGAGGCTGATAACGCATCCCGTAGCGATATAATTATACTTTCCATAGTGTTAATTACGGCTTTAATAGCTACTAGGTTTCTTAGGAAAACCTTAGGTACCGTAGCTACACTCTAGTAAGTCGATACGTGGTCTTAATGAGTAATGTGATTAACACTTCAGACCTATTACCTAAATATTACTAAATCTTTCTTACGCCATTTTACACTATCTCTTCTTAGGTATTCTTCGACACCCTCAGCCGTCCCTTCTATGGATACGAAATATAATTCCTTAACCACCTTACTTCTCACGGCCTTAATTACTTTGTACCTTCTAGATATCTCTTCAATGATCTTCCGTGCTTCATCGTCATTAAACGTTACGAATACTACATCAGTTCTTACGTACTTAACGCTCCTTAACTGCTTGCTCATTAATTACCTGCCCTCCCTTATTACTTAATACGTAGTTATATAGTTTTACCGCTATCTCCAGCTCCTTACTAAAGGCATGGATTACCCTCTGAGGAGCCACGGAATCTCTCCTTACATTAGCTTGAACCCAATCACAAATAAATGATAGGTGCACCTCACCAGTTTTTATGTTTACTAACAAGGGAAACATACTGCAGGAGGCAGGTTTCTTATCATGTATTCTACATGAGGAACTAGATACATCGTAGAATGGGCAGAAGCCACTAATAATCCAAAGATAGAATATACCCCCTAGATGCTTAAATAGTAGTTTAACGTTAAAGCGCTTACTAAGTTCCTTTAATCTCTCAACCTCAGGCTCGGTGACTATTGGGTACTCATTAGGAGTAGTGAAGAAGCAGCAATGCATGCACCTATAACACTTAAACTCATTCATGATTTACCCACCACACATAAGCTTTATTGTCACTATATCATTATCGTGTAACATAAGCTCCTTCCTCAGCCCAATATCGCTGACTACCTCTAATACCTTCGTATCATGTTTACTCCTGAAAGGCCTCAATACGATCACACGTAAACTCCTGTTTCTAAACCTTATGAATCCATACCAATAAATGAATCCTCCATAGATTCTACCATTACGCTCGATATTATTCATGAGGGACGGTTTGCATTTATTTACTAATGAATTTAGATCTAATTCATTAATTAACTTAATATTTAACGTACCTGGATAAGGATCCTTCTTAAGTAATTCCCTAAATAATTTCCTATATACATCCATAGACATGAACTTCCTACCTAAGCCTAACCCCGAAGTAACTACTCCTTTAATAATCACTTACGCTCTCCTCCTTAACCTTCTCCTCTCTAACTTACTTATTAAGTCAGCAACGTACGTAGGTTCGGGGAGGTAGTGATTACCCTTAAACAGTTTAGGAGCTAGCTCCTCAATATCACTTAATGACACCTTATGTCCTATACTTAGATATACATACTTACTGCCTCTTCTAACAACTAAAGCTGCGGGTTCACTATCTATAAACAGGTATTCCTTACTTCCCACGACTCTTACGTTACCAGTAAGTACCCTCTTAGCAGCACCTATTGTTGGTACATCAAGTACTACACCTATATGTGACGCTATACCAAACCTCCTAGGATGCGTTATTCCGTGACCATCAACTACTACCAAATCAGCGTCTCTACCTATGGACTTAGTAAGGACTTCATACGCTTTAAATAAGAGAGGGGCCTCCCTAAAAGCTAGTAGGCCAGGGACGTAAGGTATGTGTATGGGACCCTTAATGACTACATACTTAATTAATTCGAGGCTAGGGAATGAATGCATCGTAGCAACAGCTAAGCCTATACCCGATACGTAAGATACGTCAAGTCCAGCAACTAGGCTTATCTTACTTAAATCTAATGAGACATTAGTTATTACTAGAGATGATAACTTCCTTTGAAGGGCTATAGCTTTAGATGCTTTAAACTCTATATTATCCATGACTCCTACACTATCACTTTAAGTATTAATTACCTAATTAAGTGTGTGTACTCCCTACTACCTTCTGGAGAGATTACCACTACATCAACACCATCGCCTGAAACAGCATCCCTACTTATCGCTGCCTCAATAGCTTTAATGGCTAGTTTCTCAGCATCCTCTAAACTAATGTCCTTCTTATATCCGGACTCTAGAATACCTATAGCTATAGGTGCGCCAGTACCTATAGCTGCGTAATCATCCTCTATCAATGAGCCTAAAGCATCCATTACGTACAGATGAGGTCCTGTCTCATCAATACCCGCGAATATAACCTCAGAGAGGAAAGGAAGTGCCTTGTACTGATACAGGATTACTGAAAGTAACCTAGCTGCTGACCTAACACTTATTGGTCTCATATTCTCAATTTCGTAGGAGTGGATCTGTACCTCCATAACCCTCTTTAATGTCTGTATATCAGCGAACAACCCCGCAAAAGCTAATCCATACCTATCCTTTATCTTAAATACCTTCCTAGCTGACTTACTAAGGACGAAACCACCATACGATACTCTCTTCTCAGCAGCTAATACTACTGAGTCCTTGGTTCTAATCCCTACAGCAGTTGCTCCAGTACCTAACCTCTCATACCCCACTCTAAGCACCGAGGCTAACTACGCTATAGAAATTTAAGAGTTTAGTTAAGTGGTATGTCTTGGATTGGTTAATGTGAGGCGTGGGGAGCTTACGGATATTATGAAGAGGATTAAATGGGTGTATAGAGGTAGGTATGACTTAGTAGAGATATCGTATATTGAGAGATTAGGTGGGAATGAAGTAATTAAAGAATTATCCCTAAATAACGATATAGAACTTTCATTAGATAGGATAGTAGTTGGTGATAAGGTAATACCAATACATAGGGTAGTAGCCATTAAGGTAGGGGGTAAGGTAGTTTGGGAGAGGCTAAGAAGTGCTTAAGTGACCTACTGAAGGGCGTATACGTACCTCCATTCGAGGAAATTAGAAGGAAAGTACTGGAAATATACAATGAACCAGTACCTCTACAGAAAGGTATTAGGAGAAGAGCGTTAGTTAAGTACCTAATAAGAATAAGGAAGATGGATAACTACGTAAACACTCATGTATTTAATGAAATAGAAAAACTGCCTCGTGGGGATGCTATTCATAAATTTTACTTAGAACTAATGAAGTTAGGCGGAGTTAACAATTATGAAGAGATAATTAATGATTTAATGCGTAGACGATACATAGTGAATAAACTAACTAGGGAATACCTAGAGAAAGTCAGAATGAGTTTTGACGTAGCTGAAGCTAAGAAAATGACACGAGAGTACGTAGGTAGGTTACTCTCAGTCTTTAGACGAAGTAGGCACTACCTTAACGCATTGAGTAGAGCTATTAAAGAGTTAAGAAGTATGCCATGCATCGACATGGATCTACCTAAGATAGTGGTTGCTGGCATGCCTCAAGTAGGTAAGTCAACCTTCGTAAGGGTAGTATCAACAGCTAAGCCTGAGGTCTCTCCTTTCCCATTCACAACGAAGGAAATAATAGTGGGGCATAGGTTAATTAATTATCAATACGTCCAAATAATAGATACTCCAGGAATTCTTGATAGACCATTCAATAAATTAAATGAAATTGAGAGAAGAGCTCTTACAGCAATAAAGTACCTTACAGATGCTTTAATATTCCTCATAGATCCTTATGAGGCATCATATTATCCATTAGAAAGTCAAATAAATCTCTTAAAGAACATTATTACACACCTTATTAATTCTGAGAAAGTTGTTGTTGCCGTAAATAAGGTTGATGTAGTAAGTAAGGAAAGAATATCGTTCGTAGTAAGCAGGATTAGGGAGGTATTTAAAGGTGATATAATGGTTATGAGTGCTTTAAAGAATTATAACGTACTTAATGTACTTAATAGGGCATTAAGTAAGATTAGTAATGAACTGAATCAACAACATTCGGAATCGTTAACTCGTAAGTAGTTTCTGGAACCTTAACGCGTCATCACGCATATACACGTTATTAAACATTACAAATATTTCATTACTGCCTCCTAAATTCTTTACAAAATCCTTAAGCTTAATTAGGTCTTCATCTTTATATCTATACCTATAATTAACATCCTTCCCACCTATTCCGTGTAGCCTCATGTAGGTTACTTCCTTAATCACAGCTGGTGATAGTCTAAACGGATCAAATACGTGAATTATATTCTTATTAATATTTACTAATTCACTAATTAATTGAGTGTTCTTTGTCCAATCACCTCGAAGCTCTAAACCTATTATGTAATTGCTTGAGCTTACCGATTTTAAGAACTCGGTAGCGTTATTGAAGTTTTCCTTGGTGCATTTGAAGGCTGACGGTAGCTGAATAACTATTACTTTAGCGTTTAATGCTCTAGCACCTTCACGTACCTTCTCCCAAGCATCAAAATTCTCTTTGGTAGGTCTAAGAAATCCGTACTTATTCCAAAGATCTTTAGGAGGCTTGAATTTGGATCTTCTCCATGTAGGCATTGATGGAGGATGCGTTATCGCTTGCCATGCCTTCATATTAAATATGAAACTCGGAGGAGCTTCACTCCTTAACTTAGCTAATCTACCGGTATCGGGGGGATTATAGAAAGTATCTTGTAACTCGACTGTCTTAAATAGTCCATAGTACTTACTCCTACCCATAGGGAATCCACAAGTTCCTACGTAGATTACCTTACTCATTCTATTAACCTCCCTACAGACTCCATAGATAATACCGTAAGTCCTTCCTTATTAACGATGTTCTTGATGTGAATTGCCATGGCATAATCAATAACGCCAATCGTAATCGTACATACGTATTCGCCCTCTTCCTTCCGGCATCTAAATTCAATTACCTCAGTACCTTCCCTAGCAAGTTTATCTACTATATTTACTATATCGGCAGGCTCCCTAAGCACGATTTTCATGCTAACGATTAACTCACCTGACTTAGTAACTGGCTTAATAATTATCTCTTTCCTATCCTTAGCAGTAACGATCTCAACGTATGACTCCGGCTCAATACCTACTTCCTCCCTTATGTATAGAGGTATAGTTATCCTACCCTTACTATCAACGCGTACTATGGCCTTCATATTAACCACCTACTATTGTCTCATTATATTAACTCACATTAAATAAAATGTAATTAACGTTTTTTGCCTCTAACCAAAGATCTTATACGGTGATGAGCGGATCACGGATTGACTTGGTGATGAAAACCCCGTATTACTGATTAATTAGAGTCAGTAACAGTTCTCTTTAAATCACTTAGAAATTCGTTGATTACCTCCTCATTAGTATGAGGCATTAAGGTTACTTTAATCCCATTAATGAATGGACACCTGTATAGGTGCCATCCTCTCCTTATAAGTTTAGTCATTACCGTGTGGTTAAGCCTACCCTTACCTAAACTAAAGCATATAATGGGTAAGTCCGGCTCCACCACCTTGCAGTTCAAGTTGATCAGAGCATCAGTTAGGTACCTAGTCAACTTAATTAACCTATCAACAATAGCTTTAAAACCGTAAAAACCTAAGTAGTTAATACTTGCCCATAGGGCAGCTGCAGACGCTGCTGTCCTAGTCCAAAGTAAGCTATATTGGTGTGTTTGATTTATAAAATACTTTGATTTGAAAGTGATTGGTTTTAAATAGTCGTTGTTCCTTAATATAAGAGCACCTGAAGGTATGGGCGTTAGACCCATTTTATGCCCATCAATACCTATGCAAGCTACGGTGGGTATTTTAAATCCGTAATAAGGTATACTACTGCTTTCTTCTATGAATGGCGTTATTAATCCACCAAAAGCAGCATCAACAACTACTTCAGTATCCGGTAATTCTTCATAGAGTTGCTTAACATCATCAATAGTCCCGGTTTCTGTGTTTCCAGCCGTCAGTACTACAAACACTCTCCTCTTACCTAATTTCCGAACAACTTTAACTACGTCACTTATGCATGCTTGATTCCTTTTATTTACTCCGGTACGTACTACTCTTAACTTAAGTATCCTAGACGCCTTAAGTACGGATTCATGCGCGTTCTGCGGTACTACTACCGTGTCGTAACCGAGTTCTCTCATTATATACAGTGACGTTAAGTTAGCTTCACTACCTCCGTAGGTAATAATGCCTGCAGGAATGGGCTTATTACCGTGTAGCTCCTCTAGAGATCTAATCACTTCATCAGCTAACAACTTAGACATTCTAAAGTACGAGTACTCATTTAGGTTCCTATCAATAAACTTCACAAAGGCGTGGAGCGATGCTTTTAACGGCTTACTCATCATAGGTCCTAAGGACTTCCTACTTCCTAACCTAGGTTCTATACTATCCAATACGTCAATTATCTGAAGTACCCGATCACCAAGTCCTCTCATAGGGAAATACTTAAGCCCCAACCTAAGACCCTCTTAGGTAAGTCTGAGGCTAGAAATAAATTAACGTCGTGAATACAGGTAACGAATTATGTAAGCCCTTAGAGGGGGTATCTCAATATGTTTTATAAGCTAGTACCTACCTTTTAGTTTGGTGTAGCCTATTGCTGAAGATAGTATTGATAAGTATATTGAATACCTTAAGAATGTAGCTAGGAAATGGTCCGAGAAGTGGTTTAGAGATAAGGTTTATGAGGCGGATCCGAAGCCCGGTGTACCTAAGTACTTCACAACCGCAGCATTCATGTATCCTAACGCACCAGCACATATAGGTCATGCAAGGACGTACTTAATTCCTGACATCATCGCTAGGTATAAGAGGGCTGTCGGTCATAACGTACTATTTCCGATGGCATTTCACTACACAGGAACACCTATATTAGTAATGGCGGAGAGGATAGCATGTAATGACGAAGCATTCATTAATAAATTAGTAAGTAACTTTGGAATACCTAAGGAAGTACTAATGAAGCTTAAGGAACCACTCTCGCTTGCTAGGTACTTCCACGAAGTTAGTAAGGACGCCATGAAGTACTACGGATTAAGTATTGATTGGCGTAGGGAATTCACTACAATAGACCCTGAATTTAAGGCGTTCATAAGGTGGCAATTTAAGAAATTAAGGGATAAGGGATTTGTAACACAAGGATCACATCCGGTAGGTTGGTGTCCAAGGCATGAGATGCCTGTAGGTATGCACGATACTAAAGATGATGTTGAACCCGAGATAGAGGAATTTACTGTTATTAAGTTCCCCATGACTGATGAAGAGTACGTACTACCGACGGCGACATTAAGGCCTGAAACAGTGCTTGGAGTAACGAATGTATGGGTTAATCCTGAGGAGGAGTATTGCTTATGTAGAGTCTATACTAAAGAGAGTAAGGTGGAGAAGTGGGTATTAGCATGTAAGGCTGTTCATAGGCTTAAATATCAATTAACCGTAGAAGTGGAGAGTAGGATCTTAGGTAAGGAATTAATAAATAAGGAGGTAATTAACCCGGTTACTGGAAGGAAAGTTAAGGTATTGCCTGGGAGGTTCGTGAATCCTAAGTATGGAACCGGTGTGGTTATGAGTGTACCGGCGCATGCACCTTATGATTATATAGCAATAGCTGATTACCTAGGTAACTTAAGTGATGAGTCGTGGGGCGACTTAAGACCTATACCGTTAATAAGGGTTAGCGGTTACAGTGACGTACCTGCAAGGGATGTAATTAAGAAGCTAGGTATTAAGTCACAGAATGATAAGGAACTACTTGATAAGGCTACTAAGGAGGTATATAGGGTAGAGCTAGAGAATGGGATAATGAGGGATGACGTCATTGAGTTAGTTGTTAAGGAGTTAATACCTAATATAAAGTACATCATAGAGAGTAAGGTAAGGGGTAAGAGCGTTAAGGAGGCAAGAGAAGTAATTAAGGATACCTTACTCACTTCAGGATACGGTGATGTGATTTATGAATTAATAAATGCTCCCGTCTACTGCAGATGCGGTACTGAGGTTGTTGTTAAGTTACTAAGGAATCAATGGTTCTTGGACTACGGAAATAGTGAGTGGAAGAAATTAGCTAAGGAATTACTAAGCATGATGAGGATCATACCGGAGGAGGCACGTAATCAGTTCTTAGCAGTTATAGATTGGTTAAGAGCTAGGGCATGTGCTAGGTCACGTGGCTTAGGTACTGAGATACCTTGGGGTGAGGGGCACTGGATAATTGAGTCCTTGAGTGACTCAACAATATACATGGCATTTTATACTGTGGCTCATAAGATAAGGAAGTACAGGATACATCACTCAAAATTAACTGAGGAGTTCTGGGACTACGTACTATTGGGTACGGGTAATGCTGAGGAGGTGGGTAGGAAGTTAGGAATCGATCCTAATATACTTAAGGACCTAAGGACTGAATTTACGTACTGGTATCCATTGGATTCGAGGCATAGCGGTAAGGACCTAATACCTAATCATCTATCGTTCTTCATATTCAATCACGCAGCGATATTCCCACGTGAATTATGGCCTAAGCAGATAGTAGCTAATGGCTGGGTCCTAATACGTGGCGAGAAAATGTCGAAGTCTAAAGGTAATGTTAAGACTTTAATGGGTCTAATAGAGTCCTACTCTCCTGATGCTGTAAGACTTGCATTAGCTACTATAGCAGAGGTTGAGCAGGATCTAAACTTCGATGAAGAATCAGTTATTAATGCGTTAATGAAGATATTAGATATAGAGTCATTAATTACCAAGCTGTATAGCGAGGCAAATAATGAAGTATATGAGTTACCAGAGAGATGGATTATGAGTAGGTTATACAGCAGTATCTCGAAGATATTAAGTGATCTAGAAAATGTGCGAATTAGAAGTGCTGGGGTAACTACCTACTATACCATGTACTCGGACCTCAAGAAATATCTTTGGCTCTCTAAGGGGAGGGTATCTAAGTGCGTGAGAGACTACATAAGAGAATGGATTAAGGTGATATCTTGGTTCACACCCTTCATTGCCGAGGAGTTATGGCACAGACTAGGCTTTAGCACCTACGTTGTTAAGGAGAAATTAACTGACATAGAAGAACTTAAGAAATACTACGATCCTTTAGCTGAGCTATCTATATTCTATGCTGACGCGGTGGTTGAAGATATAAGAAGTATTATGCGCGTAGTTAAGGGTAACGTCGTCGCTGTTTACGTAGCTAATGATAGTGATTACGAGATCATTAAAGAGGCTATAGATGTAATTGAGAATAACGGTAAATTATCAGACCTAATAAGGAAGTTAAGAAACGTAATACCTAAGTTAGGTTATAGCTTAAAAGACCTACCATTAATATCTAAGCAAATCTACGAAATAGTGAGCAAATTACCTGCAGATTTAAGGAAGTATTTAAGGAGTTTAGGTAGGTTTGATGAGAAGGAAACCCTAGAAAAGCTAAGGGGGTATATAGAAGGTAGATTAGGGATTAAAGTGACTGAAATTAAGTCTAAGGACGAGGTTAAGGTGAGTTATGGAAGAATTGAGGGTAAGTTAATACTTCCTCTAAAGCCAGCAATATTAATCAAGCAATAAACTCTTTTATCCTTCATAGAAAATACGTATTAGATGATGCCACGATGGGCGGACTGAGTAAGTGATGAACCACTGTAGCGCTGATGTAATTACCTTCATGGTTAGGGATTCATTTACTAATGAGTTTACTTCTTATCTTTCTGGATATCTTGTACCAGCTAAGTAACCATAGAGCATTAACTACTAGGAAGAGTATCGTAGTTACTATTTGGGATAGAATAAGCAAAATGTAGTTATACCTAAACATAGCGGAGAATCTCCGTAGCTGAATTATTACTAAGGGCTGTATAGCTATCCATGCAATTGCGTATATCGATAGTAACGAAGGTATTACAGCTGCCTTTAACGCGTCCCTAACCATCTTAAGCACCCTAGGTATAGCCTTAAATATATTCCAAATAATTTTAATAAGGAGTGATGAATACCTCCGGTCCTGATAAGTGATGTGAAGGCATTTGCCTGATTAATCACTTATAAGGGGTAAGCAGCGTGGGTTTCTCATCATATTCTAAAGTCAGCGCTTATAGACCCAGCCCATCCCCCCAAGCAGAAAAATTTACTTCGTGTCTTTAAATGTTAAATCCTTTCGTTTCGATTCTTCCTATAGGGTACGAGAATGAAGTGGAGCCCTGGAAGGAAATATAGAGAGTTAAGGATAAGGTTGGATGCTGTGGAGTCGCTAGCGGCTATTAAGGACGTATTCTCATATGATGAGTTATCTCCACTTCTAGGATTGCCAGCTTCAGTTTTAAGTAGGTACTATCAGGGTAGTATGATACCTAACGTTGAGACAGCTAAGACTATGTTAAACGTATTTCTATCTAAGGAATTTGCTAGAAACTTTATTTATAAAGCGATCCATGAGAAGTACGGCGGTAGTTTATGTAGGTTACTGAGTAACTCAAAGATCATGAAATACGTTAGCCTCTACATGTATAGTAGGATAATCGATAAGTTAGCAGGAAGTAAAGTATCGGTAATTCTGTCACCTCCTAATTACTCCCTAGCTATGGCCTCAATAATAGCTCAGAGATTCGGGATTAACGTAGTACTAATGACTAACTACTTATACGGAGGATTAAGAAGTAACGTGTCTGATGTTAAGGTATCTTCACTGCATCACGGAAATATAGCTGTAGCTATATTCATGACCTTCAGTAAGGACGATCTCGCAGCTATTAAGGAATTCATAAGTAAGTATAGACTAGAGCTTAAGCTTATTGAGACCATAGTATTAGCCGATATAATCCCCAAAGATCAATTACCTATAGGTGCTGAGATTGAGTACATACTACCGTAGTAGAGATAGTTGTGGCGGGCCCGCCGGGATTTGAACCCGGGACCTCCGCCGGTCGGTGACCGTCTACGGGTTAAAAGCCCGCCGCTCTACCTGGCTGAGCTACGGGCCCTGCCGCACTGTACTTTTTTTAAGTCGGTAAAAATAGGTTCCGGATATTCGCTTATGGTTAAGTTACTTGTATTTTAAGGGTTAAAGCTTATAATTAGTGTATCGGAATCCCGAATAGTTGAGTGGTGGTGATATGCCCAGTAAAAAGAGATTTAAGGTAATTGAGCATGAGTTAGTCCCTAAGCATGAAGTCTTAAGTCCCGAGGAAGCAGTTAAGGTACTGAAGGAGTTAGGGGTAACTCCGGAGATGCTTCCTTGGTTACGTGCCTCAGACCCTGTAGCTAAGGAGATAGGTGCTAAGCCTGGAGACATAGTTAGGATTGAGCGTAGATCTCCAACGGCGGGTAAGGTAATTGTTTACAGATTCGTTGTTGCTGGGTGATATGCTTGGTTAATGATAATACATGGTTAACACCGGAGGATCGTTGGGCTATTATGGAGGCATTCATTAAAGAGAAGGGATTAGTTAGGCAGCACTTAGACTCCTATAATGCATTCGTGACTTCATGGATTAAGCAGATAGTCAAGGAGGTAGGTAGAATCGAGACTACACAGCCTGGAGTGTATATAGAAATCGTTGATATAAAGATAGGTGAACCTCAATTTAGGGAAGTTGAAGGAAATATTGAGAGAATAACACCTATGGAGGCTAGGATACGTAACCTCACGTATGCAGCACCTCTTAAGTTAGTAGTAGCTCTATACGAGAATAGCGTCGAGATAGCTAGGCAGGAAATACCGCTTGGTGAATTACCTATTATGATAAGGTCTGTGCTAGACCCCACTTCAAGAATGAGTAGGGAGGAGTTGATAGCTATTGGTGAGGACTGGAGAGATCCTGGTGGTTACTTCATAATTAATGGTTCTGAAAGGGTCATAGTTACCCAGGAGGATCTAGCACCCAATAGGGTGTTCGTTGATAAAGCTAAGGAAGGAACTAACATAACGCATACTGCTAAAGTCATATCTGCTTCAGCCGGGTATAGAGTACCGATAATACTTGATAGACTGAAGGATGGTACATTAGTAATTAACTTCCCGCCAATACCTACTAAGATACCCTTCGCGGTAATGATGAGGGCTTTAGGACTTGAGAGTGATAGGGATATAGCATTAGCTGTATCGACGGACCCAGAGATTCAGAATGAGCTACTTCCATCACTACTTCAAGCAAGGGAAATAAAGACTCAAGAGGATGCTTTAGACTACATAGGTTCTAGGGTAGCTATTGGGCAGGCAAGGGAGGCTAGGATTGAGAGAGCGGCTCAGATAATAGATAATTACTTCTTACCTCACTTAGGTACATCACCAGCTAGTAGAATTAGGAAAGCCCTCTACTTAGGTCAGATGGCTAATAAGTTACTGGAGCTAGTGCTTGGGAGGAGGAAACCCGATGATAAGGATCACTACGCCAATAGGAGGTTAAGGTTAGCAGGGGATCTACTTGCGCAGTTATTTAGGGTGGCGTTCAAACAGTTCATAAAGGACTTCAAGTACCAAGTGGAACGACATAGATTGAGGGGTAGGAGACTTAATCTGAGGGCATTAGCTAGGCCTGACATAGTGACTGATAGGCTAAGGCATGCTCTAGCAACAGGTAATTGGGTAGGTGGAAGGACAGGAGTTAGTCAGATATTAGATAGGACAAACTGGATATCAGCTCACAGCCACTTAAGGAGGACCGTAGCGCCATTAAGTAGGGGCCAGCCTCACTTTGAGGCTAGGGATCTACATCCGACACAGTGGGGTAGGATATGTCCCTTCGAGACCCCGGAAGGACCTAACTGTGGGTTAGTTAAGAACTTAGCCTTAAGTGCTCATATATCAGTAGGTATTGACCCAGCACCAGTAATTGAAACGCTTAAGGCCTTAGGAGTAGTACCTATTGAGGAGATATTCGCAAGGTTACATGCTGGGGATGAGGAACTTATAAATAACTTAACTAAGTACGCTAAAGTATTTGTTGATGGTACGCTAATAGGTTACTACCTTAAGGAGGATGCATCAGACTTAGTGATGAGGATTAGGGAATTAAGGAGGTTAGGTAGGATACATCATGAGGTAAATATATCTTACCTAAAGACTGAGTACCTTAATGAGGTATACATAAACTGTGACGCAGGTAGGGTTAGGAGGCCGCTACTCATAGTTGATAATGGTAAGTTAAGAATAACTAAGGAGATCGTGGAGAGGCTTAAGAGAGGGGAGCTTACATTCTCAGATTTAGTAGCCTTAGGTTACATTGAGTATCTAGATGCTGAGGAGGAAGAGGATGCCTACATAGCACTAAATCCAGAGGACATAACTCCGGAGCATACTCACTTAGAGATATGGCCTCCAGCAATAATGGGTATAGCAGCAGCTACCATACCGTACGCGGAGCATAACCAATCACCTAGGAATGCCTACCAATCAGCTATGGCTAAGCAAGCAGTAGGTTTCTACGCATCAAACTTCCACTTAAGATTTGATAGTAGAGCTCACTTCCTACATTACCCGCAGAAGCCTATTGTTCAGACGAAGTTCCTTGACGTAATAGGCTATAATGACAGACCATCAGGGCAGAACTTCGTAGTTGCGGTACTTTCATTCACGGGCTACAATATGGAGGACGCAGTAATAATGAATAAATCCTCGATAGAGCGTGGATTAGCTAGGTCAACATTCTTTAGGGAGTACAGTACCGAAGAGCTACGATATGCTGGTGGGCAGAGAGACAGAATAGAGATACCTGACCCAAGCGTTAGGGGATATAGGGGTAGGGATCACTACAGATTACTAGATGAAGACGGGATAATCAGTCCCGAGGTAAACGTGTCTTCAGGTAATGTACTTGTCGGTAAAACCTCGCCACCTAGGTTCCTTGAGGAGTATAGGGAGTATGCAACGACAACCGTTATGAGGAGGGACACATCATTAACTTTAAGGCATGGAGATAAGGGAGTAGTTGATTCGGTAGTCATTACTGTGAGTGCCGAAGGTAATAGATTAGTAAGAGTTAGGGTGAGAGACCTTAGAATACCTGAGATAGGTGACAAGTTCGCATCAAGGCATGGCCAGAAAGGTGTTATAGGGTTATTAGTACCTCAGTATGACATGCCGTACACTCCGGAAGGCATTACTCCTGATTTAATAATTAATCCACATGCTTTACCATCAAGAATGACCGTAGGGCAGTTAATAGAGTCAATAGCTGGTAAGGTAGGTGCTTTAGCTGGTAGATTAGTGGACGGTACACCATTCTACGGTGAGAAAGGAAAGAAGCTACAGGAGGAATTACTACTGCTTGGTTACCCAGCTGATGGAACTGAACCAATGTATGATGGAAGAACTGGTGAATTAATAATGACTCCCATATTCATAGGTATAGTGTATTACCAGAGACTACATCATATGGTAGCTGATAAGATGCATGCAAGAGCTAGGGGACCGATACAGCTACTGACAAGGCAGCCTACCGAGGGAAGAGCTAGGGAGGGAGGTCTGAGATTCGGTGAGATGGAGAGAGACTGCTTAATAGGTCATGGAGCCCCACTACTTCTCCAGGAGAGGTTATTGGAGAATTCGGATAAGGCAGTAATATACGTATGTGAGGAGTGCGGATTAATAGGTTGGTACGATAGACGCAAAGGTAAGCTGGTATGTCCAATACATGGTGAGAGAGGTAGGCTTTACCCAGTAACGGTATCGTACGCATTCAAGCTACTCCTGCAGGAACTCATGAGTATGTTGATTTACCCACGAATAATACTTGAGGATAAGATTAAGAGGAGTAGGTGATGGGTATGAGTAGTGAGAAAATCATAGGAGGTATTAAGTTCGGGATACTATCCCCTGAAATGATTAGGAAAATGTCAGTAACTGCTATAGTAACCTCTGAAGTGTATGATGAGAACGGCATGCCCGTTGATGGTGGAGTGATGGATAGGAGACTAGGAGTTATTGAGCCAGGACAGAGATGCGCTACATGTGGAAACACATTAGCAAGGTGTCCAGGACATTACGGTCACTTAGAACTAGCTAGGCCTGTTATTCATATAGGATTCGTAAGGCACATTTACGACTTACTTAGGGCGACATGCCGTAGATGTGGTAGGTTAAAGATACCTGATGAAGAGATAGATAGGTACTTAGAACTCTATGAAAAACTAAAGGATAGGTGGCCACAATTAGCTAAGTCACTTACTGAGTTCGTTAAGAGGAAAGCTATAAAGAATATGGAGTGCCCGCACTGTGGTGAGAAGCAGTACAAGATTAGGTTGGAGAAGCCAACTACATTCATTGATGAGGGGCCTTTAGGTAGGTTATGGCCTAACAAGATTAGGGAGTGGCTTGAGAGGATACCTAATAGGGACTTAAGAGTACTGGGTTATGACCCCGAGTACGCTAGGCCTGAATGGATGATAATAACGGTCTTGCCCGTTCCACCAATAGCTGTTAGACCATCAATACTCTTAGAGACTGGTATTAGATCCGAGGACGACTTAACTCATAAGTTAGTGGACATCATAAGGACTAATGAGAAGCTCAGAGAGAGTATAAACTCAGGAGCTCCTGAGGTCATTGTTGAGGATCTATGGGAGTTACTTCAGTACCACATAACTACGTACATAGATAATGAAGTACCTGGCGTACCACCAGCTAAGCGTAGATCCGGAATGCCTCTAAGGACGTTAGCTCAGAGACTTAAGGGTAAGGAGGGTAGGTTCAGAGGTAACTTATCAGGTAAGAGGGTTGATTTCTCAGCTAGGACAGTAATAAGTCCAGACCCGAGCTTAAGCATTAATGAGGTTGGGGTACCTATTGAAATTGCTAAAATCCTAACAGTACCTGAGAGGGTCACTCCATGGAACATAGAGGAGATGAGGAAGTACGTACTGAATGGACCATACAAGTACCCAGGAGCTAACTACATAATAGATCCTAACGGAAGGAGAATCGACTTAAGATTCATTAAGGACTTAAAGGCTGTTGCCGAAGGATTACGTCCTGGATACATCGTTGAGAGGCACTTAAAAGATGGCGATATAGTTCTGTTTAATAGGCAGCCATCACTGCATAGGATGTCAATAATGGCTCACATAGTTAAGGTACTACCCGGTAAGACCTTCAGGTTGCATCTAGCCGTATGTCCACCATACAATGCTGACTTCGACGGTGACGAGATGAACCTGCACGTACCTCAAACCATAGAGGCTAGGGCAGAAGCTAGGATACTACTACTTGTTCAGGAGCACATACTCTCACCGAGGTATGGAGGACCTATAATAGGCGGTATTCAAGACTACATAAGCGGTGCTTACCTCCTCTCATCGAAGGTCACCTTACTAACTAAGGATCAAGTATCTGACTTACTAGCTAGCATGAATTACGCAGGCGAGATACCGGAACCAGCTATTCTATCACCTATAAGGGCATGGACGGGTAAGCAGATAATAAGCCTACTACTACCTAAGGACTTCAACTTCTCGAAGGAGGCTAAGATATCGAGTGGCGCCTTAAAATGTAGTGATTATGAGTGCTTCTGGGACTCCTACCTAGTCATAAAGAAAGGTAAATTACTACTTGGAGTACTTGATAAGGCAGCCATAGGCGCTCAGCAACCCGAGTCAATGCTTCACTTCCTAGTCATGGAGTACGGTAACGACTTCGGTAGGGAATTTATGAATAGAGCGTTTAAGCTCTTCCTAAGATTTATTGAAATGAGAGGCTTCACGATGACCCTTAACGACATAGCAGTACCAGCTAAGGCTTATGAAGAGATAAGGGAGGTTATGGAGGAGGCTAGAAAGGAAATTGAGAGGTTAATAAGGGAGTACAAAGAGGGTAAGCTTGAACCAACACCAGGAAGAACCTTAGAGGAGAGTCTAGAGATTAAGATACTGGACGTACTATCTAAGGCTAGGGACAAAGCGGGTGAAGTAGCGACTAAGTACCTAGACCCGTTCAATAACGTATTCATAATGGCTAAAACTGGAGCTAGGGGAAGTACATTAAACATAACGCAGATGGCCGCTATGTTAGGGCAACAATCAGTTAGAGGTAAGAGGATCCACAGAGGATTTAGAGACAGAACATTACCTCACTTCAAGAAAGGAGATATAGGTCCTGAAGCTAGAGGATTCGTATCAAGTTCGTTCGTTAAGGGACTCTCACCCATAGAGATGTTCTTCCACGCAGCTGGTGGTAGAGAGGGACTGGTGGACACTGCAGTTAGGACTTCGCAGAGTGGCTACATGCAGCGTAGATTAATTAATGCCCTCCAAGACCTAAGAGTAGAGTATGATGGTACGGTTAGGTCAGCCTATGGTCACCTAATACAGTTTAAGTATGGTGAGGATGGAGTTGATCCTAAGAGCACGTCATTTGGTAAGGCAGTAAATGTGGATAGAATTATAGAGAAGCATGTAGGGTGGAAGAAATGAGTCCTCGTAAGGGAGGTAAAGGTAGGAGAGGCAGAAAGAAAGCAAGAGTAGAGGAAGATATTCGTGAGATATTGAGAAAGATAAAGGAACCTGAGGAAATAGTTGGTAAATTAATGACTTTAGTACCAACTGACCTACCTCCTCAAATCACTAATATTATTAGAAGGCGATTAACTAAGGAAGTTATTGAATTAGGTGAAAAGATAGACTATGACTTACTTGTTAATAAGTTAAACGGCTTAGTAAGTAACGGTAAAAAAATAGTTAAGTACATAGAGGAGGTTAAAGACATACTACCCGAGGCAATTTACGATGAATTACTTAGCAAATTATTTGAGACGTCATGTGAAATAGAATTAAGTGATGAAGAGATACTAGCTATTAGAGATGACGTTGTTAAGAGGTACTTAGAAGCACAGGTCGAGCCCGGTGAGCCCGTAGGTACGGTTGCTGCGCAGTCAATAGGTGAGCCAGGCACTCAGATGACCCTCAGAACCTTCCACTACGCAGGTGTTAGGGAGCTTAACGTAACCTTAGGTCTACCTAGGTTAATAGAGCTTGTAGACGCTAGGAAAACACCTGAGACGCCAATGATGCGGGTATACCTCGATGAGGAGCATAAGTATGACAGGGAAAAAGCAATCGAAGTAGCTAGGAAAATAGAGATGACGAAGCTTGAAAACATAGTTGATGTAGTTGACATTGATTTGCTCTCGATGCAACTGATTATCAGATTAGATCCTGATATGCTTGAGGATAAAGGCCTTACTAGGGACGATGTGATTAAGGTACTAAGTAAAAGTAAGACACTAGCTGATAGGGTTAAGGCAGATCCTAACGATCCCTACCTAATAATCGTCGACATACCTAAGAACTACGACATAATTAAGGCTCAGAAGTTTAGAGATAGGTTACTAAGGATTAAGTTAAAAGGAATTAAGGATATAAAGAAGGTGATACCTCAGAAATTAACTGATCCCGAAACTGGCAAGGAGTACTATGTACTAATAACTGACGGCACCAACTTAGCAGCAGTACTTAAGGTTGACGGTGTTGACCCGACTAAAACGACATCCAACAGTATTCACGAAATCGAGAATGTATTAGGGATCGAAGCTGCTAGGGAGGCCCTGATTAGGGAGATAATGAATACCTTAAGAGAGCAAGGTCTAGATGTTGATATTAGACATATAATGCTCTTAGCGGATACCATGACTTGGTCAGGAGTTGTCAAGCAGATAGGTAGGCATGGAGTAGCGGGTGAGAAGCCCAGCGTCTTGGCTAGGGCTGCTTTCGAAGTAACGGTTAAGCAATTATTTGATGCTAGTGCTAGGGGTGAGGTTGACGAAATTAAGGGAGTTACTGAGAACGTAATTATAGGTCAGATAGCCCCTGTAGGTACAGCCTTAGTTAAGCTACGTATGAACCCAACTAAATTAAGTAGTGGGAATACCTTAAAAGGGGTAAGTAGTGCTAAAGTAGAAGGTGGTGAGTGATGTGGGCTAGTAGGGGCGAGGCTCTCTCCTTGGAGGATGAGATAAGGACATTACTTAAGACAGGAAAGGTCATCATAGGTGCTAAGAGAGCTATACAGGCAGTTAAACTAGGTAAGGCTAAAGCAGTAATACTAGCCAGTTTAATACCTAAGTGGATTGAGGAGGACGTCAAGTATTACGCTAAGTTAGGTAACATAAAAGTTATTAGATACCGAGGTACAAGTTTTGAATTAGGGACTCTTTGCGGTAAGCCCTTCCCCATAACGACTATAGCCGTGATAGATCCTGGAGAATCAAGAATACTTGAGTTGGAGGGTTGATAGGACGTGCCTGTAAGGATAACAAGCGATGAGTTAAGGTTCATGGCTCTCTTACATGACGTAACCGGGGTATCAGCTAGGGACTGTATCTTGGATGAGAATACTAATAGCATAATATTCATAGTACCTCCAGGTACTGCAGGCTTAGCCGTAGGTGCTAAAGGTAGGAATGTTAGGAGGCTATCTAAGATACTAGGCAGGAGAGTTGAGATCGTCGAGTGGGCGGAGAACTTAGAGAATCTAGTGAAGAATATATTCCTACCAGCACGTGTAGTTGGGATAACGCTAAATAAAACACCCGATGGTAGGAGGATACTCTACGTTAAGGTAGATCCTAGGGATAAGGGAATAGCCATAGGCAAGAATGGAAGAAACGTAAATAAAGCTAGGTTAATTTTAAAGAGGTACTTCAATATAGACGTGGTCTCAGTAGTTTAAGCTTATAAGGTGAACTAGTACTAGATGCCGTAGTAGCTAGGTGAGGAGGGTATGCCCGGTAAGAAATCTCCCTCGGGGCTATACGCCGCTAGGAAGCTAAGGTTAAAGAGACTCAAGTTTAGATGGAGTCAGCGAGAATTCAGGATAAGGATGCTTAGGCTTAAGGAGAAGTACGACCCACTAGAAGGAGCTCCTATGGCGAGGGGTATAGTTCTTGAGAAAGTAGGCGTTGAAGCTAGGCAACCGAACTCGGCACTAAGGAAGTGTGTTAGGGTTCAGCTAGTTAAGAATGGTAAGGTAGTAACAGCTTTCGTGCCATACGACGGTGGTGTAACGTTTATTGATGAACATGATGAAGTAATAATAGCTGGTATAGGTGGAAGTAGAGGTAAGTCAATGGGTGACCTACCAGGAGTTAGGTATAAGGTAATAATGGTTAATGGAGTATCTCTAGATGCGCTAATAAAGGGTAAGAAACAGAAACCAGTTAGGTAGTTATTAAAAGTGCTACATATCAATTAATCCACCGCCTTCCTCCTCGTCCTCCTCACTCTCGAGTTCCTTAGATATTCTTAGTACTTCATCAGTAACGTATATGGGTTTGCTGAATAATAGAGCAAGGAATATGGCGTGACTAGGTATCATTACTTTTCTTATTCGTATTCCGTCAACCTCTATATACAGACTCGCCCTATACGTCATCGTACTCATGTCAAAGTGATCTATGATGACCATACCTATACTCTCACCAATATCTCTTAACTTAGGAGAGAGCATTATCAGTAACTCATATATGGTCTCCCTAATATCCTCCCTGGCCTCAAAGTACGCATCATCACTCCTAAGCTTGGATATCGCTCTCGCTATCTCCGGAGGGACGTTATACAGTACGAAGCTATCTCCATTCTCCAAATAGCAAGTTAATAACCCTATCTCGAACTCACCTTCCTTAGCCACCATAGGCTCAATATCCACTACCTTATGTAGTTGCTGAGTCATTCTATCCTACCACGCATACCTAATATGAAGTTACTCTAGCAGTTTTTAGCAGTAATGTACATACTAGCTAAAAAGTATTAATAGCTCAGTACGTAAGCAGGATAGGTTGAAGGTGTATGAGTGGGAGAGAAACTACTCAGGTACTCGAACCTAAGCCTGAGGAGATAAAGTTATTCGGTAAGTGGAGCTTCGATGGTGTCGTAGTTAGGGACCCTAGCCTTAAGAAGTATATATCATTAAGACCCGTATACCTACCACATACTGGGGGTAGACACGAACATAAGAGATTCGGTAAAGCTGAGGTACCTATCGTTGAGAGATTAATGAACATGCTGATGAGACCGGGAAGGAATACGGGTAAGAAGCACCTCGCCTACAACATCGTTAAGAGAGCATTTGAAATCATACACATAAAGACCGGAGAAAATCCGCTTCAAGTCCTCGTAAGGGCTATTGAGAATGCAGCACCTAGAGAGGAAACTACTAGGATTATGTATGGAGGTATCATATACCACGTAGCAGTTGATGTCTCACCTCAAAGGAGAGTCGATCTAGCACTAAAGTTCATTACAGAAGGTGCTAGAGCGGCTGCATTTAGATCAACTAAGAATATAGCTGAGTGTTTAGCTGACGAAATAATACTGGCAGCTAAGGGAGACTCAAGAAGCCACGCAATCTCTAGGAAGGAGGAGATCGAGAGGATAGCATTAAGCTCGAGGTAAGGATACCTAATTAAAACTTTTATAAGTTACACAACCTAAACTAGTGGAAAGGTGAGCATATTATGAGTAGGCCTAAGAAGGAACATCTAAACCTCGTAGTAATAGGGCATGTAGACCACGGTAAGAGTACATTAGTAGGTCATATGTTACTAAAGCTAGGAGCCATTGATGAGAAGACCGTTAAGGAAGTTGAGGAAATGGCTAAGAAATTAGGTAAGGAATCCGAGAAGTATGCTTGGTTCCTAGATAAGCTTAAGGAAGAGCGTGAGAGAGGTCTAACCATATCACTATCATTCATGAAGTTCGAGACACCTAAGTACTACTGGACAATAATTGACGCACCCGGTCATAGGGACTTCGTTAAGAACATGATAACGGGTGCGAGCCAAGCAGACGTAGCTCTATTGGTGGTATCCGCTAAGACAGGAGAGTTTGAGGCAGGTATGAGTAGGGAAGGTCAGACTATGGAGCACATAATACTAGCTAGGACTATGGGTATTAGCCAGATGGTAGTAGCCGTTACTAAGATGGACATAACGGATCCACCATGGAGTCAGAAGAGATACAACCAAGTAGTAGCTGTACTCAAGAAGTTCATGAAGAGCTTAGGGTATAAGGTTGATCAAATACCATTCGTACCCGTATCAGGGTGGACCGGAGACAACATAATAGAGCCATCACCTAACATGCCTTGGTACAAAGGGCCTACATTAGTTCAGGCTCTAGACTCAGTTCAGCCACCACCTAAGCCTATTGATAAGCCATTAAGGATACCAATTCAGGAGGTCTACAGTATTTCAGGAGTAGGTACGGTACCTGTAGGTAGGGTTGAGTCAGGTAGGTTAAGGGTTAAGGATAAGGTAGTATTCATGCCTCCAGCAGTAGTTGGTGAGGTAAGATCCATAGAAATGCATCACGAGAGACTTGAGGAGGCAATACCGGGTGATAACATAGGATTCAACGTTAAGGGAGTATCTAAGACTCAGATAAGGAGGGGTGACGTCTGCGGGCACTTAACTAACCCACCAACCGTAGCTGAGGAATTCACAGCTAGAGTATACGTAGTATGGCACCCAACAGCTATTCATGTAGGGTACACACCAGTAATTCACGCGCATACAGCATCAATAGCTGCTAGAATAGTTGAGATAGTGGGTAAGCTAGACCCTAGAACCGGTAAGATCGCCGAGAAGAATCCACAGTTCGTAAAAGCCGGTGAGTCAGCTATTATGAGGTTTAAGCCCATAAAGCCTATGGCTGTAGAGAAGTACAGTGAATTCCCAGCACTAGGTAGGTTCGCTATGAGGGACATGGGTAAGACCGTAGGTATAGGTATCATAATGGACATAAAGCCGGCTAAGATAGAGATTAAAGCTAAGTAAAATACCACGTATTTTATTACCTAAAATATAAAAAGCATAATAAACCATAATTTCTGAGGTATTAACTTAAAAACCCCACAAACTACTCAAGGAGGGGATTGGGGTGAGTAGTAGAGTAAGGATAAGACTATGGAGCACCAACGTCGATCACCTCAATGAAGTTGTCAAGCAATTAGTTGAGATAGCTAAGAAAGCAGGCGTTGAAGTCAGGGGCCCGGTGCCGTTACCTACTAAGAGACTGGTAGTGCCTGTGTTAGTACCTCCGCACGGTGAGGGCACTAAGGTCTACGAAAAGTGGGAGATGAGAATCCATAAGAGATTAATAGACATAACAGCTGATGAAAGAGTAATGAAGCAGATAATGCGTGTTAAGGTACCCGATGACGTTTACATAGAGCTAGAATTACTTAGGTAATAAACTACGGCTAAATTAAAGTGTAATATCCTTCTTCATGATCTGTTAATAAGGGTAAAATTAGAAAACCCTTGAACTTAAGTCATTAGTGGGGCCGGGGTGCCCGAGCGGCCTAAGGGGCCGGCCTGGAGAGCCGGTGGGCGTCAGCCCGCGCGGGTTCGAATCCCGCCCCCGGCGCCACTTCATGGTACTTAGTCACTAATTACTTACGTGTCTTTGCTTACTTTTATTAATCGTTAGTTGTGATGTCCTTTTTAAGTTTCATTAATTTAAAGCTTAAATACCCTGTGAAGTAAGGTTGGTAGGTATTGGGTGGTGTTGAGGTCATGAGTGAGGGTACGTCGTTTAGGCATATCGTGAGGATCGCTGGTGTTGATGTGGAGGGTGATTTATTACTCCCTTATGGGTTAGCTAAGATTAAGGGAGTTGGTTATAACCTAGGACTAGCTATAGTTAGGGTATTAGGTTACGACCCTAATATGAGGGTTGGTTACTTAACTGATGAGGATGTTAAGAAGATTGAGGAAGTAATTCAGAATCCACTTAAGTTCGGGATACCTCCTTGGTTCTTAAATAGGAGGAAAGATTACGTAACTGGTGAGGATAAGCACTTAGTAGGTGCAGATTTAATATTTGCTGCAAGGCAGGACATCGAGCGTGAAATGAGGATAAAGTCATGGAGAGGTATAAGGCATTCATTAGGACTTAAGGTTAGGGGTCAGAGAACCCATACCACAGGTAGGTTTGGACCGACCGTAGGTGTCAGTAGGAGGAGGTGATGTAGGTGGGAGATCCTAAGAAACCACGTAAGAAGTGGGAAAGACCAGGTCACCCATGGATTAAGCAGAGACTTATTGAGGAGATGGAGTTAGTGGGTACTTACGGACTAAGGAATAAGAGGGAATTATGGAAAGCACAGACACTACTTAGGAGGATTAGGGAGAGGGCTAGATCCCTACTCTCACTGCCACCCGATGTTAGAGCAGTAAAGGAGAGGGAACTAATTAAGAAACTTTATAGGATGGGTATACTTGAGAGTGAGAACGTAACCTTAGATGAGGTATTAGGACTTAATGTATCAGCAATACTTGAGAGGAGATTACAGACCATAGTGTATAGGAAGGGACTAGCTAAGACAATACATCAGGCAAGGCAACTAATAGTTCATGGACACATAGCCATCGGTGGTAGGAGGGTACAGTCACCTGGATACTTAGTCAGTAGGGATGAAGAGGAACTAATAGACTACGCACCTACATCACCCTTTAGGGAGAAGAGGGAGTTAGTCCAAGGTCAGTCAGTCGGGAGTCAAACCCCATGAGGTGATGCTGTATGGCGTTCACATCACGTGAGATTAAGTGGGGTGTGGCACATATATTCTCCTCATTTAATAACACTATAGTACACATAACCGACTTAAGCGGGGCTGAAACAGTCTCTAGATGGTCCGGAGGTATGGTGGTAAGAGCTGATAGAGAGAAGCCGTCGCCCTACGTGGCAATGATGATAGCTTACAGAGCAGCTCAGGAAGCTATGGAGAAGGGAATAATGGCTATACATATAAAGGTGAGGGGACCCGGAGGTCATGGACCCAAAATACCTGGACCCGGGGCTCAAGCAGCCATTAGAGCATTAGCTAGGGCTGGATTCATTATAGGTAGGATAGAGGATGTAACGCCGATACCTCACGACACCACTAGGAGACCTGGAGGTAGGCGTGGTAGGAGAGTGTAAGGTGTTTCAACATGTCTAGTAGAAATAGTGCTGATGTTGAGATCATTGAAGCTAGCGAGAATAAACTGAAACTATTATTTAAGAACGTGCCCCTAGCTATCGTTAATGCCATTAGGAGAGCCGCGTACGAGGAAGTACCTACTATGGCTGTTGATTATGTAGTATTTAGAACTAATACAACCTCCCTCCACGATGAAATAATAGCTCATAGATTAGCAATGATACCCCTAAGGTCCGAGGAAGCGATTAGGAAGTACAGAAGTCCTGAAGAGTGCGTAGGCGGTGAGGAGGCTTTCTATAAAGAGGGGTGTTATGTAACACTTTACTTAGAAGCGGAGACGGGTGAGGATGAGAAGAAGGTTGTTTACTCTAGCGAGTTAAGACCTCTAGACGATCCTAACGTAGTTCCTGTATACAGTAACATACCAATAGTTGTCCTAGGACCTAATCAGAGAATATGCTTAGAAGCTAAGGCAAGACTCGGTAGGGGTAAGGAACATATTAAATGGTCACCAGTAACGGTGGCTGTATCGACGTACGTACCAGTAATCGAGATAGATAGTAGTAAATGCGTTGGTTGCGGTGAATGCATCGTAGTATGTCCTAAGGGAGCCTTAACGACAGGCGATGAGGGTAAGCCCATACCAAACCCTGATAAATGTAACCTATGTAGGCAGTGTGTTAAGGCATGTCAGTATGACGCTATAAATCTTAAATGGAGAGAAGATGAATACTACCTAATGATTGAGTCCTCAGGAGCCTTAAGACCTGAGACTATAATTTATGAGTCAGTCAAGGAGATAATTAAGAAAATAGATGAGTTAATGGATAATTTAAAATCCTTACCTAAGGATGTTAGGAGGGGGTAGGGCATGGTGCGGAGGACAGGACCTACTAACATAGTCATAAGGAAACTAGTAAGGGAGTTACGCAAGTATGCTAGAACATATAACGCACCCATATGGTCCTATGTCGCCGATCTTATAGAAAGACCTACCAGGAGGAGAGTGGTTGTTAACGTTAGTAAGTTAAATAGATACTTAAGGAATGGAGAGGTTGCAGTAGTTCCTGGTAAGGTCTTGGGTGCTGGAAAATTAGAGAAGAAGGTTACGGTAGCCGCCATAAGCTTCTCTAAGTCAGCTCTTGAGAAAATTAAGGCTAGCGGTGGTTCAGCTTTATTTATTAGTGACTTAATTAGGGAGAACCCAAGAGGTAGTAGGGTGAGGGTAATAATATGACGTCTAAGTTAGGTAATGTTAAGGTGGATAGGACTGTTGTCATTGACGCAGAAGGAGCTATACTGGGTAGGTTAGCTAGTGTAGTCGCCAAGCTATTGCAGGAGGGATTCAGAGTGTATGTAGTTAATGCTGATAAAGCCGTAGTTAGCGGTGATAGATTAATGGTTATTAAGTCATATCATATCTGGTTAGAAATCAAGACATTAAGGAACCCTCAGAAATCATCACCAAAGAGACCAAGATCTCCAGAGGCGATAATTAAGCGTGCAGTTAAAGGTATGCTACCTAAGGATAATTGGAAAGGCATCGAAGCCTTAAAGAGATTAAAGGTCTTCGTAGGTATACCTAAGGAATTAAAGAATAAGGAATTCATTCGTATTCCCGAAGCAGATAAATCAAGGTTAAGAGGTGATTACATAACCGTAGCTGAAATAGCTAAATCTATGGGGTGGAAGGGGTATGAGTGGGCAGGTAGGTAAGATAGTCATCGCTACGGGTAAGAGAAAAACATCAATAGCTAGAGCAGTTATTAAGCCAGGTAAGGGTAGAGTATGGATTAATGGAATACCATTAGAGATCTACCCAATAGAGATGGCTAGGCTAAAGATGATGGAGCCATTACTCCTTGCGGGTAAGGAGATATGGAATTCAGTCGATATTAAGGTTAATGTAAGGGGAGGTGGTGTAATGTCTCAAGCGGAGGCTGTTAGATCAGCAATAGCTAGGGGCTTAGTTGCGTATACAGGTAGTGAGTTACTTAAGAGGATATATAAGGAGTACAGTAGGCCTATGTTAGTGAATGATCCTAGGAGGACAGAGCCTGAGAAGTGGATGAGGTATAGCGCTAGGAGATGGAGGCAAAAGTCCTATAGGTGATGGGGCATGGTACTCTTCCCAGTTAGGTGCTTCACATGCGGTGCAGTAATAGGTGATAAGTGGGAGGAATTTATTAAGAGAGTAAAGGCTGGTGAAAGCCCTAAGAAGGTACTTGACGACCTAGGTATTAGGAGGTACTGCTGTAGACGCATGTTCATATCACATGTTAACCTTATAGATGAGATAATATACTACTCTAGGAAGGTGTGATTATGCAGGACACATCAAGAGGTAGGTCAGCTGCGGTTGAGTTGCTTGTTCCGTTAAACGTGTACCTAGAGGCGGGTGTCCACATAGGTACCTACATATGTACTAAACACATGAAGAGGTTCGTATATAAGCAGAGGCCTGACGGACCTTACATACTTGATATACGTAAGGTCGATGAGAGAATAAGAATCGCTGCTAAGTTTCTCGCAAGGTATAAGCCAGAGACGATATTAGCTGTATCAGCGCGTCAATACGGCTTCACCCCCGTTAGGAAGTTCTCTGAGTACGTAGGGTGTAAGTACATTATCGGTAGGTTCATACCGGGAACCCTAACTAACCCGCACTTAGATATTTACGTAGAGCCCGACGTACTACTAGTTACCGATCCTAGAGTTGATCAGCAAGCAATTATTGAAGCATCGAGGGTAGGCATACCTGTCGTGGCTATTGCTAGTACCGACGCTAAGCTAAGCTACATAGATGTAGTAATTCCAGGCAACAATAAAGGTAGGAAGTCCTTAGCTACTATATACTGGTTACTAACTAGGCAAGTACTTAGAGAACGTGGCGTAATAGCTCCTGACGGAGACTTACAGGAAGGTCCTGAAGCATTCGAAACTAAGATCGTTCATAGGTGATTTTAAGTAAAGGGGAAATCAATCTGTGGCTAGCTTATCTGTAAGAGCACGTGGTTACCTACTAATTAATTACGTACCTGCACTATATAGGGACAATCCCCTCGTAGTAATCCCAACAACATCGCATACACACATAAGGATTAAATTAAGTGCCCTACCCAATGAAGGAGTAAGTGACGACGTTAATGTAAGTATTCAAGCACCCTTACCCAACGACTTAACGAAAGCGTGTTCGGACTTAATAAGGGAATTCGTAATTAAAGTATTTAATGAGGTTGGATTTAGGGGTAACGTAAGTATTAAGGTAAGTTCTAGTAAACCCCAACAACTTAAGCTAATCTACGTACTAACCACTAATTACTTAATTAATCTATTATGCGGTGAATTAACTAAGGAATTGATAGATTCTATATGTTCACTCGATAAGCTACTGAAATTAGGTAATGATGTGTTAGCTTTAAGATACACTACACTCTGTAGAGGTAGGCCTATGATATGGAGATTAGGTGAGGGGTATTTATGCCACGAATCTAAGGTAGTCGTGGATATAGAGAAGATATTCTACGTTCCATGCCGTGATGGATGCGTTAATGAAGCAGTAATTAAAGAGTTCCCCAACTCAATAACTAATGCGTTAGTGCATTTAGTAGGAGCTGCGGGTATTGAGATCTTTCGAAAACTGAACTATTCAAGTGACTACCTAAAGTCGTTACTTAAGATTGTAGGTTCACTAAATTACTTAGTGCTTAATGATGAGGTGGCTCATGAATTAATTAAGTTATATAGTAGGGAGCTTTGCGATATTAGAAGTGATGAGAGGTACTGCATAATTACGCAAGACATAGGTAATGTAGCAGAGGTAATTAGTTTTAGGATAACCTACTAAACTGCCCTACTACTTAATAAATTAGGAATTAAGAGATGCGTGAAGTAAAGATAGTGAAGATAGGTGGATCCGTGATTACGTATAAGGATAGGCCTTACACCGTAGATTACGATTCCTTAGCTAACGTAGCTAGGCAGTTAAGTAAGTACGTACGCGACATAGGCAAGCCATTAATAATAATTCATGGAGGAGGCAGCTTCGGTCATGCAGCAGTCAAGGAGTGTGGTAATAAAGATAGCTTAGACCCTCTCTGCGCTTCTAAGGTTATTAATGCAATGATGAGATTGGATAGTATATTCTGTGATGAGTTAATTAAATTAGGCTTGGCAGTAACTCCATTACCACCACATGCAGTATTTTATGAGGTTAAGGACGTGAAGCACCCTAAAGGTATTTTAAAATATGACTTAAGTTTAATTAAGTACTATATAGGCGTAGGCGTTAATCCCGTACTTTTTGGTGATGTAATCACTGTGCTTAGCATGGACTTAAGCCATAGTACATTTAGGGTGCTTTCAGGAGATGAAATCGCATGGATATTAGCTAAGGAGTTAGGGATTAAAGAAATAATATTTGTAACAAGAGTTGGTGGATTATATACATCAGACCCCCACACCTCAAGTAGCGCTTCTCTTATAAGAAGTATAAGTAAGTCGCAATTAAGTGAGGTAGTATTTGCTAAGCCCCAAGGATATGACGTAACGGGCGGTATGGAGTTCAAGATAAGGATGGGCCTAGAGTTAGGTATTGAGGGGGTCAAGGTTAAGATAGTTGGTTATGAAGGTGATAACCTATATAACTCCTTGGTAGGTCTTGATTTTAGAGGAACTACAATATGGTATTAGACAGGAATCAAGTTAGGAAGTTAGAACATATAGATATAGTCATTAATAGGTCGGTTGAGGGACCTCTAACTAACTTCTTAGAGTACGTATTCCTAATACATCAAGCACTACCTAACGTATCAGTTGATGATGTCGACCTATCTACAGAGTTCCTCGGTAAGTACTTGGAGGCACCAATAGTGATATCAGGTATGACGGGAGGTGCCCCCGGTACTGAGAAGATAAATGAAAGTATAGCTAAGGTTGCTGAGGAATTCAGGATAGCCGTTGGAGTAGGTAGTCAGAGGGCAGCCTTAGGTAATTCTAGCTTAATTAGTACTTACGCAGTAGTTAGAAGAGTATGTAGAGATGTTCCAGTGATAGCGAATATAGGTATCTCAGAAGTATCTGAATTACCAGTAAGTAAGCTTGAAGAGGTAGTTAATATGATTGAGGCGGATGCGTTAGCGGTGCATCTAAATCTACCTCAAGAACTTGTTCAACCCGAAGGTAAAGTTAGTTTAGTTAATGCATTCAGTAAAATTAACGAGCTTAAGAATAGACTGCGTGTCCCCCTGATCATTAAGGAAGTCGGGTTCGGGCTATCCATGGAAGTCGTAGGTAAGCTCCGTAGGTTAGGTATTAAAATATTTGACATAGCAGGTGCTGGAGGCACTAATTGGGTTATTGTAGAGAAATACAGAGCTATGAAGAGGGGTGATGTAATTAGGGAGTTAATGGCTGATAACATTAAGGAATGGGGTATACCGACGGCAGCGTCCATAATAGAAGCAAGATATGCGGCACCTGATGCAGTGATAATAGGTAGTGGAGGAATTAGAACAGCTCTTGAGGCAGCAAAGGCCATAAGATTGGGTGCCGACTTAGTGGGTATTGCACGCCCTGTATTAGTATATTTAAGTAAGGGCATGCTTAGGGAGTACGTAAAGGCATTTATACATTCACTAAGACTAATAATGTCCTTAGCGAATGCTACGGACATTCAAGAATTTAAGAAATGCCCGGTAATAATCTTCGGGCCACTTAAGGAATGGATATTAAGTAGGGGTATTAAGTTAAGCGAAAACGTAATTCCTGGATTCAGCACTAAGAGGAGCACCTAATTAATTCATAACTTATATTACCTACTTAACATCTACCTTAGGGGTGAGTAAGTAAGTTGAGTAGGGACTTCAGTAAATTAATTAGTTACGCAAGGTACATAGCTAAGAAGGTAGATAACGTAATATACGACATAGTACGTGGTAATCAGGAAAGACTATATGAAGCTTCACTCCACCTAATAAGGGCTGGGGGAAAGAGAGTACGTCCTTTGCTTGTTGTACTAACTGGTAGATTATACGGCCTACCTGAAGAGAAAGGTGTAGTTGCTGGTGCATCGGTTGAGTTACTCCACAACTTTAGTTTAATACATGATGACATAATGGATAGAGATGAATTTAGACGTGGTGTTCCAACCGTACATAAGCTTTGGGGCGAGGACGTAGCGATACTCGCAGGTGACTTACTATTAACGCTGTCATTCTACGCATTAGCTAAGCTTTATAGGGAGGGTTTTCAACCGATTAGAATAGTTAGGTCTATTGAAGAATTGGCATTGGCGTCTAAGGAATTAGCTGAAGGTCAAGTAATGGATATGGAATTTCCTATGAGGCAGGACGTAACGCTTGACGAGTATATACTTATGGTTAAGAAGAAGACTTCGGCATTATTCAAAGCCAGTGCAGCTATAGGAGCCATACTTGCTGGGGCTGGGGAGGATGAAGTAAGTAAGGTTAAAAATTATGCAGAAAGTATTGGTGTCGCATTTCAAATAAGGGACGATGAATTAGGCTTAGTAGCTGATGAAGCTAAGCTAGGTAAGCCCGTACTTAGTGACTTAAGGGAGGGTAAGAAGACTGTGTTAGTAATTTACGCCTTAGAAAATGTGAGTGAAAATGAAAGGAGATTTATACTAAGCGTACTCGGGAGGAGAGACGCAACCTTAAATGAATTAAGGCGGGCTGCTGAGATTATAATTAATTCCGGAGCTCTTGATTTTAGTAATAAATTAGCTATGGAGTACCTAAGTAAGGGCCTGAGTTATTTAGAACAAACAAAATCTAAGGACAGTGAAGCTAAGGAGTTATTGAAGGATCTAGCATACTTCTTTGCAAGGAGGCAGTACTGATCATGTCACCGATAACAGGTAACGCAAGTAGGAGGTTAAAGGAAGAATTAAGTAAGTTATCCCACGGGTATAAACCTGTACTTTGCTACTTAATTAAAGATAATGAGGAAGTAAGTATTGATTGTATGGAGGTCCCTAAGTTAATTAATAAAGTATTTAGCGAAGGTATAGAGATTAAGGTATGTAATGAGGGCAAGGGAGTATGTGTTAATCTCACTAAAGACGATGATATAGTAGCGATGCCTGTTGAGGGTAGGGAAGTGTACTTCATAGTTAGTGAGGGTGATGAAGTGAGTAAGGACCAACGTATAGGCTACATCATTACAGGTAAGGGTGAAGTAAGAACCATAAGATCACCTAAGGACGGAGTAATATTCCTACTTCATGAAGAATTAGGTGAAAAGTACTCTAGGTTTAAGGTATTTATTAAGGGAGGTGGGAAGTGAAGTGATGAATTCTAACGAATTAATTGAAGAAATATTTAAGCTAGCATTAAAGAATGCAGTAACCCATAACGGAAAAGCCGCTATAGGTCCAGTGATGAGTAAGGTAATGGGTCAACACCCAGAATTAAGATCTAGAGCTAGGGAGGTACTGAAACTCGTTAAGGAGGTTGTAGATAAGGTTAATAGCATGAGTTTAGAAGAGCAGATTAACTTAGTTAATTCAAAGTATCCAGAACTGCTTAAGGAGAGGGAGGTACGTGAGGAAGAGAAAGCATTACCCCCGCTACCTAATGCTGATAAGTATAGATTAATAGTTACTAGGTTCGCGCCTAATCCGGACTTCTTAATACATCTAGGTAACGCAAGACCAGCTATACTTAGCTATGAATACGCCCGCATGTACAAGGGTAAGATGATACTTAGGTTTGAGGATACTGATCCAAAGACTAAAACACCAATGCCTGAAGCTTACAAACTTATCAAGGAGGACCTCAGATGGTTAGGGGTCAAATGGGACGAAGAGTACATTCAATCGCTAAGGATGCCTATATACTACAGCATAGTAAGGGAATTAATTAAAGCAGGAGGTGCCTACGTTGATTTATGTTCGCAAAAAGAATTTAGAAAGTTTAAGTTAAGTAGGAAGGCCTGCCCTCATAGGTCTCAAAGTATTGAGAAGAATTTAGAATTACTCGATAAGATCCTTGAGGGCTACTTTAGCGAGGGTGAAGCAGTAATTAGAGTTAAAACAGACATTAACTATCCTGACCCCTCAGTAATCGATTGGGTAGCGTTTAGGATAATAAATACTGATAAGTATCCCCACCCTATAGTAGGGTCTAAGTACATATTATGGCCGACTTATAATTTCGCAGCGGCAGTTGATGATCATTTAATGGGAGTCACTCATATATTAAGAGGTAAGGAGCATGCAGTTAATACAGTTAAACAGAAGTTCCTATACACTCATTTAGGCTGGGAGTATCCTGAGGTAATAAACTTAGGTAGACTTAAGTTAGAAGGTTTTATACTTAGTAAATCAAAGATTAAGGAGCTACTTAAAAGGTACCCTAATAAATTCTTGGGTCCTAATGATCCCCGCTTCGGTACCGTAGCTTCAATGCGTTATAGAGGAATAGAGTCTGAAGCTATAAGAAAGGTAATATTAGAGGTCGGTGTTAAGGGTACTGACGCAAGTATTAGTTGGGATAATTTAGCATCAATTAATAGAAAAATTATAGATGGTAATACGAGGAGAGTAATGGCGGTGTTTAATCCGTTACTTAAGGTAAAGATCATTAATTACAGAGGTGGTGACATTGTTAGGATACCCTACCACCCAAGTAATAAGGAGCTAGGTGAGCGCTCAATTAAGCTTGAAGTAAGCGAGGACAGAGTCATTTCCTTATACATTGAGCATAGGGATTTAGACGTAATAAGGAAGGTAGGAGGCGTTCGTTTCATGGGGTTATGTAATGCTAGGTACTTGAGGTATTCTGACGACACGGTGGTTTTAGAATATATCGATGGAGGAGTTAGTAAAGCTAAGGAGTTAGGTTATGGTATAGTTCAATGGGTACCAACTAAAGGTAATGTCATGGTTAAGCTCCTCAAACCCGAAGGGCTTAGAATGAAAGTAATTAACGGGTTAGGCGAGGAGTCACTAGCACGGATCAAGGAAGGTGAGAGGGTACAATTAATACGTAACGGATTTGCGGTAATTAAGAATAGGAGATCTAGAGCAGGTGTTACTAAGGTAGGTCTGCTTTACATTCACGACTAACAAATAATTAGTAATAGGTTAAGCTTAAAAACACGGTACCTAAGTACCTACGGAACGACGACCGGGGTGGATGAGAATGAGTAAGCCCCCATACGTAAGGTTCGAGGTACCTCCCGAAATAGCTGAGAAGGCGTATGAAGCATTAAGGAAGGCAAGAGAGAGTGGAGGAAAGATTAAGAAAGGTACTAATGAGGTTACTAAGGCAGTTGAGAGAGGCTTAGCTAAGCTAGTACTAATAGCTGAGGACGTAGACCCACCCGAAGTAGTGATGCATCTACCTCTCCTCTGTGAGGAGAAGAAGGTGCCATACCTGTATGTACCCAGTAAGAAGAGATTAGGTGAGGCAGCAGGTATTGAGGTAGCCGCCGCTAGTGCAGCAATACTGGAGCCTGGTGAAGCTAAGGATCTACTAGAGGAATTAGTTAGGGCTTATCAAGAGTTGAAGGCTAAGTCATAACTTAAGAACACATAAAAATTCTTTTATATCACTTAATTAAAAGATTTATATTATTAACACTCTACTAACGTCTTGTCGTTAATTTCCTAGCCTCCCTTTCAGTCTCTCTTAATATTACTATATCACCTACCCTCACGGGTCCCTTAATATTCCTCGTTATTATCCTTCCCTTATCTCTACCCTCAAGCACCCTAACCCTAACTTGAGTAATCTCACCAGTAACTCCAGTTCTACCTACGATCTGTATTACCTCAGCAGGGAATCCAAATTCCTCAATGACGTTTACAGGCTTATCACCTATATCCACTTTCTTCCCGCTACCCTCACTACCCATTACTGCAACCCCACCACTTACGTTATCCGTAGTTAATAAAGGTCTCCCATCTCTACCAGCAATAGATGAAATCAAATAAGGTTTTTAAGGTAGTTTTACTCACACATCAAGGTGTGAGGGAGATATGGTTAAGGTTAGGAAGTGCTCCTTCTGCGGTGGCGAGATACAGCCCGGCACGGGTATTATGTACGTAAAAAACGATGGCACAATACTCTGGTTCTGCTCTAGTAAGTGCTTCAAAAGCTTTAAGATGGGTAGAGATCCCAAGAGAGTTCCTTGGTCGGCATATTACCTAGGTAGGAAGTAGGAGCGGAAAATAGGGTGCGAGCGTGTTAGAGAGGACGTTACTAATAATTAAACCGGATGGTGTAAGAAGAGGGTTAATTGGAGAGGTAATATCGAGGATCGAACGTAAAGGGTTAAAAATAGTTAACATTAAGATGCTTAAGATGACGAGAGAGTGTGCTGAGAGACTTTATGATATACATAAAGGAAAGGAGTTCTATGAGGGATTAATCAAGTTTATGACCTCAGGTAAGATCGTGGCTGTGATTATTGAGGGAGACGAAGCTGTTAATGTACTAAGAAGGCTTGTAGGGTCTACCGACGGAAGAAAGGCGTTGCCGGGCACTATAAGAGGTGATTTCTCTTTATCAAATCGTGAAAACGTAGTACACGCAGCTGATAGTCCTGAAAGAGCAAAATATGAAATCTCAGTAGTATTCGATCCTAAATGCGAAGATACTAGTGAGGATTAAAGACTACTTCAAATTTACTCAACACTTAACTTCCTAAGCTTAAAGAGTATAGATAATCCGAAGCTCCTATCCTGCTGCTGTTTAATCTTGATTATCTCTTTCATTAACTCGATATCCTCACGGGTTATTCTACTCTTAAACTTAGTTAATAT
Source organism: uncultured Desulfurococcaceae archaeon (assembly GCA_964627805.1). Classification (GTDB taxonomy): domain Archaea; phylum Thermoproteota; class Thermoprotei_A; order Sulfolobales; family NBVN01; genus CAZAMI01. The sequence goes on from CAZVLA010000013.1 coordinate 71,288, forward strand.
CTTCTCTAAATCCCTCTCTGATGGATCGGTGTAAAGGATATCACCTTCATCGAAATGCCTCCCAACAAGTACGTTACCTCTAATTGATATGGCTACCTCATCACCTTTCGTAGCTTCCTTAACAGGCTTACCTCTACTCTGGATCTGCTGTATATGTCCTAATCTCCTACCATCGGATCTCATTAATGGGTAACCAGGTCTTACTACACCAGCTAATACCTCTATGCCGACTATGGCTGGGTTACTCCTTCTAAATACAAAGCCGGGTAAAACCCTTATCTTTCCTGGAAAGACCGTACGCATCATTTCCTCATACTCTTCTCTTTCTCTTTCCTTTTTGACCCACTCTATGTACTTATCTATCAGCTTGTAAATTATGTTATCCTGAAATATCCTAATACCTTCTCTTTCAGCGAGTTCCTCAGCATCGGGTAGTGGCTTAGTATTGAATAGGAGTATAACTCCTAAGTACTTATTATTCTTAGCGACTATCGCAGCTTCTAACACCTCACGCTTAGTTAAGGGACCTACATCAGCTAACCTAACGGGGTATCCCTTACTTTGTAGAGTAGCTACTAAAGCTTCCAACGTACCTAAAGTATCTGCCTTAACAACTAATCCGTCAATCTCTTTCCTAAACCTAACTTGAGTTACCTCTTCATTAACTCTCCTTACGTACTCATCAATCTTATCAGGCGACTCAACAGCATATAAAGGAGCACCTGCTAGTGCCTCCTCTAATCCAGGAGCTGATATTCTAACACCTGCAGCTGCGACTACCTCATTAACGCTCCTAAATGCTGACTTACTGACTCTCATTTCTTCAAGCGGTTTAGGCATTAATAACGATCTGACCTTAGTGACTATAGGTTTATTAAGTCCACCAACAACTATGGTGTCACCCTTACGTAGTACTCCATCATATATCACTACATCAATGCATGTTCCTAGTCCCTGTATTTCCTTAACCTCAAGAACCACACCCTTAGCCGCGCCTTCAGTAAACATTATTCTCTTTGTTAGGTACTTCTGAACGAGTCCGGCTAATACAGCAAGTAACTCTGGGATCCCCTCTCCTGTCTTAGCAGATACGGGAACTACGGCAATAGCTTTCCTAAAGTCCCTAATTCTATCAAATCTCTCTGCAGGTATTCCTAAGTTACCTAACTGACCTATTAATATGTATAACCTCCTCTCAAGCTCCTCAATAACCGCTCTACTCTGCTTCCTTATAGAGAAAAGGAATGGTTCATCGGGATTAGGCCTCCACCCATATATTCTATCAATCTTATTGGCAGCCACTAAGAAAGGTACTTTACGGCTCATTAAGATCTCTATACTTTCTACTGTCTGCCTCTTAACACCCTCCATAATATCAATAACCAGTATAGCGAAATCAGCTACGCTACCTCCTCTCTTTCTCAAGTTACTGAATATTTCATGGCCGGGGGTATCTATAAATAATAGACCAGGTATAGTTAGCTTTATTGGGAATAGAGACTTCAGTGGTTCAGTTATTTTCTCAATAACTGATAGAGGAACTAAAGATGCACCAACGTGCTGAGTCATTTCGCCAGGCTCCTTCTTAACTACTGCAGTCCCCCTTATCTTATCTAGTAAGGTTGTTTTGCCATGATCCACATGCCCTAATACCGTAACTATAGGTGATCTTAATCTCCTCCTACTTAATTTAGTATCTTCAGACATGCAAATCCCCACTCTATGCTGTAATGACGTATACGTACTAATTAATTAATTGTTTAAAATAGCATTACATGATATCTAAGAGTAGCTACTACACCTCCAAAGGTTTTCTTAATCCAGATGTACTCAGGTACGTTCTCGTCGATTACTATTACATTACATCCGCTCTTCTTAGCTAATTCAAGGAACTCATCTATTCTTGGGTGATTATTCACTATTATTAAAGTCTTTACAGCCCCTAAATTAAGCGCCTTCCTAATCTCCTCCTCACCGTAAAGGGCTAGCCCATCGTCCTTAGAGAGGTGGTAATTAAATTCATCAAGAGCTCTCCTAAGCCTTAGATACGCGTGATCCTTAATCAACCCCTCAGCCTTAATCACTAATTCCCTAAGCCCTGGCTCACCTTGACTACTTACATCTATTAGGGAGGGTAGTAGGAGCTGCTGCAACCTATAATCAAGTAGTTTTGAATTTACGAAGTCGACCTTAGTAAATCCAGGACCACCAACTATTATTCCACGTAATCTACCCTCCTCAAGTAGTGGAAGGAAGTAGTTGTTAGCCTTACTAGCTACTCTCTTGAAGAAGTCCTTAGTTAATTCCTCAATAATACGGTCAAACCTCCTCTGAGACCAACCGCCCCTACTATGCTTTCCAGGTACGTAACCCTCGATTTCCTCAAGTACTTGGAGTGTAGTACCCTTAAGTAATCCAATAGTTGCTTCATCTCTCTCAATAATTATTAATCCGTAAACATCTCTCTCCTCCACCATCTCCTCAAGAAATTCTGTATGGAACCACTTGTCGGTCCTATAAAAGTAGACCCGTATAGGTTCCGGGGGCGAGAACACTAATGTTATAGTCTCTCCTGTCTCGTCATTTTCACCAGCAAATATCACTAAACCGTTCTTAGGTACCTTAGGTATCTTCACTAACCTATCAATAGCGGCTGATAAAGCTGTTTGAACCCTACTTCTAGTTCTCTTCAGCTTGATATTCTCGGTAATCGCTAACTCCTGCCTAAGCATATTTACTACGTCAGCTATGGGTCTACCGGGAGGTATGTATAGGCTTAAGAGAGTAGTTGCATGTGCTCTCCACTTCTTTAACTCCCTAATTATTCTCTTTAACTCCTCCTTACTTACTTCAAACTCACTTCCTTCCTCTCTAAATGGTCCGCACCCTCAATACTTTAATCACTAAGCTTTTAAATACTGATGAATCATACACTTAATACCTTATTTAGAGTATCAGTCTTAAGTGTCACTACTTTAAAGGAATACCGTAGGGAAGATAGTATTACGGTGGTTGAATGAAGTTAAAGAGGCGTTTAGTGGTTTACGTTGGTTACGATCCGTTAAGTGCTGACCTACTGAGAAAAGTAATGAGTTTCAAGGCATTATTTGACGACGTAACCGTGGTTCACATACCTGAAGTTAAGAAGGAAGTTCTAAAGAACTTAGAGATACCCAGCATCATAATTGAGGATGTACAATAAATGAAGTAAAACAGGGTAGGATGTTTTTAATGGTTAAGGAAACGTCTATTTAAGTTAATGGTCAAGACTTACTTAATAGTTGGATTATTCAAATGCTTGCTGAGACCTAAGGAGATTGTTAGAGTCAACCTGAAGTGTACGTTCATGTCAATAAGCTTGAACTTCATTCTTTACCTCATAAGGATTTAAGTATACCTATGTATGAGGAGGGATTCCCGAATGTTACCATGAACTTACGTGGATTAAAAATTGTTAGGATAGATGCTTAGGAAGGAATCGCTACTAATGCTTTTTATTACCTACGTAGTACCCTGCTGTAGCTTCAAACCTATTTTCCTGAATGGACACTCACGCCATTTCTTCTCGCATAACTTAACCTCGTACCTAGTCAAGTACCTCCTAAGCACCTTACAAGCAGCTACGTACGTACCACTCTCATGTTGCGTGTATATGAAATACTCACAACTACACCTTGGTTGAGTACTTAGTGAATGTATTAAGAGAAGTGGCTTACCATAATTTGGCGATATATTGCTTTCACTTAGGTCCTTAAAGTATTTGCAGTCCTTGTAAGATGCATCACTTAAGCATCTCTGAGGTATTACAGGATCAGCTGAAGGCGTGTCTAGAAGTGGTGATGTACACATGCCGTTCTTATACCAGGGGCAGGGCACAGCATACACCAAACACCTAGTGTGTCTTATGTAAGCTTATAAGCTATTAATACTATACCCCTTACGGGGTTAACGATGCGTGAAAACGATAGTGACTTTAAGGACCCGACTAAGAGGTTAGGACTAGAGGTTGTTTATGAGGATTCGGAGGTCGTTGTGGTTAGGGCGCCGACGGAGGATCAGTTAATAAACATAATTACCGATCTATTAAAGGATCGACCAATGAGTGTTAAAGAACTTCACTCAATACTTTCAGGATTAGCTAGCGAGGACAAGATAAGGAAGGCACTGATTAAGCTAGTTAACGTAGGGAGAGTGTACGTATTAGAGGATGGCAGATTCACAATAGTTGGTTTATAACAAAAGGAACACCTCACTCTTTTAATACTATTAGATAGACAACGATGTAATCTAGTTAATTAAGTCTGTAGGCTTTACTATAACTATCAATGTCTCTGCATTTAACTTAGGTCATTAAAACTAAAAATGTAGTGTAGGAAGTGATAGGTAGAAAAGCAAAAACTATGCAATTTAAGCTAAGGAGGTGTACATTATGAATTCTAGAATTAGTGAGGAGGAGCTGAATAAAGTACTTTCAGCTCCATTACAGCAGCAGGAGAAGAAAGATCCGAAGAGAATGTGGGTAGACCGCATGTTAAAGTCGGCTAAGCTTTATCATAAGATATGCCCCTACTATGATAAGAAAACTGGTGGATGCTTTATAAAACAGTTGAAGACGCTAAGGAAGGCTAAGTGCGATAGAGAGGGAAGGTTTGATAACTGTGCAGTATTCATGCAGTTCCTAGAGGAAGTTTACGATAGGATAAAGAGTCAAGGCGGTATCCTGCCTATGGACTTCAGAGACATACCTATGGTATTTTAAGAATTTACAATACAACGTTGGGATATGGGGTAAGTAACGTAAGGTAATTAAAAATTTTTAATTATCTTATGTAAGTCCGTACTACACTTTAAAACCTTAGTTTAGGTATACTTTACGAACTAGTTAGCCTAGTATGGGGTGCTAATACAATGTATAATACGTACGATAACGTAGTGAGACACATAGCAGAGGTTATAGGAAAGTACATCATAGACTCTAAATTGATTACAAAGGAAGTGGAGCAGCGGGAGGTTACTGAGTATATCATTAAGTACTTCGAGGAACCACCTAGAGATGAATTTGGTGATATAGCACTACCTATCCCTAGGTTAAAATCCATTGGTGTTAATATCAAGGAATTAATTAAAGCTAGTAAGGACCTAATTAAGGATGTTAAGTCGCTTAGTATAGTGAAGGAGTGTAAGCTAGTGGGTCCTTATCTAAACGTATTCATTAATGAGGTAGAATACGCGAAAATCCTCACTAATGAATTAAGACTAATGAAGGATGAATACGGGCTCGTAAAAACTAGTAGCCCTCAACGTGTAGTTGTTGAGTTTATATCAGCTAACCCAATACATCCACTACATATAGGTTCAGGAAGAAACGCGGCCTTAGGTGACTTCATAGCGAGGATATTAGAGGTCACTGGCAATAAAGTTGAGAGAAGGTATTACATTAATGATTTAGGACTTCAAGTAGCGTATCTAACCTACGGTTATAGACTACTTGGTAGACCTAATCCACCTAAGAATATGAAGATGGATCATTTCTTAGGATTAATATATGCTGCGACAACTACTATAGTTGATATAAAAAGTATGAAGGAGGAGGCAGAGAGGCTTAAGGAATCAGGTAGGGTTGAGGAGTATTCAGAACTAATGAATCAAATTAATGCATTAGTAGCGGATTTGGAGAGGATAAGGGAGAAAGTACCTAATGTAGTTGATGAATTAATAAGTAAAATAAGTAGCGATCCCAACCCTAAGGAATCAGTTAACGAGATAATGAGGAAGTATGAAGCGGGTGATGAAGAGATAACGTCATTAGTTAGGGAGGTAGTCTCCAAGGTAATGCAGGGTATTAGAGAAACACTTGAGCAGTTAGGTATCGAAATTAATGTCTGGGATTGGGAAAGTGACTTAATTAGATCAGGGTTAGTTAAGGAAATATTGGATAAGGCAAAGGCATCACCTTACGTAACTATACATAAGGGTGCTTTAGCACTTGACTTCACGCCAGTACTTGAGGATCCATCAATTAGGGAGTTACTGAGGATACCTAAATCTATGGAGATACCCCCATTAATACTTGTTAGGAGTGACGGTACTACACTCTACACAACGAGGGATATAGCGTATACGATTAAGAAATTCAAGGAATTCAAAGCAGATAAAGTAATAAACGTAATAGCTATAGAGCAGACATTACCTCAAGCTCAGTTAAGATTAGCTTTATATGTACTAGGCTACGTGAAGGAAGCAATCAACACGATACATTACTCGTATGAAATGGTTAACCTACCAGGGATGTCAATGAGTAGTAGAAGAGGAAGGTACGTAACTATCGACGAACTCCTTAACAACCTTAAGGAGAGTACGAGAGCATTAATGATGGAGAGAGGAGTCGATGCGGATGAGGAGCTACTAACTAAAGTAGCTAGGTCGGCCTTTAAGTATATGATGTTAGCTACATCACCGAATAAGGTGGTCGTGTTTGACACTAATAAAGCTTTAGACATAAGTAGTAACTCAGCACCTTACCTACAATACACCTACGCAAGAGCTAATGGTGTATTAACTAAGTATGGTAAGGATATTGCATGGGATAGAATCTCATTCAACGCATTTAGTGAGGGATTACGTAGGAAATTACTTATGCAGATAGGTAAGTTCCCGAACGTAATTAAGTATGTCTCTACGTATCTGCATCCAGAAGACCTAATAGCATACTTAAATAAGGTTGCCGATACGTTCAACTCCTGGTATGATAGGGAGCCTATAATTAAGGAACCTAATGAAGGCGTTAGAAACGCTAAGTTAATGCTAACTTACGGCGTAAAGGTAGTTATGGGTAATGGACTCAAGGTATTGGGTATTGATGTACTAGAGAGAATCTGATAACTACTGGCAGTCGAACTAAGCAAGTACTACCTAGGGTAGACTTAATTAGTAAAGATAGATTAAGAACCGTAACTAGCCTTTTAAAAGGTAGAAATGAATAGTGGTTGGTGAGGGTAATGAGCTACAATAACTTCATAGAATTGAGGGTAGAAACCGCGAGGCAGAGAGACGTAGGTAAGAAAATAGCTAGAATAAGTAGGAGGCACATGAATATTCTAGGCTTAAGTTATGGGGACTTCGTGGAAGTCGAAGGATCTAAGGGCTCAGTAATACTTCAAGTATGGCCAGCATATAAGGAGGACGAGAATAGGGACATAATAAGGATCGATGGTTACACAAGGGAAGCCATAGGTGCAGCAGTAGGTGAGTACGTAAGGGTTAGGAAGGTTCATGTCGAGAGGGGCACTAAGGTAGTACTAGCTCCAGCAGTACCTATGGAGCTGCCATTCCCCATAGAGTACATACTCGACGACATAAGGAATCAACTACTCTATAAGCCAGTTAAGAGAGGTGAGCTCGTATTTATCTTCTCAAGATTCTCACTATTTGGTGAGCCACTTAGGTTCGTAGTTGTTAGTACGCAACCTACTCAAGCAGTATACATTGATGAATCAACGAGCTTAGTGGTTAGACCCGAACCCGTTAAGGTTGAGGCGTTAGCTAGGGGCGTACCTAGGGTTACTTGGGAGGATATAGGTGATCTTGAGGAGGTTAAGGAGAGAATTAGGGAGATAGTGGAGTTACCAATGAGGCATCCAGAGCTATTTAGGCACTTAGGTATTGAGCCTCCTAAGGGGATATTACTCTACGGTCCTCCCGGGGTTGGTAAGACGTTATTAGCTAAGGCCTTAGCTAACGAAATAGGTGCGTACTTCATAGCGATAAACGGTCCTGAGATAATGAGTAAGTTCTATGGTGAGTCAGAAGCTAGGTTAAGGGAGGTGTTTGCTGAGGCTGAGAAGAACGCACCCTCAATAATATTCATTGATGAGATAGACGCTATAGCTCCTAAGAGGGAGGAGGTAGTTGGTGAGGTTGAGAAGAGAGTGGTTGCTCAGTTACTAGCACTTATGGACGGCCTTAAGGAGAGGGGTAGGGTTGTAGTTATAGGAGCTACTAACCGTATAGATGCCTTAGATCCAGCGCTAAGGAGACCCGGCAGATTTGACAGGGAAATAGAGATACCGCCGCCAGATAAGCGTGCTAGGAAGGCTATACTCGAGGTGCATACTAGGAATGTACCACTAGCTGAGGACGTTAACTTAGAGGAGATAGCGGAGATAACACATGGTTACACAGGTGCTGACTTAGCTGCATTAGTTAAGGAGGCGGCAATGAATGCATTAAGAAGGTTTAGAAAGGAGGAGAAGGTGGACTTAAGTAAACCAATACCACCTGAGGTACTTAAGAAGTTAAAGGTGACTAAGAGGGACTTCATAGACGCTATGAAGAACGTCCAACCGACATTGATGAGGGAGGTTCTTGTTGAGGTTCCTGAGGTTCATTGGGATGATATTGGTGGTTTGGATGAGGTTAAGCAGCAGTTGAGGGAGGCCGTTGAGTGGCCACTAAAACACCCTGAAGTGTATGAGAAGATGGGCATAAGACCTCCTAAGGGGATCTTACTCTATGGACCTCCTGGTTGTGGTAAGACCTTACTAGCTAAGGCAGTAGCTACGGAATCTGAAGCAAACTTCATAGCAGTAAAAGGACCTGAAATACTAAGCAAGTGGGTAGGAGAATCAGAAAGAGCAATAAGAGAAATATTTAGGAGGGCCCGTCAAGTAGCGCCTACGGTGGTATTCTTCGATGAGATAGACGCTATAGCTCCAGCTAGAGGGTTTAGGCACGATACTAGCGGAGTTACTGATAGGATCGTTAATCAGTTACTAGCTGAGTTAGACGGTATTCAGCCATTAAGGAACGTAGTAGTTATAGGGGCTACCAACAGAGCGGATATAATAGACCCTGCTTTACTTAGGCCCGGTAGGTTTGATAGGATAATCTACGTACCTCCTCCTGATCGTGCTGCTAGGTTGGAGATCCTTAAGGTCCATACAAGGAAGGTGCCACTAGCTAATGACGTAGACCTAGAGAAAATAGCGGAACTAACCGAAGGATACTCAGGAGCAGACCTAGAAGCA
>CAZVLA010000014.1:0-2983 GCA_964627805.1 uncultured Desulfurococcaceae archaeon
CGCATTAGGAAGGTGGTGCTGGTATGATAATGACGAAGCTTAGAGATGTCCTTGAGTATAGGCTGCCTTACTTAGTAATAAGGACTAACAGGGTCTTAAGGAATCCGAGGAGTGTTGGTGTTAAGATTGATGGGCCGGCCCTAGGCATTAAGAAGTACTACGTCGAGTACAAGCTAATCAATGTTAACTACGTACTATGGCTACTAGGCTCAGAAGCAAGACTAGCGCATGCCAGAGAGGTAAGGTCCTTCGTAATACCAAGAATGAATGAAGTCTGCATTAAGAGAGGGTTCGAGGTAGTATGTCACTACCCCCTATCAATGACTAAGGTAATCCGAGCTGAAGCAGGTCTTACTAAGTTCATGAGGTGGGGACCGTGAGGGTAGTTACGTTTAAGATAGATGAGGAGCTCCTAGAGAAGTTAGATAGGTACGCCTTAAGCCTAGGAATGACCAGGTCAGACGTCATAAGGAAAGCAATCATAGCGCTTCTAGAGGGTATGCAAGTACGTAAGATACGCATTAGGAAGGTGGTGCTGGTATGATAATGACGAAGCTTAGAGATGTCCTTGAGTATAGGCTGCCTTACTTAGTAATCTCTATTGACTTACCGTTCACGCTGAATGATGACGTCGTTGTGGATATTGAGACTACCGGCCTTGACTACGTTAGCGACTGGATAATTAGCTATGGCTACGTAGTGAGGGATAAGGCGAACGTAATTACCTTAGCCTTCGGTGACATAGGTAAGTTCAGCACCTTCTGTAGGGGACTCACTAAACTACTCAAGAAGTCAGGATTCAGGTTGTGGGCGTGGTACAAGGACTTCGAGGAGGAGTTCCTTGGCGTGAAGTTCAATGAGCTGCAGCTAAGGCCTTACGAGAAGGAGGAGGCAGCACTAAGCTTCGGCTTTGACCCGCCAGCTAAGGGTGAGGACGTACCTAAGCTCTGGAGAGAATGGTGTAAGTACGGAGACGTCAAAGCCCTAAGGAAGATAGCCCTAAGGAACCTCTACGACATTGTAATCGAAGCAGCTTCACTAGCTAGGCATAAGCTCTACCGGGTGATTAACGGTGCAGATTAACGTTGATAAGGTGATTAAGTCCACTGTTGCTAGGCTTAACGTCATTAGGGACTCAGTAAGAACGATAGTAGCTTCTAATGACCCTGAGGTAGTGCAGCACGCCTACATAGCGCTCGCTAGGAACGTTAATGACATAGTGGAGACCCTAAGGACCTTCAGAAATGACGTATTCAAGATTGTTAAGCTTAAGGTGAGAGCATGAAGTACTATATGGTTAAACCGGCAAGAGGAGGCCAGGCCTTCTGGAGGTCAGTAATTCAGGCTTTAAGTGAGGAGGCTAGGGAGTTTGAGGTTAGGCAGCTGTGGTTAAACGAGCGGAGGTCCTCAAGCCTCTACGTCTTCCCTGCTGACGTAATCAACATAAGCGAGTTAAGGGCAGCTGCAGCGCACCTAGAGCTACCTGAAAGTGTAAGTATGGGAGGGTGGAAGTTAGGGTACAGAACCTTAAAGGTGAAAGTAAGGAAATGTAAAGTAAGTTCATGGTGGAGCTTCACAGAGTACGAGACTACGTACCTAGAGATTGAGAGTGAGGGTAAGAAGTTCTACGTATTTAGAAACCAAAGCGAGGCTAAGCAATGTCTTGAGAGGAGGAAAGCCAAGGAGGAGCTCGAGGCTAAATTCAAAGAAATTGAGGAGGGGGTAGGTAATGGAAATAGATATTAAGGATGCGGTCCGTGCTGTTTTACTTCATATGAGGATTGCTAACCTCAAGCTTGAGGACCTCTGCCAGGATATGTTATGTATAGACCTCAGCGACGATGAGCTTAGGTTCCATGAGAAAGTAATCGCTGAGTCAGCATGGAACCTAGTCAATGAGGTGATTAAGTGATGGGTCATTATGGAGTGCTAACTCAGACGAAATCAATGAAGTACTAGACCAAATATCCGATAAGGTGATTGAGTTATGAGGTGCTGCAGCCTAAGTAGCAGTCTCTGCTTCTGTCACTCAGGCCTGAGCTTCAGTTGCAGAGACTACTGCTGTGAGAAGCAGCTAAGTACCTTAAGCTCCTCAATTTTAGAACCTAAGAACAGTCTAGGGTACTGCGGACCTGAGGACCACAGAACCCAGTCTCTGCGACTTACTATACCTATTACTTACTTACTGTATAAGAAAGCGATTACTGAGAGAGCGAGTGTTGTACAACGTTGTACAACACTGCTGTTTTCTTTATTTGAGTTTTTAGTATTAAGTAGAAAGTGTGTAGAGAGCGATTCTCGAGTCGCAGAGACTGGGTTCTGCAGGTGCAGTACTGGAGGCTGCGGTTTGCAGTCTCGGATACTGCGTCTCTTACTTAAATACTTACTAGGTATGGGGGTTATCGGGTATGAGGAGGGCTTACTCAGTTAATGTGAGGCTTAATGAGAGGGAGTATAGTGACTTAACGTACATAGTTAGGGCTAGGCAACTAGACAACATATCCGAGGCTGTTAGGGAGGCAATAACGTTCTACGCCTCAGTCCTGAGGAGGGTACCAAGTAATGCTGGGTCCTTAGTCATTAATAATTTAGTAGTGAATATGAACATAAGCCAAGGTAGGGAGGTTAGGGAGGATAAGGAGCTTAAGTACCTCAGAAGGAAGGTGAGGATGTACGAGAGAATGATTGACGATTACGAGAAGGAGATATCGAGGTTAAGTAGGGAGCTTGAGGCTAGTAGGCAACGCATTAAGGACCTAGAGGATAGGTTAAGGTCCTTAAGTATCGACAGCATTAAGGCTAAGGTCCTAGGGACCATTAAGTCACGGATTTACCAGATGGTAAAGACAGGTAAAGTGTCTAGGGAGGAACTACCTAAGCTCCTTGAGGTGGTTGAGGAGGTGAGTAGGTAGTGACTATTACAGTTATCTTCACTAATGATGTTGAGGACCTTAGGAGGTTACTTAAGTACCATAAAAACCGT
>CAZVLA010000015.1:0-10055 GCA_964627805.1 uncultured Desulfurococcaceae archaeon
CAAGATAAACCCAATACTCCCCCAACTCACCCTTAGACCTCTCCACAATACCCTTAATCCTTGATTCATCAAAATGAAGCTGAACCACATTATCACCTCCAATAACAATTAGCTAATATAAACAGTTCTGAGTGGCATCAACTCACCCCGCCCCCGGCTCCACAAACCACCTTCGGAACCCTCCCAGCACCCCTAAGTAACTTAAGTATTACACTCATGAAGTCCTAACCACTGAGGAATGCGTAAATTAGTGAGTCCTTACTTACGTGTCTTAAGCTTCTTAAGATCCTCCTTCGCTACTTTACCCATATCGTAATCCCTAAGGAAGTCGAGGTATGGCTTTAAGTCCTTAATGACCTTATCCATTAAGTCCTTACCGTACCTACTCATTTCTAAACCCTCCTAAGCTAGATCTACGTATATTCCTAGTATATCAGTAGTTTTAGTGAGTAGTGACTTAGGTACTTAATGCCTTACGTACGTATAGTGTGGTATGAGGTAATGATCTGAAGCTAACACCACTCGGTGGAGGTTATGACTGAGGGATTTACTGACGCTCGTAAGCGCTTAGGTTGGTTCGATACCCCACCTAATGTCGTTGATTTCATGGTGTCACTAATTCCTAGAGACTTCCTAATTAGGGCTAGGAGGGTCTTAGAGCCTGCTTGTGGTTACGCACCATTCTCTAGGAGGATTGCTGAGGTTAGGGGGTCGTGGGGTGGTTTAGAGGGTGTTGAGGTGAATACTGAGTTAGTTAAGTACCTTAGGAGTAAGTACCCTAAGTACGTAGTTATTCAGGGTGATTACTTACTAATTGAATTACCTAGTGATTACGACGTAATCATAGGTAACCCACCCTACGGCATAATAGGTGATGAGAGTCACTACCCAATATCTACTTTCAAGGATAGGAAGAGGGTCTATAAGGAGATTTACGAGACTTGGAAGGGTAAGTACAATATCTACGGATTATTCATTGAGAAGAGCGTTAAGTTACTACGTGAGGGTGGTGTCTTAGTATTCATAGTACCAGCTACTTGGCTCATACTAGATGAGTTTGAGAAGCTTAGGAAGTTCCTAGCTAGGAGTGGTGGTATGAGTATCTACTACGTAGGGAGGGTATTCCCCGGAATTAACGTCGTTACTGTCATCCTCTACTTCATTAAGGGAGGGTCTGGATTAAAGCTATACGATGCTGAGGGACTGAAGAAGCCGACCCTAAACCGCGTCGTGAGTGACTATAGGGGTGAGATCATAACATTCGAGACTGAACTCACTAAGTTAATTGAGGGTAACTCCATAGCTAAGCTAGGGGATCTATTCGATATAAGGATAAGCCCTAGATCACCTGAGATTAAGTCATGCCCCTACGTCAGTAGGGTGAGGACCTCTAATGAATACCTCCCAATACTCGATGGTAAGAACCTACACCCTAATAGGATAGAGTACAGTAAGTGCTACACAGGCTACTACGTAAGGAGGTCCGACGTAGGTAAGTTAAGGCCTTGGTTCCTTAAGGATAGGGTAGTCGTTGGTCACACGAAGGGTGGTAAGTTAGTATCAGCTATTGATAGGGAGCACTACCCATGGATGGGTGATGTATACCACCTCATACCACGTAACTTAAACACACTAATACATAGGTTTACGTTAGAGGAGATTAACGAGATACTCAACTCGAGAGTAATGAATAAGTACATGAGGGATAAGTACAGGGAAATAACCCCACACGTAACTAAGACCCAATTAAAGATACTACCACTACTACCCCTAAGGAAGTTGAGGGAGTTAGAGAGTAGTTTAGGCCTTATGAGCTAACCCAACAACATCATCGATACTCCTAAAACCCTCACTCTCTAAGTACTTAAGGATACCCTCACAAATCTCCCTAAACACCCCAATACCTCTAGTAAGGACTGCAGTCCCTACCTCAACAGCCCTAGCACCTGCTAGTATGAATTCCACAGCATCTACCCAATCCTCAACACCACCAACACCTATGATGGGTATACTCAAGACCTTATACAGATCGTAAACAACCCTAACAGCTATTGGGTGTATCGCAGGTCCTGAAAGCCCACCGTAGACGTTACTTAGTGATGGTCTCTTAGCGTATACGTCAATAGCTAATGCCTTAACCGTATTTATAGCTACGACAGCATCAGCACCAGCCCCCTCAACAACCTTACCTAACTCAACTACGTTATCCTGAAGACCTAACTTAGTGAGTAGTGGTACCTTAATAACTGACTTAACACTACTCACTAATTCCTTAACAAGTCTTAAGTCACGAGATACCTCAGCACCTAAACCCCTAGCGTGTGGGCAGCTAAGGTTAAGCTCGATAGCATCAGCACCTACCTCCTCAAACCTCACTGCCATGTACTGAGCTTCCTTAGGGTCTGATGAGGCTATACTAACTATTAACGGTACGTCCTTAGGTAGTAACTCCTTAGCCTCCCTAACCTCCCTTAATGACTCCTCAAGACCCGGGTTAGGTAGTCCCATGCAGTTAATGACTCCACACTTAACGATAGTTACTACGGGGTTCCTAAACCCCTTCCGAGGCTCCCTAGTTACTGACTTAAACGTAACACCACCAGCACCACCCTCAAGAACTACCCTCCTAATAAGTCCTGAAGTATTACTTAATACACCACTAGCTAGTACTACTGGATTCCTAAACGTCAACCCACTAATTACTACCCTTAACCTCCATGAGTTCACGCACATTAACACCCCACCCCCTCAAGGACCTTACTAACTCATTACCTTCGTAAACAACCCTACCCCTAACCATGGTTAAGTAGGTCCTACCCCTAAGTAACCACCCACTAAATGGTGAGTACTTAGCCTTAGATAGGAACTCCTCAGGCTTAACTACCCAAGTACTCTTCAAATCAATAACTACTAAGCTAGCGTATGAACCAACATCAATAACACCTAATCTAGGGTAGATACCTAAGAGCTTAGCTGGTGCGTAGGAGTAGTAATTAACTACATCCTCAAGACTAAGTAATCCCTCACTAACCATAGTCAGTAGTATCGATGAAGTAGTCTCAAGCCCTGGGTAACCAGGTAGTGCTTCATCGTAGTCCCTCAACTTCTCACTTAGTGCGTGTGGTGCGTGGTCACTAGCTATTAAGTCTATGGAGCCACTCACTAAGGACTTATAGAGACTTAAGTTATCTAACCTCGTCTTTAGTGTTGGGTAGACCTTATAGAGCCCAGCGTTTATGCTGTATAGTGAGTTATCTAGGAGTAGGTGGTGGGGTGTTACATCAATACTTAACCTCACTAAACCCCTAAGGTACTCCCTAAAACCACTCACTAAACCCACGGTCCTACCCGATGATACGTGGGTAATATGTACCTTAACACCATCAATACCTAACCTCCTACATAACCCACTAATCAACTTAACTACGTACCTAACCCCGAAGTACTCAGCTTCTGAAGGCCTCTCCATACCAGGGCTTACACCCTTAATGAAGTAGTTAGGGTCTTCAGCATGGAATACTAGTAATTGATTATTGAGTGAAGCTAGCTTAATTACTTCAGCTAAGGTCCTTAAGTCAGGATTTACGAATACGTCGTTAGGGTAGAACTTAAAACCAATTACGTACTTAACAACCTCACTCAACTCCTCACTACTTAACGGCATTCCGTAGTAGATACCGTAGTCAGTAAGTGCCTTACCCCTAGCTACCTCAAGCTTAAGCATTAAGTTACTTAATGAGTTAGTAGGTGGTTCAGTATTAGGCATATCACAAACAAGTACAACACCACCACGAGCAGCTGCTGAAGTACCTGTGAAGTAATCCTCCTTGTAGGAGTACTTAAGGTCCCTTAAGTGGGTGTGGACATCTATGAATCCAGGTAGTACCCTAAACCTCTCGTTAGTTACGTCTATTACCTCATCACCGGCACTACTGACTAAGTAACCTACCTTAACATCCTCAATAACTCCAGTCTCCTCATTAACTACTACGGAAGCCCTCACGAATTTAGAGTTCCTTACGTAGGTTACTCCCTTAATTATCAAGTAGGTAACCTCCTACCACACTCATCCCTAACGTACGTACCGAATTCAGTACCCTCAAGCTCCTCCATAGTGAATACGGGCCCGTCCCTACATACCCTCAACCCGTTTATAGCGCATGAACCGCAGATCCCTACCCCGCACTTAATGAACCTCTCAAGTGAGAATTGAGCGTATATCTTAATGCCTTCAGACCTTAAGTAGTCGTAGATACGCTTCATCATAGCTTCAGGACCGCACGTTAGTAGTGTATCGTAGTTCCTTAGATTAACCGTACTTAGTAAGTCAGTAACTAAACCCTTAACACCTAATGAACCATCCTCAGTAGCTACTACAACATCAGCACCTAACTCCCTAGCTTCATTAATGAATAGTAACTCACTACGTGTCTTAGCACCTACTAAGTACGTCTTCCTACCACTTACTCCACTAACCTCATGTAGTGCGTAGATTAGTGGTGCTACTCCGTACCCACCACCAACGAATATGAAGTCCCTGAAACCTAGGTTGAACCCCCTACCGTACGGACCTCTAATCAGTAGTAAATCACCTACACTTAACCTATGGAGTGCCTCAGTAGTCTCACCCCTAGCAGCTACGGTAAGCCTAAGTAACTCACCATTATGTAGTGAGGGGCTTAGGGGTATCTCCTCATGCGTAGGTAGCCAAACCATTACGAACTGCCCTGGAACTACCTTAGTAGGTAGGTTAACCCTCAAGTATAGTGACTTAACCCTAGGTGATTCCCTAACTACCTTAATCACCTTAGCTGGGTACCTAAAGTAGTTGCTTAATAACCTCATCCCTACCAACGTACCTCCCGCAGTAGAGGCACCTTAACTTAATGGGTGACTTACTAATTACCTCAAACCTAGGCCTTATCGGTTCCCTAGGTAAGTTACTTACGCAGTTAGGGTTAGGGCACTTAATGATCCCCTCAATAACCCTAGGTAACTCAACCCTAACCTTCATAACTACCCTGTAATTCCTGACTATGTTTATGGTTGCTGTAGGTGCTATTAATGCTATCTTATTAACCTCCTCACTACTTAATTCCCTACCCTCAACCTTAACTATGTCCTTCCTACCTAACTTCCTACTCTCTACATTCATTATTAGTGCTACCCTATAGCCCTCCCTACCACTTATCCCTAAGATCCTAAGTACCTGTAGGGCATTACCTGCTGGTATGTGGTCTATGACGGTCCCATCCCTAATCTTAGTTACGGTTAGTCCCTCCCTCACTCCGCACCACCCATGATTAGAGCTAGTAAGGCCATCCTAACAGGTACTCCATTAGCTGCTTGCTTGAAGTAGTAAGCGTACCTAGTCTCATCAACTTCGTAAGCAATCTCATCAACCCTAGGTAGTGGGTGTAGTATCATTAAGTCCTCCCTAGCCCCCTCAAGGACCTTAAGATCAACTCTGTAACTACCCCTAACCCTCTCGTAATCAGCTGGGTCCGGGAATCTCTCCTTCTGAATCCTAGTTACGTATAGTACGTCTAACTCACTAATGACCTCCCTTAACTCACGAACCTCTACGTAATTAACACCTACACTACTTAAGTAATCCCTAACCTCCTCCCTAACCCTAAGGAGTTCAGGTGATATTAGGTAGAGCTTCTTAGGTCTAAACATACTGATTCCGTAAATGAATGAAGTAGCTGCCCTACCGTACCTTAAATCACCTAAAACACCCACAGTCAGTCCCTCCAGCTCCCCCCTCTCCCTCCATATCGTGTATAGGTCAATCATAGCCTGCGTTGGGTGGTGTTGCGAGCCGTCACCAGCGTTAATTACTGGTGATTCAGCTACCTCAGCTGCGTAGGTAGCTGCCCCCTCGTACTTATGCCTAATCACTATGGCGTTTGCGTACGCATCTAGCATTCTTATTGTGTCAGCTAAGTTCTCACCCTTAGCTATTGATGTTGCCTCAGCCCTCGAGAACCATATTACTGAACCTCCTAACCTATGCATAGCTACTTTGAAACTCATTAACGTCCTAGTACTGGGTTCGAAGAACGCTAGTGCTAGTACCTTATCCTTAAGTAGGTCTATCCTTGACTTCCTGTACTTCTCCATCTCCTTAGCAACTTCGAATAGGTGTAGTAACTCATGAGGTGTGAATTCAGTTATTGATATTACGTCACGCCCCCTAAACCCCATGACTACCGAACCTCCTTAAGTAATTAATTACCTTACTACGTACTTCCTCATTGATTAGGCCCTCCTTAAGTAGTGTGTTAATGAGTTCAGTAACCCTCATTACTGACTTAAGCTCAATACCTAAACGAGCTAGTCCCTCCCTAGCTCCCTGCTCCCTATCTATAAGGACTACCGCGTACTTAACGACTAAGCCAACCCTACGTAACTCCTCAGCAGCACGGGCTATGCTCCCACCCGTAGTAGCTACGTCATCAATGATTACTGCGTGCTCACCCTCCCTAACGACACCCTCAACGACCCTCCCCGTACCGTGCTCCCTAACCTCCTTCCTAACGTATATTAGTGGTGTGTTTAGTTCGTAAGCAACTACTGAAGCTATTGGTAAGCCAGCAGTAGCTATACCAGCTATGACGTCGGGCTTAAGCCCCCTCACGACATCTACGTAAGCCCTCACAACCCTCCTAAAGAGTTGTGGGTGTGAAGGTACTACCCTCAAGTCTATGTAGTAGGGGCTAATCAATCCCGAAGTTAGTCTAAACTCACCGAAGAGTACGCAACCACACCTATAAAGCTCCAGTACTAACTCCCTAATACCACCCCCCACACCTAACCACCTCCTCACCTCCACCTAAGCCTTGAGGCGAACTCCCTAGCCCTCCCTACAGGGTCTTCGGAAGCGTATATCCCCCTCCCTATGATCTCGAAGTCAGCTCCGTAAGCGATAGCAGTCCCTACCCTAGCTCCCTGCGCTACTACTCCTGGTGAGATGATTACCTTACCACCCCCAACAACCTCCCTAGCCCTCCTTATGTAGTGTGGCTTAGTTGCTGGTAGTACGTACCCATCAACACCTGCTTCAGTACTTAGCTTAAGTAATGCGTTGAAGTTCCTATTAAGTACCTCCTCAGCACCCTCATGACTCATAGC
This sequence comes from uncultured Desulfurococcaceae archaeon, assembly GCA_964627805.1. GTDB lineage: Archaea > Thermoproteota > Thermoprotei_A > Sulfolobales > NBVN01 > CAZAMI01. Next base: position 7,138 of record CAZVLA010000015.1, read on the forward strand.
GCATAGTGCGAAGACAGCACCACCCCTCCTACGAACCTCATCAATCACCTCATCAAGACCTCCCCTCCTACCAATTACTGCGTGAGCTATGACGGCATCAAAACCCATCATGTCTGCGTAAGTGCAGAGTGCCCTATTTATGTGCCCAACATCAGCTACCTTCATATCAGCTATGAAGTAATACTCCCTAAACCCATCAGTAACCTCCCTAACAACCTCAACCCCTAACGCCAGTATCGTCGGTACCCCAACCTTCACAGCAACTACGTAATCCCTTAACCCACGAAGTAACCCCTCAACCCTACCCCTTAGAACCTCCTTAGGAGTCCCGAGACTAGGTATGAGGTCTAAAGCTAGAACCAACCTACTATTTAACTCCTCAGCCCTACCAATTAAGTACTTAATAGACCTCGTAGAGCCCACCACAACTTAGGGTGGAGGGTTAATAAGCACGTCGCCTACTGACGAGCTTAATGCAACTTAATTAGTTAAGGTTCCTAATAGTCAGCACTAATGATCCTTAAGCTACTAGCCTTACTCAACGGTACTTTAGGTATTGGATTCGTTACTGCTATCGTGGGTATTGGAAGTTGGTCTCTCCTAATCTCCTACATGATCCTCACTCTAGGTTACGGTGTTAAGGAGGCTGTAGCCACGAGCCTCGTCTGTACAATTATCACCTCATCCTCAGCTGCCCCCCATCTACCTCAGGAAGAGACTCATGAACCTAAGGACGGTGTCGCTGTTGAGTTATCAACTGCTGTGGGTGCTATCCTAGGTGCCTACCCCACTCTCCACCACGGTTAAGGGGCTCTCGGCGCCTTACTCTTCGTTATGTCAGCTGAGATGTTTGGGAGGTCTGTGAAGCTTCCAAAAGCCTCTCAAGTCGTTAGGGATGCGTAAGAGAGTGTTTAGGGAGGTACTCATAGCCCTAACCTTCCTTGTAGCTAGCATCTTGTTCGGCATTGGGAGCGACGTCCTAAAAGGTACTGATAATGACTGTAGCCCTAGGGATAATCCCGAAGCAACCCTAGGAGCGAAATTAATGGAGCGGCTGAGGCCCAGAACCCTGAGAGCAACATTCGTAACAGCACTCCTCCTAGCCTTCATCAAGCTCCTCTACTCATCACTAACCGGAGGTGGCTGAGGTGGTGAAGGCAGCAACTATACTTAGGTACGGAGTAGTGGCCGGGCTAGTAATCACGGTGGCGGGACTGGTGATGCAGGAGGTACTTAACGTAAGCGAAGCCCCACTACCAGGCCTATGGATCACAGTAACAACACCAATAGCCTCCCTCACAACAATCACGGTAGAACTCATCAAGAAGAGAGACCTACGAGGAGCAGCACTAGCAGCCACAACACTAGCAGCCATAGCAACATCAATACTCACAGCCATAATTACTGCAGGGAGCCATTAGTATGGAGTTGAGCATTTTCGGCGTAAGCTACTGTATATTATGTCTGTCTACTGATCTGCACATACCTCTCTAAGTACGAGCTTTGTGAAGGACCTTATTAGGTGAGTATAGTGCTGTCTTGAGTTCTTACTTAATGTACGTTGTGAAGTGTAATTACTCATGAATTTACTTACGTTCTCTTTATTCCGTAGGCACTCCCTGCTTAGCTTAAAGCCTTTCCTGTCTGCGCCAGTCTAGGTATTTCTTTAGTAGTCATGTGAACTTCCTGTATTTGTCATACTTGCTGCTTGGGTTAGATGTTATCTCTAATTGCCGTTCTGTAGGAGCTCCTCCTCACTTTTTCCTTTTGTCTCCCTTAGGTGACTTAAGGCTGAATCGTAGCCGTATCTCTAGAAGTTATGGAACCGAGTTACTATTTGCATAACTAGGCCGGCGCCTTAATTATACACCCTCCCTAGCTTGAACTGCGTCACCCCTCCTTAAGTATTCTTAACTCCCTGAAGTAGTCCTTAACATACTCAGGCTTAACCTTGGCAACATCCCTGGGGTCTAATCTAAGCTTGCCAGCGAGTATGTTAATGAGTAGTTCCTCAATATTGATACCTTTCTCTCAGCAATCTCGTGGAACATCGCTAATAATTCCTTAAGTGCAGGGACATTAACATATTTAGTATCTACCGTGGCGGGAACTTTAAAGTATTCGCATCTTAACGAGTTATTCCTGAGTGAACGTTTTTAGTCTCCTTAACTTAACCAGCACTTTTACAGTTTATAGCCAACATTAATGTAATAAAGAAAAGAGTAGTTCTAATATATAAGATTGGGTGAGGTTATGGCTGGGGAGCTTCATTTCAATGAGTGCGTTAGCTGTAAGCTCATTCCTTGCATTAATTTCCTTAGAAAGCTTGATAGCGATCCTGAAAGTGGTGGTGAGCTTTACGTCCTGCAGAGGATCACTGAACTGAGTGAGTACCCTCCATGTCATGTTGGTATTCTCATTTTCGTTCTGTGTCAACTACTAAGGCTAGTTACGCCGTTTATTAATGAGTATGAGTTTCTTCTCTATTTACAGTGTATTCGTGATTTAAGAGCTAGCATTTGGTTACTACTTACAGGTCATTATAGACAGTCGTTAATGTTATTAAGATCGACTATCGAGATGTTCTTGGCTGGTCTGTACTTTAATGTGAAGTACACTGAAGCAGTAGATAAGGAGAAGGTATTGGATGATATAATGAGATTCTACAACGAGGAATATGTAGTCCCGGAAGATGAGTATAGAGAAGTATTTCCTAATGAACGATTCCCACGTAGGCGTTATCTATGCTATAGTTTTCTAATGGAGTGGCTGTACAGGAGAGGTGTCTTGAAAGGTAATGATAAGGATAAATTACAGAGGATCATAGGTGAGCTTAATAAGTATATTCACCTCCATGGAAGAGCCATTGAGGTTGGAAAACCGAGCTGCCCTGTTTGCCCAGCAGCTGTTAGAATAGA
>CAZVLA010000016.1:0-16424 GCA_964627805.1 uncultured Desulfurococcaceae archaeon
CTTCCTACAGCGGGGAAAAGCCCCTCTTCGGGGCACTCGGGGTGGCCCCGTCACGGTTGCCCGCATTGCGGAGTTTTCGCGCCTGGTGCGCCCCGTAGGGCCTGGGCCCTTGTCTCAGGGCCCATCTGGGGGCTCCCGCTCCCACGGCCCCTACCCGTTATCGGCTTGGCGGGCCGTTACCCCGCCAACTACCTGATGGGCCGTGGCCCCATCCTCGGGCGGCACGGCGGACATCCCCGCCGTACCCTTTCGGCGGAGGACCCTTCCAGGCCTCTCCGCCTATCGGGGATTAGCCCCAGTTTCCCGGGACTATCCCCGTCCCGAGGGTAGGTTAGCCACGTGTTACTCAGCCGTCCGCCACGCCCCGGTGACCGGGGCGTACGACTCCCATGGCTTAGCCCCACCCCGATAGCGGTCGGGTCCGGCAGGATCAACCGGAATCGCGGCCGCAAGGCCGCGGGGTGCGGGGGCTGGCCTATTACGTGGTCCTGGGGTGGCCCGTGTCGGGCCCGAATGTGCTGGGGTTAGTGCCCCAGCTTATTCGGGCCCCCATCTATGCTTTATGAGTGTGATGTATTTCGTGTCGCCGCAGCCGGAGGACGGCGCTTCATCCTCGGGGCTTAGCCCCGTGTCCGACCCAGCCGCCGCCAGGGGCTGCGGCGTCTGTGGATTGTGAGTGCCGGTAATTAGGTATGTATGTGGGTCTTATAAGTTCTTAGGCGATTGCTGTGATAATATCTATTATATTATTTCTGTGGTGGTTTGTATATTGGTTCCTTGGTGGTTTGTATAATTTGAGTCAAGGTAATTACTCCCATCACCACTACGTATTTTAGGGGATGTACGTGCTAGTAGGTGTTACGCGTTCATCGGCCCTCATAGTAGTTGATGTTCAGAAGGACTTCTGCTGTGAGGGTGGTGCCTTAAGGGTTCCTGGTTGTGAGGGTATCGTACCTAGGATTAATGAGTACTTAAGAATGTTCGTTGATGCCGGCTTACTAGTCATTGCTAGTAGGGATTGGCACCCCCCTAACCACGTCTCGTTTAAGCCTTACGGAGGTCCTTGGCCTCCTCACTGCATTCAAGGTAGTTGGGGTGCTGAGTTCCACCCTGGTCTTGAGTTACCTAGTGATGTATACGTAGTTTCTAAGGCTTACTTAAGGGATAAGGAGGCTTACTCAGCCTTCGACGGTACTGAGCTTCACTACGTATTAAGTACTAGGGGTGTTAGGAGGTTATTCGTTACTGGAGTAGCTACTGACTACTGTGTTAAGGCTACGGTACTTGATGGTCTTAGGTTAGGTTATGAGGTCGTTGTCTTAACTGATGCCGTAGCTGCTGTTAGTGAGGAGGGTGGTGTTAGGGCTCTTGAGGAGATGCTTAAGGCTGGCGCGATACTTGCTGACTTAAGTAGTGTTAAGTTGGTTACTTAATCTCCTCCTAAGTACTGCGTAGGTAATTAATGAACCTATTAAGGCACCTAGGGCTAGGGTGGCTAAGTAGTTAATTAAGTACTTGAATCCACTACTTAAGCCTACGTTAGTACTTGATTCAGTACTTAATGCGGTAATCCCTACACTCCTTACCTGCTTAGCCATTAGTATGTACCAGACGGTATTAGTTAATGCTAGGTCGTAGAAGTAAATAGCTGATACGGAATCCTTACTAAGTACGCTATCACCCCTCTCTAAGTAGGTTAGAGCTACTAATGGGAACATACCTACCGCCTCAGCATGGGCTATCGCCTTAACAACCTCGTCTCTAAGCATTAACGCCTTAGACGTTAAGTTAAGTGAGAACATAGTGTTTAGGGCTGCAGCTACCCTAGCTAATGAGCTCATACATATAGCTAAGGACATTACGGGATCATTACCTAAGTACTTACTAGCGTCCCTAACCTCCTTACTTAATTCGTTAGTGAATGCAGAGTACTTACTACTTAAGAACGTACTTATGTAGGAAGTCGATACTTGCGAGTAGTGAGTCAGTAGGGTTGCTGACTCGTCAATCCCGTACTTAGTTACGTTCAGTCCTGTATTTGGCAACGCGTTAATTAATTCAGACCACGACACAGCGCTCTTACCACGCCACCTAGTATATACTGCCTTACCTACGAAGTTCGCTACTGCCTCCTTACCTAACTTACTAACGTTACCTAACTCCCTACTTAATTCATTAAGTAATGCATTAGCTTCGTATACCCTCTTACTAACCTCTACAAGCACCGATAACTCAGCTATGTCTATGTACCCCTTACTCAATAAGCTACGCTCCAACTCATCAAGTACTTCATTAGCCTCCTCAACGCTCCCCTTAACATACTTAAGTAAACCCTTAAGCACATCACTGGTATCCCCGCTACTGAAGACCTTAATTAACCACCTAACCGTGTCCAGATCTATGACAGCCCCAAACATGTCTGAAGCAGCTGCGTAGTAACTACCCTTAAGTACCTCCCTACACGCTGTCTTATAGAGTGACACACCCTCCCTAGTTAAGTTCGTTATTAACTTCATTAGTGTGTAATTACCTATAGGTACTGAGGCATTAAATACTCCTAACTCACTCCTTACCTCACTCAGTAACTTAGGGTATGTTTCATTGAATTCCCTAACCCATGACTTCATAACATTAACTACTGACTTAGGCATTCTTAAGCTACTTACTCTATACTGAGGTAGGTGAGTAATTATCCCTAAATCCTTGAGGGCTTCATATATGTCACTAACCTCAATAATACGTAATCCGTACTTCCTAGCTATGGAGAGTATGTTAACAGTCTTATTAGTTACTGGATCCTTAACTATTAATTGCCCCTTAGGTATCAACACAACCTTAACACCCTCTATCCCAGCAGCCTCAATCTTCTCAGGTAACCCACCGACAGGCCCTATTGTTGAGTCAGGCATTATGACTCCAGTGATAGCTACTGACTTATTAAGTAGGTTACCCTTACCTGTTAATGCAGCTGCTATCGCTACTGCTATAGCAGCACCCGCACTAGGTCCCCCGACTACTTGAGCCTTAGCTAGTAATTCTATGAAGTAATTATACCTCATGAAGTCCTTACCAACTGCGTTAGCGGCTACTAAGGCTGCTAACTTAGCTGATGTCTGTAGGTCTAACTCAGCTATGGGCTCAACAGCTAGGAATACCCTGCCGGATCCTTTAGTTACTATGACTTTAAGCTCCATAGTAGTACCTACTAATGTCTTACCGGACCTAGTGACTGCCAGTAGTGCGAGTTCAGTCTCACCAACTACGGTGTTTGGCGTGTTTAATGCATTAGTAGATACGATACTTAATAGCGTACTCAGAACCATTAGCGTAAGTAATGATGAGGTAATTAAGTTCCTACCGCTGAGTAAGTACTTAACCACACTTACATCCCTCCGAACACACCCGTAACGACAGTTCTAAACTCTGTAATTAATACTTAATGGGGTAGGTGGTAGCTTGATTAAGTACGTAGTAGTTGAGCATCTCGAGCCATGTATATCCCCGTGGATGCTGTCTGAGTATGAGTTCTTAGTTGAGGTACTTAATGACGTAGCTACGGTAGTATTCACTAATGTCCGTAGGAAAGGAGACGTGGATCTACTTAAGTCCAGAGTGTGTAGCAGTAATTGCTTAGTTAAGCAAGAAAGCATTACATCCTTAGTTAGGGAGGGAGTATTTAGTAAGGTAATAGTCCTTGATCCTCAAGCACCTAGGGAGTTAACCCTTAATGACCTTAGGACGTATGAGGTGGTAGTTATAGGGGGTATAATGGGTGATTACCCACCTAGGGGTAGGACTAAGGAGTTAATAACTAGTAGGCTAAGTTATAAGGCAGTACCTAGGAACTTAGGTAGGGAGCAGTTAACCATCGCAGGTACTGCTTACGTACTTAAGAGGATGCTACTAGGTGATGAATTAAGTAGTATCAAGATGGTTAAGGGAGTAAAGTTCAGAGTAGAGCTACTCGGTAGTGAACTTGAGATTGAGCTACCTTACGTGTTCCCGCTAGATGAGAATGGTGAAGTGATCATACCCAGCAACTACGAGGATGTAGTAGTTAGGTCGACCCAGTACTTTGAGGGCTTGGGTGGTTGTAGGGATGATGAAGCTTCAGGGTAGGTACTTCATTAGAGTAGGATATGACATTGATACTCCGTTAATAGGCTCAATAGCTTTTGGGTTAATAGATCGTGGTACTACGTTAATACAGGTCAGACCCATAAGTTACTGCATACTATCGTGTATTTTCTGCTCAACTGATGCAGGACCTAAGTCGAAGTGGAGGATTAGTGAGTATTACGTAGCTAAGGACTTAATCATTGAGTGGCTTAAGGAGCTAGTTAAGTTTAAGGGAGGTAAGGGTATTGAGGCACACATAGATACTGTAGGTGACCCCCTACTCTACGATAAGCTCCCAGACCTAATACATGAGATTAAGTCGATAGAAGGTGTTGATGTAGTTAGTATCCAAACGCACGCACCCACGTTGACTTATAAATTAGCCGATAGGTTGGATTCAGCTGGGCTGGATAGGATTAACTTAAGTATAGATACCCTAGACCCCGAGAAGGCTAGGTACTTACAGGGTGTGCCTTACTACGATGTCCGTAGGGTTATGGAGGTAACTGAGTACTTAATTACTAACACAGGAATTGACGTAATGCTGGCACCGCTCCTACTACCCGGCATTAATGATGAGGACATACCAAAGATCATTGAGTGGGGATTAAAGATCGGTGTAGGTAAGAAGTATCCCCCCTTCGGCATCCAGTTATTTCTTAAGCATAAACACGGTAGGATCCCTAGGGGTATTAAGAGAATGGGTTGGAGAGATTTCTATAGGTACTTAAGGAGGTTAGAGATCAAATACGGCGTTAAGTTGGTGATTAGTGAGGATGATTTCGGAATTAAGAAGGCACCTATGGTGCCCATACCATATAGAGTAGGTGAGAAGGTTAAGGTTGAGGTAGTAGCTCCTGGATGGTTACGTAATGAATGGCTAGCAGTACCTACTAGGAGGAGGGACCGAGTATTTACGATAATATCAAGTAGTGAGTTAGAGCTGGGTTGTAGGTTAAGTGTTGTTGTTATAGGTAATAAGCATAATATATACTTGGCAAGGCCTAAGTAGTGCTTGGTACGTTTAGGATTTCCTAACTAGAGTTACTCTGAATACGTACTTATGTGGTGCGTAATCTAGTACCTTAACGACGTCCTTAATTAACGCGTTACCTAAGCATTCATTAATTACCTTAGTGACTACTCTCTCCCTAACTTCCTCAGCGTTATGACCTATTACATATAGATGTACCGTACCTCCTAACCTCACTTTAGGCCATACGTGTCTTAGGTAATTAATGGCCTTATGAGGTAAATTCATAATCGCTCTATCCAGAACCTCATTACCTAGTATGTTTAGGAAATACTTCACATCACTATTTACTGGTACCACATACCCCTTTAACCTACCCCTATTGAGCTCTAGAGACTTAATTAAGCACTTAATAGCCTCAGGATTAAGATCCACTGCATAGATTACGCAGTTAGCTCTACTTGCTATATGCAATGAGAACGGACCTACACCACAGAATAAGTCAGCTATGACTTCACCGTCACGTACGTAATTAGCTATTCTGTGATGCTCTTCTGAGAGAGATGGATTGAAGTACACCTTATCGATCTCCACGTAGATCCTTATACCGTATTCCTTATGTATCGTTGATGTCTTCCTAGTACCTCCTAAGAACATTAACCTACGTACCCTGAAATCCGTCTCTAGACCAGGGACTTCAATATACACTGAAGATACATTCCTTGATATACTCATTACTGCATTAGCTACGTACCTACCGTACCTAAGTAATTCATTACTTACTTTCCTTACCTTAATGACTGCTACATCACCTATTACTTCAAATGATCTTGGTAGGGAGTCAATTACGTTCCTAGGTACTAAACCCTCGCGAATAAGTAAATCCTTATAGGTTAGTCCCTTTAAGGAGTATTTAAAGTCACTTTCAAGTAATTCGGCGTTAAATTCCTTCAGTAATTCACTAATGACACCTGAGTTAGGGTCAGCCTTTATGGGTATTAGTACGTAATCACCTTCTCTCTTAACAAGTAATTTATCACTTATTAATTTAGATACCTTTAATCTCTTAATTAATTCACTAGCTAGTTCCTTACGTACCTTAATACACTTAGCAATTACCAAGGCCACACACGCTAAATATATGTTACCTCAGAGTTATTCCTTTTGGTAGTTAGGTAGTGAGGCTTGGCGTGGTTATTAAGAGAGGTAGCAAGCAGGCATTAAGGTTAGGCCTAGAGATACTCAAGTATGCTACTGAGTTAGGTATCGAATCATTCATGGATTCTGAAATGGAGGGTGAGATCAGCTGGGACACATTTGATGTTGGTAAGGATGATGTGGATTACATATTAGTCATAGGTGGTGATGGAACCGTACTTAGGACTCTCCATAGACTTAAGGATAGGGTCATACCAATAATAACTGTTAAGTACGGTAAGAGGGGATTTCTATGTGATGTACCACCTTTTGAGTATAGGGAGGCTCTACGTAGATTAGTAAGAGGTGATTTCAAACTCGTTAAGTACATGAGATTAAGTGCGTTAGTGAATAGTTCTACTACATTACCTTACGCATTAAATGATTACGTAATAACAACTACCGGTAAGTGGAGATCTAAAGTAGCTAGGCTCAGCGTGTTTAAGGGTGATGAACCCATATACACTATAGTCGGTGATGGATTAATAATATGCCCACCAGCAGGTTCTACAGCCTATAACTTAGCTGCTGGTGGACCCGTAGTTGACCCTGATCTTAACGTAATCATAGTAACTCCCTTAGCTCCAATTACCTTCTGCTGTAGATCGGTCGTACTCCCCAGTAACTCGCTATTAAGGGTTAAGGTACTCGGTGACTCACCTCCATTAGTACTCATATGTGATGGGGCCCATGAAATAAATCTCTCACCAGGTGATGAGGTCTTAATTACGAAGGCTAAAACGCCTGCAGTATTTGTTAGGTTTAACTTAGGTGAGTACTATGTCAGATTATTTGAGAGGTGTATGTAAGGTTAGCAATTCTGAAGTTTACGTACTAGACGCTGCTGGGTTCTTCGCAGGTGCTCAACTATCCTTACCTTTAGTAGTAACTACTGATGATGTTCTTAAGGAGGTTAAAGATAGGGATAGTTCATTAAGACTTAAGTACTCATTAGAGGCTGGTAAGGTAATCGTAATTACACCAGATACTGAATCTGTGAGGAGGATTAGGGAAGTAGCTGAGAGATTAGGTGAGTTAGGGAGACTATCAAGTACTGATATTAAGTTGCTAGCATTAACTCATGAATTAATTAGTGCTGGATGCAGGGTAGTTGTAATAACGGATGATAGGTCAGTTCAGAACGTAGCATTAAGTATTGGCGCGTCCGTTAAGGGGATTAAGCATAGGCCCTTAAGAAAAGCAAGAAGATACGTGTATAAATGCCCGGCATGCGGACACGTATCAAGTAGGCCAGGAACCTGCGAGAAATGCGGTACTCCGCTAAAGAGGGTGAGGATTAGTAAGTAATGGTGCGGGGGGTGGGATTCGAACCCACGCAGGCCTACGCCATCGGGTCTCCAACCCCTATAGCCGGAGGGTCTTAAGCCCGACCCCTTTGACCTGGCTCGGGCACCCCCGCACCGTTTAGTTAAAGGTGTGTGAGACGTATAAACCTTACTTCCGAACTGCTAAATAAGACTTAAAACTCCTCGTAATAACCTAAATTGATGGGTTGGGCCCGTAGCTCAGCCAGGATAGAGCGCCGGCCTCCTAAAGGTGGGGATTCCCCCGAGGAAGCCGGATGTCGGGGGTTCAAATCCCCCCGGGCCCGCCACATAAAGGCCCTTAAGCTCCTAACACATTACTAGTACTTCTTATTCCCCTCCCCTAGTGATTTGAGGCTATAGTATAAAGCTACCACATATATAGCTTTTGTACTGCTTTCAGCTCTGTCCTTTGCGTGCGAGTACGGAGGCGGTAATGATACGTGAAGCATTGACGTACCTAGATAATGAAGCTACGTATGCTACAAGTAGCTTTAGTATTTCCTGCTATAGTACTTCCTAAGCACTACGTAGGTAATACCTAACAAGGAAATGAATATTGCTAAATCTTGAGCTACGTTATAGAGCGCTTGAGGTACGCTAATAAATTTACTTAGTATTATTACGGTGCTTGAGAAACAAGCACCAGCTATCATAACGACTTTTAATGTATCATATGATGCTGCAAGAGATAAGGCTATGTCCCGCTCGTCATAAAGAACTTCGCCACGTTTCTTAGCTAGGTCGTTTATGTACATGAGTAACACTACTCCAGTAACTACAATGACTGGAAACAGCAGTAATGCATCACATATAATCACTAATGCAGATAAGACCCCGACAAAAACCACCACTACCTTCCTTAAACTGCTTAAGTTCCTCACTTACCCACCTCGAGAATTAGTAATGCGTAACTAGCTAAAAATAAGCCTACAAACTACTTCAATATATAGGTAGGAACTACATTGGCAGCACCTAAGCTATTGCCTAGGTTAAGCGTAATTAGGTTGTTCGACCCCTGGAAATCACCTTTATGTACCTGCCCTCTCAAACTAACCCTTAACCCATATACGGGATGTGGTCATGGATGCCTATATTGCTACGCTAGGTCATACATACCTAACTTCAGCAGTCCTAAACCTAAGAAGAATCTAGTAAGAAGGTTAGTTAAGGACCTAAGTAGAGTACCTAGCAATATGTTACTTGAGTTAAGTGCTTCTAGCGACCCCTACACACCCCCCGAGGCTAGGTTAGGGTTAACGAGGAGAGTCCTTGAGTTAATTAGTAGGTTCAGAGGGTGCGACTTAAGACTATTGATAGTTACTAAGTCAGACCTAGTTGTAAGGGATATTGATTTACTCAAAGATCTAAGAGCTGCAGTAGCCATTACTATAACAACATTAAGTTCAGAATTAGCGAGTATTATAGAGCCTAATGCCCCAGATCCAGAAAGGAGGTTAAGGGCAGTTAAGGAACTGAGTAGAGCTAAAGTACCTGTAATTGTTAGGATCGACCCAATAATACCCTTCATTAATGACTCGTATAGTGAATTAAGGGATCTAGTAAGGGCAGTTAGTGAGTTAGGTGCTGTTCAGGTTATTTCCTCAACTTACAAAGCGAGGGCTGATTCTCTAAGGAGACTAGTTAAGGCATTACCTAAGGTCGGTAGTAAGTTAAGGGACGCCTACGTACTATTTGGCGAGAAAAAACACGGTTCAATATACTTGAGTATTGACGCTAGAATCAAGTACATGATGCTAATGAAGAACCTGTGCGAGGAACTCGGGTTAGCCTTTACTACGTGCCGCGAAGGCTTAAGCTACCTGAACACACCGGGTATTTACTGCGACGGATCCTCATTTACTTATCGCAAGTAATTATGGCGCCGGGGGCGGGATTCGAACCCGCGCGGGGTTGAACCCCAGTGGGTCTCCCTAATCGCATTAGCCGGAACTCGAGCCCACCCCCTTAGGCCGCTCGGGCACCCCGGCACCGTCGTCATAATTACTTAGGGGCTGTTAAACCTAATCCCTCTAGACCTAAATGCGTTAAGTAACCAATCACGACTAATTAGTAGTGTAGAGTAACGTAAGGTGGGTGCGGTTGTGAGGTACAGCGTTAGGAGAGTGAGTACGGGAGTTGCGGAATTAGATCATGCTCTAGAGGGTGGCGTCCCCAGGGGTTCGTGGATAGCCATCACTGGTGAACCCGGTACGGGTAAGTCAATATTATGCATGCACTATGCTTACAGGGGATTAACTGAGGGCGACCCCGTTATTTACGTAACTACGGAGGCTGAGTTTAGAGATGTTGTTAAGCAGGCCGAGCAATTTAATATGTTCTTCAGTGATTACGAAATCCACTATTTAGGTGGTGAACCACCTGTTAGGAGGCCTAACATAGTTGTTATTGATATATTCAGTCTATTAAAGACTGCTAGGCAATTAAGTAGTGACTTAGCTGAGAGCGAACGAAGAAGGAGATTCGCTGCTTTAGATATTGAGACTTTAGTAGCGGCTATAACGAATGCTTATGAGGTATTAGGTGTAGTTAGTGAGGGTAGGAGGACACCATTAAGGCACGTAAGGTTAGTGATAGATTCACTTTCAGCGTTTTGGGCTGATAAGCCCGCAATGGCTAGGAAGTACTCCTACCAGCTTAAGATAGCTACACATAGAGAGAACGTAACTGCTTTCCTAGTGTCTCAGTATGCAATGACTACAAAGAGTGTTGCTGAATATGAGAAAGTAATGATTAGGAAGAGTGGCTTAGGTACTAATGAGCTAATGCTTAAGGAATTAATCCCTAACGTACCGGGTGCTGGATATGACTTCGAGGTACTCCTAGACCCTGGCTTTGAAGTACTTACTTACGATCCACTAATTAATAAGCCTGTTTGGAGGAGGGTTAGAGCGGTTATTAGGCACGCAAGCAATGATTACTTAATGAATATTGAGTTAAGTAATGGTTCCTCGCTTACGTTAACAAATGACCACGTAGTTTACGTAATTAATGGTAGGGAATTAGTACTTAAAAAACCTAGTGAGTTAAGGAGGGGAGACGAATTAATTCATTCAGTACATGAGGGTGAAGTTAAGAAGGTAAGGGTTACTAATACTTACGAGATAAGGAGAGACTGTAAGTATGTATACGACTTAAGCGTTGAAGATACTGAGTCATTCTTCGTTGGTTGCGAAGGTAGTTACGTATTAGTTCATAACAGTACCTTCGGCTTCGGTTTAGAGCACATAGCTGATGGTGTTATACATCTATGGATGGATAATGTAGAGGAGGTTAAGGAGGTTAGGAGGTACTTAATAATTAAGAAGATGAGGATGACAAACCACTACACAGGAGCTTTTAAGTTGGACATTGAACCTGGAAAAGGTATAGTGTTGAGGAGAATTTAGGGAAGGTCGGTGGTGCCGCGGCCGGGATTTGAACCCGGGTCACGGGCTCTCCTCGGGTTAGTGCTCGAAAGGCCCGCATACTTGGCCGGGCTATACTACCGCGGCACGCCGTAAGTGTGTCTACTCTACCGTTTTTAACCTTTGAATCAAACACCTCATGAGGTACCTTGAGTGTAGGTAAGGAATCGGTAAGAAGTGTTAGGAAGCCTACACGCATGCTCTCTGGTGTGACCATAGTGGCTGTTATGACACGACCCATTAACTGCCCGCACGGGAGGTGTGCCTACTGCCCTGGAGGTCCTGAAGTAGGTACTCCCCAGAGTTACGTGGGTGAGGAGCCCGCTTTGATGAGGGCTCTGAGAAACTGTTTCGATCCTTATGAGCAGGTTAGAGATAGGCTTAAGCAGTATTTAATACTAGGTCACACACCTAGTAAGATCGACTTAATAGTGATGGGAGGTACATTCACGGCGATGCCCCTTAGTTACAGGGTATGGTTCATGACTAACGTCTTGGAGGCCTTTAATAGATTCCCCGAACCTAAGCCTGAAGTACTTCCTTCCTGGGAGGAGGCTCAGGCTAGGAATGAAGTTGCTAGGATTAGGGTTATTGGGATTACCTATGAAACGCGTCCTGATTGGTGTAGTGAGTCCCACGTCGATGAGATGCTTTACCTAGGTGGAACTAGGGTTGAGATAGGTGTTCAAAGTATATATGATGACGTGCTGATACGTATAGAGAGAGGACATACGGTTAAGGACGTTATTGAAGCAACTAGGGTACTTAAGGATTCAGGATTTAAAGTTGTTTATCATATCATGCCTGGATTACCGGGATCTGACGTTGATAGGGATTTAGAAATGATTAAGGAGTTATTCAGTAACCCTGACTTCATGCCTGATATGCTTAAGATATACCCCACATTAGTTATTAAGGGCACTAAGCTCTATAGGTGGTGGTTAAGAGGGGGTTATGAAGCATTAGATGATACTGAGGCTGTTGAGCTAATCTCTGAGATGTATCGTTACATACCTAAGTGGGTTAGGGTCATGAGGGTTCAGCGAGACGTACCAGCACCTATAATTGAAGCAGGACCTACCTACGGTAATTTAAGGGAGTTAGTGGAGAGGAGGGCCTTACGTAAGGGCTTAAGTATTAATGAGATAAGGTTTAGGGAAGTTGGTAGGGCTTTACGTAGAGGAGCTAAAGTTAGTAACGTAGTTATTACTAAGGAGTACTATGAAGCAAGTAATGGTGTTGAGGTATTCATTGCTGCTGAGGATACTCAAAGTAACGTACTAGTTGGCCTACTCAGGCTTAGGATACCCTCAAGTAAAGCACATAGACCGGAAATCGATGGTAGAACAGCCATTGTCAGAGAGCTTCATGTATACGGCCCTCAAGTACCTGTCGACAGCGTAGATCCTGAGGCTTGGCAGCATAAGGGGTGGGGAAGGAAGTTATTATTCACAGCTGAGGAGATAGCTAGGTATGAATTCAGTATGAGGAAAATGATTATATTATCAGGTATTGGTGTTAGGGAGTATTACAGAAGGTTGGGCTATAGACGACCTAATAATTCACCATACATGATTAAGTATCTTGATAATTAAGTTAGCATTTAGGAGTGACCCCAAAGCTGTGAATTCTAGTGTGGTGGGCCCGCGGGGATTCGAACCCCGGACCTCCCGGTTATCAGCCGGGCGCTCCACCAGGCTGAGCTACGGGCCCCCACCAACCCCTACTTACAATACGTGTTTTTAAAGATTAATTACTTACGCTTAAATACCTTACCTAGGGTTAGGGTTGTAGGTAAGGCTTAAATATTGATTTCAGAAGCCCTATATGGGTGCGGCGGTCGTCTAGCCTGGTCTAGGACGCCGGCCTGCCAAGGCGGTGGTCCGTCGTAGAACGCCGGAAATCCCGGGTTCAAATCCCGGCCGCCGCACCAATTCTATTCTTTTACGTCCTATACCCTTACGTGGTAGGTATGCTTATTAACTATATCATTAGTAAGTATGGTGATGTTCTCTCAGCTTACGATATTATAGGTTCTAGCTACCTTTACGTTAGGAGGTATTGGGACGTAGTTAAGGTACTATGCGTTAGTGGAGGCTTAGGTTACGTCTTAGATGCAGGTTCGGGCCCCTGTAATCAGGGGTTAGGCCTAGTACGTCTCTGTGGAACTCACTTACTTGTTTGTTTGGACATTAGTGCTGAGTTACTTAGAGCTGGTAGGGAGTACTGCTTACGCCATAGTAACTCCGTAACTGAGTTTGTTGCTGGTGATTTAAGGATGTTACCCTTTAGAAATGATGTCTTCAGTGCTATACTGTCGATTGCTGTACTACATCATTTAACACACAATGATCTTGCTAAGGCCTTAAGGGAGTTAGGTCGTACGTTAAGTAAGTCAGGGCTTATCTTAATGAGTACTTGGACACCATGGCAGCTAAGATTCCTGCCTTGGCTAATCATTACTTACTTAATTAAGTTACTGTACTTCAAAAGCCCTGTAAGAGTAGCCTTAGTACCTTGGAGAGTTAGAAGGAGGTATAAGGTACTTAGGTACTACGTACTACACACAATAAGCGAAATTAGTAAGGTGTTAGAGAGGATAGGGTTTAATATTTTAGTTAAATGCATTTATACACCATTTAAACGTAAAGTAATTAAGAATAACCTAATCATAGCTCTTAAGGAATAAAGAATTAAGAGGGCTTAAAGACCATACTTTCTTAATTACTCTAATTATTTTACTATTCAAGAATGTAGAAGTCAAAAATCATAATTATAAATTACTGAGGTAATGCAGGTAAGGACTCAAGTGCTAACATACTAAAGAGAATTACAGGAAGCTCCTAAGTGCAGTACGGAGGTGGGATTTAAACCCACGCAGACCTACAGCGAAGTAACAAGAATGCACTAGTGATGTACTTACTGAAAGTAATTGTAAAGCAAGTAGTGAAGGTTAAGAGTAGTCATATCCTCAACTACTACAACATAGCTAAGGCACTAGAGGAAGTACTACCGCCTAAGTACGTCAAGAAATAGTTCAAGCAGGCACTAAAGAAGCTACGCATGGACCTATAACCTTTTGTAAGGCAGTTTTCCTAAGGGCTAAGGTGATGTAACCTTCTGAATATATAGAATTCCTAGCTTAGTCCTTAGAAGAACTATATATCTAAGAACTAGTCCTTAGTGCATAGTCCTTCTGTATACACTAGTAGGGAAAATAAGAAGAGTCCTTAGCTTCATTAGTCCTTCCGCACTCTTTACTTAATTACTGCTTATCCCTGCTCGTGGGGGTGGGGCAGGTCGTTTACTTGATGTCTTGGGTTTAAATTTATTATTATATTGATGCTTTCTTATTTAATGCCTTGGCGGGTAGTACTTACTAGGAAGTTTATTAGGGAATTAGATAAGTTAGTGCCTCAGGTTAGGGATAGAGTTCTTTCTAGGGTTGAAGAACTCAGGGTTAATCCCTTACTTGGTAAGCCCCTAAGGGTGTGAGTGTTAGGGTTGGAGGTAATGAGTATCCAGTCTATAGCTTAAGGGTGGGTAAGTATAGGGTTCTCTACGTGGTAAACCATCTTGAGAGGGTAATCTACGTTCTGTATGTGGGTCATAGGAAGGACATCCATAAGGGTCTGTAGATACTTACCCACCTTCCTTAAGCTTCTTTAGGAATTCCTTAAGTTCTACGGTCCTGCCTTCTAGTATGTCCTCTACAGCTTCCCCTAGTTCCTTAACTAGCTTGGGGTTGTACTTCCTTGTTATCTTTACCTCAACCTTAGGCATTTAATTAGCCGAGAAGTACTTACTAAACACCTAAATAACTTCTTCGTCCTCACCCACCCTCTTATACTTACCCCCTACTTCCTCATACCTCTCGTATTCTTCTGAGTTATACCATTCCTTATCCTCACTTAGGTTCCGCCTTAAATATATCACGGCTTGTGGAGCTACTTGAGGCCTAACTTCAGTAACTGCCTTCCCAGCACCTACGTAGCCTAACTCATTAAGTATGTCATAAGTACTTACTCACGTATTCCTTGTACTTCCTCATTAAGTCCTCAATCCTCAGCAACCCCCTACGACCTTCCCTTAATGATGCTAGGATAGCTACTATGTAGTCAAGTAGGTGCTTAAGCCTACCGAAGACCCTGCCCTCAGACCTTGAGAGTCACCTCTAGCAAGTATTGAGTAGGCCCTACTACCTAACCACTTAAGTAAGTCATTAAGCACTAAACTCACTAAGCCCTTCACTACCGTACCTAAGCTCTATGAGTCTTAACCCAATATCTAGTCCCTTACTCTTAAGTAATGCCCTCGTGTATTTAGCTTCCTCATAAACACCTAAACGGAAGGCCCTACCCACGAAGTAAATAAATACATGCCACCGACCGCCACCATCCCTACCCATCAACTTCTTAAGAAACCTCATAACGTATTCAAGCCTTCTGATAAAGTCCTGCCTCTGAACGACCCTTTCCCTTGAGATATAGGCCACTACAGCTAGGTACTCAGGCCTCTCAGGACTTCGAGTCTGGGGTATGGTAATTACTAAAACGTTAAGATTAGTCATTCCCGTCCTCTTAGCCACCATCCTAAATTCCTTGAGCCTCCGGTAGTAGGCGTGAGACTTTATACTATTAAATAAATAGCTTCACAGCTTCCTTAACCCTACTCATAACTCGAGCTGCTTGAAGTACGTACATATCAAGAAGGTCCAGCACCTCGAACTCGTCTGAGGACTCACATGAAAAAGTTTGTTTGTTTTTACTCATTACCTTCACCTAGGGGTCTCAGGTTTCGGGTATGAGCTTAGCTACTAACCTCACTTTGCTCGCTTTGACCTCACCTACGTTCACTATCCTGTAGTGCATGTAGTCCCTCTTCAGTCTTTCAGCATGTATTAAAATTTCCTAAGTTACTCAATTCATCTTCGAGAACCTTTAATAATTTATTAACACACTCAACATCCCTACACTTCTTAAGGGCTACATATATATCGTAGAGGATCTCGTATTTAGCTAAGTGAGTAGTCAGCATAAAGTTAAATGTTTAAGACGAAAACGAAAGCACGAAAAAGACTCACTAATAGTAGGGACTACACGCCTAGAGGGTGGGTAAGTAGGAAAAGAGCGTACATGAGCAAGGAAAAACACTTCAATACTGAACACGAAGTAGAGTAAAACCTAGCTATAAGCTAGAGAGCTAAAGACATAGTACTAGGTATGAGGACTGCACGAAAAACTAGGAACTAACTACGTGAGAAACCATCACGAATAGCTGCACTAAGCTAACACTAGAGCGTGGTTAATTGCGATGTTTGCCACAGTGTTTTTGTGCCTTACATGCCACAGTCTTAACTAGGTTTAAGCCGTGATGAGGTGG
>CAZVLA010000017.1:0-4900 GCA_964627805.1 uncultured Desulfurococcaceae archaeon
ATATAGTTGTCGCTAATACTTATGTTCCCTAATGAAGGACTGTTACGTTGGTGTGTTTTTAGTGCTTTTATTGTTGTGGTGGTTCATGTGAGGTCTATTGGGTGTATGTGAGTGGTAGGTAGTTTGTTGGTGTGTTTGGTGATGTATGCTGTTGTTAGTTCTGATGCTATGGTTACTAGTGTTTGATAAAAGGATGAACCGCATTACATTAGTAGGTCTTGTGGGGTCTTATGACTTAGTCCTATGAGTAAATACTGATTAGTGGGTGGGATTAGGTAATGGATGTGATTTAGTGGTTTAAGTATTTTAAACCTGTGTAACTCAGTCTACTTGGTGTACTTAATGAACTGGTTTGACCGGTTAAGGAAGACTAGGTTAGTAGCTATTAAGAATTTTGATGATGAGTTGTATAGGTTGGTTAAGGTGTATGCCTCTCTTGAGGGGAGGACTATTGCATCTATATTTGAGGAGGCTATTAGGACTTGGGTAGAGGGTAGGAGGGATTATGAGGAGGTTAAGCTATGGGTTAGTCTTGAGGAGGCCTACAAGGGGAACCTCAAGGTGTTTGAAGAGAATAGGTCTAGTATTGAGGAGAGGTATGGGGAGGGGTATGTAGTTATATGTGATGGGAGATTAGTCGGTGTATTCAAGGATTATCATGAAGCTCTAAGGAAGTCTAGTGGGAAGTGTAGGGTACATACCCTAATCATTAAACTCCCCTACAGGGAGGTGGAGGTGGAGTTAGGCTTGCCTTGGTGAGTAACTATGACAACTTACTTCGAGAATGATGAGCGGAACTACACACCCATGATTAAGGCAACCCTCTACAACCCAGTAAGTGGTGTTAGTAGAGAGGTTAAGTTAGTAATTGATACGGGATTTCAGGGAGGGGTACTAATACCTTTACGTACGTACGTTGACTTAGGTCTTAACCTCCTCGAAGAACCTAAAGTAACTGCAAGAACAGCTGTAGGTAGCTCAGTAGAGCTTAGAGTTTCTAGAGTAATTATTGAGATTGATAGCTTAAATCTAAAGTTAATGTGTAGTGCATACACAGCCCTAGGTGTGAGGAGGTCACTACTCGGTAGGGAAGTTCTTAAGAAGGTAGGTCTACTATATAAGCCTCCAGATACGCTAAGAGTAGGTATTGTAGAGCACTAAAGACTAGAGCCCAACCTACTAAGCCCTCACCACCAAGTACCTAATGTTTCTGCCCCTCCTCAACACATGTACCAACATGACCACCCCAATCCATTTACCCACTCCACGCCTTAGTAAAATACGTCATCTTAGGGGATCACCTTAATTAGTCATGGAATAATTCCTCGTAAGACAACTTACTGAAGACTCATAGTGAGTAGTTACTCCGTAACTTAATTACTGAAGGTTTCACAGCCCCCTACTAACTCTTCAGGGTTGAGCCCTAGCAATACCTCACAGCCTCCTCTCACCACCGTAGACTCCATCATGCTTGAGTATCGATTCATCAATCAACAACCTAGCATAGCTAAGGAGTGCTATCGGAGTACCTTCACCTATGTGGTATCCTAACTTAGTAACTCTCGACTTAGCCCTAGTAATAAATGATAACTTATTCATTAATCTCTTATCCCTAGGATAACCGCGGCATTGTACTCCATTACCAGCAACGACTATGAGGGTCTTAACAATCTCAGACCTACCCACACTCAGGAATTTCCGTAGCATTAACCACACTAGTAGTCATTCCTAGAGCCCTAATTATTCCTACTTAATACAATAATACATTCTGTCCACTCAAAAACAGACTCTATAGGCATGTGGATCTACACCTGCACTAGCACATGATACCACTACTACACCGTATTAAATCAAGGCCTAACGACCCAGACCTCTCCTAGAAGGTAGTTCGTGAGGGATAAGCTCTAGGGCTTATCATACTTACTAGTTACTTAAAAGTTATCTTTAGACTTTAGGAAGTTTAGTGTTTGTTAAGGATACCTAACTTCATTATATGTGCCATGAACCTCATAATATTAATACCTTAACGCTATGCTCGCAGTAATCATAGTAAAATCTCTCGGTGGGGGTTTAATTGCTTTCTATGTGCTAAGTAGGTAATACTTGCCGTACTCCCTTAGATTTGCTGAATACATCTCCAATATGAGTACGGTAGTGGTTAGGCCTGCGGTTTTAGTAATTACACATAGTTTAGGTACGCCATTACCTCTCACTTGAATGCTTTGCCACATATGAAAGCTACCTACGATTAACATTAGTTACCCCAAACCCTATTGCTCTGGATTTACCTATGCCTACACATTCAGCTACGGTTAATACTTTACTTAGTACTGACTCTAAGTACTTAGGCATTCTATGCACCATCTTAAACCCCCACCTACCTAATACGCCCTCAACAACTCTACCATCACCTAAATCCACCTTAGAACTCCTACTCTGTGATTCGGTCATTACGTAGTAAGCATTTATTCTCCAAGCCCATGTTGTTGGTATGTTTATTGAGTACTTCTCCCATAAGACCCTACCTAATACTCTGAGTGGTGATGAAATAATCTCCTTAAGCGTAGGATACCTAATGAGGGTTGAGTCCTTAGCCTTAATTACCGCAGGTGTTAATGCCTTAATAATGAATTCCTTAGGTGCCCCACTAAAGACTTCGAGAGATGTTGATGCTACATCAATACTTAGTAATTCAGCAAACCTCTCAACAACATCACTAATTAAGTCACTAACGTATGATACCATACCCTCATCACCTACGAAACCCAACCTAAACCAGTAATTAACGCCGACCCTTAACTTAACATTACCTATTGAGAGTATAGCCCTATCACCAATCATTATTGGTGATAACTGAATGGGCTTATTAGCACCGCCACCAAGTAGTAATGACTTAATGAGTCCCTCAGAATCGTAGCTTATGAATAGTGATTTAAGAAACTTAACACTAAAACCAGGAACATCAATAACCTCCCTCGGTGTGAAATTCACATCGAATCTAACAGCATAGAGACCCAGAGCTACTCACCCCTCAGGGATATATAACGGTACGATTCTCTTAGGTTTTATTTAAGGAGTATAGTAAGAGTGTTTTAGATTTTAAAACTACTTATGGAGCGTATTCATTAGTAGATCTAAACATAGGTGGGTACACATAGTATCTGTGAGTACCTCATTACTTGCTAACTTCTAGAGGTTAAACAAGGCGAGCTTAGGTGTAATGGATAGTAAGTACCCCCCAAGAACCCCCATAGGAACGATATGTAAGTAACGTCAGTATAACTCCTATTAAGTACTAAGGACATCGATGCTACCTCAAGCTTGGAACCAGTTGATACTACAAAGCATGCGAGGCTCCTACCTAAACCTAGCCCTTCAAGCTTTGTAACTTCATCATTAATTAATTCAGGGGAACTACCTACATTAGGGACTATGGGTAATGCCTTAAATTCTACACCATTCTGCACCTCTAATTAATTTACTCAATAATTTACATAGCTCCCTAACCTCATTAGTGTGTCTTGAAGTAGGTATTACGTAGACTATATCACAGTAACATGCTTCTAAACCTCCATAATAATAGCTGTTTTAGAAGCTTCAATTAAGCCATAGAAAACTATGTATGAAGCATTCATCAGTTCTTTACCGAAAATGCTTATTATTTCTAGGATACGATCCTTCTTAACTCATGAGCCGCCTCACTTTTAAGCTTAACCAAGCACTCATTGATGGAGGTGCCGTGGATATCTAAACAGTATCTCATGAATTCCCGTTCAAGCCTCCTCAAGCTCCAACCACGCTCCGACCCTCTCGTAATAGATGCAGCAAGTCTGTCACACAATTGTATTGCGGCTGTGGTGTTGGTTACTAAGTACTCTACGCAGGGACTTCTTGAATACTCCAAGAAACTCCTCCTAAGTGAATCATACCTCCTTTGAAATCCCTTACTAATTAACTCACTAATGACATCACCTAGTCTAACACCCTTAATACCTAAGAACTCAAGTATTTTGTCAATAAGTATTACCTCCTCCTTAATGAAGC
Organism: uncultured Desulfurococcaceae archaeon; assembly: GCA_964627805.1. Classification (GTDB taxonomy): domain Archaea; phylum Thermoproteota; class Thermoprotei_A; order Sulfolobales; family NBVN01; genus CAZAMI01. Next base: position 4,045 of record CAZVLA010000017.1, read on the forward strand.
CCTCCCTAACAACCCTGCTGAGAAACTTAACCATATCATGCTTAAGTTTAGTTAGTACGTCGATGTAATTCCTTAATGCTTCATGATGCATTAAGACAGCTATAGTAGCAGAGAGTATTAGGTAGTCCCCTAACTTCCTTTTAGTATCACTATCGACATTCATGTCCCTAATCTTTTTGGTGACGTAATTCCTAAGATGTGAATATGTTATTAACGAACTCAGTAATTCATGATAGCTAAAGCGAGTCTCACCGTAATACTCGTAAAGTACTTTTTGATAGCCTCTATATGCCTTACCTATATCATGAAGTACTAAGGATACGTAAATCACATCCCTAACTAAATCTTTAAGATTCGAAACATTGAGTCTCGACTCTAAAAACTCGCTAAGCAAAACTATGAACCTATCACCGAAGCATTTAGACCTCTTAAAAATGTAGTAGGTTAGGTATGAATGGTAATGAAGCCTCTCAATCCTTGCATATGAATAAGCCATTTAATCACCTCACTCATCTCTAATCAATTTATGCGATAAGTTAAGCCCGGTAGTTACTCTATAACGGGTATTATCACATATTAGAGCAAGCGGGAAGTAGGTCCTACCATTACGTATGACGCGTCCTTCAGTGAATATCTTAATTAATTCATTACGATTGACTTCTACAAAGTTTAGGTATCCCTCATAATCCTCAACTAATATGGCTACCTCACTAGTACCAGGTTTCTTTATTAGGATATCATCTATTAGGTGAAGCGTGTAATCCGATAATTCTATCGGTAGTAGATACTCTACGTAATTCTTAGCATATGAGTCAATTATTCTCCTTATATCTTCATAACTGACATGCTCGTCAGG
>CAZVLA010000018.1:0-8532 GCA_964627805.1 uncultured Desulfurococcaceae archaeon
AAGAATGGTACGACCCAAGGGAAGGGAAGAGATACAGTAAATCACTGGGAAGGTGCGACCTCATTGAGAGAATGATTAATGTGGTGCGGGGGGTGGGATTTGAACCCACGCAGGCCTACGCCATCGGGGCCTCAGCCCGACCCCTTTGACCTGGCTCGGGCACCCCCGCACCAATCCATTAGTGATTACTGGAACTTATAAACTTGATAACGCTTAAATCCTCTTAACAACTACTTAAGGTTTGGTGGGCCGGTAGCTCAGCCTGGAAGAGCGCCGCCCTCGCACGGCGGAGGTCCCGGGTTCAAATCCCGGCCGGTCCACCAAACCTTACTTACTTTAATCAATAGGTTGTGGTTCTGGTACTTTCCTTAGTTGCTTAATTACGTAGTCCCTTATCTCTTGGGGGCTAGGTAACTCCCTCGTTAACTTACCATTATCTAGCCACTTAATCATTATGTTCTCCCTACACCTACTTGGTTTATCATACCAGTAAGTTATTTCGTAGTCCAGTACATCACATCTAAATACTTTCTTAGCTCCTGGTAGCTTCCCTCTCTTAGATATTGGTACCCACTTACCGTCCTTGAATACTTCAACAATATCCATACTCATGTCGATTGGTTGCGGGTAGGTAATCGCTGTACCAACACCGAAAGCATCAACTACGTCCCTAAGCCTAATAACTGATGACTCACTAACACCCCCACTAACTACTATCCTAACGTTGGGGTATCCACTTAATTTAAGAACCCACTTAACCTCACTTATTAATTCCCTCAAGTCACCCCTCCTACTTCTTGGTGTGTCGAACCTTATACCGAATAACTTACTACCTAATGTCTTAGCTGCTAGTAACGCTTCATTCCTTTCATCATCGAATGTATCAATTAGAGCTATCCTAGGTACTTCCTTCTCAACAACCTCATCAAATGCCCTCCAAGCCTTAACCTGATCACCAAATACTACTATTAGTGCGTGAGGCATCGTACCCATAGGCTTAACGCCTATCGTAGCTTCATTAAACGCGCCAGAAACACCGTCAGCACCGCCTATATAGGCTGCCCTATCAAGCATTGGAGCTATTGCTGGGTGCGCCCCCCTAAGCCCAAAATACAGAAGTACTTTATCCATCAACAACCTCTTAAACCTAGCTGCCTTAGTAGCTACCGATGTTGCATGACGTAGGACACCTAAGACAGGCGTTTCGAGCTCGCATATATCGTAATAACGACCCTCTATAATCATTACTGGGTGATTAGAGCTAACTAAGGTGCCCTCAGGTAATGAATATACCGTAAGCTCCCGCTGCGAAAGTATCTTAAGCGCTTCCTCCAATCCCGCATATACAGCCCATTCAAAACTCCTAGGTAACCTACCTAAGTGAACCTCCATTCTTACTCTAACGCTATCTAATCCGAACCTCCTCAATACCTCTTTAGTTCTAAGGAAGTAAATGTCAGTAATCCCACCACTTAATATGTCCTCGGTAGACGCTACATATAACCTCAAGGTACTCACCTACTGCTAGAATAGTGCATTAAAGATATAAATTAATCTAACCCCTACTTAAGTTATTCAACCAATCAATGGCATTCCTCATTGACTCCTCATCAATAACTCCAAAATCAACTAAATCCCTCAAGTGCTCGGTAAGGGAGTCCCTACGATATATAGTTACTGATGACCCTATGGATTCAAAGACATAATCATTCACTAACGTAAACTCCATTAATTCACCATTCAATGTTCTTAACGTAATTGAAGGCATACCTAAATGATCTAGGGCTGTAGTTATTAGGCATGATTCACATCCTTCGTAAACTACGTCCTCATTCAGTAATATAGCTACGTACACCGTACCTACTTCTTTACACACATGCGCACATTCCTTCATTAACTCATCAATATTCTCCATAATATACCTCTCAACTACCTCCATCTAATCCCTCCTTTAGGTGATCAGTATCCTTAAAATAAAGTTTTAGCAAAGAATTAAGTCCTAAGGTTCTATGTACCTCCTAGGTCTTAACCCATACTTACTTAATAACTTCTTAACTCCAGGATATAGTATGACTACTTCCCAATCAATGTTCCTCACTAAGTCCTCATGAATTTTAGACAACTCCATTACTAACCGCGCTAGGTCCTCATCACTACTGAAGGATGCCATAATAGCGGCTATTACCTCTGAACCGGGCTTTAAGCCAGCATCGATTAAATTCCTCAATGCTTCTAATTGAAGACTGAAGTACTCACCTTTTGCGCCTGTTAAGATACTAAAGTCCCTCTTGCAAGCCCCCTTAATTGATACCCTAACAACTACGTTACTAAAGTTACTTAGTTCCTTAGCTAATCTATGGTCCTTACCTATGAGTAAACCATTAGTCTCTAAGATGAATACATAGTCCTCGTCCTCACATAACTTAATCAGCTCTAGTACATGGTTCATCGACAGAGTTGGTTCACTGCCGCTTAACCTAATTAACCCATAACCTTTCTTTTCGGCTATATATTTAAGTCTCTTAAATACTTCAAAGGGGCTAAAGAACCTACCCAATCTATAATTATCTCTAAAGTAACTTGACCAGCAGAACTTACATCTCAAGTTGCAACCTATAACATCGCCCGTAGCTATCCCTCCATACCATGGACCGCCTCTGAATCTGTAATATAATCTATACTCAATGTTACCTACTTTCTTAACTACGTACTTCTTAACGAGTTCACTAAGATATATGGGGTCGTAGCCCTCATTCACTCTCGGCTAACCCGTATAACTCCTTTCTTCTAGCCTCAAGTAAGTTAGGTGTTAAGCCTAGGTACTCAGCAGCTGTGAGTAACCTAACATCACCTCTTCTGAGGCCTGATCTAATCTCACTGAACACACTAATGTAATTGAGGTCTCGTAGTAGGTGGTGATCAAGTATCAATGCCTTAATACTGTTGACTTCATTAAGTAACCTAACGTTATATTCCACAGACTTAACTATACTCGGTAAGGGGTACTTATTCCTACTTAAGTAGGTTGCCGGGCCATCCATTATTACTAAGTACGGGCTGTACTCCCTTATGAAATCAATCACGTAAGGAGTTACTGGTCCTTCAACATCTGATGTATGAATAACGCATTCACTCTCCTCGCATATACTAACCATTATTACGTACCCTAACCTATCATTAATACCGTGAGGTACTGGCTTTGAGAAGTTTATAGTTGTGTTACGCTCACGAAAGCTTCTGGAGTCAGCTATGATTATCTCCTTAGCTAAATCTCTTATTAATTTCAAGAACCTAGACGCTCTTATCTTTTGGGATACATTTATGAAACTACGTGGATCCTTGAGAAGTACTCTCTTCCCCCTGTATATCTCAGTACTGATAAACTTACCTGGATCGTGATGGTCGTAGTGATAGTGAGTAATCACTATTACGTCAGCGTCACTACTCAGAACCTCTATCTCAGCAGCTACCCTATGGAGGGCCTCCCACTCACTATCATGCGGAGGTAGGGAGTACCTTCTAGGTGCTAGTGAAACCGCGGGATCTATAAGTACATTAACGTCATTTGTATAGATTATCGTAGCCATAGACCTAACTCCTAGGCTATCAAAGCCTATCGGTCTTACTTCAATCAATTAGGTCCTTACCCAATTATTAAGGGGTTTTGGTAAATTAAGGTTGAACTCCTTAGTTGAGAATAAATCCGCTGCGTTAGCGAGTTACTTGTATTAAAACGCCTTTCTTTACCCGAATAGTGACGCTATTCCTTCAGCTATTTCCTCCTCACTAACTTCCTCCTTCTTCTCCTCTTCCTCCTCCTCTTCCTTCTTCTCCTCGGGCTGTGGTGCCGGAGCCGTTGGTGCCGCAGCAGGTACAACTGGTGCTGCTGTTGCTTGCTTAATTACCTCATCTATCTTAACTTCCTTAAGAGCTGCTACTAGCATCTTGACCTTCACGTCATCTACTTGAATACCTGCTGCCTCAAGTACCTTCTTTACGTTCTCCTCATTAATTTCCTTACCTGCAGAGTGCAGTAGTAGTGATGCATACACGTACTCCATCCTTACCTACCCCTCCAACTACTGGATGTTAAGGAATATTTAAGCGTTAGTGAGGTGCTATAGCCTCTAACCTCTTCTTAACCTCTTCCCTACTCTTTACGTAATTAATCAGTGATGCTATAGTCGATGCTGCCCTCTCAGGCATTAAGTATGCTGGTATACCGTTAGCATTTAACTTAGTAATTGCCCAATAGCACTCCTCACCACCTATCATCGATACTACTAAGGGCTTACTCAGACCACCCATAGCTCTTACCTCATTAATTAACATACTAGCTATTACCGTCGGATCAGAAACTGCTGTCTGACAGTAGAGCGCAAGTACCGCACCCACCTCTGGATTCTTTAGTGCCGCCATCACGGCTCTAACGTACCCCTCGTTACCCATCATGCCGGTAACGTCTATAGGATTAGCTAGGGATGCGAATGGGGGTAGGAAGGTCCTTACCTCATCAACTAGTGATTTCGGTGGTTTCTCTAAGTAGATACCTCTCTCAGCTAGGGTATCAGTAGCTAATACACCGGCGCCACCGCCATTAGTCACGACTACTAATGGACCTCCCTTATACTCCGGGAGGTAAGCCATAGCTCTAGCCCAGTCGAATGCCTCCTCAACATTCATTGCCTGGAGTATGCCTGTCTGCTTGAATAACGTAGCGTATATCGCTACGTTACCAGCTAAGGAACCAGTATGTGAAGCAACTGCCCTTGCACCCACCTCGGTCCTTCCTGCCTTAATAACGATTATGGGCTTCTTTGTCGATACCTCCATAGCTGTCTTCATGAATTTCCTACCGTCCTCAACACCTTCTAAGTATATTAGTATGACTTTAGTGTTTGGATCCTCAACTAAGTACTCCAGAAGGTCTGCGTCATCGATGTCTGCCTTATTACCTATACTAATGATTGATGAGACACCTATCCTCTCTACTATTGTCATACCCATTAGAGCAATACCTAACGCCCCTGACTGAGTAATGAATGCTATCTTACCCGGTATTACGTCGGTAGGTCCGAAGGATGCGTTAAGTCTTATCGGAGTATATACTATCCCGAATATGTTAGGACCTAGGATCCTCATACCGTGCTTCCTAGCCCTCCTAACTATCTCCTCCTCTAAGTCAGCTCTACCTATCTCCTTAAATCCCGATGATATTACTACAGCAACCTTAGCTCCAGCCTCACCTGAATCCTCAATAACTTGAGGTACTAACTTAGCAGGCACCGACACTACTACCATATCAACCTCCTCACCTATGCTCTTAACTGATGGGTATGCCTTAAGTCCCAGTATTTTATCGGCCTTGGGATTTACAGGGTATATCCTACCCTTATAACCGTACTTTATAATGTTTGAGAGAATCTCATACCCTATCTTACCAGGTTTTCTTGAAGCACCAACAACAGCTACTGACTTAGGCCTAAATAGGGCTTTTACAGCTTCATCCATACTCATACCCACAGTGATAGAGTAGCTGAGGAAAATAAGTTAAACGTTACTAGATTGTAAGAAGATTACCTTAAGTTAATAATCAATGTAAGTAAATAATCAAAACTCACTGCGGTGCTTTAGTCTCTATACCGTATAAATCATGAAGCATCTTAGATACTGCTGATCTAAGAATATTGGTTGCTTTGTTTTTACCTACCTTGATTTCCTCGTATATCGTATCCCATAATCTACCCTGTAATACCCTAGCTATAACTACCATCCCCTCAGTAGGTGTTAAGTTACTAGCTAGTCCTTCGAGGAAGTACTTCTTCGTTAGTAAGGTTACCGCATCGCATACGGACTCAAATGTCATTATGCCGGGTACGTAAATCTTGAGTCTCTCTAACTGTATATCAGATAGTTTTATGTTTGATGCGTAGGTCTTATTCCTTAATTGCTTTGTAAACATCAAGTAAGCAGCATCGACTTCAAAGTCCCAGTAAACCGCATGTAGGCTCTCGATGAACTTAACTGCGAATTCCTCACTACCTTTCTCGATAAGCTCGCACCACCTCTTGCTTATTGGGTAAACTACTAATGTTGTATACTCACCACTAACTGGGTTCCTGTCAGGGGACATGTGAAGTACTTTAAAACCATTCTTTATCCAGAAATTAAGCAACTCCTTTGTTACTCCAAATCCAGCACCTACCCAGTCATAGCCCCTCTCCTTAGCCTCCTTAATGACCTCATTTAGTATGTAGGATCCTATGCCTCGGTCTTGAGCATCTATATGAACAGCTATCCTAACTATCCTCCACCCAAGTCCCTTACCGAACTCCCTAATTCTTAAGTGCTTAAGAAGCCTATCAGGTATTATATTACCAGCTATACTCCCTCCCCTAAGTAACTCATCAATCATGTCATCAGGTATGTTACCCTCCTCCGCTAATTGGACAGCTGCGACTATCTTACCTGACTTCCTAAGTCTTAAAGCTCTTACACTATGATGTGGTGCATCAGCTATCCTACCTAAGTCATCAGGTTCGTTTCTGTAATGAGCTAACACAAATATACTGAATACAGACCTCAGTAGTTTCTCACCCTCAGGAGAGAAGAGAAACTGTGGATCAAGCTTTAAGTACTCGAAATTCTTTTCCTCAATCTCCCTAAAGTCCTCGTCAGTAAGTGGGTCCGGCTCAGCATCAAGTAGCAAAGCATCAAATTGGAACCTCTCTATTGGGTCATCTCTTGAATACCTTATAGGCTCCTCCATTTCGTACATTATTAACTTAGTCTTTGGATCATCCTTAATTCTCTTAAGAAATCTTACCGAAAACCCCCTACCCGCACCCTCATAACCGTGTATTGTAGTTGCGTATACTGTCCTCCTATACTTCCTCCAAATCTTATGTAGAAGAGGCACTGGTATCCCTGCTGCTTCATCAACAACCACAGCATCCACACCTAGCTTAAGTACGGTTAGGGGTGGCCAATACTCTATACTGAATCTATCACCTCTAATTTCTATTATATTATCATCACCACTTCTAATTACTTTGTACTTCATACCTAACTTACTCAATGTTTTCATACTTAACTCCATTAATGACTGAACTGAAAGCGGTTCACGAGCTGTAACTGCAATTCTAACTTTATTCTTGAATTTCAGTAGTTGAGTTATAAAGCCTACAATACCTATGCCTACAGCCGATGACTTACCTCTACCTCTATCAGCTATTATGACGATGGCCACTCTCTTCCTCTTAACCTTGGGTACTAAGTGATCCTCAATTAACTTTATAACATTGACTTGATCCTGAGTTAAAGCTAATTCGTAAATTCTCTTATCAAACAACGTCTTATCCGGTATGTTTATCCTACCTTGAGCCTTAGGTTCAGACTTCATGAAGCCGCTCTTAATGAGTTTACCGTTATCGACGTCGAAGATGTATATACCTTTATGTTCCATTAGCTTCCTTATGAACCACTTAATGAAGATATACCTAGGCTCTGGGTGATTGGGCACTACTAAGTTCATTCTAAATATTGTCTTTAGTTTCTCCCACTTAGTGAGTGGGGGTGCTAAGAAGAATATTAATCCACCACCTTCAACAATACCTAATAACCTACCGACATCATTTGGTTTTAAGTCATTAACTAAGTCCATAACTAATACTTGGTAAGTTGACCCTAGGAACTTCTTACTCACCTCATAAACAGCAGTAGTTAATGATAATCCATCCTTATGCTTCTTAAGTACTCTCCTAATAATTGCTGCTCTTAAGTTAGCGTCAGGAAATTCATCATGATAAACGTACAGAACCTTCACAGTACTCTTATCATGCCTTAACCTACGTACACGCTTAACGTACCTTAGTATTAACTCGGAGAGTAAACCAGCAAGTTTTATGCTATCGTCACCGCATAGCACAATCAGTCTTCGCTGTCTTGACCTAAGGATTAGCTTAATATCCCTACTTAGTTCCTTAAGTAACTTAGTGTAATCCTCAGTAACTAACTCCCTTAGCCTCTCCCTAACTATACTTAATTTAGGCAACTTACTTACCACACCAACACCCCCACTAAATAGCTACCTAGAGATATAACTCGTTAGGTCTTCTACTTAAATTAAGGAGCTGAGTTATTGAGTGGCTAATGATTTTAAGTAATGTTATCTAATAGAGATTATAATTAGGTTATCCTTACCTAAAAGTGAAGTTTAGTTTATTTAGTAGCTATAGTATTATAAGACCATTCTCTTTAGCTCTTCATAAGTTCTTCTGTATCGCTCCATGATCTCCCTACTTAATGATGGCTTAACTACCTTGAGTGCCTTCATGAAGTACTTCATAGATACCGGCCTAGGTTTGAATTCATCACGTAGAGCCAGTATTACGGCTTCTCTTACTAGTGCTTCTAGGTCTGCTCCTGAGTATCCTTCGGTTAGTTCCGCTATTTTCTCTAGGTCTACGTCATTAGCTAGTGGCACCTTCCTTGTATGGACCTTAAGGATCTCCAACCTAGCAGCACGATCAG
>CAZVLA010000019.1:0-67538 GCA_964627805.1 uncultured Desulfurococcaceae archaeon
TCTGAGTTAGTGGCTCAGCTGAGAAGTAGACCGTACCACTACCTGGGTAAGCAATACCTGCCTGTAACTCCGTAGCTACTCCATGCATCACACCACCAGCTATGTAGACGGCAGGTACCCTCAACGTAACGAATCTCATTATTTCGTAACTCCTTAGTAAGGGAACTGACTGAGCAGTCGTTAGTACTGCAGAGGTTATTACTAGGGTTAGGGCGGCAATACCTAAGTACTTAATTAAGGGGCTCCTCCCCACGCTCCACACCCTAAGGTAGTTAGGTAGCGAGTTAAAACATATTGCACAGTAATTGATTAATTAACTCAATTAAGTAGTTAAGTAATTATTGAGTAACTTATGGATGCGGTTCGAACATATTTAAGGAGGTAATGCCTCAAATTTTATTGGATTAATTAAAAATGTTGCTTAGGTTGATGCTGTAGGTCTCCTTATTCTAAGTACCGCGTAAGCTACTCCGAAGCCTACGATGAAGCCAACGACCGCTAAACCACCAGCTACGTCCCACCTCTGAATTACCTTCTGCTTAGTTACGGTGGTGGTCGTCGTTGATGTACTTACTGCGGTGGTCGTTACGGTTGATACGGAGGTACTTACCTTAGTTAATGTGGTCGTACTCACGGCTGTTGAGGTTACGGTGGCTGTGGTTGTTGCTGTAGTTACTGACGTGGTCGTAGATACTGAGGTAGTGGTTACGGTAGCGGTAGTTGTTGCTGTAGTCGTTACGGTTGCTGTAGTAGTTACTACCGGCTTATGAACTGCTAAGCTAATCCATACTGGGTTAGTTATCGCTAAGTTACCGTCGCTATCCCACACCATTACTGATACCCATGAAGTATCTAAGCCCTCAGGAACTAACTTACTGACCGGTAACGTAATGGTTAGGTTCTCATTAATTGGTGAGCCCTCAAATACCTTAGAATAGACCACCTCACCCCTACTAATCACTAACATCTTCTTAAGCCCGTTAACAGCCCATAAACTCAACTTAATACTTACTTCACCACCCCTAGTAGCTGCTATGGTATCACCGGGTAGTGGGTTCATGAAGATCAGTGGTCCGTAGGACACGAATGTATGCCCGTTCTTCTCAGCGTAGGCGAAGGCAGTTACTGTAGGCTTACCGGGTATGTACGCGTAGACCCTCGGGTAGCCCGTGTACGGGTTAGCCCATATGTCGTGAGTATCTGAGCCACCCGTTAAGTAGTACTTCAGTCCCTCATTCCAGAAGTGCCATAGGGTCTCAACAGTCATGTTGTCGGTCTTATCCCACTTACCGTTAATCTCAGCAACGTCCCAGTCGGGTGAGTAGGGACCTGGTAGTAATCCCTCCTTCCAGCTCTTGAAGTAGCCACTAGCTGTGTATGGGTGGTTAACCCTAATCACTATAGCTCCAGCCTCCCTACACCACTTAAAGATCTGAGCTGGGGTTCCGTTCTTAGGTATTACCTTAGTTACTGGGTATGGGTTGAAGTGACCCCACTTAGGTGATATCTCAATACTGGGTATGAAGGGCATACCCCTAGTACTTGCCCAGTAAGCAATTACCTTCTGATTAGCTACTGAGTCGTGGTCACTGATGAATGCGAAGTCAAGTCCAGCAGCTGACTGAGCAACTACTACGTATGGTGGTGGTGTCCTACCGTCGAGTATGTTTGAGTGGTGGTGTAGGTCTGCTGAGTACCACCCTAGGTCCTCAGGCCTTATTATTATGTGCACAACCACCTTCTTCTCAACGACACCTCCGGGCGTTACCTTAACGTTAGTTAACTTAACTGGCTTAGATATGAAGCCACCTCCGAAGCTAACGCTTAAGTTGTAGGTACCGGGTGCTAGCGTTATCTCAGCAGTACCTAACTTATCGGGTAGTGTGTAGGCTACGTTCTTGGCTAGGAACCTAATTACTGATGGGTGACCACCACTAATTAGTATCTTAGCGTCTACGGGCTTACCCGTATCGTCCCTGTATACGTGGAGCACTACCTTACCTGAGGATAGTAAGTCGTTGAAGTTAGCAGTTACGTTAGCTCCGGAAGCTACCGTAACGGTCTTTACTGAGCTAGGTCCGTAGCCCTCAGCCTCAGCGTGTAACTCGTAAGTACCTGGCGGTATCGCTAGCATGTATGAACCCATAGCACCTACTCCCCAGCATAGTGGCTTACCATTAACCTCAACAACTACGTAGGGCTCCTCAACGACCTTACCCTCAACCGTAGTTACCTTACCACTCACGAAGCCTAACTCACCGTGCTTTATGGTGGTTACCGTAGCTAGTACGTCGCAGGTACTACCTATTGGGAACATTATTAGGTACGCCTTAAACACCTTAGTCTCTCCAGGTCTTAACGTTACCTTAGTTAGTGGGTCTACCCAGCTAGTTGATGTTGATAGTAGTGTGTAGTATGGTGCGTAGAGACCTACTACGTAGTCCTTATAGTAACCACTAACCCAGTCACCGATAACCCCTAACTCACTCTTAGGTGTTGGTCTGTAGTGCTTGTGGGTTCCGAAGCCAGGTACGAATACCCAGCCCCTCTCTAGGGATAGTGCGAACCCCATTAGTAGGTTCTCGTAGGTTAACTTACCCTCGTTAGTCACCTTAGCAGTTACTACTACGTAGTTACTCCAAGCGTCTAGGTAGTAAGTTAGTTCTACCTTAATGTCCTTCCAGTAACCAACCTCCTTAACCACACCCTCGTAGCTAGTGTTCTTAACTACCTCAACCTTACTTATCTTAGCCCAGTTACCCCAGCCATTAACTAGGAAGCTAAACTGAGCTAACATATCAATACCTGGCCTACCCTTAACCACGGGTGCGGCGTCTATTAAGTACCCCTTAGGGACTCCCCAAGGTGGTGAAGTACCTATACCGAATGTTATCGCTATGAACCCATTCATTAGTGTTAAGTCATTCTTATGCCTTGACTCAGCATTTATGATCGGTGATAACCCCCTAATCACCTTAACACCGCCGTAGTAGGCCTTAACTGTCTTAGGTACAGTCACGAAGGTTAAGGCACTAACCACTAGTAGAGCTACTAAGGTAATTACTGAAGCCTTAACTAAGGAGCCCCTACTAATCACCTTAAGTCACCGCAGGAATATCTGAAGGAGCACCTAATAACGTTTAATAAACTACGTAATACGTTTAATAATAGAAAGATTTAAATATAGGGTAAACAGTAGTTTACCGGTGTAAGAAAAATATGAACCTAGGTAATAAGTACTTAATGGTTATACTCTCAATAGTAGCTATAGCAACGTCCACGTACGCACTCCTAGTAACTCACCTAGTAAACCCACTAACCTACGCACAAGCGTCAAGCCCTAGTGAATCCCCTGAAGTACCCCCTCCACCACCGCAGCAGCCACAGGATCAAGTTGAGGAACAATCGAAGGGACCATCAGTAGCTAGCGACTCAAGTACTCAGAACCAACAGCCACCACCACCCCCACCACAACCTACGGGTCAGCGGGGTAGCTTAGGTAATGAACCACCCAACACTCCTAACGTAGGTAACGCACCACGACCCCCTAAGCAGGGTGGTGCTGGGGAACACCCTAAAGCACCTAGCGGAGGTGGTGAAGTACCTAAGCCTAAGCAACCACGACCTAAGCCACCTAGGAAGCCGGGGGAGCCTAAGAAGTTAGTTAGTGAGTCAAGTACTGCGGTACCTCCCGAGGTATACGATACCTACAGATTGATTAGTGAGTTAAGTAAGTCGGTAACCTCGTTAAGTAGTGATAAGGCCTCAGTAGCTAATGACCTACTGAACCTAGCTAAGTCACTGTACATGAAGTCACTATACTACCTAAAGAAGGGTGATGAGGGACTGGCTAGGGCATACGCTAGAGTAGCTCTTGAGGCACTACATCAAGTAAGTGACTTAATACATCACCCACAACCACCAACGCAACCACCTAAACCCCCAGCACCACCTACCCCAGTAAGTACTGAGGAACCACCAAAACCTAAACCACCAGGAGTAAGTGGTAATGAAGTACCCCCACCACCCAAGCCCTAAGTAGTTAGGGGTGCCGGGCATGCCTCCACCACCTCCTGAAGCCTACGAGACTATATACCTCCTACTCCTCTGCGTAGCTGCTGTGATAATTATAGTATTGATAGTTAAGTTAGTCCCTAGTAGGGGAGGGGGTAGTAGTGAGGAGCTTAAGGTACTTATTGAGGAGTTAATCAAGGAGATTAGGGAGCTTAGGGAGGATATTAGGAAGTTGAGGGAGGAGCTTAGTGAGTGATTAGGTTAAGGTGGTGGGGGTGTCTGAGGGGGGTAGTGATGCTTGGTCTAGACTATCTAAGTTATTGAGTGCCTTATCAAACCCGACTAGACTTAAGATACTCGCCCTATGTGCTGAGCGTGAGAGGAGTAGTAAGGAGTTGAGGGAGTTACTAGGTATTTCTAAGCCCCTACTAATAGCTCACCTTAAGGTACTCATGAGGGCTGGGTTAATTGAGTTTAGGGCTGAGATCGATGAGGTTAAGTACATAGTTAGGAAGTACTACAGGACTAAGGACTTCAGGATATGCGTTGGTAGGGATGAGTTACTTAAGCTACTTAGGGAGGAGGGGGTTAAGTCATAACTTAAGGGTAGTTATTCTTGAGCCACCCTCACTGAATAAGTGCATCTTCTTAATCCTTACGTAAGCCCTACCACCCTCCACTAAGCCCTCATCAGCTAATACCTTAAGTGTTAAGCCTACGTCGGTCCTAACTCTAGCGTACCTCCTAGAACCTGCGTGCTCAATAAGTACTACCTCACCACTTAAGTGAGTATCTACTGAGTTACTACTAGCTACTGCCTCATCAGGTCTAATACCTACGTAGACGTACTCATTACCCTTAACTAAGTCAGTAAGTCCTAAGGACTTAATCACTTCATGATTACTCACTACCTTAACTATATTCATTGGTGGGTCACCTATGAAGTTAGCTACGAATACATTAACTGGTTCGTCGTAGAGCTCGTCAGGAGTACCTACTTGCTGAATAACTCCATTCCTAAGTACAGCTACCCTATCACCTACTGCGAACGCATCTGCTTGGTCGTGAGTCACTAATATAGTCGTTATCCCTAACTTACGCTGGAGCTCCTTAACGAACTCCCTAGCAGATACCCTAATCCTAGCGTCTAAGTTACTGAATGGCTCGTCGAGGAGCAGTACCTTAGGCTGCTTAACTAGTGCCCTAGCAACAGCTACCCTCTGCTGCTGACCACCCGACATGTGCGTTGGTTTCCTGTCGAGTAACTCACTAATACCTAATGCCTCAGCAACACTCCTAACCCTACGGTCGATCTCCTCCTTAGGTAACTTCTTAATCCTTAATGGGAACGCTATGTTATCGTAGGCAGTCATGTGCGGGTATAGTGCCCAGTTCTGGAACACCATACCTATGTCCCTATCCTTAGGCTCTACGTAGATACCTTCCTCAGCATCAACAACTACCTTACCACCTATCACTACCCTACCCTCCGTAGGTACCTCAAGACCAGCTATGATCCTCAGTAAGGTAGTCTTGCCTGACCCCGAAGGACCTAGGATAACGAAGAACTCACCAGGCTTAATCTCTAAGTTAACACTCCTTAAAGCAATTACGTTAGGTGGGAATACCCTACTTAACCTCTCAACCTTAATACCTGCTGCTTCAGGCAAGACTCATCACCTCTTCATAGCCCACCCTCTAAAGCCCGTTATGTAGTACTTGTTTAAGAGTACATAAACAAGTATGGGTACGCTCATAGCTAGTATTGAACCAGCCGATAGTAGCCCCCAATCAACTTGGTACTGACCCTTAAGCCTAGGTAGCATCTGAGTAATCACCATCTTGTTAGGGTCGTAGATAAGCATTAAGGCGAAGAAGAAGTCATTCCATACCCAAGCGAACTGGAGGACAGCAGCTGAGATTATACCCGGTAGTGATACGGGGAGTACTATCCTGAAGAATATCTCCCTATTACTAGCACCATCAACCCTAGCGATCTCCTCAAGCTCCTTAGGTAGTAGTGAGAAGTAGTTCCTTAGGAAGAAGGTAATCCACGGTATACCCCATGAGGAGTGAACGAGTATTAGTCCTAAGTACGTATTGAGTAAGTGCATGTTGTTAAGCATGAAGAATATAGGTATTATAGTCATTTGCTGAGGTACGGCCATTAGGAATAGCATCATAATGAATAAGTAGTTCTTTATTGGGAAGCTAAACCTAGCGAATGCGTAGGCAGCTAGGGCCGCTAGAATAACGGGTATGATTGTCGATGGTACAGCAATTATTAGTGAGTTAATGAATCCCTTAGCTAGTGAGAACATAGGATTGAATAACGCGTTGTAGTAGTTCTTAAGTGTGAATGTGAATGGGTGTATACTCCACCAACCATAAACAGCTACCTCACCGAAGGGCCTTACTGAAGTCATGAAGAGACCTACGAAGGGCAGTATCCATAGTACACCAATAACCCAAGCAACTACATTGACTATTAACCACTTAATGGGTGACCTAATAAGTCCCGTAAGTCCTGGCTTAGCCTTACTGAGTAGCTTAACCTTACTCGTCCTCCCCACTACTCACTCACCCCCTTCAAAGTCATCCTCATCCAGACCACTACGACGGGTATCGTTATTAGGGTGAGTATAGTAGCTACGGCAGCTGATGTTGCGTAGTCTTGAGCCCTAGCGAAGTAGCTGTACATGAGCAGTGCTAGCACCATCGAAGCACCTCCAGGACCTCCCCTAGTTGATGCGTAGACTATATCGAATATCTTGAGGTCCCACAGAATCGTCATAGCTACTACAGTAACTGTTACTGGCTTTAGTAGGGGTATTATGACCTTCCTAAGTATGGTCCAGAAACCAGCACCATCTATTATAGCTGCCTCAATAACCTCCTTAGGTAATGAAGCAATACCTGCTGAGTACAGCGTTAGGGTGAATCCAGTCCATAACCATACCGAACCAAGTATTAAGGCGAATAGGGCCGTGTTGGGGTATATCGTCCAGCTCTTAGCTAGGAACCCGAGACCTATGAGTCTTAGGAAGATATTAACAACACCTAAGAACTTATCGAAGGAGTACTCAATAAGTAACCCACCAACTATCATAGGTACTACCATACCTAGGAATATCAAGGACCTAATAATGAACCCGCCGCGTACGTTCTGAAGCATGACTGCTAGGAGGAGACCTATGATTACGGTTAGTGGTAGGTGTATAGCTATCCATATTATATTATGTATTATAGCACCCATAGGGAAGCTTAAGGTCCTTAATCCGTAAGTATTAATGAACTCGAAATTCGTGAGTATTCTGTAGTAGTTAATGAGTCCTATAGGTCTATTACCGACTACATTAACACCTATGATTGGGTTTATGTTGAAGCTAAGAAGTATAGTAGCTACTACAGGGTAAACAACGAAGGTAAAAACAAGTATGAGTCCAGGTATTAAAAAGGTTATTCGGCTTAGGAGTGGACCACCGACCTTAGCCATTAGCTTCCTACTTACGTAGTCCCTCCTACTCATTAACCTCACTTCAGCTTACTTCTTCGGGAAGTTCTGAGTTAGTACCTGCAGTACCTGATTTAACCTACTCGGGTCTACCCAGAGTAGCTTTAGCTGATCCCAGAATAGCTTCTGCCACTGCCCACCTACTGAGTCGTCTAGGTCGGGTAGTGGTGTCATCTCCTTAAGTTTCTGATACACTAACTGCATTGGCTCCCAGTGAGCTGATATTGGTACCTTCTTCCAAGTAGCGAACTTACCTGCGTGAGTACCTACGTAGACCTTCTGACCCTCCGTAGCTAACCACTTAGCAAGCATTAGGGCCTCCTTCGGGTGCTTCGTGTACTTAGGTACTATTATGAAGTCAGTACCCATGACAACTCCCTTACAGCCAGGTAGTGGGAAGAACGCTAAGTCGCTAGGGTCTGGCACCATACCAGTTATCCAGGTACCCATGAAGTATAGTGCGTACTTCCCGTGCCACCATAACTGCACAGCCCTAGTCCACTCAATAGGTTTGCTGAAGTATCCCTCCTTAAGTAGCGGTATTAAGTACTTCTCGAATATCTCCTTAACCTGAGGGTCAGTGAACTTCACCTTACCCTGAATGAGTTCTAGCTGTAGCTGAGGACCTCCGAAGGTTATTAGGAAGTGCTCAACGACGTCACTTAATGGCCAACCAACACTATCTCCAGACACTATCGGCGGGCCTCCTAGGATATTCTTCAACTTCTTAAGTAGGTTTAGGAAGTCGTCCCAAGTCTTAGGAGGCTGTAGCCCGTACTTCTCGAAGAACGACTTCCTGTACCAGAACCCCGGCTTAGCCCATGCAGCGAATGGTAGTCCGTAAATCTTACCGTTAACGGTTACCGGCTTAATTATGAATTCATCAGGGTTAACAAGCCCTGATAGGTCATATAGGTACCCCTTCTCAGCCATCTTCTTAACCCACCATCCCCAAGCAGTGAATATCACGTCACCGGGGGTCATGTGGGCAGCGAACTGTGGCGGTGCTATTGATGCTAGGTCCTCAGCTCTGTAGATCCTGTACTCAACCTTTATGTTGGGGTGTTCCTGCTCGAACGCCTTAATTACCTGCATGAATGCCTTCATCTCCTCACCGGCCCAAGGACCTATGACTACTAGGGTTACTGGGGCTGCCTTAGTCACCGTGACTGCTGAGGTTACGGTTGATGTTGTCTTCACCGTAGTAGTTACTGGCTTCGTAGCAGTTACTGTAGTAGTGACGGTTACTGTCTTAGCTCCCGGAGCACCCACGGTCTTAGTGACGGTTACGGTCGATACGCTGGACTTAGTCACTGTTACGGTGGTAGTTACTGCTGCTGGCTTAACCGTACCTAGGGTTACTGCGTAGCCCACACCAATACCTACTATGAAGGCGATTATGACGCCTACAATAATCTTAGTAGTTGAGGATGCCATGCTCGCACCCCAATTATTCACTGTCGTGTGAGAAATTACTCGGGAAGCTAATAAACTTAACCCTAAGAACCACACCTAATCAGTTTTGATTAACTACGTACTACTGAAACACGACCTCTATGTACCTAGCCTCAATATCCTCAACTGAAGTACCTATACCACCAACAGCTAAGGTACCGTACTCCTTAGTCTCAACTACGAAGTTCCTTATCATGTCATTAGCTTTAGTCTCCTTAACGAAGCCCTCAAGCTCTATAGGCTCCCTACTCCTAACTCTGTAACCCCTAACCCTAACCCAAGCATTGAGTCCCGACCTTAAGCCATCATTAATTAGTACTAGGGAGAGCCAGTGGTGTTGGGTCCTATACTTAACACCTTCCTTAACCTCGAATCTCTTAATCCTCTTAGCTATCTTCCAGTAGCCGTGGTAGTACATCTCATTAAGTAGTAGTATCAACTCCCACTCACTAGTGAAGAGTGTGTACGTCCTACCGAATATAGCTGCTCTACTGAAGTCAGTCTCTAGAGCCTCGATAATACCCGTAGGTAGGATCCTAACATCGACGTTACCTAGGTCTAGTAACTGCTCGAACGCCTTAGAACCCGTGGGCCTGAATAGGAGTACTAAACCGAATATGACTGACTCATTACTCATTAACTTCCTGTAGATAGTACCTACTAACTTATTGAATAGGTCCTCAGATAGTGACATGAAACCATCCATTGATGCCTCATTGATTATCTCCTTAGCCCTCTCAATACTCATCTCCATACTACTGGATATCCATATGAAGGGTCCCTTACGCTTAACTGATGAGTACATCCTACTTAACTCACTAATTACTGCTTTATTCATCTCGAGTATCTTATCGATGTACTTCCTAACGTAGTAGTTAATACCTACCTCAGGAGGTACTGCCCTGTAGACCCTAGGCCTACCCACCTTAACCTCAGCTAAGCCCCTACTAACTAGTGATTCAAGGACGTCGTAGACCCTAGATATGGGTATCCCGGTCTTGGATGATAGTTCGGAAGCTGTTGCTTCACCTAAGGTCAGTAGTGTTAGGTACGCCTTAATCTCGTAGCCCGTAAGTCCTATGAATCTAAGGAACTCCTTAATCTCGCTCTTATTAATCCCTGAAGCCACTAATTCACCACCTTCCAGTAAGGAATTCGCTAGGTTTGATAAAACATTTACTACTGATTAGTAAGTACTCCTGACTTAGGTAATTACTTCGTACTTAAGGTTAAGTATCTTAGCTACGTACTTAAGTTCTTTAAGTAGTGAGCCCTTAGTGATTACGTAGTGATTACCTATTGAGTCCTTAATTAGTGCTTCAGCATTACCCATTAACTTAATCAGGTATTGAGTCCTACATACGTAGGGACTTACTGGGGACTCATTAATTACCTCACCAGTACCTACCCTTAAGACACCCCTAATGAGGTCTAACCTAGCTATAGTAACTACCTCACCCCTCCTTAAGTACCCCTCAATACCTACGCTAATACCCGACTCGAAGTGTGTCCTTAACCTGTACCCCTTAAGTAACTTAGTAGGTGCGGTGCAGTGAGCTATTAGTACCTCATCACCCCTAACCCAGTCTATGTTACCCATGAATACAGCTTCACCACTTAAGTAACGCATTAAGGCCATCGTCATTAGGGCTGGTAAGTCACCCTCACAAGCAGCTACGTATCCCTCACTATTGAGTAGGCTAAGTGCTAAGCACGCAGTTACTCCGTACTTAAGTAGGTCGAAGCACCTAATACTCATTAATTCAGTACCTAAGTAATTCATTAGTGACTTAATAGCTACGTAGAGTCTAGAGGCCTTAACAACATCATCCTTACCAACACCCTCTAAACCTAATGATGAATTAATGACTGACTTAGCAATACTTAATACCTCACCCTCACTAACCCTACTTAAGTACTTAATGAGTTCATCAATACCTACCTTAGTGATTGAGACCTTAAGTAACTCCTCAGCAGCTCCTAACTGCCTTGAGGAGTATATGAGCCACGGTGACGGATCACCTACTAGTAACACCTTAGAACCCCTAACCCTAGAGACCGCCTTACACGCCTTAATGAATGGCAGTAACTCCTTAGGTAATTCATTAGTGAGTAGGAAGACCTCAGCATAACCACCCTCAAAACCAACACCTGCTGAAGCCTCTAAGGAAGCCGCTAAGCTATTCTGAGTCTCGTGAGCTACTAAAGCCATAGGTACTCCAAACCTACGGTGTAGCTCAAGAATCAACCCCTCACTACCACCAGTAAGTACAGCTACTACGTAAGCATCAGCCTTCGGGACCCCCCTAACGTCCTCGGGCTTAGTAATTAAGGAATCAATAACCCCATCAACAACACCCCTAAGCAACCCTAAGTACCTACCCCAAACCCTCCCAACAGCTTCGGGGTCATGGAGGGGGGATGCTACAGGAACTAATAACACACTCAAGGATTAAGCACCGTAGTTAATGTCATAACTAATTAATTAAGCATACCTAACTACCAAAGGTACTAACTACGTAATAGCACCCATACGTACATCATTAATTACTTAGGAAGTGAATGTGTTGGCTTAGGCTGTGTTACTGAGTAGGTCCCTTACTTAGTACCTCCTTAACCGTGTCTACGGCCTCATTAATTACTTCCTTAGTGGGTTTACCTCTATACTTAATTACCTTAATAACATCCATACCAGCCTCACTTAACTCCCTACTTAATTCCTTATCAGCTACGGAGCCCCAGCCGTAGGACGTAACCAACACTACGGGCTTCTTAATACCTCTGAACTTCCTAGTTAGTACCTTAACTACGTTAGCTACTGGTGGGAAGGTGCCTGCGTCGTAGGTTGCGGCACCAATTACTAGTAAGTCAGCATCTATTGCCTCACCGAGGATATCTGATAGTGGGTCTTGCTGAGTACTTACGTACTTAAACACCTTAACTAATGCGTTAGTCCCTCTTAAGTAGTCAGTAATACCCTCAATAACACCCTCGACCCCACCGTACATTGAGCCGTAGATAATGACTACCTTAGTAACACCCTCAGCACCCTTACCTAATGACCAATCAACGTAGCTATTAATGATTATGCTTGGGTCCCTAACCCATATTAACCCATGAAGTGGGGCTACTACCTTAGGCTCAATACCTAGTGACTTAAGCTTACTCACAGCCTTAGGTACGTGTTGCTTGTAAGTAGCTACTATATTAGCGAAGTACTTCCTAGCATACGGTAAGTAATTACTAACTACCTCATCACTAACGTCGGTTAAGGTAGGTGGTATTGAGTAACCACCGAATGCATCACCACTAAATAGGACCCCACCCTCGACGTAGTAAGTCATTGCTGTGTCGGGCCAGTGGAGCCATGGTGTGTATATGAACTTAAGGGTCTTACCACCTAACCTAATGACCTCACCATCCTTAAGGACCCTAAACCTAACACCCTCAATACCTAGTAATGTACTTAGTAAGCCCCTAGCCATCGCAGTACCTAGAAATTCAGGAGCTCCCTCAGTAACCTCGAGTAGCTTAGGGTATGAGCCGCTATGATCGGGTTCCGTGTGGTGCGTGATTACGTACTTAATATCTCTTAAGTCAGTAACTTCCCTTAAGGCCTCAATGAATAAGTCAGAGTAATCACCTCTCCAACCATCAAGCAGTAAAGCACCCTCCTCAGTAGTTATTAGGTATGAATTGTAAGTAACCCCCTCAGGTATGTACCAAAGACCTTCGAAGTACTTAATGCGGTCGTCGTTAAGCCTCAATACGTAAACATCACCTAATAACTTACGAACAACGTAATTAACCAATCAAGACCCCGTAAAGAATTAATTACTGAGTAATTATATTAACGTAGTACCCTACACAGATATTAAAAAGTTAGTAAGACTAACTTCAGCACTAAGTGGGTAAGAAAAACTGGTTTCTAGAACTCCCTACATAGTTATTGATCGGCTACCCGTATCCCCTCCTAACTAAGGTATTTGCTAGGGGTGGGGCACGCCTAAGATCATCTTAACTAGTGATAGAGCTACATTCACGGACTTCAGTGGCTCAGATACGTTGGGTTTCGGGCTCTGCCTCCCTTACAGGTTAGTACCTTCATTCGTTCAGTATAGGCTCCTATCACCGCCCGTACCCCTAGTTAATGGTAGGGCAGCACTAGCTCCTTACCCACTATGTAAGGTTGAGGCAGCACTACTAGCTACTGGTTTTAAGCGTGATGAGGTAGTTATAGTACCTCCAGACCACCTACGTGAGTTCGTTAGTAACGATACTGAGGTTATCGGTATTCACGTCCTAGACCCTATGGGATTAGCTCCGGTCTCGTGGACTTTGAGGGTATTAAGTGGTGGTGGGGATACGTGTACACATTATGAGTTTGAGAGGTTAATGAGGGTTGTTAGGGAGTTAAAGAGGAGGTTTAAGTTTAGGGTAGTTGTTGGTGGTCCCGGTATTTGGCAGTTAAGGGGTTTAGAGGAGAGGTACGGTATTGACGTACTATTCGATGGTGAAGCTGAATTAACGTTCCCTAAGTTAGTTAGGGACTTACTCAATGGTCGTGAAGTACCTAAGTACGTAGTTGGTGAGTCCGTACCACCTAACCTAATACCACCTATAGTCACACCGTCAAGGAATGGCGTCGTTCAGATTACTAGGGGGTGCCCTAGGAGGTGTAGGTTCTGTAGCCCAACAATGCTTAATTTTAGGTCAGTACCCCTTGAGACGATACTTAGGGAGGTTAAGCTTAATCTAGAATCAGGGGTTAGGGCTGTAGGTCTAGCTACTGAGGATGTCTTACTCTACGGAGCTAGGGGTGTTGAGCCTAACGTAGGTGCTATTAAGGAGCTCTACAGTAGGGTAATTAACTTAGTTAGGAGGTACGGCCTTAAGGATCCAGTAGGCTTTAGTCACGTAACACTATCTACTGCTTTAGTAGCTAAGGAAGCTGTTAAGTACATAAGTGAGGTTAATTCCCTAAGTAGTGACAGGCCACTATTCCCTCAAGTAGGTCTTGAGAGTGGTAGTCCTAGATTAGTAGCTAAGTACTTCAGTGGTAAGCCTTACCCGTGGAAACCTAGTGAGTGGTGGGATGTCGTCTTAGGTGGTACTAAGTTAATTAACGACAATTACTGGTACCCATGCTACACCTACATCGTCGGGTTCCCAGACGCAACACCTGATGACTACGTAATGACTACTGAACTACTCGATAGGTTGAGGGAGGAGGGGTTTAAGGGTTGGGCATTCCCACTACTCCTAATACCGATAGGGGGTACGGCTATTGAGAGGAGTGGTTATAGGGAGTTCAAGACTCTTAAGGAACTACCTCAGGAAGCTATCGACACTATAGTTGCTGGTTGGAGGTTAAGTATTGAGTTCTCCTACGAGATATACCCGAAGGTACTCTCAAGCATTAAGAACCCAATAATACGTAAGGTAATTAATGCATTAGCTAGGAAAGCAATAGACGCTATGAAGGAGTGGCTAGAGGGTATTAGGAGGGATCCAAGCATTGTTGAGAGGATATTCTCTAGAGTTAACGTGAGGTCGCCGGTAGGCTTAGCTAAGACCGTAATAGCTACGGGAGTGGCTAAGCTAGCTCATGCATAGTAACAGTTAAAACTAAGGCAATGGTTTTAGTAATCGCTACTATTAACTCCTTAGATAATCTTATCAAATAACCTTACGAACTTAGGATTATATATTACGACCTTAGATAGGTAGACGTCATCGAACTCGATGGCTTGTGAAGGGCATAACATAGCGCATTGAAGACACTCTAAGCAATCCTCAGGCCTCGAGATTACCGGTTCGCCGTTAACCTCTTCATAGACCTTCCTAGGCGCGTTACATACGTTGACACAGTTTAAGCACTTCTTACATCTATCCTTAACTATCCTTATCCTAACCATTAACTACCACCCTAATTGATGAGGTAGCGCATGAGAGGCACGGGTTGTATGACCTAACAATAACCTCAGTCACTTCCTTGATTACCTTAGGGTCCCTATACCCTCCCTCCACCAATGCCTTAGTAACGTCGGACTCAATTGCTCTTGAGTTAATAGCTGTCGGTGTTAGGACCCTAACTCTCAACGAATCATTGACTACCCTATATACATGCACTAACGTACCCCTAGGAGCCTCAACAGGTAGTGAGTTGGGTACGTTAGTAACGTCCTCAAATACTGAAGGCTCCGAGAGCTTAGTGATTAAGCCGTGGATCTCCCTCAGCCTAGCTAGGTGGTAGAGGAGGGGGCTCCAGCAATTCCTCTGGAGTTCACGAGTACTTAAGTAGTTATTAATTAATCCCCTAGCTAAGGGACCTACCCTAATGACTCCTCCTAAGTACTTAGGTGGTAGTATGTAGCTATAACTAAGTGATTCCCTACTTAGAGCTAACTCAGTAACGTCTACATTACTTAATGAGTCACCACTAAATACCTTAGGTACGCCAGTAGTTAAGTAGTTATTACTTAAGGCTAAGTACTTATAGTCACTGCGTCCAGGGTATCGACATGAGTTAGTGATGGCCTTAGTAACTACCCTAGTTAAGTCGTCCTGCAAGTCATTAACTAACTTAATGACTTCCCTTAAGTCATCACCTACGGTAGTTAATACGTCGTTAATTTTAGGTAGCTTCGTTACCCAACCAATGAATGGGTGAACGGGATCCCCGAATCCCTTCCTAATCACACTCATTAACTTGGTGAATACCTTCATGCCCTTAATAGATAACTTACCGACTAAATCACTATCAGCACCTAACCTAATGAGGTCCTCCGAGCTCATCACCATTAAGTGAAGTAGGTTATCGAGTAGGTGCTGTATGCTATTAGCTAATTCAAGCGTCGGTAACTCACTTACCTCAGTACCTAGTAGGTTACTTAGTGCTTTAAGGGAGGCTACGAAGTGGCTGATGAAGCATATACCGCATATCCTAGACGCTATGTGGGGTAGTCTGTAAGGTGGTTGAGTCTCCATTACTTTCTCAATACCTCTGTAGTCAATACCTACGAACCTAACCTTAACTTCATCACCGTTAAGCAGTACGTATACCCTACCCTCCCCCTCAATACGTGTTAAATCAATAACTACTTCATCACTCATTACTTACCACCCAATAAATTAAGTAGTCTTGAGTTAGGCTTGGAGCGCATGAGCACCGATGATGCCGTGAACGTATGCGTTAGTACTGGATCGATTAAATTCTCTAAATACCTCCTAACCGTACTGAAGTCCTTACCACTTAAAGTAGCTATTACCCTACTTAACCTATCAATGGGTCTCTCACCCCTAATTATTATTAGATCAAGTACTGGGCCAGCACAGCCGGAGCAGGGTATGCCTCTCGAGGTGCACCTAGCACCGCAACCACCTATGGTTATAGGACCTAAACAAAGAACTCCCTGTGAGAGCAGGCATGTACCCTCATCGATGCTTCCCGGGTCGTAATCGAGTCTTAGCTTAAGCTCCTTCATGGGCTTCATGACCCTACTACACTGTGAGCACACGGTTAGGAATGCGTGATTACGTGTGGGCACCCCTTCATTACCGGGCTTAATGAAGTACTTAATAACCTCCTTAAGCAGTTCTTCAGGTACTGGGCACCTAGGTACTGCAGCATCAACCTCTACAACCTCAATTACTGGCTTGTTAGTTACTTGCTTAGGTACTAACTCACTAACCTCACGTGCGTTAAGTACCCTACCTAATCCTTGAATACCTCCGTAGCAGGCGCAAGTACCTACAGCTACTACGTACTTAGCACTGTCCCTAACCCTCCTAACTAACCTTAAGTGCTCCTCATTACCTACACTACCTTCTATTAGAGCTAAGTCAACGTAATCACCGCTCCACTTCTTACTTATGAAGGGACATGCAATTACCTCAGCACCTAATTCCTCCCTAACCCACGGTATGAGGTTAAGGAAGGTTACTTGGCATCCATTACATGATGAGAGCGATATGAAAGCTACCTTAGCCACGAGCATCACCCCAATCAATGAATAACTTACACATACCCCCCTCACGTACCCTCCTAACAACTACTTCCTTACCAGTAACGCCTGTTAGGAATCCCTCAATGAACTTAATCATTGAGGTACATAACTCATCAATACCTAACTCACTTAGTGGGCAGTCACGAATGCATACGTAGTTGATACCGCATTGACTTATGAATCCTAGCTCCTCATTAAGTACTTCTAAAGCACATTCAGTACTGCCGCACCTACTGTATAGTGAGGATCTAAGTAGTCCGTATCTCCTACTTGAGAAGTTCAAAGTAATGAATGCTTGCTTACCTACGCACCTACGTATTAAATCACTTATTAACTTAATCACGCCTTTAAGATCATCCTCAACGAGCTTAGCGTACTCAACCCCTTCCCTAACCACGTACTCATAGATCTTGAACCTACCCTCCCTAACCCCTAAAGGTACGGACCTCCCCCTAACTTCATAGAGGCACGCATTAGGCCCTAACTGCCTGTAATTAGCTACTACGTTCTTATTAAGTACCCTACTTAAGTAACCCTCAATAACGCCCCTAGTGACGTTGCATAGTAAACCACCGACGTCAAATCCCTCAAAGTAGCATACCTGCCTAATAGGGCATTCCCTAATGAGTAAGTAAGTAACCTCACTGCTACTTGAGTAAACCTCCACACCCCATGAGGTACTACGTGAGAAGTCGATTAGTGCCTTCTTAAGTGAGTTGCTTATCGCTATGTTTAATTCCCTACCATACCTCCTAGAAGCCATGAGTATTAACGTACCGGCACTACTACCTAATATCTTAGGTAGCAACGACGTTATGCTTGATAACGCCTTCGACAACTGAATTAACCTGTAGGTATTACTTAGCGGTAAGTCAACGATGCTCTGCCTAAGCATTCTCATATACGTACTCATCACTGACACTGCCACGTATTAAGTAATAAACCAAAATAAGTGTTTCTCCGAACGAATGCCACAACAATAACTAGCATTTATGGTTGGTTTAAAACTGAAAGCAGGTTAGTAATCCTAACCTATTATTTAAGGTTTACACCATTAGTTACTGTTTTAACTTCTTAATAACCCTATTTTTGGGGTTTAGGGTGCTTGAGGTTAGGGGTTTGAGGGTTGTTGTGGGTGGTGTTGAGGTAGTTAAGGGTGTTGATTTGGGGGTTGGTCGTGGGGAGGTCCACGTAATTATGGGTCCTAACGCAGCTGGTAAGTCATCATTATTAGCGGCTATTGCTGGTCTTAGGAAGTACAGGGTTGTTTCTGGTAAGGTACTTTTTGAGGGTAGGGACGTAACTCACTTACCACTAGATGAGAGGGCTAGGTTAGGTATTGCGTTAGCTCACCAAATACCGCCAGTGATTAAGGGTGTTAGGGTCCGTGACTTAGTAACTGCCTTAATTAGGAAGTACGGTGTAGGTAATTCAGGTTCGTTAGCTAGCTTACTCAGGGTTGGTGAGTTAATGGATAGGTACTTATTCCTAGGCTTCAGTGGTGGTGAGAGGAAGAGGCTTGAGCTTTACTTAGCATCGCTTCAGAGACCTAAGTTAGCTATGCTTGATGAGCCAGATAGCGGTGTTGATGTTGATTCATTAAGTAGTATAGCTGAGGCTATAGCTGAGTTAGTACGCTCAGGCTCCTCAGTACTACTAGTAACTCATACGGGTTACGTACTTGAGAAGCTGAGTAAGTTATGCGGTATAGACTACGCACACGTAATGGTTAGGGGTAGGATTGTTTATAGTGGATTAGCTGATGAGGTAGTGCCTCTAATCATGAAGCACGGGTACTCAGGTGCTTTAAGGAGGTTGGGGGTGGGTAGTTAATGGGTTTTGAGGAGTTACGTAGGAGGGCTGAGGAGGCGTTAAGTAGGGAGTCACCTTATGGACCGCCAATCGACTTAAGTAAGTACGACTTAGGTAATAAGTTAGTTACTGAAGCAACGCCCTCACTAACTATTGATGAGGTAGTTAAGTTAGGTAGTGACGCAGCTAGTAGGTTAGGGCTTAGTAAGGACTCACTAACTGAGGCTAGTTACGTCCAGTTAAATGAGGCGTTACTGTATAGGGCAGTTGTTGAGGGTTTGAGGAGGCGTGGAGTAGTTGTTATGAGTGTTGGTGAGGCCCTCAAGAGGTTTAAGTGGGTTAGGAAGTACTACTGGGGCTTAATGGACGTAGGTACTGATAAGTACACGGCCGCGGTTGAGTTGTACGGTGGTGGTAGGGGTTACTTCATATACGTACCGCCGGGGCTTAAGGTTAAGTCACCCATATACACATGCTTACTAATAACGTCGGATAGGACCGCTCAGTTAGTCCATAACATAGTCATAGTTGATGAGGGTGCTGAGCTAAACCTAATTACTGGGTGCGCAACAGCTAGGAGGGTAGGTGGTGCCCTACACATAGGTGTTTCTGAGTTCTACGTAGGTAGGGGTGCTAAGTTAACTTTCGCAATGATTCATGCTTGGGGTAAGGGGATACACGTAAGGCCTAGGACAGCCGTTAGGGTCGGTGATGGTGGTGAGTACGTTAGTTACTACGTGATATACAGTGACGTAAGGAGTATTCAGCAGTACCCTAAGGTATTCCTAGGTAGGGATGCTAGGTACTACACAGCATCGATTATAGTAGGTAGTGGTAAGTCAGTATATGACGTAGGTGCTGAAGCAGTACTTAAGGGTGAGGGGTCCTCAGCCGAGGTCATCTCTAGGGTAGTAGGTAGGGATGAGTCGGAGGTAGTCGCTAGGGCTAGGATAAGGGGTGAGGCTAGAGGTACTAAGGGGCATATTGAGTGCTTAGGACTTCAGTTATCACCTAAGGCTAGGATATCCTCAGTACCTGAGCTAGTATCACTTAATGAAGACTCTAGACTAACTCATGAAGCAGCTATAGGGAGGATAGCTGAGGAGGAGATTGAGTACTTAATGAGTAGGGGGTTTACTGAGGAGGAGGCTAAGGCACTAATACTTAGGGGCTTCATGACCGTCGACGTACCCGGACTCCCAGACGCTACTAGGAGGGTCATAGAGCAGGTAACTAAGATGCTGAGTGAGGGTGGGGGCATATAAGCTCAAGCACTAGCTACGCAAAGTCAAGCACAACTTAATAATACGTAAGCATCGACGATGGAAGTAGAGCAGTGATTAGGGCTGCTGACGTACCTTAGGTAAGGTTAAAAAGTGTACCGTACCTGTGTAACACCTAGGGTAGACTACTGTGGGTGTTACTAGGCGGGTATTCATTGATAGGGAGGCTGAGTTAGAGGTCCTTAGTAGGGCTTGGCAGGATAGGCCTGGCCTCGTCGTTATATACGGTAGGAGAAGGATAGGTAAGACACGCTTAGTGATGGAGTGGTTAAGGAGGTTCTGCAGGGGCAGGTACGCTTACTACCACGCACTACCAGCTAAGCATGAGGTTAACCTAGCAGGCCTTGCTGAGTCCCTAGAGAGGGGCTTAGGTATTAAGGGCTTAAGTAGGGCCTCCTTTAAATCCATTGACGCTCTCCTTGACCTAGTAACTCAGCAGGTCAGTGATGCCGTCATAGTCATTGATGAGTTCACTTACTGGGTTAGGGCTGAGCCTAGAGTTGTTGGTGAGCTTCAGAGATTCGTTGATCACGCCTTACTAAGTACGAAGGCATTGATCATAGTATCCGGTAGTTTAGTAGGTGTTATGTTTAGGGACGTGCTAGGCGGGGGTGCACCACTATATGGTAGGGCGTCATATAGGATCAGGCTAGGCGAGCTTAAGTTGCGTCACGTAAGATCCTTCCACCCTGAATTAAGCGATGTCGACGCCTTCCTCACGTACGTAGTATTTGGTGGTGTACCGTACTATCACGTACTGATTAGGGGGTTCAGGAGTATTGAGGACGTACTGTGGGAATTCTTCCTTTCTGAGACACCTAAGCTAAGGGACGAGGTTACCTTCATACTACGTGAGGAGTTTAGAGACCCGTCAACGTACTACAGCGTCCTTAAAGCCATAGTTGCAGGTGCTGATACGCCGTCAAAGATAGCTGAGGTGACGGGGATTCACAGGCAGCACATCAGTAAGTACTTAGCAATTCTTGAGGAGCTAGGATTCATTAGTAGGGACGTACCGCTATTCAGTAGGAGGGGAAGGTACGTAATTAAGGATAAGATCCTGTTCACGTGGTTCAACATAGTAGAGCCTATAGTCACGCGCGACCCTAGCCCAGATAGGGGTAGGTACTTAGTGGAGATTAGGCATAGGTTAAGTACTCAAGCATCTAAGGTGTTTGAGGAGGTCGGCAGGAGGTTCGCGTTAGCGTGGGGAGCTACGCACGGTATTAACTTCGATATGCTCGGGAGGTACGTGCATAAAGGAGTTGAGATCGATGTTGTGGGTGTGTCTAGGGAGCTTAAGGAGGTACACCTATTCGAGGTTAAGTGGGGTGATTTAGGGCGAAGAGATGTGGAGTCGGTACTTAAGGCGCTAGAGCGTAAGTCCTTAAGCCTCCCTGAATCCTTGAGTCAGTATAGGCTCGTACTACACGTAATCGCTAGGAGCTACTTAGCGGGTTTGGAGTCAGTACGTAATGCCTACCTCCACGACCTCCGCGAGGTTATTAATTTGACGTAATTGCTTCCTTCACAGCCTCCTCCAGTATCTCTAGACCTACCTCAAGCTCCTCCTTACTTATGGTTAGTGGTGGTGCTATCCTTAAGGCGCTCTTACCGCATGGTAGCGTCACTAAGCCCTTACTTAATGCCTTCCTAACCACCTCATCCCTTAACTTCCTATCATGCTCCTTACTCCTCCTATCCTTAACGAATTCAATACCCCACGCAAGACCTAAGCCCCTAACATCACCTACGGGTTCGTACCTCTCCTTAAGCTCCATTAACCTACCCCTAATTACCGGTTCTAAAGCCTTCACGTTAGGTAAGTACCTCCTAACTAACTCAATAACCTTAAGTATGACTGCACACGATAGTGCGTCACCACCGAAGGTATTACTATGTGCTCCAGACTCCCTAAAGTCTAGGTCAGCCCTAAACACCGTAGCACCTACGTGAGTAGCTCCACCACCTAAAGCCTTAGCTAAGGTCATTAAGTCAGGAGCTACTCCGAAGTGATTTATAGCGAAGAACTCACCAGTCCTACCCATACCCATCTGGACCTCATCATCAATTAGTAAGATCCCGTACCTATCACATAACTTCCTAAGCTCCCTGAAGAACCCCTTAGGAGGTACTACGTAACCACCCTCACCCTGAATGGGTTCAGCAATGATTGCTGCTACCTCATCAGGTGGTACGTAGTGATTCATTACCCAGTACTCGATGTACTCAATAACCCTAGAGACTAACTCGTTAGGCTCCTCATAACCATCTATGTGCCATGGATTCCTGTACGGGTTGGGGTAGGGTACGTGGATGACGCCCGGCATTGTCGGGAAGTAGCTCCTCCTATGTACTGGCTTACTAGCTGTTAAGCTGAGGGACCCCATGGTCCTACCGTGGAAAGCACCTATGAATGCTATGAAGTACTTCCTACCCGTAGCGTTCCTAGCTAACTTAATAGCTGCTTCAACAGACTCAGTACCGCTGTTGCAGAAGAACACCTTCTTCCTGAAGTCACCCGGAGCTACGGAAGCTAATGCCTTAGCAGCCTCTACCTGGTACGGGTTAAAGAAGTCAGTACCAGCTGCGTGCGCTAATACCTTAATCTGCTTAATAACTACCTCAGCAATCTCTGGGTGTGTCGGGTACCCGAAGTTATTCACAGCTATACCTGAACTGAAGTCTAGGTACTCATTACCGTCGACGTCACGTAACCAGCAACCAGATCCAGACTCAATAACTAAGGGCATGACGTCCTTAGAGTGGGTCGTCCTAGCTACGAACTCCTCATGACCCCTAATAACCTCTAAAGCCTTAGGACCTGGGGGAGGTACCTTAATGACTGGCCTCCTCAAGACGGCAACGCCCGTAAGATTATCTGCGTAATCAATAAAAAATATTCAAGGAGTAAACACAAAGTATTCAGTAAGTCGATGAGGGAGGGTACGGAATACAATCACTCAGCAACCTAAAACCGCACCTAGCAGAGGTGCCTCCGGTTTTATGGGGCTTGAGTACGTAGGGTAGTAGGGGTAGGTTCTGGGGTGTATAGGGTATTTAAGTTTAAGGGACTACCAGTGATTACTTCATGGGTTGCTGAGGAGTTAGTTAGGGTTGCTGATGGTGGTGGGGGTGTTACTGAGGTTACTCTTGATTTAGGACTTAGTAAGTCTGAAGTACTGGTTAAGGGGGGCTCAGTAGTTATTGGTGGTTATGAAGTTAGTATTGATGAGGTTAAGGGTGTTGTAGGTGATGACGCTGTATACGTAGTTACTGATTCTGGTTTAGTACCTCTTAAGTTCTACGATGAGGGCCTTAGGAGGTACTATAAGTTAAGGGCTTTAGGTCCTAACGTAGCACCTACTCTCGAGATTAACGGTATTCACATGCATAGGATTGAGGGTACGGATCCTTGGAGTGACTCATTAAGTAAGGTTAGGTCCTTAGGTAGGTTGAGGGGTGGTAGGGTACTTGACGTATGTACTGGTTTAGGGTACACAGCATCCCTAGCTATTAAGTACGGTGCTTCTGAAGTAGTTACTATTGAGGTCGACGATAACGTACTTAAGATAGCTGAGTATAACCCGTGGTCTAAGGGTTTAGAGGAGGCTAAGATCATATTAGGTGACGCTACCGAAGTAATACACTCACTCAGTAACTCAAGCTTTACCCACGTAATCCACGACCCACCTAGGTTTGAAGTTGCTGGTGAGCTCTATAGCCTTGAGTTCTATAGGGAGTTACTTAGGGTCTTAAGACCTAGGGGCAAGTTATTCCACTACGTAGGTAGGCCTAGGTGGAGGAGGGGTGTAGGTATAGTTAAGGGTGTTAAGGAGAGGCTCGTAAGGGCTGGGTTCGTAGTTGTTAAGTGGGTTGAGGAGGCTCAAGGGTTCCTAGCTATTAAGCCTTCGTAAGGACTTACTACGTAGTTAGTCTTAATTAGTGATTAAGCGTCGTTTAGTTTCACTTAATTTAATAAGGTCTGACTTAACCATTCTCATTAGGTGGTACTTACGTTTAGGATTATTGAGGGTTACGAAGGTGGTTCTAAGGAAATTAATGAGGGGTTAGCTAGGCTCTTCACCTACGCTAGGTTAGTTGATGAGCCTTGGGTATTTAGGGAGGTAAGCACTGACGCTATTGAGGATATGATTAGGTATAGCTGGTACAGACCTAGGAACTTCGGTATAGTTATTTATGAGGGTGCTGAGGGTAGGTCAGTAGTAGCTGCTTCATGGGCTACACCATCTAGGAGGGCTGGCGAGCCTCACGTAATATCACCCTACTTAAGTCCCTACCTACCTAAGTGGTTAATTCATGACGTACTAGAGACTCTACTAGCTTGGTGTAGGTACGTACTAGAGCGTGAGGGTGCGTTAGGGATTGCTAGGATATACGTTGATTTAGAGGGTGGGTTCCTGCATAGGGTGTTTAAGGAGTACTTAGGAGTTGGGGGTGTTGAGGGTGTATCAGCTACTCTCATGAAGCTCCGTAAATATGGTAGGGGGTACTCAGTACCTAAGGGCTACGTAATTAGGGAGGCTGTAGAGAGTGATTATGGGGGGATAGCTAGGGTTCATAATGAGGCATTCTCGCAGTACCCAGCATTCACGCCATGGACTGAGGAGGACGTTAGGAGGTTCTATAGTTACTTCAGAAGGCACTATAAATTCAAGGTATTAGTTGCTGAGGAGGTAAGTACTGGTGAGGTAGTTGCTTTCTGTGATGGTAGGGTCTTCAAGGCCTTAGACGGTGGCGAATCAGCTGAGGTAACTACGTTAGCTACCCACCCAAGACATAGGGGTAAGGGCTTAGGTAGGGCATTAGTTAGTGCTATGGTTAAGGAGTTAATGAGGTTAGGAGCTAAGCCTGAGAGGACGTACTTAGTATCTATCCACGGGTTAGAGCCCTTCTACAGGGAGTTAGGTTTTAGGGAGTATAGGAGACTCATGTACTTACTAACACCTATTCAGTACTTACCACGTAAGACCATAAACTACGGGGTAGTACCTAGGTAGTGTTACTATAATACCTATACCTAATACTATATTATATAGGTGCTTACGTTGCCTGTGAGGTTAAACCTTAATGAGTGCCCCTACCCACCACCTAAGCACGTAGTTGAGGCTGTGTGCTCGGTAGCTAAGTACTTGAATAGGTACTTCATTAAGGAGATTGAGGATGGGTTAAGGAGTAAGTTAGCTAAGTACGTAGGTGTGTCTGAGGACAACATATCACTACTCCCTGGTTCTGAGGCATTCTTCACTTACTCAGCTGACTACTTTAGAGTAGCTGGTCTTAGGGTACTAGCTCCTAAACCAACATTCGAACCAGCTATTCAGGACTACGTAGTTAGGGGTGTTGAGGTTGTTAGGGTAGTGCTTAAGCCCGACTTCAGTCTAGACCCTAATGAGTTACTTAATGCCTTAGGTGAGGGTGTAGTGCTCTACATACCGAACCCGAATAACCCAACAGGTAACTTACTCATCGATAGGTCATGGATTAAGGAAGCACTTGAGAAGTCAGCCTACGTAGTCATTGATGAAGCCTACTACGAATTTAGCGGTGTTACTTACGCAGACCTAATTAAGGACTACCCGAACCTCCTAATACTTAGGACATTCTCTAAGGCATTCGCAATAGCTGGTGCTAGGGTTGGTTACGTAGTAGGTAGTGAGGAGGGCATAGGTAAGGTATTAAGTATTAGGAGGGTATTCGACGTACCGATAACATCACTAGCAGCTGCTTCAGCAGCTCTAGATGACTTAAGCTACATGAGGGAGTACGTGAGGGGGGTAGTTAGTGTTAGGGATTGGGTGGTTAGGGAGTTAAGTAGGTTAGGTGGTGTTGAGGTGATTAACACATTAACTAACTTCATATTAGTCAGTGTTGAGGGCTTAAGTGGTAGGGATCTTAAGGAGAGGTTAAGGAGTGAGGGTTACTTAGTTAAGTACATTGACGACCCACTACTTAAGAAGTACGTTAGGGTATCAATAGGTACTAAGGACGAGATGGAGGGCTTCGTCGAGGCTATTAAGGGGATTACTGCGGTGTTAAGTACTAAGTAGTTCAGTTTAAGATCCTAACTAATGAGCGGTAAGTCGTACCTATGAAGAGATGTAGTAGTTCCTCAGTCGCTTAACTTAGGTACACCTTACATAACCCGCCCCCACAACTTCTCGGTGAAGGTAATGCGTGAGGTTAGGCTATCCTACATATTAATAGCTGTAGTAGCTGCTGTAGTCGTGCTTTCGGTAGCTTCTCAAGTAGTAGCTATGAATAACATGCTGGTGCAGACGAGGGATGAGGTAGCTGAGCAGGTTACTAAGTTATTAATAGGTAATGTAGAGGCTAAGGCTAAGGCGTTAAGGGATAAGCTTGCTTCATGGATCGACATTAGGGAGGAGGTGATTAAGTTAACAGCTAAGAGGCTCAGCGAGCACGTCTCTAAGGTAGGGACGTCAGTAACTGTTAGTAAGGATGATTTAGAGAGGATAGTCCATGACGTAGTAGGTAGTAATAACGTGATAGCCGCTTTAGTTAAGGTAGGGAGTTACGAGTACGTTACATCGGAGAACATAGCTGTAGAGCTACGGAAGACTACGTGCGGTAAGTGGTTCGTGGGTGCTGAGGAGGTAATGAGTGAGGGTAGTGCGTACTGGTTTGAGTCGTGCTACTTAAGTAAGTTAGGTAAGGCAGTATCGGTACTATCAGCACCTATAGTAAGTAACGGGACCTTCGTAGGTGCGGTAGCTATAGTAATAGACTTAAGCCCCTTAGAGGATATGGTTAAGGACGTTAAGGTAGGTAAGTACGGCTACGCGTACGTACTAAGTACCGACGGAGTAACTCTTGCACACCCGAGTAAGTCACTAATAGGTGTTAACGTACTCAACGTTAAGGACTTATCAAGTGACTTCAAGAAGATCTTCGAGGAAGCAGTTACTTCAGGTCATGCTGAGGGTTGGTACGTATTCAAGGGCATTAAGGGCTACGCATCACTGTACACAGTACCCGGTACGGATTGGGTGTTAGGCGTTAAGTTCACTGAAGGTGATGTTAAGGCTTACGTATCCGAGGTAACTAACTCGATCGAGGATGCTAGGAGTAAGTACTTACTAGTTATAGTACCTATAGTCATAGCGTCATCCTTAGGCGTAGGTATCGGGGTAGCACTAGTAATTGGTAGGAAATTCGAGAAGCCACTTAAGGAAGTTAGTGAAGTAGCTAAGGAGGTAGGTAAGGGTAATTACTCAAAGGAAGTACTCAGTAAGTTAGAAGGTATTAGGTCCTTCAGCCACGACGTAATGACCCTAATAAACGCTGTTAAGTCAATCCTTAAGGTAGTTAGGGAGTCAATGATTAAGGTTAGGGAATCAGTTAAGACTGTTGATGAGGTATCTAGGTACGTAGTAAGTAACAGCGACGGAATATCAACAGCGTCTAATCAGATAGCTAAAGCAATTCAGGACATAGCTGAAGGTACTCAAGTAGTGTCTAAATACTCAGCTGAGTTCAGGAGTAAGGTAACGGAGATATCTAAACTAATGAGTGACCTATCAATTAAGCTTAGGGGATTAAGCGAGGTTGCTGAGGGGGCATCAAGTAAGGCCGTCAAGGTCGGTGAGGAGATAGAGTCACTAACACCACTACTTCAGAGCATGGCCGAGACTAAGGACGACGTAGTTAAGGTTATTGAGAAGGTTAGGTCATCAACTAGTACGTTAAGCAGGATAACAGCTACTATTAAGGACATAGCTGACCAGATAAACCTCCTAGCCCTTAACGCAGCTATTGAGGCCGCTAGAGCTGGTGAGGCCGGTAGGGGGTTCGCCGTAGTAGCTGATGAGATAAGGAAACTAGCTGAGGAGACTAGGAAGAACAGTGAGAGTGTCGCAGGTATAATTAATGAGGTAACTAAGGCTCAGATGGACGCCTTCGAGAAGGTGAGTAAGTTAACTGAGGAGGTTGCCGAGTCATCGAGTAGGATGTCAGAAGCTACTAAGTCAGTTAAGTGGGTAGTTAATGCGGTTAATAGGGTAGCTAAGTCACTTAAGGAGTTAAGCCTAGCTACGGAGGAGGTCAGTAAGAGATTAAGTGACGTAGCTAGTAGCGTTGACGCATTAACTGAATCAGCCGAGAGGAATAGCGCAGCTGCTGAGGAGATAACGTCGGCTGCTGAGGAGCTAGCGTCCATAGCTCAGGAACTCAAGAGTGTTAGTGGGAGGTTGAGTGAGTCCGTTAAGTCGCTTAATGACTTAATGAGTAAGTTCAAGCTCTAGGAATGTATTAAAGTACCTAATAAGTCGAAAGGGTTTTTCTAACTAATTAGTAAGCCTAATTAACTAATTACGGAGTAGCCCCTAGTACTTACTACTTATGTAGTTTAGTAAGCACTAACAACTACGTTAGGTCTAATTAGGTAGGTAGGGATGCTTACCTACGCTCAGTAGTCGCTTCACTGAGAATTACTTATATAATGCAATGAGCATTAACTCACGTAGGTAGTAGGGGTGGGAGGCTAGTCATGCATAATGAAGTTACTAGAGGTAGGTTACTGGGGATTAAGGAGATTAATGAGTTAGTCGGTGACGTACCGCCTAACTACGTAATACTACTTGAGGGGCCCCCAGGGACCGGTAAGACCTCATTCGCACTAGCTACGGTCTATAGGAACGTTGTTGAGAGGGGGTGTAAGGCTGTTTACGTAGTACTTAATGAGGATTGCAGGAAGTTAGTTAGTGTAGGTAGGAGCATAGGTTATGACTTAGGGAGTCTGAATAACTCCGTAGATATTATTGAGTGCCCAACCGTAAGTGATGAGTACTTAGTAGATATGATTACTGAGGAGGTATCTAAGAGGATCTTAAGTGGCTATAACTTAGTAGTTATTGATAGTGTAACACCGATACTTAAGGTACTAGGTACTTACTCAAAGAAGAGGGCGTGGCTACATACGGTGGTCTATAAGATAGCCTCAGCTCATGAGGTCATGGTCATCTTAATAGCTGATACGTTACTTAAGGACGACCCAGACATATCACTCCTTGAGTACTTAGCCGACGTAGTTATTGAGATGAACTACAACCCTAAGTCAGTATTCCCTAGGTGGTTAAGGATTAAGAAGTTCAGGACTAGGCCAGCATTACCTACGCCGATATACTTCACATTAAGTAGTGACGGTATTAAACCCATAAACCTAGTTAGTAAGGAGTTAGTACGTAAGGTACGTAGGAGGAGGAAGGAGATAGTTATTGATTCACCAATAGTTAAGAAGCTCCTAGGACCCTCACTAAAGCCGGGTACTCAAGTAGGTATAGTAATTAAGGAGCCAGCTACGGGTTTAGGGTACTTCCATCAGTACCTAGTACTTAAGCTCGCCTTAGAAGCCTTAACGAGGGGTGTTAGGGTAGGTATTGCTTACTACGGATCATCACGTAAGCACGTTCTTAAGGAGGAGGAAGTAGCTAGTAAGTTACTTAGGGATAAGTTAACTATAGTTCAGGTAGACTTCACGGGACGTCAAATACCTCACCACTTAGTTAAGGATATTGATAAGCCTGAGGACATTGACGTACTCATAGTTACTGGGTATGAGAAGCTTACTGAGTTCTACGGTATTGAGGAGGTTAATAGGATGATAGCTACTTACCACGAGACAGACTCTAGCTTAGGCGTCATAACCTTCAGGATATACAGGATATCACCCCACACACCTCAAGCACCATCATCGATCTACTCAATGAGTGACGTAGTAATTGAGGTAACACTTAATGAGGAGAGGGGGTGCTTCAACTTAAGAGTCGTTAAGGGGGCTCACGCGAGGAGACCAATAACTATCCTAGATACTGAGTTAGAGCCCGCGGTTATGGAGCTAAGGAGGAAGCTTGAGGAGTTAGTAGGTTTTGAGGTACTCCCGAGGGGGGTGTAAGTAATGAGCCTAAGCTTAAGTAAGGAGAGGGGTAAGTTGAAGGGCGTTGATAAGGAGTTAATTAGGAGGGAATTATCTAAGGCGGTACCTGGGCTAATAACGCTACTCGACATATACGCCGAGAGTAAGTACGGTACCTCATTCATTGATATCTTACTAGGTGATTTAGGCTTAGCTCATGAGGTAATAATTAAGGCGTTAGGTCATGACGACCTCCTACTAAAGACTATGTTGAGGGTAATAACGCCAGTAACTAGTAAGAAGTTAATTGATGAGGACATAAGTAAGGACTAACCACTCCTTAAGGACTCCCTAACCTCCTGAGATAAGTCGTACCTAAGGATAGCTACTAAGCACCCTAACCCCTTAACCTTCATGTAGGTAGGTGATTCCTTAGGTACTATGATTACCTTAGCACCCCTAGACTCGGCCCTACTTATTAACTCCTCGATGGAGTCCCTAACATCACTACTTAGTAACTCCTCACACACGAGTAGCTTCTCGATAGCGTTAGCCTTAACAGCTACCTCAACATCACCTAATCCGTAAGCGACCCTATCAGGTCTCTTACTTAAGTACTTCATGAACTCACTAATTACCTCCTCAACCTCAACCGTAGTTAATTCCTTAAGTAACCCCTTAACGACGTCCCTCCTAAGTAACTCCTCAATACCTGCCCTCCCACCAACCGATACTGAGTCCTTAAGTACTTTCTTACCCCTAAGTAACTCACTTAACCTCCTAACTACGTAGTCCCTAAGGACCGCTGGTGAACCAACTACGATGAAGTCAGCGTCCTCAACCTTAAGTGCGTCTAGTACGTACTTAACTATGGTACTCACTAAGTACTCCATGGAGTTAGGGTCCTCACTACTAATACCGGGTAATTCACGATCCATTAAGTACCTAATCCCTTGGTGGTAAGCAATAGCTATTGATAACTCATCGAAGTCAGTAGCTACGAGTAGCGCCTTAACCCACCTACTACTAGCACTCCTTAACCTCCTAATCTCAGACTCACTCCAAGACTCCTTAACGATCTCTAACTCACTACCTACGTCAATATTGAATGTGTGGTGCGACCCCCTAAGCCCGTAGCCGTCCGGCCCCTCAATAATTACTCCGTGAATCCTCAACCTAGTAGCGAATGGTTGGAAGTAGACGTTCTTAACCCTAATAGCTAGCACCATAGGTAACCTACGCTTACCCTCACCATCAATCTTAACATCCCTTAAGGTCCTAGCGACAACTACGTCACCTGGCTTAACGACGTTCTTAAGTACCCATAAGTCATCAGCAGTCTCAACCCTCACCCTAACCCTTACCTTACCGCCCCTCTCAATAACGTCGATGATCCTCACTAACTCACCTAAGCTTAAGTAGTTAGGTAGTTAATTAGGTTAGGAAGTTAAATGCGGTGTTACTTAAGTAAAAACTACTTAATCATTCCTAGCCACTAGTCTTGTATATGGTCCAGTAAGGCATAAGCATTACGGGACCTATCTTAATGCCCTCGACGTTCTTATGGACAACCACTAGTAACTTACCCTGTAGTATGGGTACGAAGGGTACGTCCTCAGCTAGTAACTCCTGAACCTTCTTATATAGCTCAGCCCTCTTACTCTTATCAACTAGTACGGATGCTTGATCAAGTAGCTTATCAACCTCGGGGTTACTGTAGCCCGTACCGGTCCACTTGTTAGCTCCACTATGTAGGAATGGGTATAGGAAGTCGTCGGGGTCTATGTAGTCTGGGTACCAGCCTAGGAGGCACACCATCATCTGACCCTTCCTTAACTGATCTACGTAGGTAGCCCACTCACTACTCCTTATAGTAACGGTTATCACTCCAGTAGCTTCTAACTGCTCCTTAATCATCTGAGCTAAGTCAGCCTCAGTATCTCCGTAGTGCGTTGGTGTGTACCACAGTACTATATGTAGCTTGTGGTTCTCGTCGTAGCCAGCCTTAGCTAGTAACTCCTTAGCTAACTTAATGTTACCGTCGCCGTACTTATCCTTGAATACGTCTATGTGGCTCCATAATCCCTTAGGTACTAAGCTGTAGAGTGGCTCCATAGTACCTAGGAACACTACCTTAGCTAGTTGAGGTCTGTTAATAGCTGCTGCTATGGCTTGCCTAACTAACTTATTCTTAGTTGGGTCCATCTTAGTATTGATTACTAAGTACCTTATGAATGACCCGGGAATCTCGATTACCTTGTAGTTCGGGTTCTTAGCTAAGTCCCTATAGTCCGTAGGTCTTAAGGTCCTCCACGCAATATCTACCTCACCCCTCTCGAAGGCTAGCCTAAGGGTTGCTGCGTCCTTGTAGAACCTAATGATTATTGTCTTAGTCTTAGGTGGTTCACCGTAGTAGTACGGGTTAGCCTTAAGTACTATGTACTGATCCCTCTTGAAGTCCTCAATACAGTAGGGTCCCGCACCACCCCAAGTAGCGTCACTAACTATCTTATTCGGTGGGTACTTCGGACTTACTGGGAAGTACGGTGGTGTAGCTACGAGGGCTAGGAAGTAGCTTACGGGCTTCTTAAGTATGAACTCGACCGTGTACTTATCCAGCGCCTTAACGTCCTTAACGAACGTAGTTACTAGCCATGAGGGGTCACCCTTAATAGTCATTACCCTCTTAATACTCCTAACTACGTCATCAGCGGTTAGTGGCGTCCCGTCGCAGAACCTAACGTCGTGTCTTAAGTGGAATATCCATACCTTACCACCCTCCTTAACCTCCCAGCTAGTAGCTATTGCTGGTACGATCTCGTCAGTACCTGGCTTGTACTTAACTAAGCCATCCATTATGTTACTCAGTAACTCCCAAGTGAAGAAGTCGTAGGCGTTGCTAGGGTCTATATCAGTTACCTTATCCGTAGTACCTATCACTACCTTCTCAGTTACGTAGGTCACCTTCCTAGTAGTTACGGTGGTTGTTGTCGGGCTCACCTTCGTGGTTGTTACGGTAGTTACTGCCGTAGTCGTAGCTACTGAAGTAGCTGTTACGGTCTTAGTAACGGTTACCGTAGTAGGTGCTGCTGCGGCTGCTACGGTCTTAGTTAGCGTCTTAGTTACTGTATAAGTAGTTGTTACTGGTGGCTTAGCACTGCCTGCTACGTAACCCACGACACCAGCAATGACTATAAGTATAGCTAACACAGCATACACTACCTTAGATTCAGGCATGAGTTGCACCTTAAACTAACCTACAGTGGAGGTTTATAAGGTTTATGCGTGAATGAATCCTTTACATAGGGAGTTAAGAATAAATTCTACTTACCCGCTACTACTTGGGTTAGGTGCTAGGCTATGGGGCTGGGGAGGTACGTAGCTACCCGAGCCTTACTCATAATACCTACGGTCCTCATACTATATACCTTAGTATTCCTAATACTTAGGGTACTACCCGGTAACCCAGTAATAGCTGCCTTAGGTACTAAGAACATACCTCCTGAGCAACTACATAAGTTAATGGCTGAGTTAGGCCTTAATAAACCACTCTACGTCCAGTACTTCGATTACTTATGGAGGGTACTCCACGGCGACTTCGGTACTAGCATGGTTATTAGGGGCCGTAGCATAACGGCCGACATACTTGAGAGGTTACCAGCTACTATAGAGCTCTCAGTAGCTGGGTTAATAGTTAGTTTAGTTATTGGTTTACTCACAGGCTTAGGAGCTTCAGTTAAGAAGGACACGCCAGTCGATGCTGGCTTAAGGATATTCGGTGCAGTAACTTACACACTATTCATTCCTTGGTTAGGGCTACTCTTCCAGCTAATCTTCGGTGTTTGGCTACACCTACTACCAGTTAGTGGGAGGATCGACCCTAGTATACAGCTCAAGACAGTTACTGGGTTCTACATACTAGACTCGATAATAACGCATAATTGGGTAGCACTTAAGAGTTGCTTAGCCCACCTAATACTCCCAGCCATTACGTTAGGTCTAGTACTTAGCGGCCCCTACACGAGGTTAGTTAGGAGTAACATGATTAAGCAGCTAGAGTCTAACTACGTATTCGCTTACTTAGCTAGGGGCGTTAGGAATAGGAAGGTGATAATGCATGCGTTGAGGAACGCCCTAATACCCGTAGTCACTTACGCAGGGCTTCAATTCGCTCTACTACTAGGTGGTGCCGTACTTACTGAGACGACCTACGACTGGCCAGGGATAGGTACTTACTTAGTTGAGAAGGTTAGCTATAGGGACTACCCAGCAGTTCAAGCAGTAGTTATCGTGTTCGCGTTCTTCGTTGGTTTAATAAGCTTAATCGTTGACCTAATCTACGCCTTCCTAGACCCTAGGATAAGGTATTGAGGGGGTGGTTAGTTAGTGGAGGTACTGGGTAAGTTAGTTAGTAAGGTGCTTAAGTCACTAGCACCCTCAGTACCTGAACGTGGTAGGGGTATGGTCTACGTAGGTCTAGGTATAGTACTTGCTGTGGTATTCATGGCTGCTGCAGCCCCCCTACTAACTCCTTACGACCCTACGAAGTCAGTAGCTGATCCTTTCCTACCACCTAGTTGGGGGCACCCATGCGGTACTAATAAGTTAGGTATGGATATGTGGTCTAGGATAGTCTACGGTGCTAGGACAGTACTCTACGTAGTGTTCTCAGCGATAGCCCTCAGTATGGCCGTAGGCGTTCCTCTAGGGTTAATCAGTGGTTACTTCGGTGGTAAGGTTGATAGGGTACTGAGTATGGTTATGGACGCTATATACGCCTTCCCTAGCTTAGTACTAGCTATTACGTTAGCGGTAGCTCTAGGGCCTAGCTTA
This sequence comes from uncultured Desulfurococcaceae archaeon, assembly GCA_964627805.1. Classification (GTDB taxonomy): domain Archaea; phylum Thermoproteota; class Thermoprotei_A; order Sulfolobales; family NBVN01; genus CAZAMI01. The sequence continues at coordinate 34,816 of CAZVLA010000019.1, forward strand.
GTTAATGCGGCTATAGCGATAGCTGTTGTCTACGTACCTACGTACTTCAGGATGGTTAGGGGGCAGGTACTGAGTATTAAGGAGGAGCTCTTCGTTGAGATGACTAGGGTCTTAGGGCTACCTACGAAGGACATACTATTTAAGCATATACTACCCCACCTACTACCCACCATAATGGTGGTGTTCAGCTTAAGCGCTACGGACGCCGTACTCACTGAAGCAGCACTTAGTTACTTAGGACTATCGGTTCAGTTCCCAACACCTGACTGGGGCTACGACCTATACAGGGGTAAGGGCTTCGTACTCTCGGGTTACTGGTGGTTAATATTCTTCCCTGGACTCATGATTACCCTACTAGCTGCTGGGTTCGCATTAGTTGGTGAGGGGCTTAGTGAGCAGGTTAGGAGGGAGGTGATGTGATGGAGCCCCTACTCAAGGTTGAGGACTTAACGGTGTATTACTTCACTAGGAAGGGCGTCGTTAGGGCTGTTGAGGATGTTAATCTAGAGGCTTACGCAGGTGATGCAGTAGCCTTAGTTGGTGAGTCAGGTAGTGGTAAGTCGACGCTGGGTTACGCATTACTTAAGATAATACCGCCGCCGGGTAGGATAGTTAAGGGTAGGGTAGTTATTGATGGTGTGGACGTAACTTCGCTGGAGGGTGAGGAGTTAAGGAGGGTTAGGGGGTCCTTAGTATCTATAGTCTTTCAAGACCCATTCACTACCCTAGACCCGGTTAGGAGGGTTGGTGATCAAGTAGCTGAGGTACTTACTGAGCATGGAGTACCTAAGGAGGAGGCTAGGGCTAGGGTTAAGGAGTTACTGACGTCCGTTGGGTTACCGCCTAGGTTATTCAATGCCTACCCCCACCAACTATCGGGTGGTCAGAGGCAGAGAGTAGCTATCGCTATGGCCGTAGCACTGAAGCCTAAGGTAATAGTAGCTGACGAACCAACCACAGCCCTAGACGTAGTTGTTCAGAGGCAGATAATGGACCTACTAGACCGTATTAGGGCTTCAGGAGCTACTATCGTGTTAATAACTCACGACATAGCATTAGCTGCTGAGAGAGCTACTAAGATAGCCGTCATGTACGCGGGTAGGATCGTTGAGTACGGACCTAAGGACGAGGTACTGAACTCCCCACAACACCCCTACACGAAGGGGTTACTAGCTTCAGTACCTACTCTAGAGAGTAGTGAGTGGCCCAAACCAATACCGGGTGTGCCCCCCGACTTAAGGAACCCACCACCTGGCTGTAGGTTCTGGCCTAGGTGCCCGTACGCTACTGATGAGTGTAGGAGGTACTTACCTAAGTTAGTTAGGGTAGGTCCTAACCACTACGTAGCTTGCTTAATGGTTGGGAGGTGATGGGTGTGGAGCCGCTACTTAAGTTAATTAATGTTAGGAAGTACTTCGAGGTAGGTACCTTCGGTGTTAAGAGGATCGTTAAGGCGGTTGATGGGGTCTCCCTAAGTATTAAGCGTGGTGAGACCTTAGGACTCGTTGGTGAGTCCGGTTGCGGTAAGTCAACCTTAGGTAGGGTAATCCTTAGGGTCTACAGACCCACGTCGGGTAAGGTAGTATTTGATGGTGTAGACATTACGGACTTACCCGAGAGTAGGTTGAGGGGTTTGAGGAGGAGGATGCAGTTAATACCTCAGGACCCCTACGCAAGCTTCAACCCACTAAAGACGGTTGGTTACGCATTAATTGAGCCCCTAGTGACTCACGGAGTAGCTACACCTGAGGAGGCTAGGGAGTTAGCTCTTAAGATGCTTGATAGGGTAGGGTTAACACCACCTGAGGAGTTCTTCGGTAGGAAGCCCTACCAATTCAGTGGTGGTCAGCTTCAGAGGGTAGCTATTGCTAGGGCTATGCTACTTAAGCCGGACTTAGTAGTTGCTGATGAGCCTACGTCGAGCCTAGACGTATCGATTAGGGCTTCAATACTTGAGCTCCTTAGGGAGTTTAAGGAGGGCCTTAACCAAGCACTAATATTCATTACCCACGACTTAGCGTTAGCTAAGTTAGTATCTGATAGGTTAGCTGTTATGTACTTAGGTAGGGTAGTTGAGGAAGCACCTACTAATGAGTTATTCAGTAACCCCCTACACCCATACACACTAGCCCTACTAACAGCGATACCTAAGCTAGGTAAGTACAGACCTAAGGAGGAGGTAGTACTTAAGGGTGAGGTACCGGACGCCTCAAGAATACCTAAGGGTTGTAGGCTACACCCTAGGTGCCCATACGCAACAGGGAAGTGTAGGTCTGAAGAACCTGAGTTAGTCGAGGTCAGTAAGGGGCATTACGTAGCCTGCTGGAGGGTGTTGAGGGCTTAACTACCGTGTAATATATTAACTAACCTACTAAGCATTAACTCCCCCAACCTACTTAACCTACACTCACCACCTAAGTACTCAATCAACCCCATATCAGCTAATCTACTAAGGACCCTACCTAAGTGCTTAGGGTCAGTACCTAAGGTGTTGCTTAAGTCCTCAATACTTACTGAGCAATTACCTAGCCTCATAAGCTCAACCATTACCCTCAAGTACATCAAGGCGTTAGGTACGTAAGTACCTACCCTCTTCGCCTCACTAAAGACTCCCTTACTCCTTACTGTAGGCTTGCCTGCCCTGACCCTACTCAGCACCCTGTAGTAATTCATCGGGTACATATAAATCCCTAATCCCTAAAACGACTTAAGTTACTCAGTACCTTTACGTTAGGTATGTTAATCGTTAAAGAGGGTTTTCGTTAAGTTAGAGATCCTAACTTAATTGAGGTTAGTGAGTAGGGGTCGAAATCACTTATGCTGTTTAAGACTGTCACTCAGTAACTACCTCCTCAATCTCCTCCTCCTTACCGTACCTACTCATTAACTGAATTAACTCATCCTCAAGTACGGTCGGGTACATTACTAGGACCTCATCACCTGGGTTAGCAACTACCTTACGTATGTTGTATGGGGTTATAGCTACCCACTCACCACCCTTCCTAACAGCTAGTACTGAAGCACCTAACTCCTCAAGCTCATCAGCTAACTTAGTAGCTTCAATCTTCTTAGCTAGCTTAAATAACCTAACACGCTCACCGCTGGACTCAACCATTTCGGAGAGTACTTCACGGTACTCATCCTTAGCTGGTAGGGTTATTGAGTAGGCTATAGCGTCGGTTATGTCCTCTAACCTAGTAGTGAGCATTAGTAAGGCGTACTTATTCCTACTACTTAATGCTTCAGACTTCATTATTAAGTCGGATACCTTAAGTCTTAAGCTATCGAAGAAGCTCTCAATCTCCATAACCTCCTCAACCATTTCAGGGTCTTGAGCCTTCATCTGGTAGTGAGCTAAGTCGTTGAGGAGGTATATGATGTCTATCATTGAGTCTATATGAGTCATTATCTCCCTAACCTCATTAGGTGGTTCCTCACCGATTAACTCAGGCTTACCTAACGCCTTAAGTAAGTCATTTATGTTCTCCTTAACACCGTTTACGTACAGCCTATCACCCTCCTCAATAATCACGTCCTCAGTAGGTATTAGGATCCACCTACCTCCCCTCAAGATAGCTATGGGCTCGACTGCGTACTCCTCCTTAACGTAACCTACTGACTTACCAACTAACCAATCCCTACCCTTAACCTTAGCAGTTACTACGTCACTTAAGTATACGTAGTACCTGTAGATCTCCTCAGTAGGTCCGTAACCACTTATCGATAGGTACGCTAGGTCCTTGAAGGCGTCAGTCACCTTATCAGCACCTAGTACGTATATGTAGAGTGGTAGAGCACCTATGGCCTTACTAACGTTATGACCGACGGTTAGGGCTGCATGTATGAGTAACTGGTAGGCCGTACTATCCACAGCACTCTCTAAGTCGATTATGTGCCTAGCAATCCACTTCTCACCAGACAGGTAGGAGTAAGTACCTAACTCGACAACAGTCTTTAAGTAGAGGCTAAGCTCCCTCAACTTCTCAGTAACTGATACGGGTTCGTACCTGAATGGCTTAGGCTTAATATGAAGCATTCGGTGAGTATCCTCACTTACGTGAGGGCCTCCACTCATCTCCCTTCTCCAGACCTCCTCACCATATAAAACTACGGAGTTTATAACTATGACACCCACGAGTACCTAGGTAGTTCCTTCAGACTCAATGATGGGGTATTATCAGTTCGCGACCTCAACATCACTAATCAGTCATTAAGTACTCATCACCCCTCAAGAACCCTAAGTACCTCACTCCCCTTTAATTTATATGTACCTAAGTAATTATTCACGGCTGAGGGGCTTGCGCAGTGACGTTAGGGGCATACTACGGAAGTTGCGGAGGTTTAGGAGGGGCTGGGGTGCTGAGGTTAGGAAGGACTTTATTGAGGGTGCTGCCTCCTTAATGCTCTGTAACTTAGGTGATTACATATCGGGTTTCTTCCTCCAAGTATTCACACCAATCATTCAGTCAGCCCCCGTACTCATAGCCCTCCTACCAGCAGCTAGTGATGCTAGGGGTGATGTGTACTCAAGCTACGGCTCTAGGTTAGGTACTCTACTTCACTTAGGGCTTGCTAGGAGGTTGATTAGGGAGGAGTTAATTGCTTTAGTAACTATATTAATAGGTGTTAACCTCTGGGTAGGTACCTTAACCGTCTTAGTATCCATAGCTTTCAGGGCTGAGGTGGGTATTGAGCCCCTAACCACGGTATTCACGGCGCTAACTTCAGCACTCATTGCTTCGGTATTCATGATACCAGCAACTACTTGGTTAGCTACTACCTCCTTCAAGAGGGGTATCGACCCAGATAACGTAGTAGCTCCCATAGCTACGCTCTTCGGTGACGTAGTTACCGTACCTACGATAATAGCTGGTTACGAAATAGCTAGGAGGGCACCATTGAGTGTTAAGGCTGGGTTAACCGTAGTTACTGCTTCATTAGCTACCTACCTAACACTAGTAGTTGCTCGTAGGGTTAGGAGGGGAGGTACCTACGCTAGGGCTTGGAGGGTAATTAAGCAGAACCTACCAATGATCATGGCAGCTACGTCAATGAGTATGGTAGCTGGTGTGATCCTACTAGTCAATATCGAGAGTATAGTAGCTGGTGTAGGTGTTATGGCCGTAATACCTGCCTTCCTAGAGGATGGGGGTGCTATAGCGTGTAGGTTCTCAGCTAAGCTATCAACGTCACTTCACTTAGGTAGGGTAACTCTAGAAGCACTACCTAGGGATAGGTGGGTACTTACTCAGATAGGTCTAAACATAGCTCACTCAATAATGATATTCGGTGCCTTAGGTACCTTCGGCTACCTCATGGCATTATGGGGAGGTGCGTCAGTTACTTGGGCCATTAAGGTATTCACTACGGTCCTACTCGCAGGCATTATGTTGGCAGTACTGATATCAGTAATTACTTACTACGCAGCACTAGCTTCATTCAGGGTAGGTATCGACCCAGACAACGTACTAGCACCTATACTGACTAGCATAGCTGATGCTGTAGGTACTTCAAGCCTAGCATTCATACTTACGTTAATGATGCATTAATGAATTAAAGCTTAATTACTTACCCCCTCATGTAGTTAGGGTGGCTTCCGTGGGGAATCAAGGGGGTGGTAGAGGGTACTTAGTAGTTGGTCTTGACCTACTATTCATGGGTGTTAACTTCAGTGCCTTAACATTATTTGCTGCTCTTAAGTCATTAATGGCTAGTGAGTTAGGACTAACGGGTAGTATTGCTTGGTGGGCAGCTGCTACTTACTCAGCAGGTATATTCGCTGCCTTCTTCGCTGGTCACTCAAGGTTTAGTGAGGAACGCCCTAGAGCTACGGTACTCGTAGCTGCCTTACTAGCAGCGGTGCCTCAGTTCCTCATACCCTTCTCCCTAAGTCCCTACGAGGTAGTTGCTCTTAGATTCGTTCAGGGTATGGTGATGATGTGCGTCCCCATATTCTCAGCTCAGGTCGGTAGGGTCTACGCTGGTGCTAGGCCGTTAGCTCTAGGTATCATACTAGCTGGTATATTCATAGGTGGTTTCGTAGGTAGTTCAGTAGGTCCTGCACTATCCTCAGTAATTGGTTGGAGGGGTACTTACCTACTATTCGGTGCCTTAATGATTGCAGTAGCTCTTATCTGGGTATTCACGACACCTAAGGAGACCCTACCCGTAGTTAAGCACGTAGGTCCTGCGGGGGTTAGGGCTCCTTCAGTATGGCGTGATAAATTCACGATTGTTTGGGGCTTTAGCTTCTTCCCAGCTATATGGATAATATTCACTCTAGCACCACTAATTCACTTCATAGCATCATCAATGGGTTGGGGCCACGGAGCCGGTAGGGCTGCTTCACAGACTCTAGAGGCTTCATACATAGCTTGGTCAGTAATCATTGGTGCGTCAGCCTACGCACTAGCTAGGGGGTCTAGGGAGCCTAGGAAGCTATTCAATTCATTCTCTAAGGTGCAGGTCATATGCTTCTCACTAGCTGCTGTAGGTTCATTCATTGCTTACGCATCAAGTAACTTAAGCACCTTCCTAGCATCAGTAGCTCTAGTAGCTATTATTCAGGGTACGGGACCTACCTTCTGGTCAGTACCATCGACTGCCTACCCAAGGGAACTAGCTACTAGGGCTGGCTACGCTTTAGGCCTAATATCTAACGCAGCAGCACTCATAGGTCCAGTAACTACGGTCTTAATGACTTCACTAACGATTAGGGGTATGTGGTTACTAACTGCTGGATTAGCCATTGCTGGTGCGTTACTGACGACCGTAGCTAGTAGGATGGAACTACCTATTGAGAGGGTTAGTAAATCAACCACCCCCCAATAACTCAGTACGTTAGTACTACTAAGTAGGCAGGTTTTAGGGCTACGGTTAAGTAATTAAATTCACCCCCGTTAAAGTATTAAGCCTAAGCAAGGTTTAAAGATGTTTCTAAGGGTTAATTACTGCTAACTAAGGTGTTAAAGTACCTAATTAAATAGTTCCTAGAGTGTGTTAAGGGAGTGATTAAAGCATAAAAGTAGGTACCTAAACATAAAAACCAGAAAGTGGGTACTTAAAATGTTGAGGGGGGTCTACTACGTAACAGCACCTCTCTGTGTGACCTCCTCCGGAGGCTTAACTACTCCCTTAGCTACTCTATGTAAGGGTAAGTTAGTTAGTGTTGGGCATGAGTTAATAGTTAATGGTAAGGTGGTTAGGTGCTTAAGTAACTACGTAGAGGCCGACTTAAGCTCAACAACGCACCTAGACCTACCGACATCACTAGGTTATGAATTCAGTACTTCGGAATTAGATATTAATTACTTCGTTAGGGAAGCACTAATAATTAACGTAGGTTCCGAGGATAGACCTAAGCGTAAGGTAGTGATTAATGACGTAGTGAGTAGTATTGATGAGTCTAGGTTTAGGGGAGTACCTAAGGATAGGAGGCCCGCATTAATAATAAGGACTGGGTACTCAAGGTACTGGTGTACGGACCCTCAAGAGTACCTAAGTTTTGAGGGACTAGATAATGAGTTAGTTAAGTACATAGCTAAGGAGCTACAACCACCTATACTGGGTATCGATACTGCCTCCGTCGATCCCATACCTAAATTCAGTAGTGTAAGGACTTACGAAGGCGTTAGTAGGGACTTCATTAGTGTGGGTGACCACACCTACTTAGAGAATCACGATCAACTACTTAGGAGGGGTGTTCTGATACTTGAGAATCTCTACCTAAGTAACTTACCTAACTACGTAAGTAAGGCATTAATGATTGCGTTACCAGCTATTAAGGTATTGGGCAAGGGTATTGACCTATATAAGATACCTTGCGCTGTAGTACTCATTACCCCACCACCAAGTCATGAAGTAATCATTAAGGAACTTGATGAACTAGAGGATATACTGGAGGCCATGGTAGGTGGTGTTTCAGAGTGATTAGTTGGTGGTCCCTGAGGAAGGCGTTAAGCGATGTTGTTAGGACGTCAGGTATTGCTGATGTCGTTATGAGTGTATGTAGTCATGAGAAGCTAGCTAAGTACTTTAAGGCCTTAGCACACCCTACGAGGGTATTGATAATAGCTTTAATGATCGACGGTAGGTACTACACGAAGGAGGACCTCCTCGAACTACTTACTAGGATTGATGAAGGCCTAACGCCAGCTAGTGTTGAGAGGCACGTAAGGACCCTCGAGTCCTACGGGGTAATCAAGCAGTACTCACTAGTTAGGAGGGGAGGTAGGGGTAGGAAGGCCGTTGCTTACGTAATGAGGGAGGATGCTAGGGAGTTTATGGAGTCACTACTCACTTACTTACTAACTACTAAGCACTTAAGGATGGTTAAGTACGTAATTAGGTCAGCACTATCTAACATATTCAGGGACGTAGTTACTAGAGCTAAGTTAGCTACTTACCTATCACTACCCCTAAGTAATGAGTGCGTCGATGAGATTAGGTGTAGGATTAACTACGTAGTCACTAAGCTAGCTAAGTACGTAGTAGCTACACCTACTAAGTACGGGTTATGCACATGCGAGGAAGCAGTTAAGTACTTGAAAGCACTTACGAAGTCACCCCAGATAAGGAGTGTTGGTAGGGATAAGGTACTTAAGATACTCTACGCATCACTAATAACCTCAGAATCACCCACGGACTGCGTGGACTTGAGTAGGGCTAGTGAGTTAAGTACGAGGGAGATAATTAAGGAGTTAATAGCTAGTTGCTACTTAGGTAGGAGGGATACCTGCTGCTCCCTACTAATAGACTTAGCTAAGTCACTAATGACTTACGTAAGCTACGTAACCTCAGTAAGTAGGGATTAACCTAAAACCCTGAGTACGTTACTTAATACGTCCTTATGCGACCCGAAGACCTCGTAGAACCTACCTGAGTACTCCCTAACTAACTCATTGATTGAGTTAGATATTAGTGAGTCCGTGAACTCATCACTTAAGTACTGAGGCGTTGGTTCGTAGTAGTCATCACCCCTAATAATCGATGTTGCGAAGTGCCATAGAGTCTTAGTCGCCTTCCTACCTTTAACGACTCTATAGCTACATCCTCTTGAGTTGAATGAGCAGTATAGGAGGTACATACTAACTACTCTAGGCCTCTTAAGTAGTGCTTCCTCACGCTCCTTAAGCCCCCTTAAGTCGTAGATCCTATACCCGTGCCTTGTTAGGTCGTGGTAAGGTACCTTAACCCCGTAGACACCCTCGATTTCGGGGTCGTAGACAAGTACTTCAGTACCCCCAACGACCCTAGCTTCACCACCCCTAACCTCAAGTATGGTGTTCTCAGTAGTTAGTGGTACGTAACCACTAGTTAGTGCGAGTGCTAGTAAGGTGCTCTTACCCGTGTGTGGGTAGCCCATGAGTAGTACAGCCTCATCACCGTTACTGACGGTCACGGTATCCGTGAGTAGTAGGTAGCCGGACTTAACGTATAGCCTAGTAAGTACTTGAAGTATGAAGAAGTAGGGTGACTCATTAATGTATGGTGCTGGTGGTGCCGACTCTATTAAGTACCTATCAACCTCCCTACTCAAGGACATACTAACTAACCTAAACCCACTACGTGTCACTAACCAATCAGTAACTGCTGAGCACCTACAACTACCTAACCCACCCTCAACTAACTCGAACGTAGGTACGTACCTCCTAGCGAATAGACCCTTGAAGCCCTCAGTAACGCACTTAAGGTCACCACTAACCCTAAACTCAATACCAACCCCGAACGACTTCAAGTAGGCGGAATTACCCACCTACTTAGCACCCTATGAAGTAGGTACTTAGGATATAAAGAATTACCGCTAAATACTTAATTACGTACTTACATGAATAGGTAATGAGTTTGAGGAGGGTGTACTGCCCCTACCTACGTAAGTACCTTGAAGTACCTGAGAGACCCTCTAGGGTAGCTACTCTATCACCGTCAATAACAGCTACGGTGATCGACTTAGGACTTAAGGACTTACTGGTTGGTTACTCACCGTGGTGTAGACTACTTAAGTACTTAGGCTATGAAGTACCTGAACTGCCCGTACTAGGTACTTACGATAGGTTAATTACTGAGGAGGTCCTTAAGGCATCGCCGGACCTAATACTGATTTCAGGAGGTGCTCAGGAGGTCCTCATTAACTCGTTGGAGGAGCTGAGGATACCTTACTACGTAGTTAAGTTACCGCACGGTATGGACTTCCTAGACATACCTACGGAGGTTGGTTACGTATTAAACGCTACTGAAGCTGCTCATGAATTACTTAGGGTATGCGGTGTGGAGTTAGTAAGTACTATTGAGTACGTACGTGAGTTAGGCTTGGTGGGTACTAAGTTACTCACGGTACTTGATATTCATGAGTTAGTACTGCCGGGTTTCGCCAACCACATAACTCAGTTACTTAACTTCGTGGGTTTCGAGGTAGTTAATAGCGTGGTTAGGGGTAGTTACTTATGGGGTCCTGAAGCAGTAAGTACTATTAAGGGGTTAGTTAGGGAGGCCGACGCAGTACTTATTCAAGCACCTAAGACTGAATTAAGTATGAGTGACTGCGTTAAGTACTTAGACCTAGTAGGTGATGAAGTACCTACAGCTGTACTCCCCATACTAACACTTACTGACTACTCGGTAAGGTCAGTACGTAGGTTTAGGTACTTAGTGAGGGTCATTAAGGAATTAATTAGTTCCGGAGGGGTTAAGGTGGTTAGCTACCGTGAGTTTAGGTTTAATCCTTACCTGCAGTAGCAATACTTATTAGGTTAGTCAATCAAGGTTGATTAAAATTAAGTAGGTGCGTAATGTATTGCGTAGCTCCGTATTAGAGGTAGGCCTAAGTAGGGAGGTAGTGGAGTTAGGTAGTGAATTACCTGTTGAGGTACGTATTAAGTCAGACATTGACTGCAGGTCACTTAAGGTATCGTTAGTAGCTATCGCTGAGGGTAGGGTTAGGTGTAGGTACACAGCATCTAGGGTAGCTTTAGGGGAGGATGAGGAAGAGGAGGAGTACGTAACGAGGAGGGTTAGGTTCAGTAATGAAGTGCTTAGGGTTGAGGATGTCGTAGCTAAGGGTAAGTTAGTACGTGGTAGTAGGTACGACGTAGTACTTAAGGTACCTAAGGAAGCACCACCAACCTACGTAGGTAAGTCATTCAGTATTAAGTGGTTCGTTGAGGCTAAGATAGATAGGAGGTTTAGGAAGGACATAGTAGTTAGGAAGGAGGTAGTGATTAATCAGTTACTTAAGGAACCCCTAAGCAGTAACGAGTTCGTGGGTGCGTCAGGTAAGTTAAGGGTTAAGGTAGTGATTGAGTCCCTAAGCAACTCATTAATTAAGGGTAGGTTATTCTTAAGGGCTACTAAGGACATTAAGTATAAGGAGATTAAGGTAGGACTGATTAGGAGGGAATCAATTAAGTTACGTGAAATACCTGACGAGCCGGGGAGTACATACGATATAGAGTGCGAGCCCTACGAGGAGTTAGTACGTGAGTTCGTACTGAGTAGGGACTCAGTACTAGGTACTGATGAGTGGTTCAGTAAGGAATTAAGTATTGAGTTACCTAAGGACTTCAAACCAGTGAGTACAGCTGACTTCAAGTCCGAGGCCGTACTTAGTGTTAAGGTAAGGAAGAAGGGGTTCTTCGCGGGTAGTGAGGAGGTTAGGGTTAAGCTACTTTAGGTGTTTTTAATACTTAAAAACTAACGCCTAACTGCTGGTGGCTCGAACTTATTCCTTATGAGGAACTTAGGTAGTAGGTCCTTAGCCCTCTCCCTCCTACGTTGATGCTCCTTAAGGAACTTAACTACGTACTCAGCAACAGCCCTCTTACACTCACCACACAGTACCGAACCCGATAAGCAATTACTCCTGAACCTCTCGACTACAGCGTCATTGGGTTCTAAGAGCATCTCAAGCATCTTAAATACCGAGCACCTATCCGGGTTACCGCCTAACCTCCTCTGAAGCTCAGCAGTTGGTTGACCACCCGTGAATGCCCTCATGACCTTCCTCCTAGCTACTTCAGGGTCGTCTATGGTGTATATAGCTGTTTCAGGCTTCGATGAAGACATCTTACCCTCAGGTCCTAGGCCAGGTAGTAACTTACCGTGTATCTGGCACGGCTTCGGGTAGCCTAGGGTGGGTGCTACGTCCCTAGCTATCCTCCAGTACGGGTCCTGATCAATACCTGCAGGTATTAGTACGTAGGTACTCTCACGGAAGAGCTCAGTCGGTAGGAAGCACACAGCTATCTGTATGGTTGGGAAGAATAGCATACCTACGTTAGTTGATTGAGTGAATCCGAAGGTCGCCTTAGCTACTGAGTAAGTGACTTTCTTAGCTACCCTACAAGCTATCGGGTATAGGTACCTAATGTCCTCACTATCAATTATTAAGTGCGTCTTACTAGGGTCGAAACCAACAGCTATTATGTCTAATGCGTTCTCGTAAGCCATCGAGTTAGTACCCTCAAGCTTAGCACCCACCTCATGGAAGAACTTCTCATCGTCAGTTACTTGGAAGAATAGGTGAGCACCTAACCTATCCTGTAACCACTTAGTGAATACCCACGGTAGGATATGACCTAAGTGGGTATGGCTTGAGGGTCCCCTACCAGTGTATAGAGCTACCCTCTCACCCCTCTTGAAGGCGTTTAGGAATACGTCGAAGTCCCTGTGGGAGTAGAATACCCTCCTACGTAGCATGAAGTGCTCCTCACCAAGTACCTCAGTAGCGAGCTCAACTACCTCATCAGTTATCGGTTTAGTACCGAAGATCTTAATTAACCTACTGTAATCAACGAACGCCTCAGCTTCCCAAGGAGTTACGGTAGGTTCTTCCGCCACAAAAGCAGATCCCCAACACCTTCTTTAGGTGGGGCTTATAAGATTGACTATTACCTACCTAAGCACTCCCTAGTAACTACCTCCCTAATAACCTCCTCAATACCCTCAATACTGACTACGCCAGCTACGGAGGAGTCCCTACGTAGTACTACAGCTACTTCAGAACCTCCGTAGACGAGCTCCTCAACTACGTTACTTAATGACTCACCCTCACTAACCGTAGGTGCTCTATCAACTACGTCCCCAACCCTCAAGTCAGTAATCCTCAAGTACTCAGTAAGTGTAGCTACTCTAACGTAGCCGTACTCACCACTACCTAACCGACATACTAAGTACCTAAACCCGCCACAATTCCTTAAAGCATCGACTACGTAGGTACTTGGCTCAGTAATGCATACGTCCTCCACATAATCACTAACCGTGAGTGACTTAAGCCCCTCAATACCCTTAGGGCATATCGTGAGTAGTAACCTAGAAGCCCTAGCCCTAAACCTACCATGACCAACAGCTGGTTGCTGAGTATGTATCGACGTTAGTGCGGTTAATGAGTAAGCTATAGCTGTAGCTATACCAGCAGGTATGGTAGCTACTAAACCACCCGCCTCAGCAGCTAGGAGTACTGAAGTCAGTAGTACCTTATTAGCTGATGAGAACAGACCAGCTATGCCAGCCATCATCAGTAAGTCAACGTAGGGTAGTCCTAAGGCCCTACCGTAAGCAGCACCTAAGGCAGCACCAGCTACTAGGAGGGGTACGAATACACCGCCAGCACCACCCATCTCCAGAACAACCACCATCAGTAGTAGCTTAGACAGTGTTAAGCCCGTGAGTAGGTTAGCTGACTTAATATGGAGTATCTTAGGTATTACGTAGGCACCAGCACCTGTCGCGTAGGGTGTTATGAGGTAGTAAGTAATAGCCACTGCTGAAGCAGCTATTAAGGGCTTAACGAAACCACCTAACTCACTGAACTCGTTAGTGAGCCTTAGTGACGCCCCCTTAAGCCATAACTTAACGTAGTACGCTAAGTAGGTAAGCCCGGCAGCTAAGACACCGATGACTGCTGAGTGGAGAGCTACTGCTGGTGTTAGGGGTGATGTAGGTCTTATGAAGAGTAGTATCTCCTTACCACCGAATACAGCCTTAGATACTACGAAGGCAGTTACTGAGGAAGCTAGTGCAGGTAGTAGGTAGGCAGCCTCGACACCGTGCTTAAAGGGTATCTCAAGTGAGAACGCCATAGCTGTTAGTGGTGCCTTAAAAACAGCTGATATACCTGCTGCAGCCCCTACTATCGGGAAGAACCTCCTACTCCTTACGTACTTAATGTAATCAGCTAACTTCCTAGCAATTACGTAGCCAGTAAGTACGGCAACACCAGCAACACCTACTGAACCACCCGCGCATACCGTCGCTAAGGTAGCTATTAGGAGTAGTGCTAAGTCCTTAACCCTAGCGTACCCACCCCTGAAGTGGTAGGTCTCTAGGAATACCTCAAGAACACCGCCACTACTGAAGGTACTTAACCTAATCATTAGGTAGGAGAGTATTAGGAGGGTTGCTGATGAGGCTATAGCTGGTAGTGGGTGTAGGTGATTCATTACGTACGAGCTTAAGTAGTTGAAGGCTAAGCCGTAACCTACTAGGAAGAAGGGCATTAAGGCACCTATAGCCGTAGCTACAGCTACATCAACTAAGTACCTCCTAGCCCACTTGATACTACTTAAGCCTACTAGGTAAGGCAATAATTAACTACCCCTTACCCACTAACCTACTAAACCACCTAGGTAACTTAACCTTAACTTCAGTAACTTCATTAAGACTCAATACCTCACCAATACGTAGGTCAGCCCCACTACTAAGTGGTACTAACTTCACGTACCTACTGAGTAGGTAAGTACCTAAGCCGTAAGTAACCCCCTTAATTAGGAAGCCCTTACTGAATAAGGTAATTACTAACCTACGCCTTAAGTAACTCCTTAAGTACCTACCAATAACTAACTCATTAAGTAGTAAATCACCTCCGCAAATACTCGGTACTTCATCACTAATCAGTAGTAAACCACCTACGGAGTAGTGAGGTACGCCACCATCCAAAACACCCCAGCAACCACTACTTAAGTAAGCCAGTACGTAGTCACAGCTAATTAACTCACCTAAGTAGTAACTCCCTAAATCACTAACTACCCTAACCCTAACTACGTCCCTGCACGGCCTTAAGCCCCTTAAGTAATTAATTAACTCATTAGTAGGTACTAAGTCGACCGAACCTAAAGCCCTTAATGGGTCGTTGAGGTACCTAACCTCAACATGCATGTGCTTACTAGACCACGGCCTGAAGTAACCGGATATTAAGTAATCACCTAGGTAATCACCTAACTTCACAACATCACCTACCTTAACGGAAGGTCTTACGTGGAGTATCTTTAAGTAGTGATTACCTACCCTAATCAGTACTACGTAGTCATTCCCATCAGCGTCAGTCCTAAACCTAGGTGGTTTAAACTCAATTACCTTAACTACCTCACCTACCTCACAAGGCATGTAGGGGTACTTAGCGTATATGTCCGTAGCTGATGATATGATGTGCGTAGGGTATGGTGAGTTAGTTAGTGAGAAGTAAGTACCCTTAGGTACGTAGATAGTTACTTCAGTACCTAACCCCTTAAGTACCGGTATCAAGCCCTCCAACTCCTAACTACTGACTTAGGTACGTAACCCCTACTATGTAACCACTCACTAACTTCCTCAAAGTACTTAGCAACTACCTTAGTTGACGGTACCTCAATACCTACTACGGACTTAAGTAGTTCTATGATCCTACTAACGGGTACCTCCTTAACCATACTTAAGTATGACTTAGTAAGTAGCATCCTGTAATGTAGGATTGTCTTAGGTGTCGTTGTTGACGGTACTAACTTAATGATTACGTCACTAACCTCACTAAGTACTAAGTCCTTAACCTCAGGTACGTCGGGGTAGTACCTAATAGCTACGGTACCTAAGGTCCTATCCCAGTTAGCGAATGTGTACTGTATCTTATTGAACTCACTAACACTACCTAAGTAATCGTAGAGTGCCTTCATATCGGGTACGATGACTAAGTCAGTCTCGGGGGTCGTGTATGCCTCACTAACTTCACAGTACTGGAGGAGTTCAGTATCGAGTACTGCTAAGTTAATACCTAACACCCTCAAGTACTTCTCAAAAACCTTAACACCCTCCTCAACACTACCTACGATACCAGCACCTAACGCAGTAGCTAGTGAGAGTTTGAAGAGGTCTAGGGGATCCATTGAGTAGGTAACTACGGTCGTGTTAAGACCTAACTTAACACCTATAGCTGCTTGAGCTATCGTGAATGCCCTATTAGCGTCACTACCTGGTGGGTACAGTATGAGTATCTGAGCACCTGGGTTTAGAGTGCCTAGTAGGGGCTTAAGCACCTCGAACTTACTCCTTAACCTCCTGAACTTACTTACCTTCATGCTTAATGTCTTATTAGCTTCCTCAGCAATTACCTCCCTAAGTACGTAGGGTACTGGCCCCCTACCATCAACTATCTTGAAGTAGACCCGAGGTAACCTAATCGGTACCCCCCTAGCCTTAACTATCTCAATACACCTCCTGACTGAAGTCCTAATTAGTTCGTGCTTAATTATTAGTAAGTAATCAGCCACGAACTCAAGATCACCTAAGGTACTTAACTCCGTACCTAAGGGTGTGTCAGCAACTAGTAGGAGTACGGACTTCAGCTCAGTAAATACCTTATAGAGCCCCGACCTCATGAATGCCCTAGCACTGTAGACATCACCACCACTAACTAACCTAATGAGTGGTGTTACACTATCAATAACTACTAAGTCGGGCTTGAAGGTACCTACCTCCTTAGCTATGGTCTCAAGGACTAAGTCAGTACCTACCTCAGGGTTAAGTAGTGGTAACTCAATGAATCTAAACCTACCCTCCCTAACGAACCTACTGAAGTCCATACCTAAGGCACTCATATACTTAATGAACTTACCCTCAGTCTCGTTAATACCGAAGTAAATTACCTTATGACCTAACTTAAGGTTCTCGTAAGCAGTCTTAGCAGCTATCGTTGTCTTACCAGCACCGGGAGTACCTACTATCAGGATTACTGAACCCCTAGGTATACCCCCAAGCAACTTCCTAAGTACTTCACAGCACCAAGTAAGCTCCCCATTACTTAAGGAGCTACTTACTGACATGCTTAAGCACCTAAACCAACCACTTAACTCCCTCTAGTAACTTAAAAGCTATTCATTAACGAGTGTGAGTTAGCGTTTGGTAATCTAAATGAATTAACTACTGGAGGATTTTTACGGAGTAAATCACAGGTAATACTTATAAACCCTAAAACCGAGGTGGGTTAGCACTACGTAGTTAAGTAAGTACTACGTAAGTACCTAAGCATGCTTACGTAGTTCCTTACTACTACGTAGTGCTTCATGCGTAGGCGGTGCTAGGTATGGGGGTACTTAAGTACGTAGGTCTCGCAGTACTTGCTCTAGTAGTAGCTACTGTATTCCCTACGTCGGTAACCTTAAGTGCTAGTGAACCTAGCATGGATTTCAGAAACTTCAATAACGTCGTTAGTGACTTAAGGGAGGCTGCGAAGGTTATTAAGACCTACATTGAGGAGGGTAAGTACGTAGATATAGGTAGGTACTTCGGCTTAAGGACTTACGTAATAAGCTCAACGATACTCAACCCTAAGATATGTGGTAGGGACTCAGACGGTGATGGGTTATGCGATAATGAGGAGAAGCTACTAGGTACTAACCCACGGAAGTTCGACACTGACGGTGATGGGTTACCGGACGGTTTCGAGGTAGGTACTTCACTGTACGTATTCTGCAATGCGTTACTAGATACTGGTAAGGGTCCCTTAGTAATACTCGTTAGTAGGTCTAAGGACCCCTCAAGAACTAGTATCTACTCAGTACTTACTGTCTCAGGTAATGCCTACCCAAGGGCTGGTATGTTGTTCCGTAGCGTATTGAATCCCTTAAGGAGGGACACAGACGGCGATGGATTAAGTGACCTATACGAAGTTACTCAGTCATTAAGGGTGCCGTACATGCTACTAGCACTTGGTTGCGGGCCCGACGGTGACGTATCTAGGATAGCTCGTGAGTTCGGTATTAAAGTACCGAGTAGGTACGACTACTGCTACGCTGGCGGGCCAGTACTTAATCCGTTCGTAGGTGTTACTCTTAGGGACTTAAAGCTAGGTAAGACCATCTACGGTAGGTTAGTTAAGAAGGACTTCAGTAGTAAACGCATTAAGTACCCGGTTTGGAGTGCCGGTACGATATTCAGTGATGTTATTAAGGCTGCTAGGGCTAGGTGGTTCCCTAACGCTAAGGGTGAGGTATTCATACCACCTAACTTCGACCCCTTACTACTCTACGTCGACCCGACCCTATACGATACGGACGGGGACGGACTCAGTGATTACGTGGAGGTTAAGGTATTAGGTACTGAGACATCAAGTATTGACTCGGATCATGACGGATTGACCGACATGATTGAGGCTTACTTACTGGGTACGAACCCCTACCTACCCGATACTGATGGTGACTCACTAAGTGATTTGAAGGAGTTTAAGTTGGGTACGGATCCCTTAAGTAAGGACGCGGACGGTGACGGGCTTGATGACGCTAAGGAACTTAAGTTAGGTACGAACCCCAAGAACGCCGATAGCGACGGTGACGGTCTTAACGACTACGTGGACCTAAGGAACTTCGGGAACCCCCTCAACCCGGACACCGACGGTGACGGTTTACTGGATTCCGAGGAGTACGTGGTTCGCACGTCACTAACTAAGGTAGATACCGACGGTGACGGGCTCAGTGACTACGATGAGTTACGTAGGTACGGGACATCACCCCTCAACCCAGACACTGATGACGACGGCTTAAGCGACTCCAAGGAACTTAAGCTAGGTACTAACCCGCTGGTCTGGGACAGTGATGGGGATGGGTTAAGCGACAGTAGTGAGTATAAGGAGGGTACTAACCCCCTAAACGCGGACTCAGATAACGACGGCTTAAGTGATTACGATGAGGTTATGGGGACTACGTCAACTGCCGTGATCTACGACTACGTAATGAAGGAGTATAGGGTAATCTCATGTAACTACCCCACAAACCCACTCAGTAGCGACACTGACGGTGACTCACTAAGCGATTACGAGGAGGTGAGTAAGTGCTTAGACCCTAATAAGCAGGATACCGACGGAGACGGGCTTAAAGACCCTAAGGACCCATACCCATACAGTAGTGATGCTGATGGTGACGGGCTTAAGGACCCTGATGAGTTAAGGAAAGGCACTAGCCCATTCATTAAGGACACGGATGGTGACGGGATTCCAGACCCTAAGGACCCGGTAATTAATCGGAGGGTCAGCGTTAGTGCTAAGGAGGTTAAGGAGGTTAGGTGCGAGTTAAGTGTTGAGGTGACCTCAAGTAACTCATCAAGTATAGAGACCACGGTCTGTAGTGGGGGTAGGAGGTTCCTTGTTGACGTAGCGAACATTAAGTTAGTCAGTAGCGGTGAGTTCACGGTATCCTTGAGGATTAAGGCTAGCTTAAGGTGCGGTAACTCAAGGTACTCACTAACCAGTATGGACGTAATTAGTGGGGTAGGCGTCGTAGGTGTTAAGAGGCGCTTAGTGGGTGATGGTACTTACGAGTTCCTGATTAGGTACTCACCACTAGGTAATGGGTACTCACCCACGTGGTTCGCGGGTAGGGACCTCCTAGTACTGAATAATTACTTAAGGATAGTAGCTAAGTTCACTAGGTTAGGTAGTGGTGAGGGCCCTAGGAAAGTAATTACCTACGGCTACGTGAAGTTAATTGGTAAGGACTTAAGGAAGCCCGTGATAAGGCATGCTTACGTGACATGGTCAGGTACTTCAGGTACTCTATACCTAGACGTTACTAGGGCATTAAGTGTTAAGGTAGTAGCTCCTAAGTTAATGGTTGACGGTGCCAACGGGTTTAAGGGGTTTAAGGTCCCTAGGACCTCATACCACTCAATATACTCTAAAGTAATTAGGTTAAGTATCGAGTCACCGAGTATATTGACGAGGGACTTAATAACACCTACGAAGTTACCGTCACTTAAGTTAGGTGGTGGGGTAGTAACTATTGAGTTAAGTAGTGATGTAGTGGGTAAGGGTGAGGACATCAGCTACTACATAGCTCAAATAACGCTCTCTAAGTCGTACAAGTCAAAGATAATCTACGGTCTACTAGCTGGGTACACAACTATCGAGTCATTAGTGGGCGGTGTCGACATACTAATACCTAACGTAAACATTAAGGTAGGTAAGTACGAACTACCACCGCTTGAGAAGCTTAAGAAGGGTATTAAGGGACTGATTAATCATGTAGTAGATAGGATTAAGTCGTCAACCGTGGATAAGCTGAAGAACTGGCTAGAGAGTAAGGCTAAGGAGTACGAGTTAAGGGCTAGGAAGCATGAGGTTGATTACGTAGTAGTTATTCAGGCATGTAATAACGTAGGTTGCGTGAGTAGGAAGGTGGTCTTCAGGGGTGTTGCTTATGGGTAAGAAAGCATTAGCTACTGCGGTACTGATTCTACTCAGTATAGCATTACTGACCTACCTAGATGTTGAGGGGTTACTTAACCCACCCGTGAAACTACCTTGGAGTAAGTACGTTAAGGACTTACTAAGTAAGTTAGGGGTACGGTCAAGAACAACAACTACTGAGGTACGTAATACTACAGTACCTACTACGTCAGTATCCATACCTACGAAGCCTAAAGTAAGTACTAGCGAGGTAGTCACTACTGAGGTACGTACTACTGAAGTAAGTAACGAGTCAGTAACGATAGTCACTACTAAGCAAGCATCAGTAATTAAGAATGAGACCACGACCTCAAGAGCTGGTGGGGAGGCCGTAGGTAGTGAGGTGATTAAGGAGGTGGTTAAGAGGCTTAAGGAGAGTAAGTTAGGTACTTACGAGTCATTGAGGAAAGCCGCTAGGAACATAATTAACTACTACAGAGCCGTTAAGGATGAGGACTTAAGGATTAGTAAGTACTTCGACTTAAGCGTGGTTGATAATGAATCACTGATTAAGCTACATAAGGCACTCTATGAAGCCTACGACATTAAGGAGCTTAGAGTTAGTAACTTAACGTGCTCATTCGTGTCTAATGACGTAATAGGTTGCTCCTACGTAGTTCATGTAGTGCTTATTGACCGCAGCGGTAAGTCCTTGACTCAAGTAAATAACTTAGTAACGCTAACGAATAGGGACGGATTAATTATTCAGACCGTACGTAGTAAGTAGTTTTTTAACTACCTTGAAACCTAGTCCTGCGTACTTAATCTCTTATCAAGTAACTTACTAACTAAGCCCACGAACTTATTAACCTCCTCAGGACTCGGTATCCCTATACCTAGGTCAAGCATTAGGTTCCTAGCTACTTCGTAGATACTTACTGACCTACCCCTTAGTGGGTACGACTTACTAATCTCTATCACGTAATCACTTATTGATCTAGGCTTAGGCTTACTAGGTACTACCTTGTAAATCACGTCACACAACTCAGGAAGTACTAGCTCGTCCAAGTCCTTAACCTCCGTGAAGAAGAAGGCCGTAGTTACTCCCCTACGCTTACCCCTAGTTATTATTGGGTACACTATCCTATTGAATTTAGAGGCATTACCTACGTAGTCGTAGAGTAGCTTCAAGTCTGGGTAGACAGCTACGTCAGCTTCTAGGAACTCCCTACTAGAGCATATCTCGTAGGGTAGTAGGTCCAGATCTGCTTGGTCTAGGTCTATAGGTAGTACCTTAACATACCTTAAGTAATTATCCACGGCACCCTCAACATCAGCACCGAACATACCAGCAGCTAGTGCTGATGCTATAGCCCTGGTCATGAATACCTTAGGGTGCATACCGAAGGTAACGACGGTCGCTACGTACCTTAACTTAACAGCCATAGCGACTAATGCGTAGGATAGTAGTGAGTTTAGCTCCGTACCTAGTGGGTATAGGAAGAGCATGTGAGTGCCCCTATGTATCTGACCAAGTAATGAAGTAACTCTGGGCATCCCAGTCAGTAAGTCACCAGCCTTAACGTACCTACCATCGAGCTTCTCACCACCAGCAATGACTACCGGACCTACACCGTCCACTATCCTGAAGTATATCCTAGATACGCTGTATGCCGAACCCCTCAACTTCTTAATCTCGACCCACCTACGTAGTGAAGTAGCTTCAGTACTTACCTTAGTAGCTAATACCCCATCAGCTACGAACTCAATATCACCTAACCCCGGACTCTCCCTACCATGTGGTAAGTCAGCAATGAGTACTAGTAAGCCCCTCATCTCAGAAACTACTCTGTAGGGTCCTGCCCTAAGGAATGCCCTCCTACCCATGTCACTACTGAATGACTCCAGGAATGGGGTTACGCTATCAATGACTAGTATGTCTGGTGAGTACCTAATGACTTCCTCGTAAGTAACGTCAACGACCTCATCCCTAGTAAATTCCTCACTTATTAGGGGTATCTCAACAAACCTAAACTTACCCTCCTCACTGAACCTCCTGAAATCCATACCTAACCTACTCATGATCTCCAAGAACTTATCCTCATTCTCGTTAGTGCATAGGTAGAGTACCTTATACCCGTACCTCCTCATATTCTCGTAAGCTAACTTAGCAGCTAATGTAGTCTTACCGGAGCCTGGGTGACCGTATATAAGTAGTGTGTAGCCCTCCCTAAGCATGCTTAGGTATCTATCGAACTCGGGGAGACCCCAAGTAAATAACCTAATACGTTCCGTACTCTCTCCCCCACCCATGCCCGCCCACCCTATCACCTCATTACTCTACATGAACTTAGCTATGGAGGGGAATAAATATTAGTTTAGTATATCTAACCGCTACGTACTTAATGCTACATGAATTAATAACGATTACTACTAGGGTAGTTAATGATTAATTAAAAACACTCATTAAATACTCTCAATAAGCTCCTTAAGTCTTGATTTAATACTGTCTAACTTACTCCTTAACTCATTAACTTGAGACTCTAACTCCTCAACCCTAGCCTTAAGCTCGTCCCTCTCCTTCATGACCTTATTAAGCTCCTCCTTAAACTTCTCGACATCCTCAGCTGATGATATGACTGCCGCTATAGGGTCTATCTGACCCTTAGCCAGCATTTCGTAAGTCTCCCACACGAGCTTACCTGCTTCAGTCTTTCTGTTTAGGTGGTTCCTTATCGTACCTTCAGACCTACCCAACTCCTCAGCTATTGAGCTTATCGGCTTACCGGCCTTCTGCCTAGCTAAGGCGCCAGCAGCTACTGCTAGTGAGTCGATCCAGGTTAGCCTATCCTCAGCCTTCCTAATCCTCTCAATAACGTCCTTCCTAAGTAAGGTACCTATGAGTAAGTACGTCTCAAGCCTGTGTATGTCCTGCCTACCTAATGGCTTAAGGGGGATCTCCTCACTCAAGCCCATCACCATTAATTAAGTAACTAAGGAGGGATTTAAGTATGTGGTAATGGGATACATAGAGTATTTACTTACTACTTCAATATTCGTATTTTAGGGTTTTTGATAGGTAATTTAGTGTGGGGTGGAGTTTTGGTAAGTAGTCCAGGGTGTGGTAGGGAGTTAACTGATCTTCGCTTAATAATTAGTAAGTGCTTGAGGGAGTTAGAGGATGTGATGAGTGGCGAGTACTTTAGGTGCTTAAGCCTAAGCGATATTAAGGATGAGTTGAGTAGGTTATCACCTTACCTAAGGGTGGTATTCTCTAGGTGGGTACCTGAGATAATATACGCACTCTACATTAGGGGTAGGCTAAGCTTTAACGAAATGAAGCGTGCGTTCGGGGTTAGTTCTAGGGTATTAACTGATAAGTTAAGGGCTCTTGAGGATCTAGGACTCATTAGGAAGGAGGTAGACGCTAGTGTAAGACCGATTAGGGTTTACTACGAATTAACTAGGTTAGGTAGGGAGGTTGGGGTAGCTCTAGTACCTATCCTAACGATACTTAAGGAGGTAGTTAAGGGTAGGGGGATTACTCCGTAGGGAAGTACTTAAGTCCTTACAGACCAGCGTAACTTAGAGGGGATTACGACTAATCAAACCAACCTAGTAATGTAGTCAGTAACTAAAATTAATGAGGTACCCACGGACGTACTGAGGTTAAGGTAGGGAAAATACCTCCCTCCTTACTTTTGAGTTGCCTTGATTTACGTATGTAGGGTATCGGTTACTCATTATCTCCTCTTAAGGATTATTGCAGCTACAGCTACTATCACGATAATAGCTACTACCGCACCGAGTAGTGTTATTGGTGCTCCCGTCGTTGCGTGGGTGGTTGTGCTGGTACTTATTGATTGGGTACTTAATTGGGTAGCGCTCTTCCGTGTTTTTGTAGTGGTTCTTACGGGTGTCTGTATTGATGTAGTTACTGACTTACCCGTAGTAGTTCTAGCCACGGTTACTGATGTTGTGGGGGTTTCCTTAGGGGTTGATCTAGTTGATGGGGTGGTTACGGTCCTCGCGGTTTCGGTGGTTGTTGATGATGTTTTGGTCTCCTTAGGTAATGGTACTTTCTTAGTGCATAGTGCTGTATTCCCGACCTTATCCATCGCGACTACCTTAACTGTGTTTACGTCCTTATCACTAATTACTATTAACTCCCCCCTACCCTCTGCGGTGCGTTTCACTAGCTTATTATTCACGTATACCTCAACCCTAGATACGCCGCTTCGTTCGTCACTTACTAACCACTTTATGTGGAGCTTAACCTTATCTCCATACTTAACAGCATCTGTACTTAAGTGTATGGTGGGTGGTGTAAAGTCAGTGATTACGCTTAATGTATCGTAGGTTACCTTACCGTCCTTGGATACTACCGCTACCTTGATATCGTACCTACCCTCACGTGGTAACTCAATTAAGTACTTACCAGTTGATGAGGGCTCTAAGGTCTTTACAGCACGTCCATTAACGTACACGACGACCTCCTTAGCTGAGTAGGCGTTATCGATCCTCCACCTTACGATGACGTAATCCCTCCCCGTAAGGTATTCCTTACTACTAGGCTCGGTTAAGTGTATCTTAGGTGACTTAAGTAGTGCTCCCCCACTAACCTTCAGTACTAAGGCTTTCTTAGCGACTAATCCGTCGTTATCTACTACGTATACGTAGAGTAGGTACGTACCCTTCCTAGGGAACACGACGTTGATTACTGGGTCCTTACTTAATACTGGGTGACCGAAGTTAATCGGTACTAAGACGTAGTACACGACCCTACCGTCCGGATCCTTACTCCTACTTAGGTCTACGGGGTTCTTAACGAGGGCGGGTAGGGGCTCCTTAACTACTACATCAATACTTGGGTAGGCTATACGTATCCTCGGGGGCCTACTTAACCAGTTACTGAGTACTATCCTACTAGCTTGTGAGGGAGGTACCTCCACCTTACACCCCTTACCCTTAGGATTGAGTACCGGGACGTAAGGTCCTGACGGGTCGCCCCACCAATTATTGCTTATATTCAGTACTACCCCGTAGTGCCCGATCCTATTAACTACTAAGCCTACTGATAGCTTCTCTAGTGAGTTGTAGTTCATGATGACCTTAGTGTAGTCCATTAAGTTCCCTAGGTAGATTCCGTAGCCATTGGATATTCGTGAGTACTTTATAGTGATGTTACTCTTACGGATACCGTAGTTAGTGATTTTCAGTGACTTAGTAGATGCGTTCGTCATTAGTAAGTTTACGTAGCTGATGTAGCAGGACTCATCACCACTTAAGGACTCCCACCCCTCTATGTACGTGCTTGAGATAATGAAGTCCGTACTTTCGTAGAGTCCACGCTCACCGTAGATTCTGACCTTACCTATGCTTGAGTTACTGATCACGATGAAGGCGTCATCTAAGGGGTTCCTAACGGTACTTACGACTACATTACCTACCCTAGAACCCACCAGCATTAGCTTAGAGGTACGGAGTAGTGATTCGTAGCTACGTATGCTCACGCTACCTATTCTTGAATTATCAACTACTACCCACGAACTCACTAGGAAGCCCCCAGCCTTAGTACTGACGCTGTTTATGCTTGAGTTAATTACCAGTAATGAGCACTGCTTAGAGAACTCACGAACCCCCTCAACCACGAAGTTACTTACTGAGGTACCTATAATAGCTACCCTAGAGAATAGCCAGCCATCACCCCCGCCAGACCCCCAGACTGATAGTACCTTGAACGTACCGATTACGGAGTTCTTAATTACTGCGTCAGCCCTACTAAGCCCTAACTCAAGATTACCTATCCTTGAGTTACTAATGCTTAACTCCCCTGGAGTACCCCATAATGAGAAGTGGAGTAGACCTAACTTACTGTTCTCTATAGTGATGAAGGCCTTACTAATGGGTCCTCCCTTACCGCTCGTGAATTGCTTAACGGTGGTGTTTATCAGTACTAATTCACCGTTACTGAATACCCAAGGTCTTATGTACTCAACTAAGGCGTTCTTGAATACCGCCTTACCACCATCCTCTATACTGAAGTACCACTTAGTCGATGTTGAGTTTATGGACTTAATTACTACAGGCTTGCTACGCGTCCCCTCAGCCACTAACCTACCCTTAATAATTATGATTACGTAATTACGTACCAGCACCTCAACTCCGGGCTCTATGGTTAAGTTACCCCTTATCTCGAGGTTCTTAGTAATGATGTAGGGGCTCTTATCGGGGGTCCACACGACGTTCCCTTCTATAACCCCATGAACCTCAGTACCTCCCCCACCGTACGTGACTACAGCTAAGTTAGGTACTAGCGTAGCTAGCGTAACCACGAGTAAGACTAAGGGAATCACCTTACGTACCAAATTTAAGCACCGAACCCACTACTCTGAAGTAACCCTAAATAAATGTTCTTGAAGTAAAGTACGTACCCACACCCTAATGAATCCCAAGACACTTCCTAAAGCTACGGAAGGTTTCATTCCGTAACCACTATTAACTCCTCAACATCGAGTATCCCCAACACCTACTCGGAACTAAGGGATCTCTAGAGATTTGCTAGAGCTGATTCCTTGTGTTGAGGGAGGGTGATGTAGGGTAAGTTCTTAATTCGTTCTGTACTGCTTAGGTAGTCTAGTAATTAGTGATTCGTAGTACTGAATAACTCTTAGTAGGGTGTTTAGGGTAGCTACCTTAGCTACGGCTACGTAGGACTTAATGAACCCCTTAAGACCACCTACTAATCCGTAGTTATTCCTAACAACGAATAGGAGCTCAGGTGTAGTCTCTAGTACGTTCCTTAATGAGTTAGTAGCTACTACTAACTGAGTAATTATTGATGTTACGGACCCCCTCCTTAAGTAATTAATTACTAGGTAATCACTAACGAATCTTAAGGTAGTTAATGCTAGGTAGGTAATCCCTAAGATCCTTAGTGAGTTAGTTAGGACGTACTCAATACTTAATGATTTAGTGACTACGTACTGAGTAGTTAGTGAGGTAGCTACGTAAATACCTATGAATACCGCTAAGCCCTTAAGGACTAACGTGAAGTACTTACGGCTTAGGAAGTAACTAGTGATTAGGGGTACTGAAGTAAGTACTGAAGTAAGGGTTAGGTCCTTAACGACTAGAGTAAGTACTAGGGAGTAGGTAATTAGTGTCGTTAGTGGTAGGTAGAGCTTAGTTACTGACTCAGCCACCTAAACCACCTAAATCAATTACTAAGTCAGGTCTTAACCCACGAATGAATTCCCTATCGTGTGTAGTGATAACTACTGACTTACCGGATTCTAAGGAGCTACCTATTAACTCCTTAACACATACCCTAGACTCCTCATCAAGACCTATGGTCGGTTCATCAATAACTACTAAGTCAGCTCCAGATGTTAATGCTACGTAAATACCTAACCTCCTAGCCTCACCAACACTTAATGCGTGGGGTGCTTTCTTAGGGTTAAGCCCTAAGGACTTAATTAATTCCCTAGGGTCCTTAACCGATAGTGACTTAACCGTACTTAACACGTCATCATCAATGAACCAGTAGATAGGTTCTTGAGGTACGTAGAACACCTTCTTAGGTACCTTAACCAAACCCTTAATAGGTCTTAAGTACTTAACTATTAACCTAGCTAAGGTAGTCTTACCGGATCCATTACCACCTACGACACATACTAGTGAGTTCCTTAGGTAGGGGGTACTTAAGCCCTTAATAACCCACTCACTACCTCTTGAGTACCTAAACCACACATCCCTAAGCTCTAAGTAACTACTTGAGGAGGTATTAAGTAACTCACATGAGCAGCATTCCGTAGTACCTCCTAAGTAGTGAACCTCATCGCAGTACTTACTAATGAGGCTTACCCTATGGTCAGCTATGAGTACTGAAGTTCCGTACTCACTACTTAAGTACCTAAGGAGCTTAAGTAATGGCTTAAGTGTTGGTGGGTCTACGTAGGTTGATGGCTCATCAAGTAGTAGGGCAGCTGGTCTTAAGTGAGTTACTAAAGCGGTTAATACCCTATACTTCATACCGGCTGATAACTCACTAAAGTCCCTACTAATTACGTCCTCAATACCTAATGACTTAATGACTCCGTAGTCAGGCTTAATACCTAAGGCCCTTAACTCACTAACTAATGACTTAGTTACTAACGTGGTGCTTAGGTCTTGAGGTACGTAAGTAACTAAGCCCTTAACTAATGCCTCCTTAGGGCTTAAGTCATTAATTAATACCTCACCATCAACCTCAACACCACCGTATAGGGTATGTACTAGACCAGCTACTAACTTAAGTATTAGTGACTTACCCGAGCCTGAAGGACCTGCTATTAAGTGGACTTCAGAATTAGGTACTTCGAAACTTACGTCCTTAACGACCTCCTCACCCCTAATGAGTACTCTCCTCAACTCAACCCTAATCACTCACTAACCCCCTACTGACTAGGACCTTATGTACTGCCTTACTAGTTAGTATTGCTGCTAAGTGATCCATTAGTAGGTCCTGAGGTATGAATATAAGTACTGAAGCTACGAAGCAAGCAGTTACTGCTGAGGCCCCCTTAATACCTAGTAACTTATTAACTAGTAGTACCCAACCCATTAACCCCTTAGAGGGTAGTGCGTAGTGTAGGAACACTAGGAAACCTACGAAGTAGACTGGTAGGGTAGCTACTAATGAAATACCTAGTAACGCAGTAACGTCACTAACCCTAATACTGCTTAAGGACCTACCTACACGCCTTAAGTACCACCTACTCATTAAGGACATCAGTAGTGAAGCTACTGGGAACATCCATAAGTAACCAGCCGTGAATCCTATGAGTACGTAGGGACCACCCCTAAAACCAGCAGCTACGGGTGCTCCAATAGCTATTAGGAGTAGGTAGAGGAGTTGGGAGGCTAGGGCCCACTTAGGGGGTAGGAGGAGGCCAGCTAGTATGAAGCCGAAGTTCTGCATTGTGTAGGGTACTGGACCTAAGTTGAACTTTAACTGAGCACCTAACGCAGTTGCTAAGCACGTAGTTACCGTTAGTACGGCATTAAGTACTGGATTACCTCTCCTAACCATTTGAGTACCCAATAAACCGTTCACTTAATCCTTTTATGGATTACTAATTAATTAAGTGAACTGTCCACACTTCCTAAGTAACTTATCAACCCTACTTAAGTACCTAGACACCTTAACGGCTTTCGGGCTAACCTCAATTAATGAACCACCCTCAATCACGTAGTGCTTCCTAACTACCCTACCCTCAATACCCATTACCTTAAATACTTCCTCAACCATGTGGTGTAGTTGAACGCAGTGTAGGGAGCCATCAACAGTTAGTACGGCTACCTCCTTAAACCCGCACCTAGCTAGTACCCCAGCTAGCTTAAGTCCTACGTGATTTACGTGCTCCTCCTCTAAGCAGACAGAAACTACCGCGTAATCACCCCCACTTAGGAACTCATTAAGTACTCTCGGGTGCTCAACCTCAACACACCTACCTGTTACTAGGAGTGAGTCCTTACCCCTAATTAACCTAGACTTAGCATTTATGTCGATGAGCTTAGGTACTCTATACGGGTAACTCACCTACCCTCACCTAAGTAGGTACCTCTGTAGACGTACTTAGTCTCACCACTCATCCTAATCAGTACTAACTGAGCTACCTGAGCACCTACCTCAATACGTACTCCGTAGGGGTTATGAACGACTAGTAACCCAGCACCCCTACCCTCATACCCCGGATCCCAGACAGCCGTGTATAGGGTAGCACCCATCCTAACCAGTGTTGAGCGTTGAATAGCTAAGCCTACGTAACCATTAGGTATCCTAACGTACTCAGCATACCTAATTAAGTAGGGACCCGGACCTAACCTAAACCAACCATTAACAGGCTCGATAGGGACGTACTTAGGTAGCTCCTTAACACCAACACCTAAACCACCCGAACCACCTAACTTAAAGACCTCAGCAAGCCTTAACCTAAGGCCAGCGCAATCAATATCAGACTCACTAACCCCAAATAACTTAATAACGTCCTCAGCCCTAAGTACAGTCAATTGACAGCACCCAATCAAAGGTCTGCGATAATGAATTACTTTAAAACCCTCAATTACACTCAAGCCCTGCATTAGTAGTGCATGTACCGTTCCCCAAGGCATGCACGTCATCGGGAAGCACGTCCTCAGACTTATCTTATTAAATCAATACTAAGGTCCGTGAAGCCCGCACGTACCAGCACGTTAGAGTTACCCGTAACTTCCTTAACCTCCTAAAGACGCTCCTTAAGACCTCCCAAGGAAGGTGGGTTCATCCTTCCTAGCTAGACTACTACTAGTAGGTTAGGTGTGGTCTCAACATGGAGGTGGTGGTTAAGGCGGTGACGTAGGATACGCAAGAGCGTAAAACTAAAGGAAAGTAGCCCACGGAGGTACGTAACGACTAAGATTAAAGGTATTAGGAAGTGTAGGTGAGGACCGCACATTAATTATTAAGTCACTCAAGCATACTTCATCATCGATGATGAGTTAACGGATTGAGGACACGTACCTGCCCCCGCGCCTTAGTGTTGGGTGGTGGCTGAGGGGTCCTTAGTTAGGAGTGCTGTCTACGACTACGCAGTGATTACTGAGGGGTACCCACCCAGACTAGCTAAGGAGGTGGGCTTCAGACCCGTTACTGAGGCGCTGGTAGGTGCTCAGTAGTAGGTAGTCTCAAGCAGGGCCTTC
This sequence comes from uncultured Desulfurococcaceae archaeon, assembly GCA_964627805.1. GTDB lineage: Archaea > Thermoproteota > Thermoprotei_A > Sulfolobales > NBVN01 > CAZAMI01. Next base: position 65,939 of record CAZVLA010000019.1, read on the forward strand.
AGCGAGCCCCTGAGTGAGGCGCTGGTAGTCAACTACGGTGCCGACAGTGAGGGAGGCTTCACGTGGTTCGCCTCGGTAGGTGAGGGAAGGGCTCGTAGGCGTAGCTACTAAGGCGTACAGAGGGGCGGAGCTAATAGAGCTACTCAACGCCTTAGTGAGGGCGGCCGAGAGAGCCTGAGGACAGACCTCAGGAAGGTTAAGCTCTTCGGAGGCTACGTACTGAGGGGGCACCCCAAACAGCTCATCAAAGGCAGGGTAGCGTCCTTAAGAGAGGCGAACACAACAGTAAAGAGCGTCAGCGGCGGGGGCCTCCACCCAATAAACCTAACGAGCAGGTACGTAGCTAAAGCACTCCCCAAGGAAGGACTGAAGAGAGGAGAAGCAGAAATAATCACACAACTCAAGAAGCAGTACCTAATGAGCAAGATAGCAAACACAGTAACAAAACACTTGAGAAGAGCCGGAGTACTTAGCGTAGCAATTAAGATAACGCCCAACCTATACGACAGACACGAAGAACTACTCAAGAAAATGCTTAAAGAGAAAATGAAATGCAGATTTAATAGGGAATCCTATTGACAGAAAAAGAGTTAAGGATCTTTTATAGGAATCCTTAGCATGTTGGTAACAAACAATTAGGTTACTTCGATATCATAATTATGTATGTAAATACTCGAACAGAAGATCTACTAACGCTATTTGGTTATCTTTAATAGCTTGCTTATTTATATCTGCTATAAGGCAAAGATCGCTAATGGATTTATGTACTTCTGTAGTGAGTTGTATACTAGGATCTTAACTCTCAAGTACTTTAAATCATGTATAAGGAGGGATGATCATTGCAAGTACTGGACAGTGACGAAAAAGACGTACATACATCTAGTGGTGAAAACTCTATTAACTATTACCTCTGCACAGGCTCTATGGACAACATATTTAGGGGCATAGTACGGGGCTTAAAAGTGCGATACTTAGTGGAAAAAGCTGAAGAGTTTTCAGATAAAGAATTTATCCGTAATATAGTGAATTTAAAATTAAAACCTGAGGAGGTGCTGTATGTTTGGGGACTTCCCGCAGGGAAAGAGTCAGGACATAGAAAACTTAGAGGACCCTATCTAAAGTTAAAGGAAAACGACATAGTCTTCGTAAAGAGGTGGAAAACTGAGCGAATTAGTAAGGACAAATTAAGGGAATATGCCGAGGATATCATAAGGGAGCTCGTTATTGATGACAAAGAAGCGAGGGAAAAGGTAATTCACGAGATAAGAAACAGGCTCATAATAGCTGTAGCGAAAGTAGCTTTTAAGTATCCGTCAAGTGCTTACTTAGAAAGAATTGAATCGGTTTACAGGGAATATCCATTATGCCTTTACCTATCCGAAAGCCTTTGGGGCTCACAAAAGTACGTGAACTTAATATTCTTTAAGCTGCGCAAGCTGACTATATTGACTGACGTAACAGATGAGGAAATAAAGAATGCTCTAGGATATGCTCACTTGCCTATGAGTAAGTTTGCTAATTCATGCAGAATCGCCCTTATGCTATGTAGGAAATGCAATAAAACGTCCATAAATAACATATTGAGGAAAATAAGTATCCT
>CAZVLA010000020.1:0-120648 GCA_964627805.1 uncultured Desulfurococcaceae archaeon
CTGAAACGTTAATAGTCTATCAATGTATTTAGGTATACATGGGGATGAGCATCCATAGATCTGAAGCTGAGATCCTCCGGAAAAGAGCTTTAGAGTTTTTAGAGGAGGCCCAGATAGCGTTAGGGAGGGGTTCGTATGATCTAGCATGCTTTCTCTCTGAGCAGGCCCTACAGCTATACCTAAAATACGTCCTACTCATGATTGTAGGTGATTACCCCCGAACCCACAGTATAAGGAAGTTGCTGGGAGAAATTGCTAGGATTCTAAGCTCTAAAGAATTAGAGGGCTTTATTAAGGCTAATAGAGCTAGACTCATAGCTCTTGAAGACGCGTACATCATGGCTAGATACTTCACTAGTGAGTACGGTAGGGAGGATGCGGAAGACATGGTTAAACTGGTTAAAGAAACCATGAACTTAGTAAATAAGCTAGTAGGTGGTAGGGTATGACGGTATTCATGGAGACAGCACTACGTAGAGTAAAAATGCTTCGGGAATGGAGAACTTGGGTTCAGCGAATAGCGAAAGTAGCTAAGGAACTGTTACCAGATACTCAAGTCTATGTCATTGGAAGCACCATCAGAGGCGACTACGTTGGCGGAAGTGATGTGGACATACTAATAATATCTCAAGAAATACCGAGAAAGGCTGTAGAGATAGCGGAAATCAAAGCATTCATTGAGGAAAAACTAAACCTACCTCCGTACCACCCATTCGAAATACACCTACTAACACCTCAAGAAGCGGAACCATACTTAAGAAGAGCTAAACAACACGTACTAAGAATAGTGTAGACTAAAAAGAGCCTAGACAAAATACATGTAGAAACAAAGATCGGTAAATAACTACATAAACATATCTAGGAAAGCCGATTAGCGAGAACCAATAAGAGGGCATTACTGGAGCCCTACTTCATACTATGCTTTCTTAGGCCTCGGAGGCAGGAGTGTTCTCCATCAAGGTATAGTACTACCTTGACGTGTCTAGCGATCTCTAACGCGTCCATGCCTGACCTATGCCTTAGCTCTATGTAGATCTTCCTCCACCACCCGTAAGGTAGCGGTAGAGGTTAAGCACTACCCGCTAGTTAATAGCCACGACCACGTACCTAAGAACACATAACATGACGCCAGCAGACTTGTCGGCACACGGAGGCATAAGCACGTCAAGCTGAACACCAAAGCGTAGCTACTCAGCAACCTCTACTACATGGTACCTGGGTACTAGCCTACGGTAATCAATTCTAGGGATTAGAACCCCCAAGAGCGAGAAAATACCCCTCAACGGATGCCATGAAGGAACAGTATTAGTATTATAATAACTATCTACCTTCTCTGAACACCCCACCCCCTCCCTCCTGCTCTTTAGTCGAGCTACTGTAGTCCCGCTAATACCTCTTGGAGTCATACCCCATCAATAACGCATGGGCCATCAGGCGATATTATACCCTTTCATTAAGTTTTTATACCTCTACATGAGTCGTCGAAATCCGACGATAAGATAATAACCATATACAAAGAAGACCCTACAAGGGCTAAGGGTTATAGGAGGAGGCTCCTATAAGGCATTAGCAGTAACACCACTAAAGAATCTAAACGATAGAAAAGATGCCACTACATGCCTATATCGTCCCAAGCGTCTAGATAGTAGGTATAAAATCTTGCCAGCATCCTCCCAAACGATCTATCAACATAGGACAGAGGATTATAAAGGTCAGCCTCCGGAGCCGGAGATCCCGAGTTCAAATCCCGGCGGGCCCGCCACACATAAAACTCCATCACCTTAGAGGCTGTTTTGAGGTTTTCTCCAGTATCTTTTGTTTCATGGAGTAGAGTAAAGCAGTAAAGGCAGTATTCGTGGCTATTCATACCTGATGGTGGGATCGACGGATCATGGTAGCTTTATGAAGAAGCTGTTATGGGCTTTTTACAATATGTTATTAATGTTTAATGGTTTGCTTTATGTGAGTAACCTACTTCTTAGGGTTTCCATAATTTAGTTAAGTAGTATAGCGGTCATGGTGTTGGATAGGCTGTGTGTTGATGACTCCTCATAATCCGTTTTTTAAGCATATAGTAATCGTTATCATCTAGAAGGTAGTAGACCTCTATATTAGCTTTTAGACCATTTTCCTTCATAACCTTATCATTGGTTACGAGTATCGCGTTGAATCGTCTCGCTGTTGCAATATAGTATGCATCAACAGCTCTACACCCCGTTGTTAATGCGGTCTCTGCAGCCTTATCATGAATCTCTCTTTCTTCAACTATGTTTACATGGTTGAGTACGGTAGCTACTATTTCTAGTACCTGTCGTGGATTAATTCTTCTCACCAGTACAGCTCTTAGCTCTATCTCAAAGAGGAAAGGCTCATACACAGGGAGCCCTAGCTCTGATATCTTCTTTAGGATAGTCCTAGCTCTCTGGTGCCTCTCAGGCCTAGTAGGGTAGAGTAAGTAGTAATCTGCAAACACGCTAGTATCTATTACAACGGAGACTAGAGTCACTACGCCTACCTCCTTTCCTGCGTGAATTCCCCTACGACATCACGATCTGCCTCAAAAACATACTTGCTTGCTTTCTCATGAAAACTTCTGAAGCTTCTCTTCACGAGTATAACTTCGAATTCCTCTCCTTCAGTAGCCTCAATTTCTCCGAGCGGCTTTAAAACACCCTTTTCATAACGTACACGTACAAACATGGTTTTCACGCAATCACCATGGGCTACTCTCTACTACTAGCTTTTATAGCTTATCGCTCTATATATTACCGATAGCGTAACGCAATGGATCTCAAGCTTCTCTTCAAGTCCTCTCACTTATTATCTATGATCCAATTCAGTATCTTAGGTGAGTACCTAAGTTGTAGGGTGAAGCTTAGACAACTAATGGGTAGCTCATCGAAAACTTACTACAGCAGACCCTCCTAGTTCGCAGAGACCCAATCACGTCAAGCTAGGCAGTAAAAGCTATCTATGTGCACCTGTTTGCCTCATTAACTAAAGCCTTTATAGCAAATATACACTAAGTTCGATCCCAGCTCCAGCTATGGAAAAGTACTACCTTAAGCTATTATCACATGCGTGTAGGTAGTAGGTATAAAAGCTTACCAGATGTTACTCTTAAATGATGATTATTAATATGGGATAGGGGGTTATATGAGTTGACGTACTTCCCTACGGTAATTCTCCTCTCTAATCTCAAGTACGTTGCTCGGGTTTTTCTCTAGTTTATTGTTTGGAGAGGAGTCTTACTAGTTCCCTTGGTGTTAGTACTATTTTCTCTATTTCGTAATTGTGCTTTCTAAGGAATTCTATGAATTCGTAGTCTATGGTTAGTAGTGGTGTATTAGTGTTTTTAGCTGTTGTATAATGTAATGTGTCTATGTAGTCTTTGTGGCCTTCATGGTAGATTTTTATTGCCTCTACGTAGGCTTTTGGTGGAGGTTCTAGTAGGTTGTAAGTACTTCTTATGGCTTCTACCCCTACTCTAATGCGTTCTAGCTTATCTCGTGGGACTATTTTTATGATCTTCCACATAGCCTCCAGAAGTCCTACTTCAAGGTAATATACGTTAAGTTTACGGAAGTATGGTATAATTTCCTCAGCTTCCTCCTCAACACTTATTCCCAGTGCTGGTAGAAGGAACGTAGTATCTACGAGTATCTTAGGCTTCGTCCGTACACCTCTTCTGCTCCGCAATGCTTTCGGCCTCTAACTCTTTTAGGCTAATCTTCGCTATTTTCTCACCATGGAGTGAAAGCCATACCGCATCGGATACTGGCTTAAGGATAATACTGTCTCCACGAACCTCTAGCTTAAGTCTTGAACCCTCATCTATACCTAAGGCCTTCGCAATATCCTTAGGTATGACAATAGTTCTTCTCTTACCTACACGAACCTCAATAGTTGAGCCCACCACTACACACCTATTGCACATAGTGTTTCAGAATCCTTAAAACTGTCTGTTACAGATTAGAGGTCAGAAACACAATAGTGCATCAGATAGGCACTACTATTCTATGAAGATTACACACTATACTCCATTAACTTAGCAGCCCGTCTTACAGCGATGTAATATTTTCCTTCGCACCCAGTATCTTTTTTGTTAATGAGATCGCAGTTCTTTATAGACATATTAGTAAAGAGAACGGAAGATAGGCCTAATAATTACGCTTAGTAAGTGTACCTAGGCTTTATAAAGAGTATTATCGTGCTGTAAGCCTAAACTGTATTGTCTAGTAAGGCATCACCCAACTTAGTAATGGTATGTTTTAGTCTCGGAACCTAAGATCATAAGTAAACCTATAGGTACTCGTTGCATAAGATACTCTCCATGTTGAATCTTTAGATGATTCAAGCGATCTCTGTATATGTTGAATGTTTAGATATGAGAAAGGAGAGGATCTGTTCTAAGGGAATGAGTGATGAGTGATTGCTACGGCATCTTATGCCCTTCTAACCTATCCATACATGCACAGCTTAGGACTAGGATCCTTATGTGGAAGGTGCCCTTCTAGGAGGTACTGAAGGTGGGTTCTTAGTGAAGCTCCTTATTATTGATGGTTTTTATAGTGTTTAAAGTTATAGAATGGTTGTGGGTAGTAGTGTGGTGAAGGAGGTTCTATCGAGGACTATCCTTAATAAGCATAGAGTTAGGGATTCGTGGTTTCTTGATGATTACTCCCTAAATCCTTATCGGTTATGTGACTTTAACTGTATCTACTGCTACGTTCGTGGATCGAAGTATGGAGGTGTGATGGGGGATGATATAGCGGTAAAGGTGAACGCACCTACCCTACTTAGGAGGGAGTTACTTAGGAGGGCTAGGAGGGGTGAGTACGGCTTTATTGCGTTAAGTTCAGCTACGGAGCCTTGGATGCGTATTGAGGAGAGGTATGGCTTAACTAGGAAGTGCTTAGGTATTATCGCTAGGTTCAGATTCCCGGTTCATTGCTTAACTAAATCAACACTAATTCTAAGGGACTTAGACTTACTGAAGGAGATAGATGAGGTAGCCATCCTACCTAAGGACCTACGTAGGTTAGGGCGTGGTGTCCTCATAACAATATCCCTATCTACACTCGATGAGGGTATCGCGAGAATCTTTGAGCCAGGTGCTCCGAAACCTAAGGAGAGGTTAGAGACCCTCCGAAGGATTAAGGAGGCAGGGTTCTATGCAGGCATAGCTTACATACCCGTCCTGCCATTCATCTCAGACTCTGAGGAGGAGCTTGAGGAAATGATTAAGGTGGCTAAGGAGTACCAAGTAGATTACGTCTTCGTCGGATCCCTAACCCTATACGGAGTTGGGAAGAAGCTCTACTACCACGTAATAGAGAAGTACTTCCCAGAACTACTACCTAAGTATGAGCAACTCTTTAAAAACCGAAACCACCCAAGCAAGGCCTACCAATTAAGACTTGAGGAAGTAGCTAAGACACTATGTAGGAAATACAGAGTAAAGTACAGGATTTTATAACTAAAATAATTTCTATGATGCAGGTAAGGGAGTTAGTGCATAAGCGAACTCTGTAGTCTAGGAGCTTAAACGCTCGTATTCTAACATATAACGTGGATAGGTCGTTACCTCATTAGGTGTTTAGGTACTTACTCTCTTAATGCGCTTTCCATCACCTACTACCCAGTACTCACCATCCTCCCTAATCTCTAGTTTGAATATGGGTACTTCATGCTTGACCCTCTCAAGGACCTTACGTGCGGTATCGAATGCCTCACTCCTTGACTTAGCCTTAACGAATACGTATATAGTTGGTTCACCAGGGCTTAACTCACCAACTCTATGGTATACCCTAACATCACTAACTCCCCTACATTCATCCTCAACAATCTCAACTAACTTCCTAGAAGCTAGTGGTTCGTAGGCTTCGTACCTTAACTTAATTACTTTAGAACCGTTAACTACCCCCTTAACGAAGCCTAGGAACATAACTATAGCTCCGTCCTCAGAACCCCTACTTAACATGTCGTTAATTACTTGATTAATGTCTAACCTACCATGAATTATTGATGCGTGAGGCAAGGGGGAGAACCTCCGTTAATTAAAGGGTTGGGATCCTAAAATAACTCACTACCCACCGGAAGCTGGTGGTAGTAGAGCTACCTCATCACCATCCTTAAGTAAGGTCCTTAAGTCATTACTAACCCCATTAACTAATGCTGTAATAGTTACCTCCCTACTCAACTCCCTAAGCTTAGGGTACTTACTCATAATAACCTCAAGTAACTCACCTAAGGTGCACTTACTACTAACCTCAATAACCTCCTCACGTTTACCAGTTGCATCAGCTACTAAAGCTACGTAACTGACCCTAACTCTAACCAATCAACCCACCTACTACCTAAATACTACGGAGTAAGTAAAAGTTATTGGTGCTAGGATGGAGGAGCTTGAGAGGTACTCGAGGCAGTTAAGTATAATAGGTAGGGAGGGGCAGGAGAAGTTAAGGAACTCAACAGCACTCGTAGTAGGGGTAGGTGGTTTAGGCTCAGCAGTAACTACCTACTTAGTAGCTTCAGGTATCGGTAAGTTACTGATTGTCGACCCTGAAGTAGTTGAGTTAAGTAACTTAAATAGGCAGGTAATCCACTGGGTTAGGGACTTAGGTAGGGCTAAGGTCGAGTCAGCTAAGGAGAAACTCAAGGAACTAAACCCTGAGGTTGAGGTAGTACCCATTAAGGCTAAGTTAAGTGAGGTAGTTGATGAGGTAGTTAAGGAGGCTGACGTAGTTATTGACGCACTAGATAATTGGGACGCTAGGCACCTCCTAAATGAGTACTGCGTTAAGTACGGTAAGGTACTAATCCATGCAGCAGTTAATGAAGCCTACGGTCAGTTAATGACTGTAGTACCTAGTAAGGGCCCCTGCCTTAAGTGCGTATTCCCGAACATTAGAGGTGGTCCTAGACCAACACCTGTATTAGGTCCAGCACCTGGTGTATTAGGTGCTTTAGAAGCTATCGAAGCTATAAAAGCAATTACTGGGTACGGTGAGTTAGCGGTGGGTAAGTTAGTACTGATAGACATGAAGTTAATGTCGTTCTCAGTAGTTAAGGTTAGGAGGAACCCTAACTGCTCCGTATGCTCAGCTATTAAGTAAGGATTTAATACCTAATCAATAACTTACTTAGGGTTCGTAATGAAGGTTACGGTAAGGGTAGTTAGGTTAAGGATCGGTAGTAGTGGTTATGAAGCAGTGGACATTACCGAGAATGTTAGGGAGGTAGTTAAGGGGTTAGGACTAATTAACGGCGTAGTAGTGACTCACACACCGAGTAAGTACTGCTTAGTAACTATGATTGAGTACGAACCGGAACTACTTGCTGATCTTGAGGAATTCATGAGTAAGTGCGGCAGTGTATCGGGGCTTGCTGAGGCGTTAGTTGGGAAGTCAGTAGTTGCTCCAGTAGTTAATAATGACTTAGCCTTAGGTACGTTCAAGCGCTTAGTCTTCATTGATTTATCGAGGAGTAAGGGTGAGAAGGAGGTGGTCGTAGCTCTTGAAGGTACTTTCAAGTAGCTTAAGGATTAGGACCTACGGACCGACGGTATTCTTCCCAATTAGGGGGCTTATTGAGGAAGTAGTTAGGGAGTCTAGAGTTAAGGAGGGGATTGCTTGGTTATCAGTTAAGGGAGCTACCCCAGCACTAGTAGTAGCTACTGAGGAAGTAGCTAATGAGTTAGGTAAGTGCCTTAAGTACCTAATACCAGTAAGTGGTTGGAGACACGGCAATGCCTACGCTCACTTAAGATCTACGGTACTATCAACTAGTAAGGTAATACCCATAATTAATAATGAATTAGCGATTCCCAAGGAGTACGAGATCTACTTACTAGAGACTAGGTCCGTCTATAACCATATTAGGGAGGTAGTTATTCAAATCCATGGTGAGTAATGCGTCAATCTCATTAACTAATAAGAAGTTAACGAGGATTAGAGACTCATTCATAGCGTCCACTGTTAAGGTGCTCAATAAGGTACTCAGTACTAAGTATGTTAAGTTAAGAATCGATAAGCACGTAAAGGGTGTTCAGTGTAGGTTGAGGTTCCTAGGTGATACAACCTACGTTAGGGTGAGTAAGGGGGCCGTAGAGTCCTTAAGTAATGAGGAGTTAGCGCTACTCTGCGTATTAAGTTCAGTACCTAAGGTTAGGGCTAAGCACGTACTAGCTTACTCAATAGTAGCTATGGTAGGGTTAGCATCTGTGCTTATATCAGCATTGATGGGCTCATCGAATAACTTAGTAAAGACCCTAGGTACCGTACTAGGTATGATAGTATTCACGTCATCAATACTAGCTCAAGTAATTAGTGAGTCCCTTACTAAGCGTGAATTCCGTGAGTTCCTTAAGTACGATAAGGTGCTTAAGGATATCGACGGTACTTACGCCGAAGCTCGTGAATTAGTACTTACGGTGTTCGGTAAGGTAATTAATTACTTAAGTAGTGGTAGGACGTCATTACTGATTAATGAGGTAATTACGGATAAAGTCATTAGCAAATTAACTTACCTAAAATCGTTTATTAAGTAATTAGGTTGTCTCCTTAAAAGTAATTCACTATAGGAGACACATACTAGGGATGATTATGAAGGTAATCAAGAGTAGGAAGTCACTAATAACTATAGTGCTACTAGCAATAATAATCGGTACCTTACTACTAAATACAGCATTAGCGAGTAGCGTAGTTACGTATATAACTAAGGTGGCTGGCATACCAGTAAGCAGTGATTACGTAGAGTCAACAACGACCGTACCACCAAATACTAAGGTACTTAATGTGAAGCAATCAGGGCAGGAAACCATAAACTTCGTAAGGGTTAAGGTAGTGGATACGAACGCACTATTAAGTAGTAATAATGAATTAATAGGGTTCTCAATAACATTGAGTGTTAAGGCACCATCAAGTACCGACGTAGAGGTTAGTGTAAGTATTAAGCTAAGTGACGGATCAACAATATCAACTAGCAATACCTACACGCTAGATCCAGGAACCTCAAGCGTGAGTATTAACTTACCCCAACCTGTTAATCCTGATGACGTAGTTAGTGTAAGCGTGAATGCATCCCCTAAGTAGGGATTTTTTAGGGTAAGACTTTAGGTTAAGTACTTAAAAATAGGTATTATGGAGTATCGACTGCTGAGCTACATAAGTACTTAATACGTTATGTTCTACCGCAGGTCGATAGTTCGGGGTAAGTTAGTTACACTTTAAATACCCCCTTTATATTGGGGTGAGAACCAGAGAGTCGGTCGCTTCACCCAATACGCACCTACTTCTCCCTTATCCCCCTAAACTCAAACTTTTCCCTTCCTCCCATCTTTTTGTAGGTCCCTTATAAGCGTTACTGCTTACTGCATATGATCCACTTACGCTTACGTAACCTACGGTACCCTATCCTTTCGTATGCCTTAATAGCTGGTATGTTCCCCTCTCTAACATGTAGTGCTGCTTTAGCACCTGCTTTAATAGCTACTTCAGTAACTGCTGATGTTACTGCCTTAGCGTAGCCCCTACCCCTGAACTCAGGTTTGGTGTATACACTACCTACTAGCCATAGCTCCTTAGTCCTTACGTAGGTGTTAGCTATTGATACTAACTCATCATTAATGAAGATACCGTAGTAGGTTAGGTTACTTAGTAGTTCCTTAGCCTCACCAGGACTGACTTCACTACCTTTTAACTCCTTAAGTACTTTAGCTAATTCCTTAACATGGTTCTCCTTATCACTACTTAATTTAACAGCTAACTCAGGCTTGTAGGGTCTGAAGCTTCTCTCATCAGTAATCATGTCTATGAACTCAATAACATCAACCTTACCGTAGTACCTACTCACGTAGTTAATTACGTCATTAACGACTCCGTTGGAGTACGTCTGAATGTAGAGTTTATCACTACTTATTGGTACGTACTTAATTAACTCACTTAAGTACTCATCACAACCCCACATATGTACTGAAGCATTACGCCATATCAGTATGAATGCCTTAAGAGTAGCGTCACTAATTACAAAGTATGCTTCAGTATTACCTAATTCGTAGTTTAGGTCATACATTAAGTACGTAAAGGCTATTTCATCATCGAACCTCTTATTAACTATTGATGACCATAACCAGTAATTCAGGTCTTTAACACCCCTAATAACTAACCCACTCAAAGGGAATTACACCTCACCAGTTAGTAGTATACGTACTAACCAATCCCTAAATCTACGTTCAAGACCTAATGAATCAATCCTACTTATCACCTCCTTAATATCATACTTAACACGCTTAACGACATAGTCACCTGTCTCAAGATTAAGTAACGCATAAGATGCTCTAGGATCACCGTCTCTAGGCTGACCTACGCTACCTGGGTTAATCACTCTCGAATTACCGGCCCTTAAATTCATAGGTATGTGGGTATGCCCTACAACCACGTAATCACAGTCAACTACCTCATGCATCCCCGGAGGTGTTAAGTAGTTAATTAACGCATCACCACTTAGGTTAGGTAGTAAGTAGCCATGTAGGGGGTTGCTAGGGCTTCCATGAGTAATGAAGAACCTGAACCTACCTAACCTAAACTCCTTAATCACGGGTAGTGACTTAAGCCACGTAATCTGCTCATCAGTAACTAACTTAAGCGACACCTCCTTCCTAGTGTAGACGCTTAATTCATGGGTCTTAGGTGAGCACCTACAATCAACACCGTTAGCTACTGCGTTATCGTGGTTACCCATAATCACTACGTCAGGACTTAATGACTTAACTTCATCAATAACTAAGTGAGGGTCAGGTCCGTAATCAACTAAATCACCCAGCACCCATAAGTAATCGTACTTACCAGCATCATTAAGTACAGCCTTAAGAGCTACTTCATTACCGTGGATATCAGATATTATAAGTACCCTCAACCACACCTACCCAGTATTAGGTACGGTGTTTACTTATTTCTTTATTATTTAAGCAAATAATTATTACTTCAGATGCAATCCATGCTTAGGTGGTTAATTTTGAGTGAATCACTACCTAGCTTCACCTTAATTCACGGACCTACGAAGCTCTTCTTCGGCTTAGGTGCTGTGAGGAGTGTTAAGGAGTACTTGAGGGGGGCATCGAGAGTAGCTATAGTTACTGGTAGGTCATCAGCTAAGGTAAGCGGTGCTTTGGACGACGTGATTGATGTTATTAAGGAGGTAAGTAGTGAGTATGAAGTATTCGTAGGTGCTACACCTAACCCGTGGGACTACCAAGCAGATGAGTTAGCTAGGAAGATATGGGAGTTAGGAGCTGATGTAGTAGTAGCTATAGGCGGTGGTAGCGTAGTAGATACCGCTAAGTTCGCTACGGTGATCTCATCCTGTGGTGGTAGGGCTAAGGACTACCTATACTTTAAGAGGAAGGCATGCGGGTTCGTTAGGAAGTTAATAGCTATTAATTTAACGCATGGAACAGGTACTGAGATTGATAGGTACGGAGTACTAACTATTAAGGAGACTAAGGAGAAGAGGGGCATACCGATACTCTACCCCACAGTAGGTATTGACGATCCTAGATACACCTTAACACTACCTCTAAACCAGACCATATACACTACCTTAGATGCCTTCTACCACGCTTACGAATCAGCAACTACTAAGTCACTATCGCTCTACATACAATTACTTAGTAGGGAATCAATAGAGTTAATAAGTGAGTGGTTACCTAAGGTGGTTAAGGATCTAAAGGACTTAAGGGGTAGGTACTACCTACTATACGCATCAATGCTTGCTGGAATAGCTATAGATTCAGGGTCAACACACTTAGTGCATGCCTTAGAACACGCATTAAGTGGTGTAGAGCCTAGGTTAGCTCACGGAGCTGGACTAGCTATAATAGGCCCTAAGATCATTGAATTAACTCATAAGGTAAGACCTAACGAATCAGCTAAGCTACTTAAGCCACTAAACCCAGAGATTAAGGCATCACCAACTGACGCAGTAAGGGCTAGGGAAGCTGTTGAGGAGTTTCAGAGATCAGTAGGTTTTAAGGAGAGGTTAAGCGATTACGGAATAGGTAGGGATGACTTTAAGGAGATTACGGAGTTAGTTATGAAGAAGTTAAGGTACTTATGGGAGGAAGTAACCCCATTCACCGTTAGTGAGGGCTTAATTAAGGAGATACTGGAGTATGGTTCCTAATACTTTTTCCTAACTAATCACTAACCTCACGGTAGGTCCTCATAGTTACTGTGTTATGTAGTAAGCAATCAGTAAGTACTACATTACCATTCCCTAAGTTAATAGTCGCTAGCAATTTCTTCAGTACCTCATCATCACTCCTTATCATAGCACAGCTAACGCATAGCATCTTAGCTATCTCCTTAGGGTTTGGTCTCTCACGAACGATCATATCAGCTACTTCCTCAGCAAGCCTACTTATCCTGCCCGACGACTTAAGTACCTTAACTACCTTATACCCACGTCTCCTACTTAGGTACTGATTAATGGCTGGTTGAGTAATCCCTAGTAACTTAGATACTTCACACTGAGTCATTGAATACTTCTTAATTAGTATCTCAGATATCATCGCCCTCAACGCAGGTAAAACATACCTATTATATATCTCACAGAAGAGCTTCGTCCCCACCACCCCCTAAATACATCCCTCAATAACACCGTTACTAGTGAGGTATATAAGAATAGCTAATCAGTTATTCAGATCACCTAACCTACCCCTACCCTTACTGACTAACTCATCGACGTAGTGCCTAATACCTTCGGGGACCTCCAGAATACCTAATTCATACCTAAGTAAGCAGGCTCTACATACGGGGTTAGCAGACGGCTCACCACATACTAAGCAAGTACTTACCTCACCTTCAGAACCGAGGCCAGCCTCCTTAAGTACGTTAATTATCGTTAGTAGCGAATTAAGTATTGAGTACTTAATCCCTGGGTTAAGCTCCTCTAACTTATTTAAGTACTTCCTAACATACCACCTAATATTAGTCCTTGCGTAGGGGCACTCAACGAATTCTCTGGGGTATAGGTCATTCAGTATAGCGTATAGTGTAGTCTCCTTCTCAAGGACCTCATAGAAGGGCTTAACCCTACGAACGAACTTAGGGTGTGTCTGAATACCTGAGACAGGACCTAACCTAACTACCTTATCCCATGAATTCCGAATCACGTTCATAATGAATGTCTGAATAACGTCATCTAAGTTATGAGCAGTAGCTAATACAGTACCCCCCAACTCCCTAGCTGCTTTATTAAGTAAGTACCTCCTTAAAACACCGCAGTACGTGCATGGTAGGTACGGTAACCCTCTCTCCCTACCTAACCTAATAATCTCATCTAACGAGTAACCGAATACCTCCTTAAAACTAACGACTACACCATCAATACCTAACTCATTAACTACTCTCCTAAAGTCCTTAATCGTCACGTCCCTATAGCCTGATATACCCTCATCAATCAATAATGCCTTAACCTCCCACCTAGGTACCTTCTTAGCTAGGTTATGTAGGTAATGAAGTAGTGAGAGGGAGTCCTTACCACCAGAAACAGCAACTACGATTCTCTCTTCCTTACCGAACATACCGTACCTCCTAATCACTTTCTTAACCTTCCTGTCGAAGTACCTCAGGAAGTGCCTCCTACAGTAGGCCCTACCATCACCTCTAGATACGTAGATAGCCTCCCTACCGCATATGCTACACTTAACCACCTGAAACCACCGGGTACAGGACTAATTCATCACCATCCCTAACAACGTCCTCCTCAGTAATTACCTCCCCCGACTTAGTAACTACGTACTCCTCAGTATTGAGTCCTAGCCTCCTCATTAACTCCTTAACCCTTAAGTCACTACCTTCAGTATCGATAACGTACTCCCTACCACCCAGTACCTTCACTTTAATCACTAATTAATCACCTACGACTAAGTTAGGTACTCAAGCCTAAAAACTAACTACTTACTCTATGATGTACGAAACATTAAAGTATGAAGTCAGTAAGAACACCTCAGAGGTGCTGGTGTTGGCTAGTGAGGTACTCTACATAACAACACCGATATACTACCCCAACGCAACCCCCCACATAGGTCACGCATACACTACGGTATTCGCTGACGTACTAGCTAGGTATGGTAGGTTAGTGGGTAAGGAGGTATTCTTCCTAACAGGTACTGACGAACACGGACTTAAGCTACAGAAAACAGCTGAGGAATTAGGTAAGCACCCTAAGGAATTCGTTGATGAGATGGCTGAGGTATTTAAGAAGTACTGGGCACTACTCGACATATCCTACGATAGGTTCATAAGAACTACTGATCCCGATCATGAGGAGGTCGTTAAGGAAGCAATAAGTAGGCTTTACCGTAGGGGCTATATATACAAGGCTAGGTACTCAGGTTGGTACTGCGTAAGTTGTGAGAGGTTCTTCAGTCCTAGTGAGTATGAGGTAATTAATGGTAAGCCACACTGCCCAATACATAAGAAACCCCTAGAGTGGCTTGAGGAGGATACCTACTACTTCAGACTTAGTGAGTTTAAGGACTACCTAATCAACGTACTAAACTCAGATATAGTACACCCTAAGGAGTACGCAATCGAGGTGTTAAGTAAGATTAAGAAGGAGGGTTTAAAGGACGTCTCAATAGCTAGGCCTAAGGAGCGTGTTTGGTGGGGTATCGAATTACCCTTCGACCCCAACTACACGGTCTACGTATGGTTCGACGCACTACTCAACTACGTAACGGGTGCTGGGTACTTAAGGGATAGTAATAGGTTCACGAAGTACTGGTCAGTAGTTCATCACGTAATAGGTAAGGACATACTGTGGTTCCATACAGCAATATGGTTCTCAATGCTTAAGGCACTCGACATACCACCACCCAAGAAGTTACTAGTCCATGCATTCCTAATCAATCGCGGGTTAAAGATAGGTAAGAGCGCGGGTAATGTAGTAGCTATTGAGGACTTAATAAGTAGGTATCAGGACTCAGACGGTGTTAGGTACATCCTCATGAGGGTATTCAATATGAGTAAGGACGTAGACGTAACTACGGAATTATTTGATAGTATCTACAATAGTGAGTTAGCCGATACCCTAGGTAACCTAGTTAGGAGGGTAGGTGTCTTAGTTAAGAAGAAATTAGGTGGTGGAGTTACTGAAGTAGGTATTGATGAGGGGTTAGGTAACTTAATAAATAAAACCTTAAGTAGGTTTGAGGAATTAATGAGTAATTACGACGTGGCACAAGCACTAGGCTGTGTTATGGATTTACTTAGGGAGGGTAATGCCTACATCAACAGAACAAGGCCTTGGGAGTTAAGCAGCCCTACCAAGGAGCTGTATACGCTAATGGAGGTGGTTAGGGTAGCAACTACCCTACTCTCACCAGTAATACCTAAGGCTGCTAAGAGGGTGTCTAAGGCCTTCAACTTCGAACTGAGTAACCCATACGTAGTTAGTAGGTGGGGTAAGTACTTAGTTAGTGAAGCACCTATACTCTTCAGGAAGGTTAGGTAGGTCCAGCCTCAACTACGGTACTATTCCCTGAGTAGCAGTCCTGTAATTCAGTAAGTGCTAGGTGAGCCTCACCTAAGGGTATTACGTGCAATGTATTCTCACCTATACTTATCTCAACCTTACGGTACCTCATCTTACTGAATACCCTCCTATGGAAGTTAATGACTTCCTTAACAACCCTCAAGTCAGTCCTTAACCTCCTAACCTCCTCAAGGGGTATCTCCTCAGCTAAGTCAAGAACTATCCTCTCCTCCCTATGAGGTTTCCTCTGAAGTAGCTCAACCTCATCCTCACGCGTGACTGGAGGAACGCCCTTAGCTAGGTTGAAGAGCCTGTTCAATGACTTAAGGAACCCCCTAACTAACCTCCTGGTCACGTACTTAGGGTTAGTACTTAGTACTAGGAAGTTATACTCATTAAGAGGTATTATAACCATGTTGTACTTACCTAAATAGAGTATTAGGTAATCCCTCCTTAAGTTAAGTAAGCCTGACTTAATTAATCTAAAGACAAAATCGGATAAATCACCTAAGTACTCAATACCTCCATTAACGCATGGATAACAGTAAATCCTACCATCACTATACACGACTGCAGCCTCAAGTACGGAATCACCATCCACCAATATCGACAATGCAGGTTCAATCAATTCACATCACCTCCTCACCATATACGTAATCTTCCCCCATACCCATCAGACTATATGTAAAAAAGATAAAAAGCACTGACTTTGCAGAAGACCTACTGTAGAAAAATATTCGTGACACTGTAGAAGTTATTAACCAATAAGTTCCACTATCTAAACGCACTTAATTATGTATTGTAATTTAAAAATAAACTCAGCTAATACACCTCATTAAATATCCTAAGATATTTAGTACGTACTCTCAAGTAATTGGGTAGGTCTATATAAGTACCCTTACCTATTACATAGGCAACCGAATTAGGACTTACTTACTACCTCATAAAATTAGTACTTAATAAACGACTAAATAATGCGTTTTCCTTTAAGTAAAGTTGGGTTAGGTGATGTGATTGAGTAACTTAATCACTAAACTAACTTACGTTGAGGACGCCGTAAGCAAGTTATGTGAATCCGTCAAGTTAAATATAGGGAGTACTGAGGTTAAATTACTTGACTCACTAGGTTTGATTTCATTTAATGATGTGGAGGCACCCTACGATTACCCCCCGTTTGATAGGTCTGTTGTTGATGGTTTTGCTGTTAGGGCTGAGGATACCTACGGGGCCTCACCAACATCACCTATTGAGCTTAAATTAGTAGGTACTGTCGGTATTGGTGAGATTCCGGAGATTGAAATAAGTTCAGGTGAGGCTGTTGAGGTAGCTACTGGGTCACCAATACCTAAGGGAGCTAACGCAGTAGTAATGAAGGAAGATGTTGAGGTTAGGGATGGTAGAGTGGTTATCTACTCTAGGGTACCTGCATTGGCTAATATCGCTAGGAGGGGTGAGGACTTAAGAGCTGGTGAAGTGATTCTTAGGCGTGGTGAAGTAATAACACCCTTCCACATATCAGCACTAGCTACCTACGGTATATCTAAGGTTAAGGTGTTTAGGAAGGTTAAGGTAGCTGTAATACCTACAGGCTCTGAAGTAGTTGATATTGAGGAGGATCTAGGCCCTGGTAAGGTACGTGATTCAACATCTTACCTAGTGGCTTCGTACTTGAGGAGGTTTAGGTTCTTAGAGGTTGAGAGGGTATGTAACCCGGTACCTGACGATGTTAAGTTGATTAGGGAGGTAATTGAGGATGCCTTAAGTAGTTACGACATAGTATTAACTACTGGAGGTACTAGCGTAGGTAAGAAGGACTTAGTACCTAAGGCAGTACTAAGCATTGAAGGTGCTAAACTAGTCTTCAGGGGGGTAGCTATAAGACCTGGTAGACCAGTAAGTGCTGCAGTAGTTAATGGTAAGCCAGTAATCATGCTCTCGGGACTACCCGTAGCTGCTTACTCAGCTCTTAAGCAGGTATTCATACCCTTCATTAAGTACTTACTCAGTATTAGGGATGAATTAATACCTAAGGTAGTAGGTAAGTTAGTACGTAGAGTACCTAACGCAGTAGGTTATAACTCATTAGTTAGGGTCAGAGCTGTTAGGAGGGGTAGTGAGTACTTAATAGAGCCTATAAGACTTAAGGGTTCAGGGTCCTTAAGGACCCTACTAGAGGGTAATGCCGTCTTAATAATAAATCACGACCTTGAGGGTTACGAAGCTGGTGAATACGTAGTTACTGACTTAATTAAGTAC
Source organism: uncultured Desulfurococcaceae archaeon (assembly GCA_964627805.1). Taxonomy (GTDB): domain Archaea; phylum Thermoproteota; class Thermoprotei_A; order Sulfolobales; family NBVN01; genus CAZAMI01. The sequence continues at coordinate 17,797 of CAZVLA010000020.1, forward strand.
GTACTGGGGTGATTACGCTGAGGAGGTTATTCCATAAGTTAGTTAGGCTTGAGGAGGTTGAGTCAGTAATATCTAAGTACCTAAGCCTAAAGCCACTAGGTACTGAGGTAGTACCTATTACTGAGTCCTTAGGTAGGGTACTTGCTGAGGACGTATACTCACCAATAGATTACCCACCGTTTGATAGGTCTGTTGTTGATGGTTTTGCTGTTAGGGCTGAGGATACCTACGGGGCTGATGAGGAGTCACCGATTAAGTTACGTATTAAGGGTAGTGTTGGAGTGGGTGAAGCCCCTAAGATTGAGGTAGGTCCTGGTGAGGCTGTTGAGGTAGCTACTGGGTCACCAATACCTAAGGGAGCTAACGCAGTAGTAATGATTGAGTATACTAGTCAATTAGGTAATGAGTTACTGGTATATAAGGCAGTAGCACCGGGTGATGGAGTAGCTACGGCAGCTTCAGATATCTCAGCAGGTGATTTAGTACTCCGTAAGGGTATTAAGTTAGGACCACCCGAAATAGCGTTACTAGCTGGGTTAGGGGTTTCTAAGGTTAAGGTGTTTAGGAGGGTTAGGGTAGGTATATTCTCAACAGGTAATGAAGTCATTAGGCCTGGGGAGGTGCTGAGCTTAGGTAAGGTGTATGACTCAAACACATACTTCCTACTGGCATCACTTAAGGAATTAGGTGCTGAACCTAAGTACGTAGGTCACCTACCCGATGATGAGTCTGTAGTAGCTAATGCATTACGTAGAGCACTTAATGAGTATGACGTAATATTAACTACGGGGGGTACATCAGCTGGTTTAGGAGACGTTATGTATAGAGTACTTGACTCACTAGGTAAGCCTGGAGTTGTGATTCATGGGTTAAGGGTTAAGCCTGGTAAACCGACGGTATTTGCTGTAGTTAATGGTAGGTTAGTAGTGGGTCTACCGGGCTTCCCACTATCATGCGCTATGGTGTTTATGAAGGTAGTTAGGCCGTTAATAGCTAAGTTAGTAGGTACGGAATTACCTAGTGAGGAAGTGATTAAGGCTAGAGTGCCTTACAGGATTAAACTAGGTGGTGGGAAGGCTTGGTTAGTACCGGTATCACTTATTAAGGTAGGTAATGACTTCGTCGCCTACCCAGTAAAGCTATCTTCAGGTTCGATATCAGCACTAGTCATGGCTGAGGGTTACTTATACGTTAGTGAAGGTACTGAATTAATTGATGAGGGTGAGTTCGTTAATGTCAACTTATTTAGTAAGTACTTAACGATACCTAATCTAGTGTTTATAGGTAGTCATGACTTAGCACTATGGAAGTTACTGACGGTCTCTGGATTAATTAAGGAGTCTAAGGTGATTCCGGTAGGGTCCCTTAGAGGGTGGTACGCAGTAGCTCGTGGCGAAGCTGATATAGCACCTACCCACTTACTAGATGAGGTTAGTAGGGAGTATAACGTACCATACCTAAGTAAGTTAGGTCTTAAGGGTAAGGCAGTAATTATTAGGGGCTACGCAAGACGCGTGGGTTTAGTAGTTGCTAAGGGTAACCCTAAGGGGATTAAGGGTATTCAGGACTTACTAAGGGATGACGTAGTCATGGTTAATAGAGTTAAGGGGTCAGGTATTAGGGTATTAACGGACATACTACTTAAGGAATTAGCTAATAGGTTAGGTAGGGACTTCAATGAATTAATTAAGGGAATTAATGGCTATACGTACGAAGTAAGAACACATACAGCAGTAGCTTCAGCAATTGCCCAGGGAAGAGCCGACGTAGGTATAGCCGCTGAAGTGGCTGCTAGGATGTACGGGCTTGAATTCATACCGATTACTGAGGAGATCATCGATTTCCTAGTACTTAAGGAGAGGTTAAGTAAGGAGTCGGTAAGGGAGTTCATTAACTTACTGAAGAGTGACTTATGTAATGAAGTACTCAGTAAGTTACCTGGGTATAGAAGATTAGGAGATACGGGATCAATAATAACTTAGATAGGGTATTTACTTAGTAATAGTGAGTAAGGACTTCAGGACCCTACCTTCCTCCTTAATACTTTCAGTTCCCTTAAGCTTCCTCCAGTACTTTAGGTTATATATACATCCTGGGTCGGGACCTAGCGGGTCTCCGAAGTACGCGTATGCCCTAGCTCTGCAACCACCACATACGTTCCTGTAGGGGCACTTAACGCAGAATCCCCAGAGGTTGTTCCTATCCCTTAACTTAAGTAGTAATGGGTGGTTCTCCCAGATCTCCCAGAAGGGCTTCTCCCTAATATTACCTACCTTAATGGGCATGAAGACACATGGTGATACGTCACCGTTGGGCTGTATAGCACCGTATATCCTACCAGCACCGCACCCACCTATGAACTCAGCTAATGCCTTAACTACTGGGTCACCACCTACGTAGAAGTGGGTAGGTGCTATCTCCGTATCACCACTTAACTGAAGTACTACCCTACCGTACTGCGGGGCTGTAGTGAATATCTCAATACCTCCCCTGCGCTTCATCTCCCTATATATTGTCCTCATGAACTCCTCCCTCTCCTCAGGACTTAAGTCTAGGTCAGTTATCTCAACACCCCTACCAACTGGTATGAAGTTGAAGAACACTACCCTCTTAACACCTATTGACTGAGCTAAGTCAATTATCTCTTTAACCTCCCCTACGTTATGCTTAGTTATGGTTACCGCCATGGCGTGACTGAGGTTGTACTTAACGGCATTCTCTAGAGCCTTTATAGCCCTCTCCCAAGCACCCTCAACACCCCTGAACTTATCGTGCTTCCTAGGATCTGCACTATCAACCGATACCTCCATGTACCTTAACCCAGCATCTAAGGCCTTCTTGAAGAAGTCCGGGTCAGCCATCCTCCACCCATTAGTAGCTACTGCTGCGTACATCCCCTTACTAGCTATTGCCTTAACTACCGTTAGGAAGTCTGGATGTATGGTTGGTTCACCACCACTTAAGGCTACAGCAGCTACCCCAGCTCTATCCAACTGCTCAACCAACTCAAGCTTCTCCTGCAGGCTTAACTCATTAGGTAGGGGCTTATCAGCCCTCTGGTAGCAGTGCTTACACCTGAAGTTACACATGTTAGTGAAGTTCCACACTATTAGGAACGGCGCCGGCATCTTCTGAGGTACGGTTACGCCGTACTCAGCAAGGCCCTTAAGAACTAAGGATATGCCCCTACGTAGTGCTGGGTCCTTAACCGCCTCAATAACCTCCTCCTCCTTACCGCCCATAGCATTAACTCCTAATTTAGTTAGTAAGTGAACGAACATACCTAAGAACTTAACACTTAATGGGCACTCAATAGGTTCACCGGCAAGCATCGCTAATGCATGATATATAGCTGACTCACTAACCTCCTTACCACTACCGTACACACACTTAAACTCCCTAGAAGCTATCCCTAGGGCTAGCCTAACTACCGGGTTACCCATAACTAACCTAACCACAGTTAAGAACGCACCAATACCTCCGCGCCTACTCATTACTCACCACCCCCGAAGAAACCCTCAAATATCCTACCCACCTCCCTAACGAAGATTGAGATTAGGTCCTTCAGCCTACCAGCCCTTAACTCCCTCAGTAGGAAGGAGAGTCTCAAGTAGAACCTCCTGTAAGCGTACATCAGCATCTTACCTAGCTCCTTAGCAGTGAAGTGAAAGCCCTTCATCACCGGTCTTATGGTCGTGTAGTGCTCCCAATTCCAATCAACTATTAATCCATGCTTAACAGCGAAGTCAAACATAGGAGTTCCAGGGTACGGTGTTAATACGGTGAATTGAGCGTAGCTAGGGTCTAACTTAATAGCTAACTCAACAGTCTTCCTCATATCCTCTAACGTCTCCCACGGAAAACCAAGTATGAAGCTACCAGCAGCGAACCCGCCTAACTCCTTTACCCACCTAAACACCTTAATAGCTTGCTCAACCCTAATCCCCTTACCTATCCTATCTAGGGTCTCTTGAGAAGCTGACTCAACACCGAAGTAGAGGGCGGTGAAGCCGTTCTCATACAGGAACTTAAGGTATTCACGATCTACGTGATCAACCCTAGAGCCGCACGCGAAGGTCACGTCTAGACCTCTCTCCTTCATCTCCTTAACTAAGCCGTAAACGAATCTCCTATTCACGGTTAACTCATCATCAGTGAATACCACGGTCTTGATTCCGTACTTATCGACTAAGTACTCAATCTCATCAGCTACGTTCTTAGCTGATCTAAACCTAATCCTCCTACCCCAGAAGTAGGATGTTGAGCAGTAAGCGCACCCGTAGGGGCACCCCCTACTAGCCATTACGTGAGCTACCTTAATGGGCTTACCGAATACCGTATACTTATCCATAGGTAGTAAGTGCCTAGCCGGCCATGGCAACTCATCCAGGTCGTGGATATATGACCTACGCTTAGTGACTACTACCTTACCGTCCCTAGCCCTAAACGCTATACCGTCAATACCCTTAAGCACGTCATCATTGAGCCCCTCCCTCTCAATCTTATTCACTAACTCAAGTGTTGTGTACTCACCCTCGAACCTAACAACAACGTCAGCACCATTGTTCAGTGCTTCCTCATACAAGAATGTAGGGTGAATACCACCAACTATAATAGGTACGTCAGGCATTTCCTCCTTAAGGTAAGACATCACCTTATACGCTCTAGGAGCTGTTGGTGTTTGAATTGATATACCTATTACGTCGGGCTTCCAAGCCTTAACCTCCCTAATGAACTCATCAGTAGTTACTCTAAGTGTTGGTGTATCTATAATCTTAACCTTATGACCTGCCTTCTCAAGAACAGCAGCTATCCAAGCAAGACCTAACGGAGGCGCGTTGAGTCCCGTAATTCTGTAGATCTCAAGGTCATGAATATCGGGAGGTGTTGCTAGTAGTACCCTCATCCCCCTCCCCCACACCATAGGGGGTTAGGTAAAAGATAAGATGTCTGGTATGGTAAATCCTTTAATTCGCTTATTAAACTAGTACATAATAATGGAGGAGCTAGCTCTAGTAATATACTAAAGTACAACTTAGTTAAAAGATCCTTCTTTAGTCTCTTTACCGCTAAGGAAAATCTAGATGTATTACACGCCTAAAGCACCTAATGGGGCACTTTTATAAGTTAATGTACGTACTATTTCACGAAGGGTAGGGAAGTGATCCACACCCACCTTAGGGAGGTAGCTGTAAAGGAGTTTATTAATGCGTTAATTAGGGGGCTTGACTCTCAAGTCAAGGGATGTATTAAGTACGGAGCTAGGTGTAGGGACCCACCCGTAATAACGTCTACGTTCCTAAGGAATGCCCTAGGTTTTAGCGAGTTTAGGGTTAAGAGGTTCTGGAAAGTAGCTAAGTCACTCATGGGTTACTCACTAAACATCTATAGATTAAGGGATGCGTGGTTCCACCTAGTAATTAACGTCAGGAAGGGTGCTGTATTCGTCACTGAGGATGGGAGCTTCTTCCCCGACATGTTTGACTGTATGAAGCTTAGGTGTGTTGAGTATCCCAACGAAAACGTGCTCTACCTATACGTTGAGGGTGGCTTAGGTGGGGAGGCTCTGAGGGTTAATGTAGTGTATATAATGAAGAAGCTATTCGACATAAGACCTAACTGCTACGACACACTAGTGAAGTCCATAGAGAATATAAGTGAAGGTAACTTAGTCGGTGGTATGTCAGGGTTCATATGTGTATTCAAGATACTTAAGGACTATAGCAGTACGTTAGCTGATATACTGCCCGTAATACCTAAATCACTGACTGAGTTAGTACTCCTATCACCAGCTATAGGATCAATAATGGCTAGGATAAAGAAGAAACGAGGTGAGGTAGGTAAGTAATTAATTCAGTATCCTAAAGTTAAAAATAAGTAATTACGTAACTTACTCATTAGGGGTGGTACTACGTTATCACGCGATGAAGCTCTAGAACTACTCAAGAGCTACGTGAAGAACGACAAGATCGTGAAGCATTGCCTAGCTGTTGAGGCTATAATGCGTGGATTAGCTAAGGAGTTAGGTGAGGATGCTGAGCTATGGGGATTGATTGGTTTACTTCACGACATAGATTATGAATTAACGGGTAAGGACTTAAGTAAGCATGGATTAGTATCTATGGAGATACTTAAGGATAAGTTACCGAGGGATGCCTTAGAAGCCATAGGGGCTCATAACGAGCATAACGGGTTTAAACCAAGTAGTGAGTACGCAGTTAAGGTTGCTCACGCATTAAGAGCTGCTGACCACTTATCAGGGTTGATCATAGCTACAGCACTAGTTATGCCCTCTAAGAAGTTAGCCGAGGTTAAGGTCAAGTCAATTAAGAAGAAGTTTAAGTCTAAGGACTTCGCTAGAGGCGTCGATAGAGATAGAATTAGGGAGGTTGAGAAGCTAGGTATTGACCTTAATAAGTTCTTCGAGATAGGGCTTAACGCCTTAAAGGAGATAGCGAGTGAGTTAGGTTTGTAGCGTGATGATTGAGGTAAGGGCAACAGCTAAGCTTGAGCTCACATCAGCTACTGACGCATTAATCACTCTATATGACCTCCTAAGGAAGGAGGGATTTACGGTTAAGCTATCGCCTGAAGCTCTGTGCTTAGAAGCTACGTTAGGTGACCTCAAGATACTATTCTTTACTTCAAGAACTGACCTAAAAGCTTCATTAACAGCACTCCTTACTAGTGAGGTGGGTAGGGGCTATAGGGGGTGTGGTGACCTAATTAATTACTTAACAACACTCATATATAGAATTAAGCCACTAAATCTTAACTCAGTAACTTACGTAGTAACTTACGAAGCTGATGTCAGCTGCTCTAAAGGAATCATAAATGAAGTTGATAGGTACTTAAAGGGGTTAGGTGCAGTACCTCTAACATACCCTCAAGCCTACGTAGGTAGCGGTGAGGTTAGGTACGAAGTAATTAGTGTTAGGTACGGACTAGTTCTTGAGGGGTTAAGAAGCAGTGACATACTACTAACGTACACAATAACACCTACTAAGTGTGAGTTAAGGGTTAGCGTGGGTGGCTCGACTAGAGAGTTAGGTGGTCTACGTAGGTACGTATACGACGCATTAAGCATTACTGAGTTAATAGCTGATTACTTAAGTAGTAAATACTTCAGGTAGCCTAACCAAGCATTACCTTTATATCTAAGCTTAAGACCCTTACCTAAGGGACGTGAATGAGGAGGTACGTAGCGGTACTACTGTCCCTAGCGACAGTAGCTGCTCTAGTTAAGGTGATAGGTGCGTTAGTAGGTTCCTCTAAAGCTCTGTTAATTGATGGGTTAACATCAATAGCTAATTTAGTAGCTGCTGTAGGTGTTATTCATTACTCAAGATACGAGAGAATACCAGCCGATAAAGATCACCCCTACGGGCATTACAGACTATCACTTGCTGGGATACTAGTTGTTTTGATGTCCTATAGTTTCGTAGCAGGTATAGGAATTCCTGAATTGATAAATATTGAGCCCTACAAGGTACTACCAGTAGCTACTACCTACGCTATCGTGGGCCTAATCCTGTATGTAGTAACTATAGGTATAGCTAGGTTGGCTGGTGGTAAGCAATTAGCTACTTACGCAATATTCACTTACTCAGAAGTACTTGAGAGTTTAGTAACTATAGCTGCCGTCGTAGGTGGTTACGTACTTTCATGGATTATTGATTGGGTAGGTGGTTTAGGTATACTCTCATTCCTAATGTACGAATTAACGAAGACAGCTAAGGAGTTCATTGAGAGTGTAAGTGATATAGCACCTTCCAGTAACGTAGTGAGTAGGGTTTATGAAGTAGCTAGGATGTACGGACTCAAGATTGAGGGTGTGAGGTTGAGGAAGGTAGTTGATGGGTTATACCAAGGTGATGTTAATGTAGTATGCACGTCTAAAGATAGGCTGGAACCCTTAATAACTAGTATAGCTAATTTTGAGGAGCAATTAAGGCGTGAAGGTATTGATTTATGCGTTAGGATAAAGTATCTAAGCAGTAACTAAGTATGATTAACTAAGTATATGTATTAATTTCCTAACGAACTTAACCCCGTAATCCGTAATTACTAAGTAACTACCCTCCCTCCGCACCAAACCCTTAAACTCTAAGATATTGACGGTCTTCATTACTAACCCACCCTCACTGAATTCATGAATTAATTTCCTTAAGTCGACTCTACCACTAACTAGGAGCTTAGTAAGTATCTCGATCTGGTACGTAGCTTTACTACTACTTAATATGCCCTCAACCTTCATTAACCTCCTTAATACAGACTTCATCTCCTCAGGGAGGTCCTCCAGGATTAACACCGTGTATTACTACAGTGATGAATAAATAGGATAGTAAGAAGGTTGAAGGGGTATTTAGTGTCAGAAGACTTTATAAACTATTTATACGTAAATTTAGTAAAGTACTTATCATAGCACACTTAAAAATTCACGACAGGAGTAAGCATTCCTAAGAACTAACTTAAGCTTTTCCTCATTATCTATTAAGTAGGTGTAGTTTAAATTAACTAACTTAAGGACGCCTCCTTGAAGCGGTACTTGAATACTTACTAATATACGATTAATAGCTCTGTACTTACTTAAGAGCTTAACTAATCTACTGAGGACGCTATCATAGTTCCCTATGAATGATCTACTCTTACTACCTATGTATACTTTAACCTTACCAACTAATTCCTTATCAGGGCTTAAGTATTCCCCATATTCATCGTATAAGCTACTTATGTCGTAGGAACTTATGTACACCTTACCTAGGTGTGTATATATGTAGACTACATCACCTCTACGCATTAGCTTACTTAATGCTGACTTAACATCACTTAAGGGCATACCTACTAAATCCCTAATCCACTCAATAGGTAATGCCCTACCCTCAATTAGTGAGAGTATCCTAACCCTAGTTGATCTCCTCCATAACCTCTCAATGACTTCATCATCAATAGGTACGTCAACACCCGCTCTCCTAGCGGCTTCTATAGAGTCTACGAAGCTATCGGTATCCACAGTATCTGGAGTTACTATGTAGACTACGAACTTAGGCCTACCTAAGGCCCCGCTAACGGCTCTCAAGATCCTTCCGTGCCTCTGAATGAACCTTATAGGGCTAGCTACGTTACTCCACACAATAAGTAAGTCGCCTTCAGGTAGGTCAAGACCTTCCTCGCCAGCACTAGTTGATACTATCACTTTAACGCTACTTGACTTAGCATCCCTAAGTACCTCCTTAACATTCCTACCTAAGTGTGCCTTACCACATATTAGTAGGGGTCCTAACTCCTTAGGTAATTCATTAACTATGTACTTAGCGATTACTACCCTATCAACAAATACTATAGCCTTCCTAAAACCCTCATGATCCCTAAGTACCCTAATTAATGTAGGTAATTTATGAGCTAACCTAATACTTGGATTATTCAGTAATTCCTTAACATTACTAAGTAACTTAGCTAATTTAGTCTCCCTACCTAAGCTCTCCTTAAGAGCTAACGCACCATCACGTACAAACCACCTAATAGCTGTTTGAGTAAGTGCCCTATCCTTACCAACTAACGATGCTCTAAGATCCTCAAGAAACTTCAGTAGCTTCAACTCAGCATCATTCAACTCAGCTTCGTAAACCTCACCGATCCACTTAGGTACGTAAGGCTTAACTAAGGGGCTATCCCAAGACCATTCCCTAACCTCACCTATGTACCTAGTAATCTCAGGTAACCTACTAGGTGGGATGTAAGCACTCAAGCCTAACCTACGCTTAAAAACACCCGATGCTCTCTTCATGAACTCAGCGTAAGCGTCCTTACCTGTCGTGTGGTGGCACTCATCAATTACTACAGCATCGTAACCTAACTCAGTAATGTACTCAATATCATTAAGTGCTGTTTCCGGAGTAGCTACAGCTACTAGTGCCTTAGCCCATAACTCCCTCCTACGTACCTTATCAAACATTCCGTGAATTGCCTTAGCCTCTATACTCGATACCTTACTAAAGTAGTTAGCTACTTGCTCAACTAATATCCTAGTAGGTTCAAGAACGACTACCCTCTTAACACTACCCTCCTTAAGTAAGTGATTAACCCACATAACAGCTATTAACGTCTTCCCAGTGCCTGTAGGTAATGAAACAACAGCCCCATCTCTGCTTAAGGCCCACTTAAGAGCCTCTAACTGATACCTCCTAGGCCTTAACTTGACTCCGTAGCTCATTAATAATTAACACCTTTACTCTAGAATTAAGTCAAAAAGTATTCTTATAGGTGTGTTGTGACTCTCTTCATGATCTCAGCGTAGAGAGTTATTGAGTCTTCATACTTAGTCTCTGGTACTCCCGTGTATATTAGGTGCATCCTAATAGGTAACTCCTTATCCCTAACCTCACGTACCATGAACCTAGCTAAAGCATTAGCCAACGGACCTAAGCTTGGGTACCCCTTACCTAGTGGTACCCTCTTCTTAAGTAATCTCCTACCAAAGTATATACCAGTTACTTGGGAGAATCTAAGGCTTAAGAACCCCCTACTAAGCTCTAGGGCCTTCTTAAGTACACCGAACCAGAAGTCCTCATTAGCCTCTCTATCAGCACTATGGAAGTTACCGTGCTCATCTATATTGAATTCATACATGAACACGTTCTCAAGCTGAACAGAAACTATTACCCTCTCATCACCTACGGACTCAATAATAGCTCTTATATCGTCGAAACTACCTAGCTGCCTACGAGTGTACGTAGTCTCTAGGGATATGTACATCTCCTTGGGTGCCTCCTTAAGTAACTCCTTAATAACCTCAGAAGCTACATCTAAATCCCTCTGACTACCGAAAACCCTCCACCCTAAGTGAAGGTTAAATACCTCAGCACCTGCTTGTGCAGCATACCTAATTGCTGCTCTTAAGGCCTTAACAACCCTCTCCCTAACTGCTTTACTGTAATTAACTACGTTATAGTATGGTGCGTGAGCAGTTACGGTAGTGAATGCCTTCTTAGAGAACTCACCATAGGAGCTAAAGTACTCAGGCCCCCTACCCCTACGTGAGAAATCAGCTGGTGGTATTTCAGTTAACTTCATACCTAAGGTAGCTGCCTTAGCTAGAGTAGGTAGTGAGTTATACGTACCCCAGTCAAACAGAATCATTTACCCACCCAGTAATTAATACCTATAGGTAACTAAAAAGGAGTAGCGAGTAGCTATACCTAACCAACGCTTATGCTTAACTAAGCATCAGTATAAACGATAGTAAAATCCTCACAGCTAGTACAGCCACCGTAGTAGTTACTAATATTAGGGGATTATGAACAGATAAGAGTAACACTATTAATGATGCTAAAGTTACTATATCTACTATCGATAATCTCCTAATGAGGTACTTAGGGTTGTAATTACCGAATAACTTAATTACTAATTTAGCGAATGGGCTTCTCTTTAATTTATAGTACGTCGGTGTACTCCTAAATACTTCTAACCCCTCATTAGTTAATCTATACTTAACACCTCCCTTACCATGCCTACGTCCAAACAGGCTAAGTACCTTACTTAGGAAGCTGATTTTTCTCTCTTTAACGAATAGACTAGTACTACCCTTGCTGGAGTACAGGTCTAAGTACATACTTAGCCTATGCTGTGTAATACCCGTTATCTCAGATAAAGTACTTAACTTAACGGATAGCTTACGTGAGGTACCTAAGGTTACTAAGGTATCATATAGGTACTTAGCAGGTATCACGAACTTAATTATATCCCTAGCCCCTACCTTACCGTAGATCCTCCTCGAAAGACCCAACTCATAAGGTCTAGGAGCTCCTAGGACGTCCATTAACTCATTAATTAACTTCTTACCCTCGCTAGTTAATTCAAACCTTAACGACTTCTTAGACTCCCTCTTAACTACATTCTTAATCTCTAACTTCCTAATAGCATCGAGTAGGGGCTTCCTAGCATAACCAATAGCTGATGATATCTCATCAATACTTAAAGGTTTCTTACTGAAAGCCAATACAAGTACGATATCTAGCTGTATCTTAGATCTTGAGAAATCAACGACGCTATCGAATATCCTTAATTTCCTCAACTTATCCTCAAGTTCTGCTACGCTACTCAATAAATCCCCTCCTACGCATCTAATGCGTAAGGGTACTTATGAAAAGGGATGTTAAGTAACTTGAAACACAATGTGTCGTAAATTCTTAAATACATTCCATAAATAGGATTTCTATAAAAAATAATAGAGATACTATACACACTAGGGTTAATCTCTAACTAGTCTATACAGCACATTACCTTAGGATAGGTAATTAAGTCATTAAATTAGTTAAGAATAAACTCAACCTTACGTGCTATGTACTAATGAGTGCATTGTAAGTACCTCTGTATTATGTCCTAGAAATGGTTTGAGGGGAGGTACTCTACGTGGTGAGGTTAAGTATATTTCTTAGGCCTTAGCTAGTGCTAATGGCACTACCTTAATACCGAATGCTGGGTCAACGTCGAACGCTATGGTCGAGTCTACGGGTCCTCCAGCACCCCTTAACTTAACTACCTTCAATACCTTAATTAACCTACCACCAACCTCGGCGAAGTCTAGCTTAAAGTAGCTGTCACTAATTGCTCTTATCCTAATCATAATCTCATCAGGGAGTACTCCGGGATGTATCGTAAGTACTATTAACTTACCCTCCCTAACTAGGGTCCTAGCTCTAGTTAAGTAATCAAGAACTACACCAGCATCAGCGAATACAGCTAATACACTGAATGAATCAAGTATGAATACCTCATACTCATCCTTAACCTTAGCCATGTAATTACCTAACGCGTGAAGTACCTCCTTACCTATCTTCTTAGCCCACCTAACACCCTCCATATGTACCGGCATAATCCTTATTAATCCCTTAAGGAACTCATCAGTTAAGTCAAGACTTAACTTCCTAGTCTGCATTACTAACTCCTTAACACCTGTCTCGGTAGTTACGTAGATAACGCGTAAGCCCTTTTTAACAGCACCGTAAGCTATCTGCTGAGCTAGTAAGCTCTTACCAGTTCCGTGATCACCCTCGATGGAGAGTAGGTTAGGTACCGGGATACCACCACCTAACCTCATATCCAGCTCTTCATTACCCGTAGGTAAGATGTAACCCTCTAAACTCTCGGTAGATGTTAGTAGCGACTTTATATTCTCAGCTAACGTCACGTGCCACCACCCCCACCTATCAACTCAAGTAGCTCAGAAGCGGCATCCCTCTCACTACTGCCTTCCTTACCCTCACCACCCTCGACAGCCTCCTTAGCCTTCTTAACAGCCTTCATAACCCCTACCTCGATCTGCTCCTTAGTCACACCTAAAGCATCGAGTAACTCCTTCAAACTCCTAGCCTGCTCCTCAATGCTTAATCCAGCACTCTTCAAGTCGTTGATAGTGCTTGCTATCCTCTTAAGGACCTCACCTACATCCCTATCAATCACACCAACAGCTACGTAATTATCGATTAAGTCATTGAATTTCTCAATACTAACTCTCTCCAACATGCTATTAACCCACTGAGCGAGCTTCTGGTAAAGGTCCGGAGTTATCCTAACCCTCCCCTCCTTACTAGACTCATCACCAGTACTCGGGATTACGTTATTACTTACGTCCTTAGTAGCTCCGCCACCACCTCCGGGTACGGGGGTCTGCCCAGCCGCCGCTTGATTATTAACCACGTTATTACCTACTAATGAGTTACTGCTAGTGCTTACTGGTTGCTGCATAGGTACTATAACGGGAATTACTTGCGGATATGGGGGTACCTGCCCCTGCATGCTACCATTACCTCTCTTCTCCTCACCCTCCTTACCCCCACCTCTCTCCTCGCTAAGGAAGATGTCAGCGTACTTACGTAGTATGTTGAATGGGTTACTTAACTCCGCCATAGCTGACCTAAGATCGACTAAGGTAGCCTTAATACCTTCTACACTAGCCTTAACGTACTTCTTAATCTTATCGACCTCACCCTCAAGAACCTCGATCCTCTCAAGGACCTCCCTAGGTACTGTAACCTCAACAGTCTGTTTCTTCTCCTCCTTCTCTTCCTTCTTCTCCTCCTCACCGCCTCCCTCCTGACTCTGCTGGGTTTGTTGAGTAGGTGCTGCGGTACTTACGGGTGGTGCAGGTGCTGGTGCTTGGGGTGCCCCTCCTTGAGGAGTCGCGGGTGGTGTTGGGGTTGGGGGTGGGGCTTGTTGTGTAGGGGTTTGCTCGGTGTTCTGTTGTGCCTTATTCTCTATCTCAGATAACTTAATAACCTCAACAGGCCTGCCCTTAGCTAACTCAGCTACATTCTTTCCTTTCTTACCGCCCAGTCTCGAGGGGGTTATTCTCCTAAGTATAGGATGCACAAACAACCTACATATTGGGCAGTTGCACTTCCATACATCACTCACTCGGGATCCCCCCGTTCAACATCTATAGTTAATGCTATGCCCACCCCCAACCCCGGTAATGTTATCTACTAGGTAAATAACCCCCTGCCTTCCGAAGCGCCTAGCGGTCGAAAACGTATGCGGTACCTAGCCTCTTACTTAGGACGTCTTAACGAAGATCCTAGCCCTTATGCTGACTGGCCTGAAGTAGTTGGTTACCTCACCTACTAGGTACTCGCTGGCACCGAGAACTAAGTAACCACCTATCCTCAATGACTTCCACAGCTTAAGTAGTACCTTACTCTGTAGGTCCTTAGAGAAATAAATAAGTACGTTACGGCAGAGCACCATATCCATGAATGGTAATGGTGGGTCCTTAATTAAGTCATGCCTCCTGAACTTAACGTACTGCTTAATCTCTGGCTTAACCATGTATAACCCAGGGTATACCTTCTCGAAGTACTTAAACCTTAATTGAGGAGGTACATTTCTCAGTGAATTAACTCTGTAAATACCCTTAATGGCCTCTTTGAGGGCATCCTCATCAATATCGGTAGCGTATATAGTTATTAAGTACTTACTAATCTCACTTCCTAGGATTTCATGTAGTAATATACTTAGTGTGTAGGGCTCCTCACCCTTAGAACATCCAGCACTCCAGAACCTGAGGGTTCTTAATGGTTTCTTACTGCTTATTATATTCACTATTACCTTCTTAATCTCCTCCCAAACCCAAGGATCCCTAAAGAATTCTGAAACGTTTATTGATATGTTATTAAGTAACTCCTTAACTTCCTTAGGGTTATGTCTTAGGTAGTTTACGTAATCACTTAGACTCCTTAAATTAAGTGCTAGTACCCTAGCTCTTATGCGTCTGTATAGGAAGTCGTCCTTATACCCGCTTATGTCAACACCGCTAAACCTCCTAACTAAGTTCTTAACCTCAGTAATTACTCTCTTACTTACTACCTCCATACTTACCACCTAGTAACTTCCTACCTAGGATACCTAGCTTAACCCTAGGTGAGGTTACGTAGACCTCACCATTAGTTAGGTTGAAGAATACGTTCCTGCTTGAGTGCCCTCCGACATCCTTGCATACTAACCTAATGCCGTACCTGCGCAGTACCTCCCTAGCTACTGATACATTACGTTCACCGATTCTGAAGTTCGTGGCTGATTTCAAGATATTCGCACCACCTACTAAGCATGCCTCAAGCCCTACGCACGGCGAGCCTAGGTTTTTGAGGTGCTTGAGTGCGTGAGGTATTGCTGTGCTGACGTACTTAGCGGGGTTATCGACGTTACCCTTAGGCTCGGGGAGCATGGCATGTATTAAAGCCCCTAATCTTCTCCTAGCGTCGTAGATAGTTATAGCTACGCAACTACCTAAGGCGTAGGTAGCTAGTACCTTAGGGTTAGTACTTACTTTTAAGTCCGCAATACCCACAACAACTAGTGGTTGCTTAGGGATGTAGTTCGGTACCTTCCTAAGCTTCAGCAATTACAGCACCCCCTAAGCAATCATTGCTAGTACCTCCATAGAGACGTCACCCTCGCTACTACGGATCCTCACGTTATGCGTAACAACCTCCTTAGAGGACTCAGCTAGGGGTAGCACTAACTCAGTAATTATTGCTGTATCGTAATCAACTACGACCTCAGGTATGCTGTACTCGAACCTACCCCTAAACGACCTAGACAGTACTGATGCGTAAGCACCTATGACTATGTTAGCGAACTCTCGTAGGGCATCCTCAATGCTTTCCTCACTAACCTCGATACCTGCCTTAGAGAGTAGTATAGTACCTATTAATTCAGCACTGTCGATACTCATTACTATGACCTTATGTAAAATAAAGTTGAAGTCACTATCCATCCTACTATACAATGTAGCGACAACCTCGTTTCTACTGAACTCACTAAGTAACTCCTCAGGTTGTACCCTCCTAAACCCACCCATACTCACACTGAACTTAATACCCGTTAATTCCTCCATACACCTACGCATTTCCTCATACGCCCTAACAGCTACGTTACGACTCATTAATGACTCAGGCACTATCGTAGCACCATCACTACTGCTTAACCTTAACATCCTCTACACCCCCTTTGGAAAGCGTAAGTTAATAAATAACGTGAGGAGTGCGTATCTTTGAGAGGTCGAAATGATTCGTTATGGAACAGCCCGTGTCTTTCGGTACCTAAAAGGGTTTTTAGTAGTTAGATACTTCCTCCCCACTTATTCTACTAAGCACCTTCTCTGAACTAAGTATGCTAACCAACCTATCACCCCACTTCACTAGCCCCTCAATGAATTCACTAGCGTCGCTAGGAGGTGATGTTATGTCGTCCTTAGTTACTCTGAGCACTCCCCTAACCGACTCTACGGCGATACCGACTAACTCATCGTCGTAGGATAGAATTATAGCTTCACGGCATTTACTGCTACCTGCGTTAATGACCTTAGATAGATCTATCAGCGGGACTATCTGCCCCCTTAAGTTGAATACCCCCTTAATGTAGTCTGGAGCCCTAGGTACTTTAGTCACCTCCTTAACCCTAACTACCTCCCTAACATTACTTAATTCAAAAGCGAATAACTTACCACCTAAGTCAAATACTAGGAAGGATATCTCCTTAGGCATTCCCCTCACCCCCCTAAGGTATTAATGACTGGATATCTAGGATTAAGCAAACCTTACCACCACCTATTATCGTAGCCCCGCTAATTCCCTTAATACTCGCCAGTACCTTACCTAACGGCTTAACAACCACGTCATCCTGACCTAATATCTCATCAACAGCTAACGCAGCTAACTTACCCCTCTTCTCAATAACTACTGCGTACTTCCTACTCGATCCGTTACTCATTCCTAGGAACTCCATCAAGTCGTATATAGGTATTACCGAGTCCTGATACTTAATAACCTTTAAGCTACCTACGTAGTCCTCATTACCCACCTTAATAGTGGTTACTACGGACGATACCGGTACGGCGTATACTTCATTACCTAATCTAATCAGTAATGCCCTTAAGGTAGCCATACTAACGGGTATCTTAATCACGAACTTAGTCTCCGAGTCTAAGGTAGTGTATATTTCTAGGGAACCACCTAAGGACTCGATGCTCCTCTTAACGGAATCTAAGCCGCTGTAAGCACCATTCTTCAACGCGAATCCAGGCATGGTGACGAGCATGAGTGCCTCCTCATCACTCATCTTCTCAACAGCTGATGAAGGTACTAAGCCTAACTCAACAGCCCTCCTCTTAACCTCCTCAACATCAATACCCCTACCGTCACTCTCAACCGTAATTACTACGTGATTACCCTCCCTACTAGCTCTAACCTGTAGCGTAGCTACCTTAGGCTTACCCTTCCTAGCCCTCTCCTCGGGACCCTCAATATCGTCCCTCACAAGAACCTCGATTAACGTGTATAGTGGGTTAGCTAGGTCCTCAAGGACCTTCCTATCAAGTGATATGTCCTCACCTTCTAAGTAGACATCAACGTCCTTACCGTACTTACTAGACAACTCAGTAACTAACCTAGGTATCGTCCTGTACAGGTACTGAAGAGGTACTAATCTCATCCTCATGACCTCATCCTGAAGCTCACTAACCAACCTACTGAAGGTAGCTAAGGCCTCCCTAAGCCCCGGTACGTCGTACTTAGTAGCTATATCCGTTAATCTACTCTTAATGAGTACTAACTCACCGACTAAATTGAAGAGTTTATCTAAGCTCTTAACGCTGACCCTAACCTTCTCCATTTTATGTGAGGCACCCTCACCTCTCTCCTCACTAACAGGCCTACTATCCTCAATACCCTCCTCAACCTTCTTAAGGAGGTCCTCAAGAGCAGCTAACTTATCAACCTCACTACTAGTTGATATGGACTTTAGTACTTCCTCATTAATCCCTACGTCCTCAGGCTTAACCTTACTAACGTCGTAGGCCTCAAGATCAGGTATTTCCCTAATCTTCTCATCAAGCTCAGCTAACTTCCTAATAGCTAGTAGTACGTAGACCTCCCTACTCCTAACCTCACTAATCTTATCACCGCTGGGTACTGACTTAATTATCTCGCCTAACTCACCTAACTTAGATAGTGCTGTGAAGTACCTAAGAACCACCATCGGGGACGCATCCTTAAATACTAACTTAACTAGGTATAGCTGAAGTCCCTTCTTAACAGCTGCTGCGGCCTTCTCTAACTCATGATCACTTAACTTAAGAGCGTCAACATTCCTGACGGAGGTACTGGCGGAACCACCTTCACTAACCTCCCCACCTACTACGTCGCTCCCGCTAGCCTCGGCTGATTCACCACTGACTCCGCTCTTACTCGCCTTCTCAGTACCTTCAGTAGTTAATGCTTGAGTAACTGCGTTTATGCTTGATGCTACTTCATTAAGCATGCCACCGACCTCCTTAAGCTCATCTAGCTTACCAGCGAAGCTCCTGAGGAACTCTAGAGCTTCATTAGCTCTACTCTCAAGTTCCTTAATCTCCTTGGAGTGCCTAATACTCTCTAACTTGGATGTTGCTTCCTCAAGCCTAGCCTCGCAATCACTACTTAAGCTACCGCTCTTCTCAAGCTCATCTAGCGCTATTGATATAGCGTCTAAAGCACTGAATAATGCCTTCATTAGTGAGTCACTAACACTTAATTTACCGTCCCTAATCATAGCTAGTACGTCCTCAGCCCTATGAGCTAGCTCTGAAATCTTACTTAACCCAACCATAGCGGCGTTTCCTTTAATACTATGCATTAACCTAAATGCTTCCTTAATAGCTTCACTATCTCCCTTACCCACCTTAACCAATAGCTCATTAAGTTTAGATAGGTAATCCCTGGTCTCATCTATGAACAACTCAAGGAACTCCTCCTCAACCATGAACAACCACCCCCACCCACTTCCTCGGGCACCTACGTACCTTCAAACGAAGTACGCGATTGATTTCATCACCTATCTTATCGACGGGTAAGACAGCATCCGCTAACCCCCTCTCAACAACAGCCTTAGGCATACCCCAAACAATACTCGTTGCCTCATCCTGAGCTATGACGTAACCGCCGCGAGCCTTAATAGCTGCGGCACCCTCAGCACCGTCACATCCCATGCCAGTCAATACAGCAGCTACGATAGCTGGTCCCCAAACCTCGGCTATTGACTTCATAGTAACGTCGGCCGCTGGCCTAACACCGTGTACTTTAGGGCCTTTATCCAACTCAATCACGGGTTTACCTCTCCTTACCTTAACTAGCATGTGGTAACCTCCAGGTGCTAGGTATCCATGACCTACCAGAACTTCATCACCTTCCTCAGCCTCCTTAACCCTAATCTCCGACGCCTTATCCAGTCTCTCAGCTAGTGATTTAGTGAAGAGTGGGGGCATGTGCTGAACTATTAACGTAGCTGCTCTAATCCTTGAGGAGATCTTAGGTACTACCCTCATTAATGTCTGCGGCCCCCCCGTTGATGACGCTATAAACGCTACGGCAGGTGCTGGCTCCTCAGTAAGTGGTCTAGCCTTACGTACGTATATCTTGGGGGCGGTTATTGAGGTCTTAACGCCCCTAGCTATTAACTTAGCCTTACCTATAGTAGCTAATACCCTCACCTTCCTAAGGAGCTCCTCCTTAATCTCGGATATGCTGGTAGGTATGGGCGTACCTCCGGGCTTAGGTATGACTTCTAAAGCACCAGCTTCAAGAGCGTCTAAGGTAGCTTTAGATCCTTCCTGAGTTATTGAGCTGAAGACTATTATCGGTATGGGCTTACTCTTAAGTATTTCCTTAATAGCTGATATACCGTCCATCTTAGGCATTACTACATCCATTATCACTACATCAGGGGATAGCTCCAGTGCTTTCCTAACAGCCTCTTCACCATTACTAGCTTCAGCGATTACCTCAATCCTGCCATCGCTCTCAAGTAGCTTACGGAGTAACCTCCTCGTGAGTCTTGAGTCGTCAGCAATTAATACCCTAATCCTTCCCGACATTACTAATCACCTTCTTAAGGTCCTCGCTCTTGAATGGCTTGGGTATGAAGGCAGTAACGCCTAATTTCTTAGCTTCCTCAATTACCCAAGGTTGGTTAAGGGCTGTTAGGAAAGCTACCTTAGTATCCATACCCGCCTCCCTAACCTCCTTAACGACGTTTAACCCATCCTTCTTAGGCATGTTAATGTCTAGTATAGCTAAGTCTGGCTTAACCTCCTTAATTAACTTAACCGCTTCCTCACCATTACTTGCTTCACCAACTACCTCAGCACCTAAGCTACTTAATACACGCTTAATCATAGCACGCATTAATCTCGAGTCATCAGCAATCACTACCTTAAGACCGACCACGTACTTCACCCTTTAAGGTTATTCACTATGAAGTCAGCTACTTTCTTAATCCTTAAGGTGTAGGGATGCTTAGGATGCCTCAATATGAATACACCCCTACTCCTATGCTGTAGTATCTCCGGGTAGAACGGTATAACACCAATTACTGAAACCCCTAGCAACTTACTAACCTCGGCAGGTAGTTCGGGCCTATCAGCCATCTCGGGGGGCACCATATTCAGTACTACGTAGCTCGTCTTACCGAATTTAGATAGTACTTGAGTAGTTACGTAGGTACCTGTTATGTCTTGCTTATCCATCCTCATTAGCATTATAGAGACGTCACTAGATAGTATAGCTAGTAAGGTATCCTCAATAAGCCCTGGGTGAGTGTCGAAGATTACGTAATCTACATTGTAAGCCTCACCCAACTGCTTGGCTACCTCCTTAAAGAACCTCTCTGAGTACCCCTCCTTCATTAACTTAGCTATCTCCTCAGGCTTCATACTAGCTCCTAGGAAGTACAGCTTACCCCTAGGTAGTCCTAACTGATTCGTTAAGTCAACGACTACATCCTCCAATGCTGCCCTACCGAAGATGTAGTCATTTAACGTAGCCTTCATCTGCGACTGACTTACTTGGTATATCACGTGAAGTCCTGGACTAGTTAAGTCTAGGTCTATAGTAGCTACTTTCTTATCATACAGTGCAAGCATAACGGCTAGGTTAGCTGTTGTAGTTGATTTACCTGTCCCGCCACGGTATGAATGTATTGAGAGACTTAAGACCATGGTCCCACCCCTAATCAAGCATGTCCTCTAACTTCTTGATCCTACTCTCTAAATCATCAAGCCTATTGAGGATCTCCTCAAGCCTCCTCTCGAATGCTGAGACCTTATTCTCTACTTCGTCTAGGTTAGTCTGAGCACTCATTAGGGCCTCACTTATCCTAGCTCTGAGACTTAACTCGGACTCACTCCTACCTGGTTTAAAGTAATGCTTACGTGCAGTCATGCATTCCCACCTCCTAAACCAGTGAGGTTAATTTCGGAGAGTAGGGTGTTTAAATCAAGGACAATAATGAGTTTATCACCTCGCTTAACAACACCTTTTATTAATCCGCCTGAATCAATGGGTGGTTTCTCAACTTCTCTCGAACTAACGCGTAGGACGCCTAGGACGTGATCAACTATGAACCCTATTGAGTTTCTACCGTCTCCGTCCATACTTATGAGTACCTTACGCTTCCTAACCTCACTTTCACCACCTAATACGCCATCCTCACCTAGGGCCTCCGCTAGATTAACAAGTGTAACTACGTGTCCTCTAAGATTCATTATCCCCTCAATGTACGGTGGTGCCCTAGGTAGCTTAACTACCTCCTTAGCCTCAATAACCTCACGAACGTTCCTAATATCTACCGCATAGACTGAATTACCTAGCTTAAACACTATTAACTGAATCTCATTATCTAGCCCCATCACTATCACCCCTCCTTGAAACACTTAATTCAATCATTGATAACATCCTAGACGCCTCATCAAGTCTCTTAATCGCTTCACTAGCTAGTTTCTCAGCTAAGTCCATGTCGTTATTACTTACAGCCTCCATAGCCCTCCTAAGTAATTCCTTAGTCTCGGAGACGAGTCTCCTAACCTCACTAAGTACTAAGGGTCGTGTCCTAAGCATCCTTAGCACCTTGATGAGTTGCTATTAATTAATTAGAAAACCTACCCCACACCTTCGTTAAGTAGTCGTAATGGGTAATCATGTTCACAGTCATTAGTAATTATGGATGAGCGACAGAGGGACGAAATAAGTGGCTGGGTAACCAAGCTTTACTGAGTTAAGTAATTAAGTAGGAAGTCTTCAGCCTAGCGATGCTAGACCTACACCTTAACACTCTCATATACTCCTTAAGTCTTAGGTGGGGATTACTTGAGTAAGTACTTTAGGGTATCAACGATTAACGTTGACGCTGAAGTACTTGACGCCTTACTTAACTTAACTACACAGCTAACTACGCTAGTTAAGAGCCACTTACTCCCCGCTATTAGGTCGTTAGACGTTAGTGAGGTTAGGAAGGTCCTTCTTGAATTGGAGGAAAATACTACGATGTTCTACAATGAGGTACTACGTCTAAGGTTAGTCCCACTATCACCTCTCTTCAGGAGATTAGAGAGGCTGGCATACTCGACAGCTAGGAGGTTAGGTAAGGAGATCAAGGTAATTACCTCAGGTGGTGACTCCCTACTTGATAGAGGCATAATAAACGCTATAGTAGATCCGCTAACACACATAGTTAGGAACGCCGTAGATCACGGAATAGAGCCTCCAGAGGAGAGGGTTAGGCTTAGGAAGCCTAGAGTTGGTACGGTAGCAATAAGTGCTAGGAGGGAAGGGGCTTCAGTAATAATCACGGTGAGGGATGACGGTAGGGGCATCGACGTCGCTAAGGTGATTAAGAAGGCTATTGAGAAAGGTATTGAAGTACCTAAGGACATGAGGTCAATCACGTGGGATGACGTACTCAAGATACTGGCAACACCGGGCTTCACGACTAAGGATAGAGCAAGCGACGTAAGCGGTAGGGGTGTTGGTATGGATGTAGTTATTAGGAACATCGAGAGCATAGGTGGTAGAGTAGAGCTTTATAGTGAATTAGGTAGAGGAACCGAAGTAACCCTAATCCTACCAGGGAGTACCGCCGTAATGAAGGTGCTAGTAACGCTAATTGATGGGATACCCTACGCAATACCCCTAGACTCAGTAGTTAAGATTGAGAGATTAAGTAATGTAGTTACTGAGGACATATGTGATTCCTCAATTACGTACCTAAGCAGTGATTCCTCAGTTATTAAACTAATTGACATACATGAAAAGAAAGCTACTAAACGCAACTACTTCGTCGTGGTAGGTCTAGACAGTAGGAAACTAGCTATACTAGTGGATAAGGTAGTTAGGTGCGAGGACGCAATAATAAAACCACCTCCTAAATTACTAAGGAAGTTGAGAATGATATCAGGCATAGCTCTAATCGAAGGTTTTGACGTAGGCTTCCTACTCAATCTAAGCTACATTTTCAATACGTACTTCACTGGAAGAGGTAGCTTTAATGTAAACTGATTACTTCATTCACTACGACCCATAATTAATTATCCTATGTTACAGTATAGGTTAATTTTTATTAAGTAGTAAATACTTCATAAAAGATATTCGAATACCTAACTTAAGAGATAGTTAATCTATACTCACAACAGGGTAAATCTACCTTTAATCGCTTGCTTTCCTAAAGTATTACAGTTTCAAATAGCAACCCTACTTAGGTGGTATGAATGAGGGTAATGCACGCACTAATAATCGCTGCCCTAGCTATAGTAGCTAGCGATGTGGTTATGGAGTTCGTCGGCGTCACTGCCGTAGTTAAGTCGGTAGTATTGGTAACCGTCAGTGCCTTATCGTTAGCTATGATATACAAGTTCGTTACTCCCTCAATAAATACCACGGCAAGATACATAAGTGAGGTTGTTGAGAAGGGTGTATTTAAGGAGCCACCTAGAACCGATGGGGTTATTGAGGTTAGGCAGATTAATGAGGGGCTAGGTAAGTTAGTTAAGTGGTTTAAGGACGTACTAAAGAATATTGACGCAGTATCGGATACTCTAGGAAGTAGTGCTAAGCAAGTTAAGGAGGCTTCATCGCAGATATCAACCAGTATACAGCAGGTATCACAAGCTATTCAGGAAGTTGCTAAGGGTGCCCAGATAACGAGCCAGAGGGTTCAAGAGCTAAGTAATATACTGAAGAACATAAACAGTAAATTAACTGCGATGTCCAACGAAGCTAAGAAGCTACTTGAGATAGCTAGGAGGTCAGTTGAGGTAGCTAATGAATCAGCTAGAGAAGGCGAGGAGGGTAAGGTAGCTCTCAAGGAGGTTAATGAAGCACTAGACGATACAGTCGGTAGAATGAGTGAGTTAAACGAGGCAGTCAAGAGCATAAGTGAGGTGTCATCAAGAATTAAGGACATAGCCGATCAAATATCATTACTAGCCCTTAACGCAGCTATTGAGGCCGCTAGAGCTGGTGAGGCCGGTAGGGGGTTCGCCGTAGTAGCTGATGAGATAAGGAAACTAGCTGAGGATACGAGGAAGAGCACTGAGGTAATCAGTAACGTATTGAGTAAGATAGAAAGTAGCGTAAGTCAAGTTAATGAATCAGTAACGGTACTTAAGGATAAGGTTAGTCTATCCGTCGCAGCTGCTAATAAGATAATAGATACTCTACAGAGGATAAGTAATAACTTAAGAAGCATAGCCTCAGGTGTTGAGAGGCAGAGTAGCGACGTTATTGACATAGCTGATAAGGTAAGTGATGCATCAAGTAAGCTAACCGACTTAGCTAGCGTAGCTGAGGAGAACGCATCAGCTGCTGAGGAAGTTAGTTCGGCTATCGAGGAGACTACATCAGCTAGCGAGGAGTTAGTAGCGAGTGCTGAGGAACTCGAGAAGATAGCTGCTAGGTTAAGTAACATAGTTAAGAAGTACTTAGGTAGTCACTACGAGGGAGTAGAAGCTACTAAGGCTCAGAGCGAGATGGGGCTAGCTTAGGGTCGGTGATGCTGAGGTATGAAGGTACTACACAAAAATCCTTTTTCCTTTCATAACGCGCGAAACTCACATACAAATTAAATACTTAATACCCTTAATACCTCGGAAGGTAATTACCTTAGTTGATGATGAGTTTGGCTACAGCTACTTGAGTAGTGAAGATACCTGGCCTTACTGATACTAACTTTTAAGGTCAGACCCCATTAATAACGGGGTGATTAATGTGGGCTACGGTAGAGGCTTGGGCAGGGGTGGTGGTAGAGGTCACATGTGGGGTCGTAGAGCATCATCTATGGCTACTAAGGTTAAGGTAGAACCCCCTAAGGAGGGTGCTTGGAGGTTAGCAGTACCTACTCTGGATCCCAACGGGCTGGACGCGGTCATATCACCTCACTTCGCTAGGGCACCCTACATAATACTTGTTGATGTAGTTAATGGTAAGGTAGTTAATGTTCAGTCCTTAAGTAACCCAGCATTCACGAGCGGAGGGGGTGGTGCTGGGTCAGTAATTTCCCAAATACTACTTAACGCAGGTGTTAGGGCAGTAGCGGCTGTCTACATAGGACCTAACCTAGCTACTAGATTACAGCAATTAGGTATTGCCGTATACCCAGCCCAACCCTGGATGAGGGTTAGGGACGTGATTAACTCATTAGGTATTGCTAGGGTCTAGTTAAAGCCCGTACTTAGCAGCTAGTAGCGACGATATTGCCATTAAGGCTACACCCACCTCACCAACCTTACTAAGTGCTTTATGCACTAACTCATACATACCTAACTTACCGGCAGCTCTAACTATACCTATGTAGGTGAGTCCCTTACTAGCTTCAATTACTTCAGGACCTATTACCCTAGCTATGTAGGACTCAGTACTAGCTTTATTAGCTACGTTAAGCGCCATACTCAGTACCTCTTCGGCCTCCTTAATTAATCCCTTACTACCAACTACCTCAGCAATTACTGGTAGGTGAGGTATTATGGGTATCACCATAGTACTTAAGGCCTCAGCGTCGCCACTCCCCACTACTTCCATGTCCCTAATTACCTCCTTAAGTAACGTAAGTAGGTTTAGTGAGTAATTAATTAGACCAACCTTAGCAGCTACCCTAGCTATGGTTATGTAGTGGAAGAGCTTCATAGATACTTCAAATGCTGGGTTACCTGTGTTCTTAGGGATTGATTCCTCAGCATTAGCTAGTAATGCATTAAGTACCTCCCTAACCCTATCCTTACTAACTAACTCAACAGAACCTAATGCCTCGAGGACAGGTAGGTAGTGTTCCATATCAGCAAATGATGAAATCAAACTAATTAACTCCCTACTAACCTCGGCGGCTTCATCAACAGCACCTGCCTTACATAATTCAGCTATAGCGTTGGATAGCTCCTCAACCAACCTACCACTTAATGCCTTACCTAATGCCTTAGCGGTCTTAATAGCCTCCTTAATAGTTCTCAAAGCTATAGGTAATTCCCTAGTAAGTGAAGCAACCAAGGATACGTACGAAAGTCCCCAGACTCTTTCCTCAAGATCGTCAAGACCCCTAGCTAAGGACTCACCCTTAAGTAATAGGTTCCTCCCGTACCTAACTAATCCGCACTTATACATTACCTCAGCAATATCAGCTAATGCAGTAACCCCTGAAAGACCCTCAAGACCCTCAACTAACTCATTAATATTACTCATGAGCTCCCTAACCTCATCAGTGTGGTCGGTACGTGCTAAGGCATTAGCTAGCATAACTAATGAGTATACCCTAGAGTATCGGGATCCCTTACTCATTACGTACTCATGAATACTCCTAAGTAGCTTAATCGCTTCATCGCGCACATCATCCCTACCCTCAATATGAGCTGCGATAGCTAACCTACTAACTACTTCAGTAACTATTCTTGAGTTGATCTCAATGCTTAAGTCAATACCCCCTACAGTACCCTTAATAAACCCTAATATACTACTCATATCACGTACATCAATACCTACTTTCATAATAATCACGACTTACTTGTTAATACCGATTCAGAAGTTATAAGAATGAATGACGTTTTAATACTTAAAATAAGTATTACGTATGCCTTAATAATCCTGAATTACCTCCTCAACATAATTAAGCATTACGCTAAGTTGAGTTGATACCTCATCAACTACCTTAATAACCTCATCACCACTTAACCTCTCCTTACTACCTAGTAACTCCTCAAGCCTCCCTATACATGGGTTAAGGACCTCCTTAACCACCGTTAGGTAGAGGTGGGGGTACCTCTCATTAATTACTTCCTCAGCTCTCCTCAACTTCTTAATAGCCTTCCTAATCGACTCTAATGATGAGGATGCGTACATGTTGGCGAAGAAGTGACTTGGTATAGGGAATCCAGCGAATGCTGTCTGAAGCAGCAACTTATCAACCCTGCTCCTCCTGACTTCATTAACTATGCCCTTAGCGACTCTAACCTTCATACTAGCTAGTCTTAAGTCATCGATAGCCCCCCTAATCAACTTAATTAAGTTACCCTTACCCCTACTAAATAGCAACTACTTAACCTCAACTTTCTATTTAGTAACGTCGTAGATATACCTTAATGCTTAGGCCTACCTAGGGCTATGTACTTAACTCCTCCATCATTATTGAGTACCGCTACGGCATCGATAACTACTACATCACTCCTACCGCATAACCTCCTTAACTCACTCGTGCTTAACTCACTATATACCCTATGCCTAGTCATAACAATGACTACCTCAGAATTTCTAAGGGCACTACTTAAGTCGTTAGTTAATTCGTAACCTAACTCATTAATTACGGGGTCGTTAGTTACGTAGGGATCGTGAATAATTACGTTACGTACATCGTTAGACTTCATTATGTGTAGGAGGTCGTGAGTAGGTGATAATCTAGTATCGTCAATCTCACCCCTAAATGCGTCACCTAAGATAGCTACCCTACACTTACGTATGTCCTTACCTAATGACTTAAGTACTTCATTAATTATTGAGTATACCTTATAAGGCATTAACTCATTAATTAACCTACTAGTCATTAGTAACTCCATATCAATACCTAACTCTCCAGCCCTAATCATGAGGAACCTAGGGTATATCGGTACGCAGTAACCACCGACTCCAGGGCCTGGGAGGTGTAGGTGTGAGTAGGGCTGTGTATTAGCTATCTTAACTACTTCGTAGTAATCAATACCTAACTCCATAGCTAGTAAGGCTAACTGATTAGCTAACGCTATGTTAACGTCCCTATAAGCACCTTCAGCTAACTTACTGAACTCAGCTACTTTAGGGCTTGAGGCCTTAATGACCCCAGCCTTAGCTATTCTTGAGTACAGCTTAGTAACTGCTTCTAAGCTCTTAGGACCTACGCCAGAAACCACCTTAGGGTACCTAACCTCAATATCCTTAACTGCCCTACCAACGTATATACGTTCAGGACTATACGCTAGTAGGAAGTCCTCCTCAACCCTTAACCCACTCACGGACTCTATAGTAGGTAATACGAAGCCCTCAGTAGTTCCTGGAGGTACGCTAGACTCAATAACTACTAAGTCCCCCCTCCTCAACCCCTTACCTATGTCCCTACAGGCAGTGAGTAGTGGTTCGTAATTAATCACATTTCTAGCCCTATCATACATTACTGGAACTGTCACTAACTTAACTCTAGATAGCTTAGATGCTTCAACACCATCACTAACGAACTCGACCCTGCCACTCCTTAAGCCCTTACTTAGTGCCTCCTTAACCTCAGCTTCGACGCATTTAGGGAGTCTTAACTCCTTAAGCCTCCTCAACTTACTAGCGTCTATATCCACTAGCAGTACTTTAGCTCCAGCCCTTAGGAATACGGCAGTTAGTGAAAGCCCTACATAACCAGCACCGTAGATACCTACCCAGCACCTACTACTAAATACTTCATTAATTAATTCATTAATGTAGTCACTACTTAACTCAACCATGAATCACACTCCTCTCTAACATCCCTAGCTATCCTAAGTATTAACTCCCTATACTCACTATCAGCTCTATACCAAACCTTAGGTGCTTTAGCCTCGCCCTTAAGCACCTTAGCCATCAACGCTACAGCCCTACCAACATTAGCTGCGTCTAGGACTACGGACTCAACCTCCGTCGCG
Organism: uncultured Desulfurococcaceae archaeon; assembly: GCA_964627805.1. Classification (GTDB taxonomy): domain Archaea; phylum Thermoproteota; class Thermoprotei_A; order Sulfolobales; family NBVN01; genus CAZAMI01. Next base: position 47,282 of record CAZVLA010000020.1, read on the forward strand.
TCCCCTAAGCTATTGAAGTACGCTAGAGCCCAAGGAGGTATGACCATACCCATACTATTCATGACGGACATTAAGTTCTGAATAACTACTAACGCACCTACGTCATTACCCATAGCTATGAAACCAGCTACCTTACCCTCAACCCACGACCTACCCTCAATGAATATCATGTTCTCAAATACGGTCAACCTATCGATGAAGTTCTTGAGAGGTCCACTAACGTTGTACCAGTAGACGGGAGTAGCTATTACTAAGCCATCACTCCTTAGGACCTCCTCATAAACCCACTTCATATCGTCCTCTATGGGGCATGGGTAGCTACAGGCCTTAACATCATCACTTACGCACCCTAAGCAAGGCTTTATGTCTAGGTCGTATAGGTGGATTAAGGTAGTCTCAGCACCCTCTAACTCAGCAGCTCTTAAAGCTATCTTAAGGGTCTTTAAGGTATTACCGTACTTACGTGGTGAAGCATCAATCCCTAATACCTTAACCATCCTAACACCCTAAAACCTAATCAATTAAGCTAAAAAAGATTAATCACGTAGACCATACGCATATTTAAGTCCTCACGCCTAAGGCATTCGGTGCCTGTAGTGCATAGGAAGGTAGCCTTAGGTATAGCCATAGCTGTTATCGTACTTGCAGGCGTTCTTACAGCAATACATCTCAAAATAATTAAACTGCCTACAATCACTACTACAGTCACTAGGACCGTGACTAAGGCTCCATCGCAAACAACTACGTCAACGACTGGGGCAGGTGGTGTTACCTCAGTAACAGCTACATCAACAACTAAAGCACCTAGTAGTGGATGCGTTATGTACGTAATATACAGTAAATTCCCTACAACTAATGAGCGTAAGGTAATCGACAACGTAGTTAAGATTATACAGAATGACTTCAGCAGGGTAGGCTTCACATGCAGTAACTACCAATTAGTTAGTAGAGACAGGTTCCCTAACCTAGACCTACCAGCGTATCCAGCAGTAATTATTAATAAGGAAGTACCCAGCAGGTTTAAGGACGCGTTCGTTAAGGTAGGTAATTACTGGTTACTTAAGCCGCCAATATTCTACTACTTACTTAGGTCGTACGGAGCTAACGCGTCAATAATGACATTCATTCATAAGTCGAGAGCGTACGTAGTTAGTGGTTCCTTAAACTTCTCAAGAATAAGTATTAGTGATGAGTACATCAAGGGTAATAAGTCGATATACTTGAGGGAGTTCATTACGTGGACAACAGGCACTGAGGTTACTGAAGTAGAGCTAGCTACTCCTAACCAATTTAGTGACCTCCCCTACTACCCGGCAATAGTCGTCGTACCTGAGGACGGGTTTAACATATCTAAGTACTCACCATTACTCATACCAGTAGGGAGTAAGTACGTATACAGTACCGGGTGGTTCGCTAATTCCGTACTACCGTTCCTAGAGAGGGTTAGTGGTAAGAGGATATACCTTGAGGTACACCGTAAGCCAGACATGAGCGGGCCACATATAGGCTCGCCCAACGCACCCGTTAAGGTACTGATATTTGAGGACGTGCATTGCCCATTCTGTGCTAAGTTCTATAATGAGACCTTACCTAAGGTTCTTAAGAACTACGTAGACACGGGTAAGGTCGAGTTCATATTCAAGGACTTAGTAGTCCATTTAAGTTCAAGACCTCTGCAGGAGGCGTTGGTGTGCTTCTATGAGAAGACAGGAGATAATCAGAAGTATTTCCAAGTAATGAATGAACTCTATAAGCTACTATTGAGCGGGAGTAGGGTCGATATGGCTGTCCTTAGTAAGGTACTAGGTATGAACGCTACTAAGCTAATGCATGAGTGTAATGCGTCAAAGATAATATCTAGTGAGAGAGTTGAGGCTGAGAAGTATGGAGCCTTAGGTACTCCGACGTTCGTCATGTGGAGTGAGAAGAAGGGATTAGGTACTGTTGTGGTGGGCTTCATTAACTACGATGAATTCTCTAGAATAGTTAATGAGTTACTGAAGTAACTCAATTAAAACATTGTTTTAAGTTAATAACTACCTTAAGCTTCACCGCCTATGGTTATGTACTTAACCCTTATGTGGGGACCGCCATCGGACACAAAGGCAGACTGTCCCTTACCGCACCTACCGTACGTTATTTCGAAGTCCTTACCAACAGCATCAACTAAGGCTAGGGTCTCTAAGGTATTACCACTTATACTCATGTTCCTTACTGGTTCACCGACCTCGCCATTAATTATTTCGTAAGCCTCCTGGATACCTACTTGGAAAGTACCGTCTAGGTTAGCTTGGCCTCCCCTAAACGATACTAGGTAGTAACCGAACTTAATATCCTCAATAAGTTCCTCAAAACTGTAGTCCCTAGGCTTCATCACGGTATTCCTCATTCTTATGATTGGAGGTACTTTATAGGACTCAGCCCTAGCATTACCTGTGGGCTCAACACCTAACTTAGCTGCGTACTCTCTATTAACCATTAATTCCTTAATTACACCATTCTCGATTAGGTAAGTAGGTCTAGTACTTACTCCCTCATCATCGTATTTGAAGGTACCGAAGCCTCCGGGTATTGTCGGGTCATCAACTATCGTTACGTACTCAGAAGCTATCTTACTACCTAACTTATCCTTAATAGCTGAACCAGACAGTGTTAAGTCAGCCTCACTTAAGTGGCCGAACGCTTCATGAACGAATACACCAACTACTTCAGGAGCTAGTACTGCTGGGTAATTACCTCCCTTAGGTGTCTTAGCTCTTAACTGGGACTTGAGCCTCCCAACTAACTTACTAGCTACTTCATCCTTACCCCACCTCTCCCATATTGTGTAGCCATCCGTACTACCTAACTCATCCCTAACTGATGCTGAAGTACCTGCTTCAGAACCTACGACCCACACATATAACCAAGTAATTACTGACTCCTGGAGTATGTCTCTACCATCGCTACTTACGTATACCGTGGTCCCTACCCCATCAGCGTAATGTATGGTTACTGACTTAACGAATTCCTCACTATCTACTAACTTATGTAGCTCAAGCGCGTCCTTAACCTTATCAGTTAAGCTTATACTCCTAGGATCAACCTTAATCTCAGCTTTAACGTCATCCCTCAAAGGCTTTAGGAGGCACACCTTAGAACCCTCACCAATAGCTGCTTGAGCTGATGCCTTAGCAGCTGAGAGAGCTGACTCAGTAGCTCTCTTAATACCTTCAGGACTTAAGTCATTAGTTGTTGAGAAGCCCCACCTACCCCTATAGAGTACCCTAATAGCTAAGCCAGCAACATCACCTGAGGTGACGTCCTTAACAACGCCGTCAAGTACCGAGAATGATGATCCTGTAGTTACTTCAAGTCTGAAGTCAGCGAACTCAGCACCTTTCTGGAGTACGTAGTCGCTCATCCTCAGCATTAAGTCCCTAAGGAACTCAACCTCGACCATACCAGCACCACTTAAGCAATGTAATTACGGAATATATCCTTTCTACGCATCCTTACTACGGGTAGTGAGGGTGCTCTGCTACGTACTACCTGAGGACTTAAGGCCCGTGCTTAGGGATCTTCACAAGTACTTAGGTGGTGAAGTGATTAAGGGGAACCCTAAGGACGTTATTTCTAGGATTAAGGAAATAGCATCAATGATCAACATTGGGAGATTCTGGGTAGTCGGTGATGTAGTCTGTAGTAACTTCATTAAGTACGGTATCAAGCCCTACGTATGTGTTATTGATTACCGAACCTTAAGGGAGGAGCTGAGCCACGACCTAGACCATGTGAGCAGGTGCTTCAGAAACGTAGTTAAGGTTAGGAACCCAGCAGGAACTATAACTGAGGAAGCGTTAACAGCAATAACTAACTTAAAGGGTCCTTCGTTAGTCATTGTTGATGGTGAGGAGGACCTACTTGGTTTAGTAGCTATATTAGCTGCTGACGATGGTGACGTAGTTACTTACGGATTACCGCCTAATGTGGGTGTGGTCCTTATTAGGGTATGTGGTAGGGTTAAGGAATTAACTAATGAGTTACTTAAGGAATTCATAATAACTCGCTGCTAATCCCGGGCCGAATTACTTAAAACTCCTTATACAGACCCTTCATGGGTGGTTGAGTGATAGTTAAGTGTCCTAAGTGCGGGTTTGAGTTCGATATTAGTTACTCAAGAGCCGTTGCTTGCGGTGGTTGCTCATTAGCTACCCTAGGTAGGTGTGGCTACGTTAGGTGTCCTAGGTGCGGTTATGAATTCCCCTATGGTAGGTCAGGTACGTGGTAGGTATGGATGGTGCATTGATTCAGGAATTAATAAGTAGGTGTAGTATGTGTGAAGTAGTTGATAAGCCCCCATGTATCTTCAGGATTTACGAGAGGTACTTACCCAAGGATTTAAGGACTTTAGTAGTTAGTGAGTCACCACCACCCGGTAGGAAGAGAGACTACATATACAACTTAAGCTCTAGGGATAGGCTTAGGAGGGTACTTAGTAAGGTATTTGGGGTTAATGAAAGTGAGGTAATTAATTACTTAATGAGTAATGGTGTTTTCTGGTCAACAGCTATTAAGTGTAGACCATTGAGTAAGTCCCACCTTAAGTTCATGAGGTCTAATTGCGTGTACGTACTTACTGAAGAGATTAGGGTACTTAAGCCAAGGAGAATCGTTGCGTTAGGTAGGTATGCTTGGGAATCTGTTAATGAGGCATTAGTTAAGGCTGGAGTACCTAATGTTGATGTAGTTAAGCATTACCATCCACTATACTTGAGTAGGTTCTTAAGGAGTGAATTACCTAGGCTTAAGTACTTAATAATTGGCTAAGGTAGTAAGTATTCACTCTGGAGTGAGTAATAAGTAGCAGTGTTTAATACCTAATACGTAAGTCTAGATTGGTTAACGCGTTATGGGTGGGGAGTTCGTATTAGGTGTTAATTACTGGGCTAGAGGGTTAGGTACCTCAATGTGGAGGAGGTGGAGACGTGAAGTTATTGAGTCCGACGTTAAGTTAATGAAGGAGTTAGGGATTAACTCCGTTAGGTTCTTCATATTAATACAGGACTTCAGTAACCCCCACGCTGAAGTGCGTGAGGAAGCATGCGCACACTTAAGGGAATTCCTTAAGCTCCTTAAGGAGAACGGGATCAAAGCCTACTTAACACTACTCGTTGGCCACATGAGTGGTAGGAACTGGTTAATACCGTTTGAGGGTAGGGAAGGGATATTCAGTACTGAATTCCTCTACAACCTACGTAAGTTCCTTAACTCATTAATTAAGTGCGTAGGTCGTGATGTCATTAAGGAATGCGTTAGTGGTTGGGTGATATCTAATGAATTAATGCTTTACTCAAGACCAAAGAGTAGGGCTCAGTACTTAGGGTTTGTTAGGGCTGTTAAGGACTTAATCAAGTCCTTAGACCCTAATAAGCCTGTAGGCTTAGGTGATGTGTCTGACCTAGGGACTGAACCACCTAACATGGCTGAAGTAGCTGACTACAACGCATTTCACCTCTACTACTACGATAGTGACGTAGTTAGGCATGGGCTAGCCTACGCCTTCGCTACTGAACTATACAGCTTAGGAGGTAAGGTGCGAGTCGTGGCTGAGGAGTTAGGGTTTAGCTCAGCTCAATACAGTGATGAGGAGATAACTAAGTTCCTAAGGGTAGTACTAACTACTGTATTAGCTAATGGTGCTTCAGGTGCTTTAATTTGGTGCTTCAGCGACTTCAGTACTGAAGCTGAGCCTCCCTACCTATGGAAACCCTTCGAACTCTCATTCGGTTTAGTACGTAGTGATGGTAGTTTAAAGCCTCAAGCCTACGTAGTTAGGGAGTTCTCTAAGTTAATTAGCGAATTAAGTAGTAGGGGATTCCTAAGTAAGTTCAGACCCATTAAGGACTCAGTAGTCATTACTTACCCAGCATTCACCTATAGAGACGACATTGAATTCATAAGTTACGACTACTCAGTAATTATGTCAGCACTCCTAGAGTCCTACGTAGCTCTTAAGACGGCAGGGGTTAACCCATTAGTACTCCCTGAGGAATACTTGAGTAGGTACGGTAGTGTTAAGGTAGTTCTAGCTCCCTCAATACCTACGATGCTATCAACTACTTGGAGATGGTTCATTAGTTACGTTGAGAGTGGTGGTGTACTGTACTATAGCTTCGCTAAGTACCCTACATGGCTTCATGAAGCACCTACGCATTTATGGAGTGAATTATTCGGTGTAGTACCTAACCTACCTGCTGGATCCGTAGGTACTGAAGCACCTACTGAGGTATTCATTAACTACGGTAAGTACCGTGAAGTTATTAAGGTACCTAGGAGGGGCTTTAAAGCCATTAGCTACTTATTCAAACCCATTAAGTCTGAAGTAGTTGGTAGGGACTCTTCAGGTACTCCTCAAGTATTCATTAATAGATTAGGTAATGGTTACGCAGTACTTACCTCATTCCCTATTGAAGCACTGAGTTATGATAGGTACTCAAGGGATTCATGGAGGGTTGAGGTACGTAAGCTCTACTCACTAGTCATGAAGTTAGCTAACGTCAGAAGCTACGTAAGTATTGAGGGTGGTGAGGACTCCATCGAGGTAGTTCCCTGGGGTGGTAGTGATGAGGCACTACTCTTCATAATTAATCACTCAGTAAGTAATACTGAGTTTAAGGTACTACTAAGTAAGGGAGTGAGGAGGTATGAAGTAATCCATAGCTTAGGTAACGTGACTCATGAACCCAGTAATGACTCATTAAGGGTTAGGACTGAAGGTAGGTCAGCATCAGTCATCTATATAGAGCATCCATGAGGAGATACTTTTTAACTTTTAAATCACATAGCCCTTAGTTTAGAACGTAGCCGGTTGTGAAATTAATGGGTGTAGGTAACTTACTAAGCACTAAGGAGGTACTGAAGGCATTATCAAGTGATGTTAATCTAAGAATAATCGTCACTCTAGGTAAATTAGGTGGCTCTAATCCGAGGGAGCTAGCTAAGCTACTAGGTATGTGCGAGAGTGACGTATCTAGGAGGTTATCTAGACTTAGGAAGTTAGGTATAGTCGACTGTGAGTGGGTTAGAGTGGGTAATAAGAATGTTAAGGTATTCAAGTTAAGGGTAAGTGAATTAACTATTGACTTAGTAACTGGTAAGGTAAGTACTTCCAGGAAGTTACTGAGTACGCTAAGTGATGAGTTACTAACGAAGTACTTAAGAAGTAAAGTACCTGAGGTTAGGTTATTCGTTGGTAGGCACGACGAGTTACGTAGGCTTAGGAGGTCAGGAAGTAATGTAGTAATTGTTACTGGGTTACATGGCATAGGTAAGACATTCCTAGTAGCTAATTACTTGAGAGAGTACGTTAAGGGGCCTACGTACTGGATTAACTTAAGTAGTGCAGATCATGCGGAGGATGTAGTGCGTAGGCTGGCTATATACTTAAGTAGCTTAGGACGTAATGAGTTGCTGAACTACATTAACGCAGGAGGTAATGACGTCGATATTTACGTAGAAATAATATCAGAGATACTCTCAGCCCTTAATGCACACTTAGTAGTGGATGATTACCAGAAGGTAAGTGACCCTAGGTTAAGGGAGTTAATAGCTTCATTAGCTAGGAGGTTAGTCGGTGGTAAGTTAATAGTGATATCTAGGAGGTTACCCCACGAATTACTCACCTCCCTACATAACGTACTCCACATTAAGCTACTTGGCTTCAACCTCATGGAGGCTATGGAGCTACTTAGGAAGTTAGGTGTTAACTTAAGTAAGGAGGAATTTAGTGAGGTATACGCATCAACTAGGGGGCACCCACTACTCCTTAAGATGTTCGCTGACGTAGTTAGGAATTACGGGTTGAGTAAGGCTATGGAGATCTTAAGTAAGGGCGACCTACCTAAGTCCCTATGGTCAATGATTCACAAGTCACTAAAGCCTGAGGAACGTGAGTTGCTTAGGGTACTATCATGCATTAATGAGCCGCTACCTCCTGAAGTTATTAGGGAGTTAATAAGTAGTAAGTACGTTATTAAGTACCTATACGCGTTAGAAGACTACGGATTAATTGAGGACTTCGGAGGGAAGTTCGGGATTAATGACTTAATTAGGGAGGTAGCTCTCAAGGCGTACCACGGGGGTAGGGTATGTAGGGAGGTTTATAGATCAATAGCTAAGTTACTTACGGAGTCCAGTGACTTTAGTGAATTGATTAGAGGTCTTCACTACTGCGTTAAGAGCGGTGATGAGAGTTTATGTGTTAATGGGCTTAGGAGGAGGTACTGGGTTATTGAGCATAGGTTACTTGAGTACCTAATACCTTACTATGAAGTTCTTAAATTACTTACTAAGGTGATTAAGAGTAGTGAGGGGTTGGCGTACTTAAATAGCGAGTTAGGTATCGTATTATTTAACCTAGGTAAGTATAGGGAAGCAGTTAATTACATGTTAAGAGCTAAGGAACTCTTTAAGTCGTTAGGTAATGAGGCGATGTACTTATCAGTTACTTCAATACTTATGGTACTGTACTTAAGTATAGGTGATACTGAATTAGCTAAGGAGTGTGCTGAGGAAGTAGAAAGTAGGTTCAAGTTATTCGAGGAATCAACTAAGGACACGGTATTAGTGGGTAAGGTGGGGTTCACGGTCTACGCTAACCTAGCTAGGCTCTACTCTGAGTTAGGTGATTTAAGTAAGTGTTATGAGGACGTGGTTAAGGAGGGTAAGTACGCTGAAATGAGTGGTAGCTTATTCTTTAAGGCATTAGCTAGGTTCCATTTAGCCGTAGTTAAGAACTTACTAGGTATGAGGGAGGAGGTTCTTGAGCCACTAATGGATAGTTACTTAGGGTTTAAGGAGGAGGGACTCAAGGCGTTTGCTTCCTCAGCCGCTATGGTGCTGTCGAAGGTGCTCTACGAGTTAGGTATGTTAGGTGATGCATTTAGATACGCTAGTGAGTCCTTTGAGGGATTTAAGGAGCTTAAGTACTTCGGGAAGGTATGCGATAGTGGCGCTATGCTAGCGCTACTAAATAATGAATTAGGTAATCATAGGGAAGCTATCCAAATAATTAAGGATATAAGGCCGACGTGCGTGAGTGGCGCAGGTAATGCCTTATACGTAGCAGCTTCAATAATAATTAATGCATCCCTAGGTAATTGCAGGGAATCGCTTCAGCTACTTAATAAAGTAGGTAGTGAATTACTGAGGAGAGCTGTTGGTGACGTAATATATAGTAAGGTGAGTGAATCAATAAGTAAGTGTGGTGCCTCATGAGCTATCATCATTACTTAGTAATATACTTAAGTAGTACATTCTCTCAGCATCCAATACCTTAATAACTAACTCCCTATCAACCCCAGTAACCCTAACTATGTAGTCGATTAGGTCCTCACTCACCTTCTCAATCATGGTGCCACCTACTGAAAATCATTAACCCTACATTTATGCATTAACAAGGTAATAATACTGAAGTTTGACCTCTCTAGTTAAGTCTACACATTAAGGGTCTAACAGGACCTGTCAAACCCACGTCTTATATCCTTAATGAACCCACTTCCGTTAGGAGGTAATTAAGTAATGGTGATGAGTAGTAAGTTAGGTTACGTAATTACGGTACTAATACTGACTTCCATAGTAATGACGTCGGTAGCTACAGCAACTACTCAATCGCAGGTAATGGGGGGTAGGTTTTGGTGGTTATACAAGGGGTTAAGGGTAGCGTACTTCGGACTAGCTCTTCAGACATCACAATCACCTGGAGCACCTTACGTACCGGGGAGTGAGAGGGAGTTAAGTACGACATCTAAGTCAGGAGCTATTAACTGGATAACTACGTATGTAGTTACTGATGTTGATGGGGAGGGTGTTAGGATTAAGTACGTGTCGTTCTCCATAATGATTGAGAAGAACCTAGTAATGAGTGATGAGTATAAAGTCGCTTACCTAAGGAATAAGCCATTCGATGGTCCATTCTGGATCGACCCCGCTAGAGTAGCTAATGTTAGGGTAGGTGATACGGTAACTCTAGGACCTCCGGGTAAGGAGAGGGCTTACAAGGTTGCTTACGTAGGTAGGTTAGACCTATCCCCATTCTCTGAAGGTAGTGACTCACTAAAGCAGTTAATTAAGTACGCATTAGCTATCCCGCTACCTAAGGGCACCTACAGGGACATAGTAATTCTAAACCTAATCACTCAGAAGGGTAAGGAGGGGAGGGAGTACCATACGTTAGTAATTGATAAGGTCACGGGCTTAATAATAGCTCAAATGCTTAGTGGATTCTCATCATCAATTAAGGGCGAGCTAGGCGTTACGGTTGAGAGTAGTAGTGTCGTATTAGTACTAGCTGAGGTGACCCTAGACCTAGAGAGTAAGTTACCCCCATACAGTAGTTACGATTACGGACCTTACCTACATACAGGCTACGGATACGTAATAAGTGGTAGTATAGGCCTCGACTACTTGGTTATGTTAAGGTCACTCATAACGGGAGTGTATAAGGATAGGGTAATAATAATTGAGAATTGCTGGGCATCTAGATCAGGAGGTACTGCAGCGTCGGAAGTCGATGTGTTCCTACTTAATCTGAAGACTTACGAAGGTAAGGTGATTTACAGTAAGTCAGCACTGGGTGCTCCATTAAGGGGTTTGAGTGATACATACAAATTACTACCTATGTACATAGGTAAGTACGTTAACGAGGATACTGTGGAGATCATGGGTGTTACCTATGAGAGTAGTGGTTATACCTCCGTCAATACTGATAATGGCGTAGTGAAGCTTAAGGTATTCACAGCTAGGGGTAACTTAGGGACGTTTGGACTAGCTAAGCTCTACTACCTAAGCAATGGCTTACTAGTACTAGCGATACCAGCAATTAATGGGTACCCAATACGGGAAGTACTCATGGCTAAATCAAGTAGTGAGTACCTTAAGGAACTACCTTACTACAAACCACTACTGGTTAAGCCTACAGTAACTACGTCAGTAGGGACAGTTACTGAAGGTGAGGTAAGTAAGGCTAGAGCTACTACAACTACCGCTAATACAGTAGCTAACTCAGTCACTAGTAAGTCAGTAACCAAGTCAGTAACGAGTATGGTAAGGACTACAACATCAATTAAGACCTCATCAGTCACTACATTCAAGACACCAATCAAGACTAAGAATACTAAAACTACTAAGGCAGTGGTAATTACTAAGGTAACAACATTAACTACATCATCAACGACATCAACAACCAGTAAGGTCAGTAAATCAGTCAGCGTAACTAGTACGTACCTAAGAAGTACCTCAACAAAGGCATTATCAAGTAAGGAGGGGAGTCAAGGAGGAGTAACTAAGGGTGGTGTACCAGTAATCATTAATTACTTAGTAGTAGCTGTAGTAGCAGCAACTATAGCATCAGTAGTTACGTTGATAGCCCGTAGGCGTAGGTAGGTAATACGTTTTTAATCAATCCTTAAATAGGTTCTTGAGTTCATTAATTAACCCCCTGAGTTCATTAAGCATCGCAATGTCATCACCACCTAACTTAATTAATCCCCTCTTAACCAGCTTTACATACGCCTCAAGAACTATCTTCATACCTAAGTAATTCTTTCTCAGTATGCATGGGAGCTTACTTACTAGGAAGTTCATCCCCTCCTCAGTTAGTCTGTATATGATTACTTGACGCTCACCCCTACCCTCCTCACTCCTACTTAAGTAGCCTTCCTTAGCTAATTCATTAAGTATCCTATATATAGTACCTATTGACGGTACCCACTTACCACCACTTAACTCACTAATCCTCCTGCATAGCTCGTAACCATGTATACCATCGTTAATTAGCGCTAGAGCTAGTGCTAAGACCTTAAGAGCACCAACCCTACGCTCACTTGCCTCCCTCATATAGTTCTCCAGAATATATTCTGTAGAAAGGTATTTAAGTGGAATAGCCTAACCCTCTCTAAGGGTATGTGAGGTTGGGAGTTAAGGGATTCGGGCGTATTGAGGAGATTAGGGAGAGGGTCCTTCACGGTGACTTAGTAAGGACTATACTATGGCTTGCTTGGCCAGTCATGGTCGTTAACCTAGTTAACGTATCCTACAACATAGTCGATGCTATATGGTTAGGTAGGTTAGGTAGGCAGGCATTCAGCGCACCTACGGTATGTATGTTCCCAATAATGCTGATATACTCAGCAGTCATGGGTTACGCAATGGCGGGTATCTCACTAATATCTCAGTACGTAGGTGCTAAGGAGTTAGTAATGACTAGGAAGGCAGCAGGTCAGTTACTTACCTTCGGCTTAATAGTTGGTGTATCAACTAGCTTAGTAGGTTACTTAGTAGCTCCCTACATATTAAGTGCTATGGGTGTACCACCAGACGTCTACCCACTAGCTCTTAGTTACTTAAGGGTGATGTTCTTAGGTATGCCATTAATAATACCTGGTTTCGGGTACGTAGTCATAGCTAATGCCTTAGGGGACACTAAGACACCTATGAAGTTAAACGTAGCTACCTCACTAGCTAACATAGCCTTAGACCCCATACTCATCTTCGGACTACTTGGGATGCCTAGACTAGGTGTTGTAGGTGCTGCAATAGCTACCGTAGCGTCTAGGTCAGCAGCTACGGTAGCGGGTATTGCATTACTGTTTAGAGGCTTTAGTGGGGGCTTCAGAATAGGTCTTAAGGACTTAAGGCTTGAGGGTTGGTGGTTGAGGAAGGTACTTAAGATAGGTACGCCACTAGCTATTCAGCAATCATCTAATGCCTTAGGATTCACGATACTAATGTCGATAGTCTCTAGATTCGGCTCAGCATACATAGCTGCTTTCGGTGTGGTCTCTAGGATCATGAGCTTAATACAGGTATTTACTGGGGGCATTAATAGGGCTGGGTCCATAGTAGTTGGTCAGAGCATAGGTGCTGAGTACTATGAGAGGGCTAAGGAAGCAGCTATGAAGGTAATGCTAATAACGTTCACGGCACTAAGTGTAGGTGCTACAGTTATTTACTTAAGTAGGTCATGGCTAGTTCAAGCATTCGTTAACGACCCGACAGTAGTACCGGTGGGTTCGGAACTCATAACGTACATGGCGCCAGCAATGCCCTTCTTCGGTCTCTTCGCAGTATGTGGTTCAGTAGCTAGTGGTTCAGGACACACGAAGTTCTACGCAGCAATATCAGTTATTAGGTTATGGGCATTGAGGATAGGGATTAGCGTAGTCCTAGCTTACGTAGCTGGATGGGGAGCTAGAGGTGTGTGGTTAGCTATGGCCCTAAGTAACTTAATAGCTGGTGTAGCGTCAGCAGCTTGGGTTATGAGGGGTACTTGGTTAAGGAAGGTAATAGAGACACCTAAGGTACTCCATAAATCCGTAGCAAAGAGTGAAGCTACTCAAAAAGCTTACACTAATTAATGACTCAAGCCTCACTTAATGCGGTATTGAGTTATTAAGTACTTAAAGTAATTACCTCCCCTTAACTATAGATTCAACTACTGTCCTTAACTCCTTAAGGTGGAGTAAGTCGCTCGGTGGTCTCCTACCTTTAAACTCAGTAGGTATTGGGTCACTCACTATCATGGCCTCACTAATTACTCCGTAGAGGTTCTTAGGTGGTAGGATAGCTACTGCCCTAACCTCACCTTTCTTTACGTTAGGGATGTTAGTGACTACGGTTAGTGAGAACTTCTCCGTACCCACCTTAAGTACCCATAACCTATCAGCGCTTGAGTGCCTACTAACCGTAACTACTTCAACACCAACTACATCAACCCCATACTCCGGTAGGTTCTCCTCACCAAGGGCTAACCTAGCCTTAAGCCCTATCAGTGCTAGTAAGGAATACTTAATCTCAGCGACTGCTAACTTAGATGACGTACCCTCCACTCTAAAGTTAGGTGGTGGTAGTAAGTACTTGCTAAGCTCCCTAGCCGTACCCGCTAACTCCTTGAGTTGGGGGCTACTGAGTAAGTAGTTCAGAGGTAAGTAGCTGTACTTAATACTCATTAATAATGACCTAGCCCTACTCAGTAGGGACTCAGCCACACCCCTATTTAGGGGGTAGGGTAACCCCCAAGACTTAACCCTAGACTCAAGCCTGTGGAGAGCGTCCTCAGCAATCAGTATCCTGTAATCCCTTGACGTATCCACAGCAACAGCACCGTAAGTACATACGTGACCAATCATAAAATAAGTAAGCTAAGCAATTAAGAATCAAGTACAGCCTGACAAATCACTAAAGCTCCCCTTAAGTATGTGGTGAGGGATACGTACCCTACATACAAGTTTAAGTCCTAGGCAAACCCTACATACATCACGAGGTAATTCACGTCACTACCGCACATAACTCCACGTGATCAATGGTGCTTAAGTAACCACTCCCTCACTACTTTACTACCAGTACTTACTATGAAGCCCAACATGCAGAGCGTGATGCGATACTAAGTAATGGCGGCTTTAGTAGCCATACCTAAATCCTAATTAAGTAACTCTTTCTTGGAGCGCCCTTCCCCCCACGCTTATTTACCTCTTCCGAATACTTAATGTAGGGAGTAACGTGACCTCCGTTAAGGACCTTATGAGTAGGGATAACATACTCTCCGTGAAACCATCAACACCGGTTATTGAGGCCGTTAAGAAAATGAGTGAGAGGAACGTAGGGTCCGTATTAATTACTGATGAGTCAGGTAAGTTAGTCGGTATATTTACTGAGAGGGACTTACTAAGGTTGGTAGCTAAGGGCGAGTCCTTAAGTAAACCCATTAGTGAATTCATGACTACTAAGTTAGTTGTTGCTAAGCCTGATGACGCAGTACCTAAGGTGGCTTCAATAATGATTGAGAAGTGGATTAGGCACATACCCGTAGTTAATGAAGAGGGTAAGCCCGTAGGTATCTTAAGTATTAGGGACGTACTTAGGTACTTAGTAGCCTCTAGCGAGTTCCCTTAAAGTAGTGGTGAGTACCGCATCTTCACCTCAGCTAAGGACCTCCTTAGTTAAGGTAGTTAGGAGCGCCTCATACTAACGTAATTGTTTTTAAATAATTCATAAACCCTAAATACTGGAGGTTACTGCATGGTCAGACATGGGTGCTGGTCATCTTTCCTGAGGCGTGTAGACTTAATGAAGTCTGAATTCGTTAAGGGGTCGTCATGGTTCGCTATAAAGGCTGTTGAGGCGGTTACTGAGCTTATTGAGTGTATGGGTGATAGGTTAAAGCAGTCAACCTTAAGTAAGGCGATAGATGCTATCGAGTCTGTAAACCCCTCAATGGCTACGTTAAGTAACGTAGCTAACATCATTAGGCACTACATAAACGACCCTCAATCGCTACTAACGATACTTAATAGGCTTAAGGAGCACGTAACGGTATCTACCTCATTAGTTGCTGAGGTATTCGAGAGTAGGAATTACGGATTCAAGCACGTACTAACCCTCAGCTACAGCGCTACCGTACTTGAGTTAGGTAGGGAGGGCTTAGTAAGTAGGTTCACGGTACTGGAGAGTAGGCCCGGCAGTGAAGGTGTTGTTATGTGTAGTGAGTTGAATAGGTACGTTAAGGCTGAGTTAGTTCCTGACCTCATGGCTAGGGAGGTAATTAATGAGGTAGATGCGGTTATTGTAGGTGCTGACTCGATATGCTCTGATGGCTACGTAATTAATAAGTTAGGTACTTACTTACTAGCTACGATAGCTAAGGAGGTGGGTAAGCCATTCATAGTAGTTGCTGATTCATTGAAGGCTACTAGGAGGAGGCATGACGAGGTAGTAATACCTACTAAGGAGTGTGAGATAGGTATGTACGTCATTAAGTACCCAGTATTCGACGCTACACCACCTAACCTAATAACTGAGTTAGTAACTGACGTAGGTGCCTTCAAGCCTAGGGAGGGCATATCGGATGAGTTATTCTCAGCACTCCTTAGTAAGTTGAGTAAGTCTTAAGTAATGACTGAGGCGTACCCAGCCTACTTAGGTGGGGAGCTAGTAGTTACTATATGCGGTGGTGATGCTAGCCTAATATGTAGTAGTGATTGGTGTAGGTACTACCTATGGGTATCACCGAGTAAAGCCATTGACGTAACTGAGTTGATGGTAGGTAATGAGTTGATGGTAGGTAGTGCTTCATTACCTATTAAGTCGTGGGTTGAGGGGGTACCCTACGTACACGCAGTAACTATTAATGAATTAAGTAACTACGTTAGGGAGGTAGCTCGTAGGGTTAAGGACGTTATTGAGGGTAAGGAGGTGATTCTAGGGTTTAGTGGTGGTAAGGACTCAGTAGCTGCGCTCTACGTAATTAAGGAATTAATGAATTACGTAGACTTTAAGTTGAGGGTTATTTACGTACACATACCCTACCTTGAGGGTAAGCGTAACTTAGAGTTCGTTAGGGAGGTTAGTAAGGTACTTAACGTGGATATCGAGGTAGTTGAGGTTAGTAGGAGATTAATGAGGAAGAACCTTAAGTGGTACGGAATGCCTAGGAGGGGGTTTAGGTGGTGTACGTACCTTAAGGTAAGACCTATTAGGAGGTTAGTTAGGGGTTCTGAAGGAGTTATTGAGGCCTTAGCTGATAGGTTATTTGAGTCCCTTAAGAGGGCTTGGAGGTTAATGGGTAGGGTAGAGAGTGGTTTAGTAGCTAGTAAGAAGAGGTTCCTACCAGTCCAGTCACTAACTATACTTGACGTCATTAAGTTAAATAATGAGTTAGGTATTAAGCACCCAGCATATGATGAGGGGTTACCTAGAGTCTCCTGCGACTTATGCCCGTTTAAGGTACTTTACGAGTTAGGTAGTAATTACTTAGATAAGTGTGAGGACCCAGGAGTTATTGAGTTAGCTATTAGGAGGTCATGGAGGGTATTGAGGGAGTCAGTGAGTTTTAGTGATTACGTTGATTACGCATTATGGAGGTTCAGCCCCAGAGTAGCTAAGTCACTCTATAAGGTTAGGTCGTGGCTAAGTAGTACTGAAGGTCTTGAGTGGGTAGGTAGTAATTACTTTAGGGAATTAATTAAGTACGTGTGGAGTAACTTAAGTGACTTAAGATTAACTGCTAAGTACTTAAGCAGTAAGGAGTTAATTGACTTAGTAAGGTATGGACTTAAGGAGGGGTTAAGGCTGGTTAGGCCTTAAGGTGGGATATTGAGGATGGAGATTATTGAGTCTTTAGAGGAGTTAGTAACTAAGGACTTAAGTGGTAGGGGGGTGATTAGGTACTTACTATGGGGTGTTAAGGACCGCTCCCGAAGCCCCCTTAAGGAGGCGTTAGACACTGTAACGTCAGTAGTTAGTAATGGGTCGTTAGTAGTTATAGTTACTGGGTTTAGACCACCACCTAAGTACGTACAGGAGAGTGACGGACCATTAGGTGCTGCTGCCTTAACTAGGGTTCTTAGGGTGGGTTTAGGTGCTAAGGTACTGCTAATTACTGATGGGTATAGGGACTCCTTAAGTGCTTTAGAGGAATCCCTAAGTACCTTAGGTATTGACTACTTAAGTAAGTGCTTACTAGGTAGTGTTAAGGAGTTTGATGTATGTATTGAGGCATTACCGACTAATGAATTAATGCTTAAACTCGTGACTACTGAAGTAGCTAATCTCGAGCCCGTACTTACGGTGTTTATTGAGAGGGTAGGTCCTAACTACTTAGGTGTAATGCATAGCATGGGAGGTTTAGACGTTAGTGCCTATAACGTAAGTATTAATGAATTACATAGTAGGTTAGTTAAGTGTGGGTCATTAAGTATAGGTATAGGTGATGGCGGTAATGAAGTTGGTATGGGGGTTATTGAGGACGTAGTACGTAAGTACGTACCCTACGGTAGTAGGTGCTTATGCCCGTGCATGGGGGGTATAGCGTGCTCACTAAGGACTGACGTACTCATACCTGCAGCGATATCTAACTGGGGTGCTTACGCATTAGCAGCTCTAATAGCTAAGTACTTAGGTAGGGAGGAGTTAGTTATGAAGCCTCATGAGGAGGTTAGGGGGCTTAGGAACTTATCGTTAGTGGGTGTAGTTGATGGTGTCTTAGGTATTAGTAGTGCTTCAGTAGATTCAGTACCTGCTGAGGTAAGTGCTGGAGTAGTTTCTAAGATCCTTAAATTGATTAAGTAGTTAGTGACTTAATACGTACTTAATGAATGGGTTACTCCTAATCTCCTCCTCAATAGTCGTCTCCCTACCGTGTCCAGGCATTACCTTAGTATCCTTAGGTAACTCCTTAACTAACTTCTTAAGCGACATGAGTAGATCCTCCCTACTACTTAATGGTAGGTCCGTACGCCCGACCGTACCCCTAAATAACGTATCACCAGTGAATACCGTCTTGAGTTCAGGTATGTAGTAACTAATGGATCCTGGAGTATGTCCTGGTGTGTGTAGGAACTTAACCTTGACCCACCCCATATCTAACGTACCGTCACCTCTGAGGAGTATATCCGGTACTGGGTTAAACCACTTAACCCCCCAGTAACGAGCTAAGTCCCTAGCTAAGGGTATTAACTGTAGGTCGTCACCACCCATAACTAACTTAGCACCCGTTAACTCCTTAACTGCTTGAGCCTCAGCTACGTGGTCAGTATGTACGTGAGTTATTAGTATGTACTTAAGCTTAATTAACCCACGGTCAATTAAGTAGTTAATCCTTAAGATAGAGCCTGGTGGTGCATCAATAAGTAGTGCCTCATAAGAAGGACCCACTACTAAGTAGGAATTCGTATCTAGGGGTCCTAAGACGTACTTACGTATCTCCACCATAAGGACCCGATACAGTTAGTGAGTTAGTAACTAATCAATGTAGTGCCCTCAAGTACTGAGTAACTCTAATTACCTATTACTCTGTTATTAAGTAGTTAGAGGGTCGGGATTGAGTGTAAGGATTACCGTGTTAGTAGATAATGAGCCTAGTGAGGGGCTAATACATGCTTGGGGTTGGAGTGTACTCATTAACTTAAGTAACTACTCAATACTCTTTGACGCAGGACCGGATCCTCAAGTACTACTCAATAATGCTGAAGTACTCAATATAGACTTAAGGGATGTTGACTTAGCAGTACTTAGTCATCACCACCTAGACCATGCAGGAGGGTTTGAATTACTAGGTAGGTTAAGGAGGGGGGTTAAGGTGTACGTCCCACCAGGTAGGTTGGGCTACCTCAGGTCATGGGGCTTAGAACCCGTAGTGAATAAAAGTGGGTGTGAATTAATTGAGGGTAGAGCCTGGTTAACACCAGTACTTAGTACGGGTTTATGGGGTATTAGAGAGCATGCGTTAGTAGTAATGAGTAGTGAGGGACCCATACTAATAACGGGGTGCTCACACCCAGGAATCGATTTATTCGTAATTAAGGCCTTAGACATAACGGGGAATAAGTACTTAAGAGCAGTCATAGGGGGGCTCCACGGACCGAGTACGGAAGAAATCGATAAAATCGCTAAAGTAACTAAATCAATAGCACCAACACACTGTAGTGGATACGAAGCTAAGGAATACATAAAGAGGAAATACCCAGATAAGTACCTAGAATTAAGAACAGGAAGTAATATCATCATACCTTAAAGCAATGAGCCTCACACCTTAAAAAGGAAACAAAACACCAGATACTAAACGGAGCTGGAACCTCTAGAGAACCTCTCTCCTCCAGAAAAACCCTCCCGAGCCCCGCAACACCCCGAGTCGGGAGCGCAGTAGGAACTGGCGAGGCGCAGGTGACCCGGGGGCCTGCGGCCTTGCTGGTTCCTACTGTTGCTCCCTCCCCGGGGGCTCGGGGTGCTGTGGGGCTTGAGAGGGTTTTTCTGGAGGAGAGAGGTTCTCTAGAGGTTCCGGTCTCCACCTTTCTTGATTTGATTCTTTTCAATGCATCATTGAATGCTTAGTTACGTTACTAATACTAACCTATATTAGAATGACTAGTATGTAGTATTGGTGGTCATTCTGTCCTCGGGATCGGTAGCTACTATATTTACTCACGGTGATGCTGATGGAGTATCCGCAGCTGCGTTAGCTTTAGCAGCTTTGAGGCTTTACTACGGTTCTGTTAATGTCTTCTTCTCGAATCCTGTTGGGTTAGTTAATGATTTTATTAGGGATGCTGAGGGTGATGTATACATTATTGATATAGCTATTAGTGAGGCTCATGCTGAGGAGTTTGCTGAGGTTGTGAGGGGTTATGAAGGTAGGGTCACCTTAATTGACCACCACCCACTACCCATGGTTATTGACGTTAATAGACTTAACGTTAAGTTAATACATTCTCTAGAGTGTAGTGCTTCTGAATTGACTTTTAAGTACTTTAGGGATGCTTTAGACCCTGACTACGATAGGGTTGCTCTATACGGTGCTATAGGTGATTACTTGGATCATACACCATGGGTAGTTAAGAGGCTTGAGAGGTGGGATAAGAGGCAGATATACTTCGAGGCGGGTATATTAGCTTTAGGTCTTGAGGGTTCTAGGGGTATGTACGACTTTAAGAGGAGTGTCGTTGAGCACCTATCAAGAAATTGGAGACCGTCCCAACTTAGTGAATTAACTATAAGGGCGTTAACGCAGGCATCAAGTCTTGAGAAGCTCCATGAGTGGGTTAGGGACCACGTACTAACTAAGGATAACGTAGCCTACGTAATCAACCCACCAGGTAGTTTAGGTATTGCAGCAGCTTATGCGATGGGTGTTACGTCTAAGCCCCTGGGGGTAGCTGCTAGGGAGAGGGATGGCGAGTACGTAATTAGCTTAAGAGCTGAGAGAGGCGTCATTAACTTAGATAGGGTACTTAGGGGTGTTGTTAAGGAGTTAGGGGGTTCTTTAGGAGGTCACCCATGGGCTGCTGGGGGGAGATTACCTAAGGGGAGGTTCGAGGAACTACTTAACTACCTAAATAACTTATTGAAGAGGGAGGGCTAGCCCATGTAGAATTGCTTGATAAGGACGCAAGAGTAGCTCCCTACCTTTATATTCCTAGCAACACCCTCTCTAGTAGGGATAGGAGTTGAGGAGGGTAGTACCTACCATTAAGTTAGTTAATGTAAAGAAGATATACAAGACAGGATCAGTAATTACCTGGGGCTTAAGAGGAGTTAATTTGGAGGTATGGAGGGGTGAGTTCATAGCTATTATGGGTCCCTCAGGATCGGGTAAGACGACCTTACTAAACATAATAGGTCTCCTAGATAGGCCAACCTACGGTGAGGTATACATAGACGGTATACCAGTATCTAAATTAAGTAATAAGGAATTAGCTAAGATAAGGAACTACAAGATAGGTTTCGTATTTCAGCAGTATAACCTAATAAATAGGTTAACGGTCCTTGAGAACATAGAATTACCCTTAGTACCTAGGGGCATCCCTAGGGGGGTACGTGTTAAGCTAGCTATTGACGCGTTAATTAAAGCCGCCGGTCATCCGTCTTGGATTAAGAAGAAACCCCTTCAATTATCCGGTGGTCAGCAACAGAGGGTGGCCATCGCTAGAGCTATAGTTACTAGGCCATCAATAATACTAGCTGATGAACCGACAGGCAATCTGGATAGGAAGTCATCTAAGAAGGTTATGGAGACATTCACTAAGTTAAACCGTAGTGGTCAGACAATAGTGATGGTTACTCACGACCCTGAAGTAGCTAACTGCGCTCAGAAAATCTACAGAATAAGTGATGGCAGGATCGTAAGTATTGAGGAGCCAGAGGAGAGTAAATGCATTCTCTATACAGCATAGATTGTTTGGGAAAGTATATTTACTCCAGTAAATATACTCCAAACAGGTGCGGGGAATGGGGTGTGTACGTAGTGACTTAAGGAAGTGCTTGTCAGTAATTATTATTTCTGCGTTACTTACTGAGTTACTCATCCCGATTACCTACGTTAGTGCTAACCCACATGATGTCTACCTAGTCAGTTACTCCATAAGGTCAAGTGCTGGGGAGCCTGAAGTATATCCTGGAAGTAAGAACGTTAATATGGAGTTAGCTATTAAGAACAACGCAAGTATGAGTATATATGATGTCCAAGCATGCTTCTACCCACCCCAAGGATTCACGGTTAGGGGTCAGACATGCGTTGATGCTACAGCACTGAACGGTACCAAGAAGAAGAGCTACGCACCCGGTGAGTTATTCAGGGTTAGGACGACCTTCGACATCGATAAGAGCGTGAAGCCTGGTAGGTACTTCTTCGAGGTACATGTATTCTACACATTAAACGGTACGCGTAAGATGGAGTACGTATTCGTGCCGGTCGACGTTAAGCCCTACCCACCAATCAACGTTAGTGTTATTGAGTATTGGTGGGGTAGTTACGAGGTGTATCCAGGAACCACCAACGCTAACTTAAACGTCCTAATTAAGAACGTAGGTAATGTAAGCATAACAGGCGGTGATATTGAGTTAAGACTCCCTAAGCCCTTCAAACCTAGGTTCATAAGAGCAACTATAGGTAATTTAGATAAGAACGCTACTCAAACAGTTAGATTCAGCGGCATTGACATACCACCAACTACTAAGCCAGGTAAGTATAACTTCACGTTAAGACTAAACGTAACTGCTCAGACGGATGATGGTGTTCAGTACAGCGCATTTACTGAGGTTAATGTTACGGTCGAGGTTAAGAAACACCCGCCACTCCTACTTAAGGTAGTTAATGCGTTATGGAGTAGTGAAGTTGCTTACCCACACACTAAGGAATTAACGCTTAGAGTAACTATACAGAACCTAGACATCTCAACGATAAACTCAGTAGTAGCTAAGCTACACCTACCTAAGGGTTTCATGACTAGGGAGGGTAAGGACTACGTAGTAACCTCCTTAAGTAACGTAAATTACGGATTCGGGGATGTATTCACACTTACGTTCCAGGGAATAAACGTAAGTACTAAAGCACCACTAAACACTACATTAAGGCTGGACTTAAGGATAGTTGGTTCGTATAGAGGTGCTTCATTCATCGTTAACCAAACACTCAACGTTACTGCTAGGTTAGTTAATGAATCAGCTATAGTACTGATTACGCAGGAGTGGCTACTTAATGGTAGGTCGGCCGAGGCACTACCGTCATCGAGGGGATTAACACTATCACTCACACTACTTAACTTAGGTACGAATAACATCGTCTCCATATGGCCTAAGGAGCTAAGCCTGCCCAAGGGCTTCATACTTAAGGGTTACGGAGGTACGTGCTTGAACGGTGTTAGGGCTGGGGGTACGTGTACTATACAGTTAAACCTAGACATTAGTAAGGACTTAAGACCTGATGAGTACTTAGTAAAGCTTTACTTAGGAGTTATAACTTCCTCAGGTAATACATACATGTACAGTAACTTCAGTATTGAGACATTCATAGGTATATCACCACCTACTAAATTCAAGCCAGTAATAATCCTCGGTAAGGCTTGGTGGGGTAGGGGAGCTCCCGAAACCGTATTTTCGGGTCAGAAGAACGTACCGATACACATCGAGATAGATAACGTAGGTAGGTGGGCAGCTAGTAATGTATACGTCACCGTATCAGTAGTTAAGGGCGGTGTTAAGCTTAAGGACTTTAAGGGGCTGTGCTCGACCGAATTAAGGCCGGGGACTTCATGTACTTTCACGACCTACGCTGACATAAGTAATAACTTCACAGGTAATGTAGTGCTTAAGGTACTAGTTAATTACACAACAATAAACTACAACTCATTCATTAAGTGGTTTAAGGAGTTCAAGATAGTACTACCCGTAGTTAGTTACGTAGGTTACAGAATGTATGGTGGGGTCACCCTAGTTAGTTGGGGGTGGGAGAGTAACTACCCAGTATTCCCAGGTACTCAAAATGCTACGTACTCAGTAACTATAGCTAATCACTACCCCTACAGGATAGAGGGTATTGAATTCATACTAAAACTGCCTAAGGGTATTAAGGCTAAGAACGGTACCTCAGTAGTTACTTCCTACGTAGCTGGGCCCGTAAATACTGACGCAACAGCAACTACAACATTCACACTAACCATACCCAACACCACGAAGCCAGGGATTTACTACGGAGTACTTAAGGTTAAGTACGTAATCTCATGTGGCGGGCCATCAGCTAAGGGTGAAGCGACCTTTAAGGTACCTATTCAAGTCAATAGTATTGAGAGGGGTATTGAGTTCGTAGCGTCTGGTTGGGTAGGTGCTTCAGCAGCACCCATGACCTACGGCAATAAGTTCTACTTCATACTAAGGAATACTGACTTCCCGAGTATGAGGGGTGTAGTAGCTACGCTATACCTACCTAAGGGTATAGTGTCGTCAGTAACTAACTCATCAGTAATTAAGCTCTACCCAACAAGTACTTCGCAACTACAGATGCAGCAATTAAGTACTCAAGCAACTTCACTACCCACTACATACGCTAAGTTAGTGGCTTCACTAGTAACTACTCAAGCAGGTCCTCAACAACCACAGACAGGTTTCACTAGGGGTGATTTCCTAGTATTTACGACTACACTCAACGTACTTAACGTCACTCCGGGAACTTATTATGCATGGATTAAGTTGACGTTCATAGATAATTGGGGAGTCCTTCGGGTGTTCAGGATTAAAGTACCTATAGTTGTCCTAGGTAGTAGTAAGGTAGTTAAGGTATGGGCTTTAAGTGACTTAAGGTTCGTTAGGAGGTCAGGTACTTTAAGGGTGGCTCTAGTTAACGTGGGTTCATCACCTATATACAACGTCTACGTAGCTATATACCCAGTAGTCCAGTACATAACGGTTTCAAGCCCCATAAAGTACTTCAATGTACTACTACCGAATAAGGTGATTACTCTAGAACTACCCGCTTACTTTAACCCAATACCTGTTCAGGGAGGTGCTGTGGTTACCTATGGTAACATGCCGTTCAGAGCATCAATAATGTACACCGACGCTAACGGCTTTAGACATACATTCAATACCTCATTCACAGTAACTGTCGAGCCCTACATAGAGTTAGTACTTAGTGATGTTAAGGCTAAGTGGGAAGGAGGTACGCTTAAGCTATCAGGAACCATAACTAACTTAGGTAACGCACAAGCCCAGAGAGTTATGGCTTACGCTAAAGTAGGTAATAGGTTAAGTGAGGGTAGCTTCGTGGGCGATATAGACCCCTCATCCCAGTCATCATTCTCGATAGTGATGAGTGACTTACCACCTACTAAGAGTGTTAAGTTAATAATAACCTACTACGACCCATTCAATGAGGAGCATAACATAACTAGGATATATGGTGTTAAGCTAATAGTACTCAACACCACAACAACAGCTAAGGCAGCAGGACCCCTATCATTCATAACGGGCGGTAAGCCTACACTTGAGAGGTACATAATAATAGGTTTAGTAGCTGCTTTCCTAATACTAGTGTGGTTAGCTATTAGGTCATACCTAAGGAGGCACTCCGCAAGACCCCTAGAAGGCTTAGAGGGCTTAGAGGGTCTTGCGGAAGGAGGGGGTGAGGGTGAAGGGAGTGGTGGAGGAGGTGGTTCTTCATGATCATAAGCGACATAGTCAGGTACGCATTCAAGGCCATGACTGAACGCAAGTTCAGGGCTTTCCTAACTATAATAGGTATAGCCATAGGTCCTTTAGCTTTAGTAATGATGACTGGCGTTGTTAGGGGGTACTCGAACTACGTTCAGCAGCAACTACTTAGCTTAGGTCAGAACAGCATCTTCGTATTCTCGACGGGTCAGTACATACTTAAGCAGAGCGACTTAGACTACATAAGGACTATCGATGGTGTCGATAGGGCTGACCCATTCTACCTAACAACAGCTTACGTACAAACACCTGAAGGTACTAAGCAAGTCAGGGTGTATGCCCTAGACATGGATATGCTTAGAGCTTCATTCGGTAATCTAAAGATACTTAAGGGTGCTTACCCACTACCTAACCAACCACTCTACGCAGTAATCGGTTATAAGGTAGCGTTCTCGGAGAAGTCAAGTACTCAGTTCTACGACGTAGGTGATGCACTAACGCTCTACATACCTAAGGTAGAGAGTGGAGGTACTACTAAGCTTGAGAAGGCAGTAGTTAGGGTTAAGGGGATATTCGCTGAGTACGGAGGTGCTATGTTCCTATCACCAGATACAGGCGTATTCCTACCCCTAGACGCCGGTAAGAAGGTACTTAAGATGAATAGGTGGACTGGAATCATGATACTGGCTAAGTCACCTAACTACGTAGAAGCCATAGTTAATGAGTTGAGGAAGGTCTATAGTGGTAAGGTAGATATCATAGCGTTCCAGCAGATAGCTAAGATCATAGGTTCAGTAACTGCTGCTATGGACTTCATAACCTTCTCAGCATCGCTATCAGCATTCGCAGTAGCTGTTGCTGGTACGGCATCAACTATGATTACATCAGTAATTGAGAGGACTAGGGAGATAGGTGTCCTTAAGGCTATAGGATTTACTGACGGGCAGGTAATGGCCATGATAATAGCTGAGTCCATACTGATGTCCTTAGTAGGTGCTGCAATAGGTATTACGTTAGGTGTCGTAGGTGCTTACGCAATGGCTAGTAGGGGAATGACGATAAGGGGAGCTACTCAACCAATAGTAATTAAGGCACCACCAGCAATAACTCCTGAGTTAATAGGTATGACCTTAGTAATAACTATAGCAGTAGGTGTGTTAGGTGGTTTATTCCCAGCTTATAGAGCGGCTAAGTTACCGCCAGTAGTTGCTCTAAGGTATGAGTGAGGTAAGATCGTTTTTAACCCTCCCTAATACTAACTAATGAGTCATTAATAACTACCTTACCTAAGCTCCTTAAACCCTCCACACACGTAACTACCCAGTAAGGATGCACCTTAAGCTTATCAGCTAAATCCTTAATCCTTAAGGGGCCCTCACTCTTAAGTAGCTTCTCAACCTCCTCACAAATTAGCTTAGTTACTTCATGCTGGTGAGTGTTTATGTAGTTAACTACCTCGATGGCCTTATCGATACTTAAGCCTAACACATTAGCTACGTCCCTAACCTTAGGTCTTAAGGGTAGCTTACCCCTCCTCCTACCCCTCTTAATCCTTACGTACTCCATAGCTAACTCCCTAACCTCAGAACTAACTAGCTCTTCACCCTCAACACATGACTCAATACCTACTAACTCACGTAGGTTAATCTTCACTAACACCTCATCATTACGTATTAAGTACCTCTTAACCACTCTATTAGTACCTTCGAGAGAAACATTAACTAACCCACTACTTACTAAATCCTCAAGATGCTTCAGTACAGTTGATAACTTAATACCTAATACCTTAGATAACTCAGTAGCTCTTAAGCCGTCGCGGTTCTCAAGAAGTAACTTAATTATCTGTAGTTTAGGGCCGCTACATAGGGCCTCAATAACCTTCCTAGCCCTACTACCTTCAATCAGCTCCACCCCTCATCACCTTAACTTCAGCGAGGCTATTACTACCCTCAATACTAATTACTAACTTCCTTAACGACTCACTGAAGCCCTTATCAACGTACGTACTACTCCCTACAGCCTTAGCTACTTCCTCATGATCTACGTAGAGTCTTGATAAACCATTAGCTAACCTACTTAAGTACTTAATCCTGCAGTCACTGCAGTATATCATTAGCTTAGCTAAGCTATTACTCATGTGTATACTTACTTGATTACGTAGTCCGTCCTTACTTAAGTATCTTAAGTCGGTCTTCAGTACTGAATTACTGAGTGTTAGTGATGCATTTAAGTTGATGTTACTTAGTAGTAACTTACTAACTCCATTAGCGACCTCAATACTTAACTCATGAACAGATGTGGTAGGTAGCTCAATTACTGAAACAGCATTAGATACTAATACATTAACGGAGTCACTACCCACCCTAACCTCATACTTAGGTTCGCTCACCCCTAACCAACTACTTAGGGAGGACTTAGACTTAAACACCTTAATACTTAATGCATTACTTAATGAGTTATTAATTACTAATACGCAGTTAAGGCACTTAATACTTAATCTACCCTCCTTAGTTATGTTTACGTACTTACTATAGATTAACTCAAGCTCCTTACTACTTAAGATACTTACAGGTATCTTGGATAACCTAAGTAAGTCGCCTAATGAAGTAATCCTTAACTCCTTATGAGTTACTGATAAGTACGTTAGAGGTAATGCTATACCCAACACAGCTACAGCTATTAGTAAGGCACCAATCACTAACTCCTTACTAACCATTACCACCACCCCGTAATTAAGTGGGTTAGTGATGTAGTTGCTAGGGCTATTGATAGTATCACTACGAACTCAATGACTAGGGTCAGTATTACGGTAGCTACTGAAGCACCTACTGATAAGTTCTGAGTTACTGAGATTCCTAATGACTCAATAATTACCTCAATAATTAACGTAATGACGAATCCCGTAATTACTAAACCAAGTACTGCAGGCCCAGTAATTACTGATGAAGCTAGTGAGGTAGCTATTATGAATACCCTAGACGCTTTTGAGTAACCAATAACTAGTAGTAAGTTACCGTAGCTAGCCCTACCACCGAATACCTTAACTAGTAAGTAAGCAATACCACCCTCAAATAACCACCTAATGATATCAGCTAGTAATACAGTAATAGCTAGTATGGGTAGTGCTATTAAGGTAGCGTAGTTAATCAGACCTACTAAGGGACCTACGAAGGGCTGTATCAAACCCCTAATGAATACCGTAGCTACTGAGATGGTAGTAGCTACCGAAAATAGTGATAGCGTAAGTAGTGAGTACGCATTACTCCTACCCTCAGCTACCATTATCTTAAACGCCGTCTTCGGGGACGTGAATATACCCCCTAAGTCATACAGTAGGTCCACACTTGCACACCACATTTATGAAAAATCTAACCATATATAAACTTTTCGCAGATTCCTAAACAAACCTAACTACCTCACTCAATGACCTCCTAGGCCTTGGTTTAGGTACGTACTTAGGGTATCCCATAGCTATTAATGCCTGTAACTCGCATTTTGGTGGTGGGTTTAGTAACTCATCAAATTCCTCCTTAATGAGTAGTGGGACACCTAACCATACACTACCTAAGCCTAAGTCCCAAGCAGCTAGTATCATATTCTCAATAGCTGCTGATAAGCTCTGTATAGCCCATAACCTCTCAAGCTCCCTAAACTCATCACTGTACTGCCTCCTCCTTAAGTCTATGTAGGCAGCTATGTATAGAGGTGCTAGGTACTGACCCTCAACCATCCTACGGTACCACTTACTCATGATCTCCTTAGGAAGGCCCCCCTCAACTACCCTCTCACCATACATTCTGTGAGCCTTAATTAGTAACTCATGAATCCTAACCCTAACCCCCCTATCCTTAATAACTATGAAGAACCACTGCTCACCACCACCTGCTGTAGGTGCTCTAATACCTGCATTAAGTACCTTCTCAATAACCTCATTAGGTACATCCTCATCCCTAAAAGACCTAACACTAACCCTACTCATAATAGCCTCTAAAGTATTCACGAGTAACTCACCAACTACATAAGTAGTTAACTATGGAATTAATTCTTATCAGCCAAGGCTGACCTCCTCACCAGTCAGTACCGCCTGGGCTCATCACTACCTAAGAATAAGTCCTTAGGAATTATTAAAGTACTGCATAATCATCACTAATAACGTCACATAGGACTACTGGGTCGCGAACCTCATCAACACCATCAACACTCCTTAAGTAAAAGCTACTCAACACACTAACATCGGGGAGGCCTAAGTGCTTAAGCAGTAATTCACGGCTCAATACGTAGTTAACTATTACTACCACCCAATAGTAAGGGTGAGTTATAAAGAGTACTTTTATGTTTGAATACACAATAACGTAGCTACTTAATTGGAGGTTAAGGGGGGGTTGGGATGAGTGATACTCATCGCCTTGAGGGCTCGGAGTAAGCGGGGTTGGGGGGCTATGACTCAGGTATGATCTACCCGTTTCACTATGTGTTTGAGGGTTAATAAGAATATTCGGTAATCCCTAATTAGTTAGTGTACAGTGTTTATTAATTTACATTAAATACTTACTTAAGTTAGAAGTGCTTAAATACGAACTCCTTCATAGTCTCCTCAAGAACCTCCATCTTATCGTAGGAACTGTAGACCCATAACTTAATCCTATCAGCTAGGAAGAACCAAGCGAATGCATAACCCCATATCAGTGCTACGAACTTAGCACCTAATGGAGCCATTAGACCAAGCCCTAACCAAGCAACTATCGTAGCTGCTACTTTAGTAACTACAGCGGTTATTAGTAGCCACTTACCGGGCATTATAGACCAGAACGGCCCCTTAGTCCTAGTAACGAATATCGTTAAGTGACCAGCAACAGCCAACTTAAGGAACACGAATGTCTGAACCATCGACATAGGCATCTTAAGTACTGAGAGGCTAAGCCATAGTAGGAAGAAGCTACTACACACACCAATAAGCCCTAGTATCGTGGACACTACGAGTATTAACTTAAGATTCCACCTAGCAGGCTTCTGAGGTACCTTAACATTATCGTAAGCTATAGCTAGTATTGGTAAGTCATTAAGTAATGCTAGTAGGATAATCATCACTGGAGTTATCGGGTATATCTTAAGTATTAGTATAGCGAACGTAACGAAGAACAATATCCTAATAGTCTCGGTTATCCTGTAGACTACGTAGCTATACATCCTCCTAAAGATCTTACGTGCCGTGAATATAGCGTCCTTAATGACTGAGATACCCGGAGCTAGTAGGGCTATGTCAGCAGCTGCTCTAGCAGCATCCGTAGCGTTAGCTACTGCAATACCTACGTCGGCCTTCTTAAGTGCTGGTGCGTCATTAACGCCGTCACCAGTCATAGCTACGTTATACTTCTTCCTCTGAAGTAACTCAACAATCATGTACTTATGCTCCGGATATACCTGAGCGAAGCCGTCAGCCCTCTCAACTAACTCAGCAGCCTTGTCTGGCGGTGCTTCCTTAATTTGATCTATGGTGTATATCCTAGTACCTATACCTAACATCTTAGCAATTTCCCTAGCGATTGCTACGTGATCACCTGTGATCATCTTTACCTTAATACCCTTCTCTTTAAGAAATCTTATGGTGTCGGCGGCATCCTCCCTAGGTGGGTCGAAGAGAGGTATTAACCCTACGTAGACCCAGTCCTTAGTACCGTTTAGGGTTCTAGCAACACCAATCATTCTGTAGCCACGCTTAGCGTACTCATCAACTATGAGCATGACCTTATCCTTCAACTCCTTAGAAGCACCTACTAACTTCAGTATTACTTGAGGAGCTCCCTTAGCAGTCATGAACTCCTCTCCATTAGGTCCCCTAACTAATGCCTCAGTTCTCTTCCTAACTGGGTCGAAGGGCTTAAACTCAACCTGCTTGTACTTGCTGTACCTCTCCTTTAGTCCGTACTTCTCTAGGGCACTAAGTACTGCTAGGTCTATCGGGTCCTTATCCTCCTCCCTAGAAGCTAGAGCTGCATAAAGTATTACATCCTCCTTACTGAAGTCATTATTAACTGGTACTGGGTCAGCAGTAGTTAATTGGTTCTTAGTTAAGGTCCCCGTCTTATCAGCACAGAGTACGTTAACACCCGCTAACTCCTCAACAGCTACGAGTTTAGTAACTATGGCTTGCTTCTTAGCTAGTTCGTAAGCACCTATAGCCATAGTAATGGATAGCACAGCAGGTAAAGCAGCAGGTATAGCAGCAACAACAAGAACTAAGGAGAACTTAAGTAATTCAAGAGCGTTAACACCCCTAAGTAACTCCTCAGCAACCATAGCAGCTACTAAGAGTATAGTGACTATTATCAGGTAATTACCTATGTTAATCACTAACTTCTGGTACTTACTAACTGTCTTAGCCTTCTGAACTAACTCAACAGTCTTACCGAAGAATGTATTTAATCCAGTAGCTATTACGACTCCAGTCATTTCACCACGCTTAACTATGGAGCCGGAATACGCTACGTCACCTACCTTCTTCTCAACAGGTAATGACTCACCCGTAAGTATGGATTCATCAACCATTAGGTACTCTCCTTCAATAAGCTTAAGATCCGCAGGTACGATATCACCTAACCTAACCCTAACGATATCACCTGGAACCAACTCTCTAGCAGGTATTACCACCCACTTACCGTCCCTCAAGACCCTAGCAATGACTGATAACTTCTTCTTTAGGTACTCAATAATGTTCTCAGCCTTATGCTCCTCCCAGAAACCAACGATGCTATTCGTGAATAGTAGTGCTAATATTATGTAGAAGTCGACCCAGTGCCTAATAACGAAGGATATAGCTGCGGCAGCTTCGATCATCCATGGTATTGGTCCCCAGAAGTAGCTTAGGAACTTAATTACTGGGTGTACCTTCTTCTCAGGTATTTCATTAGGACCAACTATCTCGATCCTACGCTTAGCTTCCTCACTACTTAAGCCCCTCTCAAGTGAGGTATTTAACCTACGTACTACCTCCTCAACACTTAACTTCTTAGCCTCATCAGCCCTTATAGTTAGGTTAGCCTCCTTCACCTCCCCCGTTACTATCGCCTCATGAATGAGTTACTAGATGCAATTAATAAATATTACTTAACATGCACATTTATCGTATGATATACTTCATGAGTAAGGAAATAAAATAATTAATACAGGCTCCCACACAATTTACTCCGTGGGTGTTAATCTATACCACTGCATACCCACTACTAAGTAATTTAAATGAGTTGCTGAAAACTTATGCTATAAGGAATGTATTAATTATTTAGTGTACTTAATCATTATAATGGTTTATGTATTTAAATAACTTTTATATGTTTACGAGCCTGTTTAAGCTACTGATTAAATTATTTTTAATTTACCTTAAGTGGTATATATCGCCTGCACTAATGGCTACGTTCCCTTCTTTAGTCTTAATAACTAATCTACCGTACCTATCAATACTTACTGCTAAGCCCTCAACAGTATTACCGCCAATCACATCAGCCCTTACGTACCTGCCTATGGTTGCTGAGCACCTGACCCACTCCTTAATAACTACCTCGCTCCTACCCTCCCTAATTAGTGAGTAGGTTCCGTCAACATTCTTGAGTACGGTCAGTAATAGTGGTAGCCTAGGTATTACCTTACCAGTAACTCTACTTAAGGTAGTTGCTGAGTTAAGTAGTTCCTTAGGTAGTTCGTTATTAACATTAATACCTACCCCAACTAGTACATACTTAATTAAGTCAGCCTCAGCCCTAGCCTCAATAAGTACTCCGCATACTTTCTTATCATTAATTAATACGTCGTTAGGCCACTTAAGCCTAGCATCAATACCGTATAACTCCCTGATAGACTTAGCAACAGCTAGGCCCGTAGCTAAGCTCAGTAGCTGTAGATTAGGTAGTGGTGGCGGGCGTAGTACTACGGTAAACCATAGACCACCATTAGGTGCTACCCAGGACCTCCCTAACCTACCCCTACCCTCACTCATCTCGTCACAAACAACCACGGTGCCCTCGTCGCATCCATGCCTAGCTAAGTTATCAGCTACGTCCTGAGTCGTTGTGCATCTCCTTAAGTAATGCACTACGTACCTAAGCCTAGTACCTAAGCCCCTAACGTAGGTCTGAGCTAGTGCTAGGTCATCCTCCTCAACTAACCTATAACCTAACCTAGTATGAGCTACTATTATGAATCCCTTCCTCCTTAGCGACTCAATAGCCTTATGGACTAAGGACCTCGAAACACCTAATGACTTAGCGATTGATGCCCCACTAACGTACTTACCGCTCTTAAGGATACTTAATACCTTATCCTCCAATGAACTCAACTAAGGCACCAAGTAATCAAAGTGTTTTGAAGTTAATTAATGATGTAGGTACGTACTTAAAATCACTTAATTACCGATTCCTTAGCCCTCCTAACGTACTCCATGTAAGCATCTACGTATCCGGGTCTATCCTCCCTCTTAAGCACGCCAACACCTACGTACTTACTCCTCTCAATATCCGGTAGTTCCCTATACCTACTAATAGGTATGCATACCTCCCTAAGCTCCTTAACCTTCTGAGCTGGTGTCTTACCCTCATACCTAACTACGTAGGTTATGCATGGAGCTATTACCTCAATGAACCTAAACCCTCTTGAGTACTTCGTTAATGCCTCCTTAATACTATCCTTTAACTGAGTGAAGTTAGATATGCACCACCTAGCTACGTAGTTAGCGTTAGTACTTACTAGTAACTCAGCAATGTTTAGAGGCTCCTCAAACACTCCGTAGGGGTGAGTGACTGTTGACTTACCCTTAGGTGTAGTAGGTGATGTCTGACCCCTAGTCATTCCGTAGACTAAGTTATTAACCATAATAACTAGTAAGTCCATATTCCTCCTAGCAGCATGTATTAAGTGATTACCACCTATTGATGCTAAGTCACCATCACCACCAATAACAATTACGTTTAGGTCGGGCCTAGCTAACTTAACACCCGTAGCTACCGCGACTGCCCTACCATGTAGTGTGTGTATGCTATCAGCTCTTATGTAGGGGCTAGGGATCCATGATGAGCACCCAATACCACTAACGAATACGTAGTTCCTTAAGTCCTCAATACCTAACTCACTAAATGCCTTCATTAAGGCATTAATGACTACACCATTGAAGCACCCAGGGCAGAATGCTGTAGGTAGTACCTCCTCCCTTAAGTACCTCCTACTGTAGTGCTTAGGGACGACCATTACAACCACCTCATAAGTTACTCATTACTTGATTAACTATTTCGGAGGGGTATATCGGTAAACCACCACCTACCTTACCGTAGTGAATTACCTTAGAACCTAAGGGCTTGAACGCTCTCTCAACATCAATTACTAACTGACCGAGGCTTAACTCAGGGACAATTACTAACTTAGGTGCCTTACTAACGTACTTAACCATATCCTGAGGGTCTAGAGGCCATAAAGTCCTAAGCCTTAGTAGGGAAGCTTCAACACCCTCACTCCTAAGGAGCTTAGTGGATGCCTTAGCTGACCTAGCTACCGACCCATAAGCAACTACTAGTACCTCAGGTTTATCACTACCTACGTACTCGGGCTTAGGCATTAAGCCCCTATTAAGCCATACCTTCTCCTTAAGCCTCCTAACTAATCTGTAGTGGGTTTCGAAGCTATGTACGTCCCTATAACCCCAACCATCATGTGTTGAACCAGTAATTAGTAAGTAATGACCCGAACCTAAGGGAGGTAGTGGTGGTGCTCTTGATGGGTCTTTAGAGTCAAACGGTGCTTCACCCTCCCTTAACTCAGACCTCCTACTAACTACCTTAACCTCCCTTAACTCAACAACTTCCCTACCATGACCTATGAACTCATCACTTAGAACGACTACGGGGACCCTAAGTAACTCAGCTATATTGAATGCCTCAGCAGTTAAGTCGTAAGCCTCCTGAGGTGTTGAGGGTGCTAGAACTACTAAGTACTGATCACCGTGCCTACCCCACCTAGCCTGCATTAAATCCCCTTGAGCAGGCTTAGTAGCTTGCCCAGTACCTGGCCCTGCCCTCATGACGTCAACAATAACTAGTGGTGCCTCAACCATTACTGCGTAACCTATGCCCTCCTGCATTAGTGAGAATCCAGGACCGCTAGTTGCCGTCATTGCCTTAGCGCCAGCTAGGGAGGCCCCTACAACCATGTTGATAGCTGCTAACTCATCCTCAGCCTGAATAAACACGCCTCCCCTCCTAGGGAGTTCCCTAGCCATGTAATGCATTACCTCACTAGATGGGGTTATTGGGTAGCCAGCGAAGAAGTTGCAACCAGCTGCTAAGGCACCCTCAGCAACTGCTTCATTACCGGTTATTAACTCCCTCCTAACCACCTTCATCACCACACACAACACTTATTGCGAAGTCAGGGCAGTAATTCTCACACGTCCTGCACCCTACGCATGAATCACTAACTAACTTAGGTACTCTATACCCCCTAGGACCGACATCACCTAACTCAAGGCATGACTTAGGGCATAACTCAACACACATACCGCACCCCTTACACAACTTAACATCAATTACGGGACGGCACCCCAAGGACGAACCCCGAATAAATTACGTAGGTAGTAAATATACCTCACAGTCTAATGGTGTAGCTAATTAGTAGTAATTACTTAATGCAGTGAATTACTTATTACTAAGTACGTACCTATACGGTAGGGTATTGAATGAGTAGTAACTCACGACGTGAGACCTACCTTAAGTCCATAGAACTCCATAAGTTCTTTAGGGGTAAGATTGAGGTAGTACCTAAGGTACCCATAACTCAACTCAAGTACTTCACCTACTGGTACACTCCAGGGGTTGCCGGTCCTTCGAAGTCAATAGCTAATAACGAGTACACGTCATTCGAGTTAACGTATAGGTGGAACGTAGTTGCTGTAGTATCTGACGGTACTAGGGTGTTGGGGCTAGGTAATGTAGGTCCTGAAGCAGCCCTACCCGTCATGGAGGGTAAGGCACTCCTCTTTAAGTACTTAGGTGGTGTTGATGCAGTACCTATAGTCGTTAGGGAGAGGGACCCTGATAAGTTAATATACTTAGTTAAGTCACTAGAGCCTAGCTTCGGAGGGATTAATCTAGAGGATATTGAGAGCCCTAAGTGCTTCTACGTCCTCGAGAGGCTTAGGGAGGAGCTAGACATACCTGTATGGCATGACGATCAGCAGGGAACAGCGTTAGTGACTTTAGCAGCACTAATAAATGCTCTTAAGGTTGTTGGTAAGGACTTAAGGAGTATTAAGGTAGCTATGGTGGGTGCTGGTGCTGCTGGTATCTCAATAATTAAGTACTTAATAGTAGCTGGTGTTAAGCCAGGGAATATAGTTGCTGTTGATTCTAAAGGAATCCTACACCCGGATAGGGAGGACCTTAAATCACCTAACCCGTGGCTTAAGTGGAAGAAGTGGGTTGCTGAAGTAACTAATGAGGAGGGGGTTACTGGCGGTATACCTGAGGCTATGAGGGGTGCTGACGTAGTAATAGCTGCTTCAAGACCAGGTCCTGGAGTGATTAAGAAGGAGTGGATTAGGTTAATGAGTGATGACCCCATAGTATTCGCTGAAGCTAATCCAGTACCTGAGATATGGCCTTGGGAGGCTAAGGAGGCTGGAGCTAAGGTAGTAGCTACGGGTAGGTCTGACTTCCCCAACCAAGTAAATAACTCCTTAGGATTCCCAGCTGTTTTTAGGGGTGCCTTAACGGTTATGGCTAGGAAGATAAGTGATGGTATGTGTATAGCGGCTGCATACGCATTAGCTAAGTACGTTGAGGATTCGGGGAGGCTTTGTGAGGACTACATAATACCTAGGATGGATGAGGAGGAGGCTTACGTAGTTGAGGCTATAGCAGTTGCTGAGGAGGCTATGAAGGAGGGGTTAGCTAGGAGGAAGTTATCTAGGAGTGAGTTAGAGAGTGAGGTCCGTGAGTTAATAAGTAGGCCTAAGAAATACATGAATGTAGCGATTAGTAGTGGGTTAATTAAGGAGGTTTAAACTAAAAAGGTTTTAGTAATTTACTCAAGCTTCTTCAGTAGACCCTCTAAGATTCTAGCGTGTCTCTCCTCATCCCTAGCTGTGTACTCAAATAGTGTCTTCCAAGGCTCGTCATGATGTGATGCCTCACCATGCCTTACCTCAGCAGCCTTCTTCTCAGCCTCAACCCTACCCTTAATGTACTCCTTCAAATCAGTTATCTTACCAGCCTGTACTAGTGCCCTAGCACCATGCATTGCTTCCTCAAGAGCTATCATTTTTAGGGCTTCAGCAACCTCAATTAACCCCTTCTCCTCAGCTACTATAGCTGCTGCTAAGTACTCTACAACCTCCTCAGACTCCCCCTTAACCCACTTCTCGAGGTATTCCTCCAGCTTCATACTACCACCGTATATAGTTAGGAAAGCTTCCCTTATATATTTTACCTCCTATAATTATTAGTTAGTTTTTCTAACCTACTTAAAACACTAAAACTACTCGATATGTTAGGATGTTAGCTAGGTATTACCTAGTTAAGTACTTTCCCCGCGACGCAACATTAGTTCTGGATAGTTATGGAGGTCTACCGTGATAGGGTGATACTTGAGGAGGTTGTTAAGGAGGTATCCTTTAGGAGGGACTCGATAGAGGTTAATAGGTATAGGGGTAAGGTACTAGGTATTAGGAAGTGCGTTAATGGCTGCTGGTACATAACGTCATGTCAGGATTGTAGGGACTTTAGTGAGTTAGTTGATAGGAGCTACTTAGTAAGTAGTGACTTATGTAGTGGCTTAGCTGGGGCTGAGTTATTTAGTGGTGAGGTTAGGTTAGGTAATGACTGCTTCGACGAGGAGGTAATTACTAAGTTAGTACGTGACGTATGTAGTGAAGCTAGGGGTTTCGGCGTCGTTAATTGTGAGGCAGTAACTACGTTTAGGGAGGTACGTAGGTCATTAATTAGGGATGACGGTAGTGAGGCTAGGGAGGTTAAGTACGTCTTCGAGGTTGAGGTAGCTGGTATGAAGTTAGGTGGCGGCTTCATTAAGTACTCATCAGTACTTAAGGCAGTAATCCCGTTTAGGTTAGGGGACGTACTTAAGTTAGTGGATAGTTGCTTAATGGAGTTGAGGAAGTCACTAGAGAGTGGTGGTGTACCTAAGAAACTACCTCCTTATAGGGTAGGTAAGGCTAATTTAGTTTTAAGTAATGATGCAGTGGCTGCTCTATTCCATGAAGTATCACACCTACTAGACCCTACGTACGTGTTAAGTATTAAGTACTTAGGTACTCAAGTAGGTCCCCAGGAACTTAAGGTCTACGACGACCCCTACAACCCACTAACACCTACTTATAGAGTATTTGATGATGAGGGTGTTAGGACGTTTAGGAGGGTATTAATTGATGGTGGTAGGGTAGTTGATACGCACAACACTAGATCAACAGCTAAGTTAGTAGGTTCTAGGCCTGGCTCAGCTTACGGGCTCTTCCATAAGCCCATACCATTCCATACATCATTAGTAGTTACGGGTGGTGATTGGAGGGATTCTGAGATTATTGAGGAGACTAAGGATGGGTACTTAATTGATGGTGTCGTAATGGCTACCCTAGAGCATGGGTACGTAAGGATAGTACCTGAGAGGGCCTACGTAATTAGTAAGGGTGAGGTTAGGGACTTAATCAGTATTAGGGAGGTTAAGATACCACTTACTAAGTTGAGGAGCATTAACGCTATAGGGAAGTCATTAAGGCCTAGAGTCTCGAGGGAGAGGGATTGGTTAGTTGCTGAGGTAGCACCTAAGATTAGGTTAGAGGGTTATGTGTACTAAAAAGTTAGGGCATTAATTAACGCATATATCAGGTGATATTAACGGTAGCTTAACCTTCCTTAAGGACCTTAAGCACTCTAAACTAATGAATGTCGAGTAATTAGTAATACCTAGTAGTACGTGCCTAGAAGTCTTAGGTGGTAGTAGTAAGTTCCTTAGGGAGGCAGTAATTACTAACTTCTTACTAACTATGAACTCCTTCCTCCAAGACCTAACATCTACGTAGTCCTTAGCGTAGTCAACGAAGAGTACGGGTACGTACTTAAGTCCTAAGGACTTAGCGACTTCCAACCTATGATGCCCGTCGAGGACCGTTAATGTCCTAGCATCAACTAGTAATGGCTTCGTGAATCCTCCGTACGAAATGATTAACTCCTTAACGTACTCTACGTGACCATCCATTACCTCCTCATGAGCTCTTAAGAGGTGCGTAGGTACTAAGTAGGTCTTAAGCTCCAGGGACTCAATAGGTAATTCATGAATCGCTACCCTACCTACTAACTTAACTATGTACCCCACTAAGTCAGTATCCAACACAATACGCATCACCCTACGCACTATCCCTTAAGTACTCCCTAATCATGTTTAAATACTTAAGTACGTCATCAGGGAATATCAGTACGTAAGTACCCCCACCAATAACTTCCCTAACCTCCCTAAACGCCTTAATAACAGCACCTGAACTTAGACCCACTAATAACCCCTCACTCCTAGCTAAGTTAATTACCTCCTCAATAGCCTCCTCAGTACTTACCTCAACTACGTAATCAAGTACACCCTCCCTAACCC
This sequence comes from uncultured Desulfurococcaceae archaeon, assembly GCA_964627805.1. Lineage (GTDB taxonomy): Archaea > Thermoproteota > Thermoprotei_A > Sulfolobales > NBVN01 > CAZAMI01. The sequence continues at coordinate 87,368 of CAZVLA010000020.1, forward strand.
ACTTAGGACGTGTCTCTAACCTCTTAATACCCGGTATCTTACTACCCCTACTAGGTACGGCACCTACTACGTAGACCCTACCCCCGTACCTACTCTTGAAGTACTTAGAAATTGCTGATACATGACCTGAAGTACCTACACCACATACTATAGCCTTAGGTGGTGATTCACCAGCTAGGATTAACTGGGTATCTAACTCCTTAGCAGTGTACCTTAAGTGTACCTCAGGATTAGCTTCATTCTCGAACTGATTTAAATTAACAGCACCCTCCCTCCTAGCAACCTCCTTTACGTAGTTAATGAGTCCCCAATCAATACTTCCGTAGTTAGTCTCAACGACCTCAGTACCTAATAACTTAAGGATTACCTTAGTAGTTTCTGGTGTTCCCTTAGGTAGGTATATCCTCACCTTAGTACCTAATAACCTACCAAGCATAGCTAATGAAATAGCTACGTTACCTGATGACGCTTCGTAGAGCTTCCTAACCTCACCATACCTACTTAAGTACTTCATTAGCATGTACCAAACGACCCTATCCTTAATACTCCTACTTAATACATTGAAGAACTCAAGCTTAGCCCAAACACTATAACCATTGACTGATAGTGACTTAATCCTAACTAGTGGTGTTGGCCAGTAACTAGTGATTAGTTCTAAGTAGTTATTGAATACCTTAAATAACTTCATTAATTCACTGCTACTCACTACTTAAGCCACCTCAAACCTAATTGACTTAATTACTAAGTAATTAACTACGTCGCTTAAGTCACTAAACCCTGCACTCCTTACTGAATCCTCTATAACCCCATACACGTAATCACTAGCGTGTGTCTCAGCTTTCCTACCCTGAGCTGATGGTGCTAGGGTACATGTAAGTACTTTCTTAGTTGTTAATTCCTTAATACCTAACCCCTCAGCTAACCTAATGATTTCCTCCTTATCCATACCTACTAAGGGTCTTAGGATAGGTATGGATACCTTAGTCGTTAGGAAGTAGAGGTTATCTAGTGTCTGTGTAGCTACTTGACCTAAGGCCTCACCAGTCACTAACGCCTTACACCCCTCAGACCTAGCTATCTCCTCAGCTACTCTATACATCAGTAACTTACACAGTAAGCACCTATACCTAGGACTTATACTGACCCTACCATGAACCTCACCTAAGGGTACCTCGTAAGCTACCCAAGACTCCTTAGGTACCCACTCCCTCAACCACTTAAGAACATCTAAGGCCCTAACCCTAGCATCGTCTCCGTAGTATGGCTTTAGATTGAAGTGTATGGGTACTACATCACACCCCCTCTTCATGATTAACCAAGTAGCTACTGCACTATCGACACCACCAGATACTAGGGAAGCTACCCTACCCTCAACACCGTACGGTAACCCACCAGGACCTCTAAACTCCTCGGTGAATACGTAGGCAGCATCCTCCCTAATGTCGACGTAGATACCCTTCATGGGTTTCGTTAAGTCGACCTTAACACCACTAACCGTAGCTAGTACGTCAGCACCTAAGATCTTCTCAAGCTCCTTACTAGTTATTGGGAACTTCTTATTACCCCTATTAACCCTAACCTCAAAGGTATCGCCGGGCCTTAACGTCTTTAGAGCTAACTCAGTAACTACCTCCCTAATACTCCTTAAGTTAAGTTCAGTCTTAACGCATGGACTAAAGGACACTACACCAAAGACCTTACTAAGAACTCCTAAGTACTTACTTAAGTCCTCACGACCTAATAACTCGATATATAACCTACTCCACCTAACCCTAACCCTAAAACCCCTAAGCCCCTTAAGTCTTAACTGAGTCTCTATATTCCTAGCTAACCTACCCTCCATCCTCAACCTAATCTTCCTAGACTTAAGAGCTATCTCACCAAACCTAACCATAATTACTGAGTATATACTACCTCCCAAGGCTACCTTAGGAGCATCAATACTTAAATAAGTTAAGGTACGCCAAATAATACGTAATCACGCATACCAATAACTAAGTAATAAACCCATGCTAACATACTCTATAGCCAGCACTCAAGACCCTAGAATAATTCTTAGGGACGGTATTTCGCATTTTATTGGCTTAGCGTACTTTATTACGTCATAGGCGCTACTACGTTGAGGAGACGAGCTATCTTCATTCTTCAAGAAAAGAATAGCGTGAAGGGGGCATAACTATCAACAATACCCCAGTACTCACGTTCTATCCTCATGAATTAGCTTTATCAGTAGATGCTGGAACCCTACTTAAATGCTTGCATGCCCCCCAGCAACCTTGAGGTACTTCCTCATTAATACCTCCCTAACTCCCCTACTAATGAATGCCTTAACCTCCTCAGCTCAAACAACACCCTCGCATTTATCCATCAACTCCCCAAGCCTCTCAGGAATCCTCACCCTAAAGACTACACCCACAGTATACAACCTCCGTAGCTGGGTAAGGTATACGATATAGAAACGGTAAAAAGGAAACAACGCTTAAGGCAAGAAGCTGAAAATACAGGAAGTATAAATTGGGAACCAGGATTAGCTATAGGAACTAATGGAATAAAGGTATATAATGAAGTGCTTCCTAGGTATTGAATAAGTAGTGGATGATTTGCCATATAAAATTATAAAAATCCTTTATTCTTCGTTGACACGCACTTCATTAAGACTTATGAGGCTTAAAAGCTATAAGGAACTCATAGCTTTCAGCTAATGAACTATTTTTTGAGGAGGTGTTCATTACTGTTCTCTTTCTTAGTCTTGGAAATTAGGCATTTAAGGGAGAGGGGGTTTCAAGGGAGATCCTCATTTAAGCCTATAAAGTCCTGAAGCTTAAGGGGAGATCCGGTCTTTAAGTCAATAAGCTGTCAACTAATGATAAGTGATGCGCACTTACTGCAGGAGTTATTAATCATTGGGGTGGTGTGGGGTTCGTCAGTGCTCGAGTCCGTAATCACCCATCATCTACGGCGAACTTCATCATCTAAAAATAAGTTGTTTAGTTGGGTTTTAGTACTTACTTGATTCTCCTATAGGTGGTTATGTAGAGTATGGACGCTACTACAGCAGCAAGTACTAATCCTATAATTACTGGTAGTACCGGGTTTATCGTGTATATCCTTACCTTAAGTACCTTAGTTACTGTCTTAGTTACTGGTATTGGTGACGTACTTACCTTCCTAACAGTCTTAACTACGGTCGTTGTTAGTGTTAGGGTTCTCACTAACTTAGTTGTTAATGTCTTAGTAGTTACTACGGGCTTTACGACACTCTTAACTATCGTTGATGTGGTCGTTACTGCTTTGGTGGTGGTTCTGGTAGTTAGTGATGTCGTGGTCGTGGTCGTGGTTGATGACTTGGTTGTGGTCTTAATCACTGAGGTTGTGGTGGTTGTCTTAGGCCTTAGGTACTCTATAGTTACTGGTTTTGAGTACCCCTTATTACCTGCCCAGTCAATGGCTAGTGCCTTAATAGTCACTTCCTCAGTATTTAGTGGTGGTATGTAGGCTGAGTAGGTGTTAGGTCCTGAATGTAGTGCCTTAACGTACTTCCAACTACTCATTGATGGTGTCTTATACATTAGGTAAACCTCCTTAACACCCCAGCCAGCATCACTAGCTTCAATAGTGACGCTAACACCCTCCCTACCAGCTAGGGGCTTCATCGGGGTGTAGAGTGATATCGCGGCTTGAGGTGCTTCAGTGTCTCTGTAGGACGACATTACTAGAGTGAATTCCTCATTAGGTCCTAACTCCTTAATAATTACCTCATACAGTAAGTACTTACCGTACCTGTAGAACCTAACCGCCTTAACCAGTGACGTATTACCGTATAAGTGGTACTTACTAGGGCTTACCGAAGCGTTTAGGTAGAAGTAGATAGGCGCGTCCCTAATACCTAACTGGAACTTACTAGTAGTTACTACGTGGTATAGGAAGGTAGTTAATGAGTTATCAGTAACCTCATCAACCCTGATCGTGTCGTCCTCAGCCCTGAAGGATGATTCGTAACTAAATAACTTAGCACCCTTAGGTAGTATGAACTTAACTGAGCCGTTAGCGAATACATCAACTAACCTAAACCCCCTATAGAAGGGCCTGCCAGCATCAGCCGTAGTTGCTGTAATCATCCAGAACCTACCATTAAGTAAAGCCGTGCTATCCCTATGTATGTGACCAGCGAATGCAGCCCTAACTCCGTACTTCATTATTAGGTTTAGGAACGGTATTAGTGAGTCTTTGAGGTGCTCCCTCCAGCTTGAGTACAGTGCCTTAATTATAGGTGTTAAGTCCTTAGTACTGGTTATGTAGTACTTACCTGGGTTGAAGAATATTGGGTGATGGAATAGTAGGTATATGCTAGTCCCCTTAACACTAGCTAAGGTGTGGTTAAGCCATGAGAGCTCGTCGGGGCTTAAGTAACCATCAGCACCTGTGTTAAGACCTACTAAAGTTATGTTACCTAACCTCCTAACCCAGTGCGGCGTACCTACGTAGACGCCGAAGTACTTACTCATGAACTCATCGTAGGTATTGACTTGAGCCCAGTCGTGATTACCCGGTACTATGTATGTGGGCTTCCTCAACTGATTAATTAACTGGTAAACCATCTTGAGAGCACCTATGTTGGAACCAACATCAACTATGTCGCCAGTTATTACTACTACATCAACGTCCTTTAGGGCATTAGCTAGTAGTATGTATGCCTTAAGCCTGTCCTTAGCGAACCTACCATCAACGAATAGACCTAAGTGCGTATCACTTATGTGCATAATCCTTAATTCCTTAGGCCACTCCTTAAGTACCCACACCGACCTAGGGCTCCATAAGCCGTAGGTCCTACCATTAACTACGGCCTTAACTACTAAGTCATAGAGTGCTGGCTTAATGTCTTTAGGCAGTACCACCTCAAATACATAGTACTTACCCCCATAACTACAGGTTAGTACGTACTTACTCACTGGCTTAACTACGTACGTTAGGTTAGGAGCTACTAACTCAACCTCAGAAACACTAACGTCACCCAACCTACTATAGATAGTTACGTTGAGGGCTGAGCCAGGCAGTAGTGGGTATGGTGATGAGTACCTAGGACTGAATACATATATGTTAGGGTTAGGGACCACCGAACCTACTGAAGCACCTACCCTCACTGACGCGGTCGCTAAACCCAGTAGTACCGAGGTAAGTAGTAGTGAAGTTACTAAGTAAGTTACGTACCTCCTCCCCAAACCATTCACCAAGGAGATTTAGGAGGTGGGTATATTAAGGTGACTTAGCTTAAGCAACAGCCTCAAACTCGACCTCCTCCCAACCACGCCTCGGGAAGATCACTACGTCCTCGGTACTTATGTAGACCCTAACCCTATCACCCGGTCTTAAGTCGACGTCCCTATCTATGTAGGCCTTAAATGACTGACTACCTAATTTAATACCTACCCTATTGAATAAACCTATGAACATAGTCATCTCGACAGTACCCTCAAGAACGTTGTACTCGGTCTTGGGCGGTTCTAGACTGAAGTCCTCGGGCCTCATAATAGCTACTGCAGGGTCGCCGGGGGATACCTTATAGCCCTCAGCAACCCTACCCTTAATCCTTACGCTACCCTCAACAATAACTACGGCCCTACCACCACTAACGGCCTCAACCCTACCACTAAGTAGTGTTGACCTACCTATGAACGTAGCTACGAAGAGGTTCCTAGGCCTCATGTAGACCTCCTTAGGAGTACCTATCTGGAGTACCTTACCAGCATTCATCACGGCTACCCTATCGGATAGACTCATCGCCTCCTCCTGATCATGGGTCACGTATATCGTAGTTATCCCTAACTCCTTCTGAATACGTTTAATCTCCTCCCTCATCCTGAGCCTTAACTTAGCGTCTAAGTTACTTAGTGGTTCATCCATTAGTAGTACCTTAGGCTCAACAACTAATGCCCTAGCCAGAGCTACCCTCTGCTGCTGACCACCACTTAATTGGTGTGGGTACCTATTCTCGAGGCCCTTAAGACCTACTAACTCAAGAACCCACTCAACCCTCCTCCTAATCTCCTCCTTAGGTAACTTACGTATCTTAAGTCCGTAGGCGATATTATCGAATACCGTCATGTGAGGCCATAACGCGTAGTTCTGGAACACCATAGCGGTTTCCCTCTCGTAGGGCTTCTTAAGGGTTACGTCAACGTCATCAAAGAATACCTTACCCTCATCAGGTAGTTCAAAACCAGCTATGATTCTTAAGGTAGTTGTCTTACCGCACCCTGAAGGACCTAAGAGGGTGAAGAGCTCGCCGTGTTCTGCCTTGAAGCTCACGTTATCAACAGCTACTACCTTACCGAACCTCTTCGTAACCCCCTTAAGTATTACGTTGACCATGTTCACACCCCTATGAATGCGTACCTCTGCTTAAGTACGATGTTAGTTACCACGATAATCGTTATTTGGATACTAATAAGGAAGACAGCCATAACAGCTACTAAGTTAGGTCCGTAGACGTAGCCACTATATAGTAGGTCGTACATAGCGTAGGTTATGGGTGCTTGAGCCCTATTAATACCTCCTAAAGTAACGCTTACGCTAGTCTCGGCCATCGAGTAAACGAATGATATTAATGCGCCACTCAATATGCTCAAACCTATCAGCGGTAATACTATAGTCCTTAAGGTCCTAGCCCTAGAAGCCCCCAAATTCATGGCCGCCTCCTCAAAAGCTTCGTGGGTCTGCTGGAGACCCGCGAAGACGGCCCTAGTAGTGAATGGTGACCTCCTAATCGCGTAGGCCAGTATGAGTAGGAGCCAAGGACCCGAGGATATGGGGTCTAATGGTGTGTTCTTGAATATCCTCGACGAGAAGAGTAAGAAGTAGCCAGTAGCTATGGCTAATCCAGGGATAGCTATTGGTGAGGTAGCTATGGCGTCTAAGACACCTATACCGGGTAACTTAGCCCTAGCGACTATGTAGGCTGTGGACACGCCTAAGATAACTATTATTAGTAGAGCTACGCCTGAGTACATTAAGCTATTCCTTATGGCCGTGAATAGTATTGGGTTATGGATCATCTCACCGAAGTACTTAAGGGTGAAGCCTTGAGGGAACGTACCTACCCACCTCTCGCAGAAGGCGAATACGAAGACACCAAACTGAGGTGATGCACAGAAGAGTAATGCTGGTAGGAGTAGTAGGTAAATAGCTAGTAAGCCCTTAACACCTAACCTCCTAACCCTAGGTACCCACCTACCACCCCTACTAAGCATTGCGTACTGCCTCAGGGATACGTACTTCTTAATAGCTAGGAAGATAGCTAGTGCGAACGCTAGGAGTATGAGGGCTAGGCTAGATACGTAAGGAGGTATGGTACCTGTGATAGCTGCTTGAAGACCCGAGAATATTCTGTAGGACATCATGTTGAACTCCCTAAACACTATAGGTGCTCCTAAGTCCTCCATAGAGAATATGTAGACAACAGCGGCGCCAGCAGCTAAGCCAGGTAATGATAGGGGTAGTGTTACAGTTCTAAACAACCTAAAGCCCCTAGCACCTAAGTTCTCGGCCTGCTCCTCAAGGCTGGGGTCGATCTGCATCATACTAGCGTACACGTTCAGGTAGACTATAGGCCAGAAAGTCATTGTCTGAGCAACCATAACACCAGCTAAGTAATCAATATGTATTAGTATCGGTAGGTGGAGTACGTTATGGAGTATATAAGATATTATGCCGTCGTAGGAGAATATCTTCCTAATTACGAAGGCATTAATGAATGGAGTCATTAGTAGCGGCACCATAGCTAATACCCTAAAGAACGTCTTACCGGGGAAGTCGTACCTAGCCATTACGAAAGCAACTATCAACCCGAAGATACTAGCAGCTACGGTAACTACTGCTGAGTTAAGTAGGGTGTTTAGTATTGCTCCGTAATTAGGGCCTACAATAACTACTAAAGTAGTTGGTTTACCCCCGTAGTTGATCGTCCTAATAATCACTGGTTGCCTACTCGAGCTTAACCTAACCATGGTGGGGTCCTTAAAGACGTCTAGGGGTGTGTACACGTAACCGCCCGGACCCGGTAGTACGGGCTCGATAGCCACGGTGATTAAGGGTATTATGAGGAATAAAGTGAAGAGAATTACTGATATAGCGAGTAGGGTAGCTACGGTAGGGTCCATGAAGAACGTAAGCCTCTTCAGTACCCCACCACCCAATATAGGTACCCTCAAGTAATTGAGTATGGAGTAAAAATTCTTAGTTGGGCTTAACCACCTAACTCCTTAAGTATTTCGTGGTACCTCTTACTCGCTGCCTGCTTCCAAGCCAGCATGTACTTACTGAGGAGTGCTGGGTTCTTGGATATTATCTTGTTGACCCTAATAGCGTCTGACTGAGTGAACGTTACTTTCTTACCCGTTACTGGGTCTACGTAGGTTAGCGGCTTACCCAATTCCTTAACGTACTTCCAGAACGTAGCGTTATCTATCTCATGATTGAAGTACTTCTTAAGTAGGGCTAGCCACACCTGCTTTAACTCACCGTTACTATCAACTAGCACCGCCTTGAAGTAGTACCTCATGGCGTTCTCATAGAGTAGCGCTAAGGTATCGTTGAACTTCATAGCCTTAGTATGTAGGGCTGACTCAAACGCCTTCTTAAGGTCAGGCCTCTTCTCACCCTCAGGCGTACTGAATATCCTCGGATTAGCTGGTAACCTATTTATCGTTGGGCTTAACCATATCTTCTGCCCCTCAGTCAGTACCCAAGCAATGAATGCCTTAGCGGCTTCTGGGTGCTTACTAGTTACTAGTAACGCTATCGGGTCACCATTAACTATCGTGGCTCCCTTAGGTATTATGTACTCACAGGCAGGGTTCTGCTTCTGTGCTGTGTAGCCGTAGAAGTCAATCGTTATACCTACTGCTATGTCCCCCCTAATGACGGCATCCCTAACATCACCTGAGTGGCTATATATCTGCGCGTTAGCGGCCATAGTAGTAAGTACTACCCACCCCTCATCCCATCCATACCTCTGAAGTATTATCTCGTACATCCTAGTATTACTTGTCGACTGTGTTGGGTCAGCAATACCTACCGCGGGGACCCCGAACTCAAGTAGTGGCTTACCGAATGTAGGTGAGCCTAAGTCAGTCCATGTCTTAGGTGTTGGCAATCCGAAGAGCTTCAGCTTATCGTGATTAACCGTGAACCCGAAGGACGATATAGCGGCGGCTACCCAATACACCTTACCGTCAGGTCCTACCCTCTTCATTGGTGCCCCAGCCAAGGTATCCGGTATCTGCTTAACCGCATCCTCAACCAACCCACCCGTTAGTGGTGCTAGTAAGTGGTTCTGGTACAGCATATCGAATAGTGTAGGTCCGCCGCCCCAAGCAACATCAACGCCAACTCCCCTCTTCAGCATAACGACCCACCAGCCAGGTGGTTCCTGAATGAATCTAAGACCTACTATGTGGTACTCCTTAGCTAGTTTAGACTGTAGGAAGTACTTCTGAGCCATTATCTGAATATCCCCTGGGTGCCTCGTGAGTATAGTTAGTACTATGCCCTTACTAGGTGCTGATGTAGTCGCTCTCGATGTAGTACTTACTGACTTACTTACCGTAGTTGTCCTTGTTGGCGTAGGTGGTGATGTGGTTACTGTGGAGGTGGTTACTGACTTACTCGTTGTCGTTGTAGTAGTCACTAACTCCGTGGTTGTTGCGGTTGTTGTGGTTATGACTAAGGTTTTAGTAGTTACTGTAGTAGTTAACGTAGGTGTTGGGGTGGTTGCTGACGTCTTAGGTAGTGACGTAGTAGTTAATTTAGGTGTTGTAAACGTTACTACGACCTTCCTACTACCTACGTAGTAAGCTAGGAACCCAGCTACAGCAGATATGATTACTACGGCAGCTACTACTACAGCTAGGGATACCCTACCTAAGGACCCCCTCACCACGACTTAATCCACCGTAAGTAACTGCACGTTAGGGGTATAAACGAGTGTCTCCGGAGTAATTATTCAGTATATAGTGCCTCAGTAGCTTCATTAGCCTACGTAAAACTACTGAAGCAACTGTAGGTAGTTTTTTAGGTCTGGATCTGCGAGATGTACGTGAGGTGAATTTAGTGGGTAGGAGATACTTCCTACTACTCGGTACATTAATCGTGGTAGTTGCTCTAGCACTATCAACACTAACCACATCAGTTAATGCAGCTAGGGTACCCGGCATAGTAGTGTTAGTCGATATGTCACACGGTCAGAACTCAGGAGGTCTTGAGGAGTTAATGAAGATAGTACCCGAGGCCTACTGGGTAGTACTGGTTAAGAGTCAGAGCGACATCAATAACCTACCAGCGGGTGTTAGGAAATTAGCAGATGAGATTAGGGTCGGCGGCTTCACGGATAAGAACCTAGAAGGTGTTGATATGGTCATTATAGGTCAGCCAACGCTACTACCCAGTAAGTCTGAGGTGGAGGCTATAGCTAAGTGGTTTAAGTCAGGGACCTTAAAGGCTCTGTGGTGTGCAGGTGATAGTGACTACCCAGCGCAGGGTAGTGAGAAGGCTCAGGAGTTCTGTAACGTAATATTCGAGGCTGTAGGTTCTAAGTTAAGGTGTGATTACGTATCTGTTGAGGATCATAAGGAGGGTTACTACGCGGGCAAGACCTACAGGGTACTAGGTGTTGTTGACCCGCCTAAGGAGCTTGAGTTCCTCAAGTACGGATGCGTTAATAAGGTACTATTCCACGGTCCTGGAGCGATAGCTGCTGTAGCACCTAACGGTAATTGGGTGAACCCGATAAAGAACCCGGTAAAGGGTGTTTACGTAATCGTACACACAAGTAATGAAGCAGTGATTGTTGAGCATCAGCCCGTATCACCTGGAGCACCGGGACACTTCGGTATAGCTTACCACGCAGGCGACACCGGGACCTTCCCACTACTAGCTGCTGAGGTAATGCCTAACGGTAATGTAGTTATTGCTTCAGGTGAGTCGCCATATAGTGGCTATCAAGCAATGGTTACTTGGGAGTACCACGGGTACGTACTATCCGGTCCTAGGTTCGTTAGGAACCTAATACTCTGGGCTACCCACTACATGGGTGAGTTAAGTGAGGCTAAGAAACTCTATGAAGTGTATGATGAGGTGAGTAACATAGCATCAACTGTAGACCAGATTAAATCAACATTAAGTAAGTTGCAGTCGGAGGTGAGTAGCCTTAAGTCATCAGCTCCCGCATCCTCAGTTAGTGGTGAGGTGGCTAAGGAGTTAAGTAGTCTTAAGGCGCAGATTCAGGTACTATCAAGTAAGTTAAGTGACTTAGAGAGTAAGGTAGCGTCACTGAGTAACTTAGGTAGTTCAGTAAGTGACTTAAGAGCTAAGATAGCGTCGCTACAGGGGTCATTAAGTACCCTACAATCAACCATAGCCTCACTACAGAGCCAGTTAATTAAGGTGGCTTCACAGCAGGGACCAACTACCGGAGTAATTAGTAGTATTGAGGGCGCTGTTAAGCAGGTAGCTGACGCGGTCAATACCTTATCAGGTATGTCAAGTGCTGGGTTAGCACTCGCTATAATAGCTATTGCCGTAGCTCTAGTGGCTATTGCCGTAGCCGTTAAGAGGAGGTAATCAATTAATTATTTTTAATGAGTTACGCTTAACTTAAAACATACTTACACTTAACCTAGCTAAGGGATTAGCGTAATCACCCCTTGACATTAAGTACCTCAGGCTTGAACCTGCTCAGTAACTCCCTTAGTGCGTTGAACTCCTTCTTACCCATTACCTTAATCTTAATCTTCTTACCATCTAACGTATTTATTATTAAGTGACCACCTGAGATCAGTCCGGGCTTCTTGAGTTCCATACGTATTATCTGCTCCTTAGGTATCACGATATCACTCTTACTCACTAACTCAGCAATAGCCTTATCACTCTCCTCCTTAGTCAGCTTCTTAGCTAGGAATGTACCTACAGCAGCACCTACCGCACCACCTATTAAGCCACCAGCTAAAGCACCAGCTAATGCTGTCTTCCTCTTCTTAATACCTATTAACCTATGAGTCGTTACGTAGATGGCGTAACCCCTCAGTACTCCCTTAGCTAGGTCAGCACTAGCTATTCCTCCTATTAAGACCTCTTCCGACGACACTACTTAGTTACACCTTACGTCCTTATCCTAAGGAGATATACTAAAAAGTATATACTTTTTAGAAACACTTATTAAATCTCTAACACGCGAGGAGTCGCTACATATTTTCAATATATCAAATAAGAGTTTTAGAAACAAATAGCTCTTTATCATATGAGTTCCTGTGCTAAAGTAAAAACAATAATGAATAATTTATTTACTTTAATTCGCAAGTTGTAGGAGTTTTCCTAAATAATACTGGAGGCATAGTTAAGAATAGTGATACGTGGGGGTAATTGTTAAATGAATTCATTTAACATCTAAAGAGATACGTTAAAACAAAATTTTTTAACCAAGCCCTAGAGAGTAGTAGGGTGGGTGTTTTGAGGGGTGTTAGTAAGGTCTTAGTAGCTATAGTTACTGTAGTAGCTATTGCTGTAGCTGTAGGTGTTACTTACTACGTAGTACTTATTAGGGGTTCATCAGGTGGTGAGTTAACTATATTCTGTGCTGGCTCACTTAAGATACCTCTTGATAAGGTAGCTGATTTAGTTAGGAGTAGGTACGGTACGGTAGTTCATATAGTACCTAGCGGTAGTGTTGAAGCTGTTAGGAAGGTTACTGACTTAGGGCTTAGGCCAGACATAGTAGCTGTTGCTGACTATAGGTTAATACCTAAGATGTTAGTACCTAAGTACACGAAATGGTACTTAGTATTCGCCTCTAATCAGTTAGTAATAGCATTCACTAGTAAGTCTAAATACGCTAACTACCTAATGAAGCACCCTAGTAAGTGGTACGTCGTACTAGCTAGGAAGGACGTTAAGTTCGGGTTCTCAGACCCTAATAAGGACCCATGCGGTTATAGGGCCGTAGGTGCTATTGCGTTAGCGAGTATATACTACCGCAACGAATCAATACTTAAGTCCTTACTACTTGATAAGACCAACATAAGGGCTGAGAAAGTAGGTAGTAAGCTTGAGGTCTACGTACCAGCAGTACTTAAGGTTAGGGCTAGTGACTTAATAATTAGGCCTAAGAGCGTCGACTTAATAGCACTACTTGAGTCCGGGGCACTGGACTACGCATTTGAGTATAGGAGCGTAGCTATTCAGCACGGACTTAAGTACATTGAATTACCTAAGAAGATAAACCTATCAGACCCAGCACTTAAGGATTGGTACGCCCAAGTAGTTATCCACCTCCTCGTAGGTAGTGGTAAGGAAGTGACTATGCCGTTAGCACCTATAGCTTACGGAATAACTGTATTAAGTAACGCTAAGCATTACCAAGAAGCAATTAACTTCATTAAGACACTCCTAAGTAGTGGTGGTAGGGAGATATTTAGGGAGTGCGGTCAGCCAATACTGACTAAGCCATTAGCTTACGGGAAAGTACCTGAGGTGCTTAGGGGTTATGTCGAGGTTGTGGGATAGGTCGGGTAGGGCCTTCCTACTGACCCTATCAGTAGGTGCTTCAATACTAATTACTTTCTTAGTAATACCCATCATAGCCCTCTTCGCATTAAGTGACTTAGGTGTTATGGGTAAGGTACTCATAACTAATGAAGAGTACGCTAGCCTCGTATGGTCAGCGATGGCGACTACGTTACTAGCTTCGGGTACATCAACAGTTACCCTCCTAATACTCTCAATACCCCTAGCCTACATACTAGCTAGGACTGACTTCAGGGGTAAGTCACTGATTGAGGCATTCATTGACTTACCACTAATGATACCGCACGCAGTAGCTGGTATAATGATACTCCTAGCCTACGGCGGTAGGGGCTTACTAGCTAACTTAACTAGGTCCCTAGGTATAGCTATATGCAATACCTTCTGGGGCATCGTAGCGGTTATGGCGTTCGTATCAGCACCCATAATGATAGACACTATCAGAGTTGGGTTTGAGTCCGTAAGCCCTACGCTAGAGTTAATAGCTAGGTCCTTAGGTGCTTCACCAGCTAAGGCATTCACTACGGTCACGCTACCCCTAAGTATTAAGGCTATATGCACAGCAGCTATCCTCTCATGGGCTAGGGCACTTAGTGAGGTAGGTGCTATATTGATAGTTGCTTACTACCCCAAAACAATTAACGTATTAATTATTGAGTGGTTCATGACTTACGGACTGAAGTACGCAGTAGCTATCTCAGTACCTCTAGTACTGATATCACTAGCACTATTCACGATACTTAAGGTGGTGCTTAAGAAGTGATAGTCATTAAGGACTTAATAGTTAAGCTTAAGGAATTCAAGCTAGTAATACCTGAGTTAAGGGTAGGGAGGGGTGAGTACTTAGTAGTTATGGGCCCTAGTGGCGTAGGTAAGACAGTACTCATACATACCTTAGTAGGATTCATAAAGCCCTTAAGAGGCTCAATAATAGTTGATGGTAGGGACGTAACTAACGAACCACCTGAGAGGAGGGGCTTAGCACTAATACCTCAGGACTACGGGTTATTCCCGCACATGAGTGTCTACGATAACATAGCTTACGGATTAAGGATTAGGGGCTTGAGTAAGGACTTAATCGATGGTAAGGTACGTGAGGTAGCTCGTACGTTAGAGATTGAGGGTATCCTAAGTAAGTACCCCCACGAAATATCAGGTGGTGAGCAGCAGAGGGTAGCTCTGGCTAGGGCATTAGTTGTTGAGCCTAAGGTACTACTAATGGATGAACCACTAAGTAGTCTAGACCCTAGGTTAAGGATTAAGTCGATTGAGTTCCTTAAGAACCTACATAGGAGGTTAGGATTCACGGCTATACACATAACTCATAACCTACTAGAGGCTCTTGAGTTGGGTGACGAGGTAGCTTACATCGAGGGTGGTGAGTTAATGTGCGTACTACCTCCTAGGGAATTCATTAGGAGTAGGTGGGGTAGGGAGTATCTGAGGGAGTTACTAATGATTAATAAGTACTTAAGTACCTAGGAGGACCCTACTAAGTACTTCCTCCCTTAAGTACTTCCTGTAAGCCCTCACTAACCTATCCCTCAAACCCTTAAGCTTCGGATGGTAGAGGTAATCACCTAACGTACCCCTAGCTTCCCTAATACCTACGTGACTTACCAAGTCACTAAAGTAACCGCCAGCTAAGCCCTCAGCTATTAATGCGTACCCCTGAGCGGCTTCCTTAGATACTGAAGCACCATCTAACCCAGATACCCTCCTAATGGGTGCTATACCCTTGAGTCCCTCCTCAATAGCTTTACGTACTTCACCATACCTAACTAACCTACCCGATAGTAGGACCTCCTTAGGTTCCTTAACTGAGGTAGCCTTAATTGAGTGCACGGCCCTAATAACTGAATCAATCATTGCTTTAAACGCGTCGAGGCACTCCCCACTACCTAACCTACTAATTAATTCCTCAATACTACCCACACCACAGACGTCGGAGACCCCACCATGGAATACGTCACTCCTAGACCATGACCTACCAGCAACTACTAACTCAGTATCTACGGGACCTATGGTTAGGAACCCCATAGGTACTAAAGTACCTCCTAAACCATCAACTACCCTACCACCCTCAACACCGATTACCGCGTTGTAGCCGAAGCCTAACTCAACGTATATGAAGCTTACCTCACTATAGTCGATACCTAACCTCCTAGACTCATCATATATACCGAGTACCGTAGCTGCTAACTTATCGGCAGTACCCATATCCAACTTATTTATCTTCCTATACTTAGGTACCGTAGGTAGTAACTTAACCGAGGGTATGTAGCATACATTAAGCCCCTCCCTCCAGAGATCCTCAACAACCTTAGCTAATGCGTCATAGACAGCAATCCCTAACTCACCCCTCCTCAAACCCTCACGAATATCCTCCTCACTACTGAGTAGGAGTACCTCAAGAGCGAATCCCCTAGGATCCCTAATCTCGTAATTAAAGACTAGGGGTGTTCCGTAACCCGATGGACCAGCTATTACGTCAGCACCTAACTCCTTAATAGCTTCAGTAAGTACTTTAGGGTCCTTAGCAACCTCAACAGTCTCTATACTAACCTCCTTAACTACCTTAGGACCATCAATAAGTACTAAGTCAAATGACTTAGTACCTGGGTCGATACCTAATGCACGAACCACTTAATCACCCTTAATGAATAGTTGAGTTAATCCTAAATACCTAAGCCTACCTCAGTAAGTATTAAATACTGTTCCATGTAGTTACTTTAGGTGCTAAATAGTGGTTAAGGTAGTTGATTTAGTACCAGTACCTGTTTTCGGTGGTGTTGATGAGGCACTAAAGGATCGTGAGTTAATAGCTAAGGAGGTTAAGGAACTAACTAACGGCTCGGTTGAGTTGGAGGTAGTTACTATTGAGAGGGGTGCTGAGACTATTGAGTCGATCTACGATGAGTACGTAAACGCACCATACATACTCCAGAAGGTAGTTGAGGCTGAGTCTAGAGGTGCTGACGCAGTAATTATTGATTGCTTCGGGGACCCCGCATTAGATGCTGCTAGGGAGTTAGTTGAGGTACCCGTAGTAGGTGCTAATCAAGCATCTACGTACTTAGCAGCTCAGCTAGCTGGTCTATTCTCAGTAATTAATATATTACCAGGTACTGAGTTGCAGGTAATTAACTTAATACGTAAGTACGGACTAGTGAATCACTTAGTCTCTATAGAGACGATAAACTACGGAGTTAATGAAGTCGTTAAGGGTGGTGAGGGGGTAGTTAAGGCGATTAAGGAGGCAGTGAGTAAGGCAGTTACTAAAGGTGCTAAGGCAGTAGTCCTAGGATGTACGGGGATGTCAGGACTTTATAGGAGGTTAGTGAGTGAGTTAGGTAGTGAGGTACTCATCATAGAGCCCTTCAGGGCTGCACTATCTCAAGCCATTAGCTACGCCTTACTAGGTATTAGGCATAGTAAGTCAGCATACCCAAGACCTAGGAGTAAGGTGAGGGTAGTTGATTTTAAGCTCCCCCTCTGACTTACTGCTTAAATAATTAACATTTACTTATACTTAATCCTTACTTAAAAATTATTTAAGATTGCTTACTTTTTAGAGTAAATTTCCACGTTAAAATTTATTTATACTTAATAAAATTTTTATACCCAGACCAACCACTTTTACTGAGGTCTTGAGTATGGGTGAGGGTAGCAGGCCTAAGGATGTGTATGGTGACTACGCAACCCTTACCGTACCTAAGGAGGAGTTGAGGTCTACGTTGAATATATTCATGATCTACATGGGTGTACTAGCTGTAATAGCTGCTATATTCGCTGGTTCTGGACTCGCTAAGATGTACGACCCTAGAACGACTATAGTAGTTGCTTTGATAGGTAATACGATACTAGCTATCTTCGGTGGTTTAATAGCCTACATAGGTGGTTCAACGAGGGCTAATACCTACATGATACTTAGGTACCCATTAGGTAGGGTAGGTGCTGTATTAGGTAGCTTAATAGTGTCTGCACTACCACTCATAATATGGTTCGCAGTCGAGACTTGGTTATTCGGTATTACTGTCAACGTAATATACCCAGGTAACCCACTAACTTCAATAGCTGCTGCTTCAATATGGGGAGGCTTACTAATGATGACTACGGCCTACTTCGGCTTTAGAGCTATTGCCCTACTTAGCTACATAACCGTACCGTTCTGGTACACATTAATAGCTATAGGGTTCTTCGCGTCAGTAGACCTCTCAGGTGGTTGGGCTAAGCTATGGTCAGTAGCGCCTAAGCACGTAGCTCCACTAGCTATGGGTATAACCTACGTATTCGGACTATACGCTGCTGGATGCGTAATAACGTCTGACGTATCTAGGTTCGGTAGGAAGAAGTGGTCCGGTAGTGTTGCTTGGGGTACTCACGTACTACTATTCATGACCCTACTACTATTCGCTGGTGCCGCAATGACCTTACTTACCGGCTCACCTAACGTAATAGTAGCTATCGCTAAGATAGGTCTAGGGTTAGGTGCTCTACTCCTAGCTATCCTAGGTCAGTGGACAACGAATGATAATAACTTATGGAGCGCCTCACTAGCGTGGATAAACGTAACTGGTAAGGGTAGTAAGAAGTTATGGGTAATCATAATAGGGATCATAGGTACCTTAATCGCTGGTCTATGGGGAGGTCTATGGGGTATGAGCCTACAGCCTTTCATAAACTTCGGAGTACTCCTAGGTGTTTTCATACCTCCAGTAGGTTCAGTAATGATTGCTGATTACTACATAGTTAGGAAGTTAACTGGTAAGGAGTACGTGTTCGGCCCAGGTACTAAGTACCCACTAATTAACGTAGCTGGCATCGTAGCTGTCATCGTTGGTGGGTTAGCTGGTTGGTTAGCTAATACGTATAAAGTACACCTACCTACTGGCGTAGGTACTATAGACTCGATCATAGTGTCCTTCATACTGTACTTGGTGATTGCTTTAGGTGCCCACTACGCAGGTATGAAGTACACCTTAGGTGAGTGGGTTGAGAGGGAGACCGGATTCTGAGGTGGTGATCATGAGCGGGGGTAACTCAGACCTAATTAGGGCTAAGAAGTTAGGTGAGTTATCAGTAGCTGTGATGCTGGTGTTGGGAGCTATAACACTAGCACTAGCACCTGCGACAGGTAATTACAGGGGGTTCTACCTAGCTGTACTACTTGGTGGTATAACCTTAGTAGACTCCATAGTATACCTACCAATAATACATGTTAAGAAGGCCGATAGTCCTAAGGAAGCCGCGGTACCGGCTATTCAGAGCTTATGGGTATCCACATCAATGGGTTTAGGTTACGTAGTAACTGCACTAGCACCCTACTTCAGGATAGTAACTCCAGTAGCTGTGACGCTATTCTGTATCGGGTGGGTAATGCTGGTATTCGGTATATGGTCAATGCTGAGGATAAGTAAGTTGTCTGGGGCGCCACTAGCTGTGTAATTAAAAACGTTTTTAAGTAATTACTCAACACGCTTAGCTAGTACCTTCCTATGAGCTGGTGAAGTGAATGCCCTACCTATTACGTGGTGTAGGGGTTTAAACCTACCTAAGTCCCATCCCCACCTACCGAACGACCCCTCCCTAACCCATACCTTAAGTACTTGAGCTATGTAGAGAGTTACTTCACCAACATCAACCTCCTTAAGAACCCTACACTCTAGCGAGCCTAAGGCGTCGCTCCAGTAAGGCACCTCAATAGCTTCTGACTTACCTAACCTTAACTTATACTTCCTAACCTTATCGACCTCCCTACCCGATACCGTACCTAGTGCGTAGACAACATCGACTTGACTCACGTCCGGTATGTTAATGGTTAATTCGTTGCAGTAACTTAAGCACTCATTAGTGTACGCCTCTCTATCAATAGCGAACGCCACCGTAGGTGGTTCCTCAGATAGTGGAGTTACCCACGAGGCGGTCATGGCGTTTAACCTGCCCTCACGGCACTTACTAATAATTACTACGGCAGGTCTTGGGTGTAGTAGCTTGTAGAAGTTACTAGTATCTACTGCAAGCAAGTACTTCCCCTAAGAATTATGATTAGGTATTTTAAAAATACTACTTACTCCCCTTAACCACCTCATCAACCCACTTAAGGTACTCCTCACTACCCCAGACTAACTCAGTAGCTATTACCTCAGGTACTTCGTATGGGTGTAGCTCCTTAACGACCCTCTCAACGTCCTTAAGTAACTCCTTCCTAGTCTTCATAATCATTAACTCCTCACTATCAATCTCAACCTTACCCTTCCACATATAGACTGAGGTGATGTTAGGTACTATATTAACACACGCAACTAAGCCAGACTTAACTAACTCCTTAGCTATCTTAAGACCTACCTCTCTATTAGGTACGGTTACGTAGATAACTACGTACTCACTACTACTCATGAATTACCACCAACTTGAATTTAATATTGAGGAGCTAAACAAGCTTAACACCAGTTACTACGTAGATTAAGTATATAGCGAATGCTAAGGCACCTAAGACTGCTAAGGTATCATTAACTACCCTATTAGAGGACCTGAATAACTTATACGAAACACCCCTCCTCTGAAAAGGTGCTAGGGGCTTAAATGGTTGGTAAGTCATTAAGTCACCAATTATGTGTAGTATAAACGCGGCGAACATCGACGTGAATCCTATGTTGAAGTCATTGAGGAGTACGTAGGTAGCGTACCCGAAGCCTACGGATATGATTAGTCCGAAGAAGACGTTATGTGTGTATTTCCTGTGGGGTATCTCAAGACTAATGTCAATGTCCGGTAGTGAGCATAGGAGTGTAGCTAACACAATAATTACTAAGTAATTCAGCCCCCTCAAGTCAAGTAAGTAAGCAAGTGAGGAGAGTACTAGTAGTGTTAAGCCTACGTGACCCCTCCAATGCAATTAAAGCCCCATCTAAATTACTTACGGAGTAGGTAAGAAGGGTTAGTGTGAGGTGTTACAGCTGGAGTACTTAATAAGGGGAGTAGGGGCTGTAGCACTAACCATGCTCCTAGTAACCTCACTACTAACTACCTACTACGTCATTGCCTGTACGTGCGTGAGGGGATTAGTAAGTATTGGTTTAGGCAGTAGTGAATTACTTAACATTAGCGGTACGTCAAACTCAGTAGCTGTCGTGGTTAGTGATAAGTTACTATGTGCTGAGAAGTACTTAGGCTTACTCTATAAGTTAGTAGGTATTAACTATAAGTTCTTCCCAATGAGGAAAGTACTTATGATGTTCCCTAGGGGTAGGGAGGATGAGTCGTTAAGGGCATTCGCTAGGTACGTTAGGTACGTAATGCATTACAGGTACTTAGTAATCGTCGGTGATGATATTGACTACGCGTACATATACATGAAGGATAAGTACAGCGATATTGAGGGTGCTCTTAAAGCTACGGACATGTACTACTCACTACTAGACTTCAGTTGGGACCCGAACCACGACGGTTACTTACTGGAGTTCATTGACTTAAACGGTGACGGAGTACCTGAAGCTATTGAGGAGCTTAAGGACCTAACTCCTGACCTACTAGTTACTAGGTTACCCTTCAGTAACTGCTATGAAGTACGTAATTACGCATACTCAGTTGTTAATGCCTTAGCTAAGGGTGGTGAGGGTTTTAAGGTACTCCTAGTAGCCTCCATACTTAAATTCCCTAATGAGGGGGGTAGTGAGTACTTAGTTGATGGTGCTTCAGTAACTGAGTTAGTTAAGTCAGTAATTAATTCCTCAGTACCTAATACTGAGTTCCTCAAGCTCTACGAGGGTAGCGGTGTTCTTAAGTCTAGGTACCGATACGACGAGCCGTTAAGTAAGGACTCATTCAGTAATGCATTAAGTAAGGGCTACCCACTAATCTACGTAGTCAGTCACGGCAACGGTATGAAGTTAGCTAGGTACGTGTGGGTGAGTGATAGGAATCGAGATGGTAGGTTCGAGATTAATGAGTTAGCTACCCCGGTCTATGCATCCTACGACTCAATACCTAAGTTAGGTTACCCATCACTAATATACCTAGACACTTGCTTAGCAGGCGCTACTGACTTAATGGGTGAGAAGGCACTAGCTACCGCATTCCTCATTAGGGGTGCTTCAGGAGTTATAGCAGCTACTAGGACTACGTACTTCAGTAATTACTTAGGTTCCGGCATACCTAGGCTCTCCCAAGAGATTATGTACTTATTCACTAAGTACTTAATCAGTAGTTACCCAAGATTAAACCCTGTAGTAGCTTTCTATGAGGCGATAGCTACCTACATGAGGGAGCACTTAAGTAGTAGTCAGTACTTCGAGGATGTTAAGGATGCGCTAACCTACGTCTACTTCGGTGATCCAGTGGCTACGGAGTTAGTCCTTAACCTAGCAACGGGGTACCTAAGGAGTTACGGTGTCTACTTAAGAGGAGATGAGTTACTACTAGGTATTAAGTACGGTAATGCACCAAGCGTTAATACTTACTTGATAGACTTAAGGAACTACTCAGTCAAGGTAATTAATGGGGGACCTAACGAGTTAATTAACTTAAGGTATTACCTACTGATTAAGTACTTAGAAATGAAGCTACTAAGCACTACCTACTTAATTAAGGACCCCGTAATTAAGTAGTCGGTGGTTCTAATTGGTCGTAAGTAGGTACTTAGTCCTTAAGAACTACTCAGAACTTGATACGGACGCACTAGCACTCCTAGGTTTTAAGGGTGAGGACTTAGGTAGTGTGTATAGTGACGTTAATGAGTACTTAGGGGGTTTACTCACTAGAGTTGCTGAGTTAGGTGATTTTAAGGGGGAGTTACGTGAGGAGGAGGTAATTACGCTGTATTCAGTAAGGGAGGGAGGGCCTAGGAGGGTCATACTAGTAGGTGGTGGTGAGTTAGGTAGTGCTGATTATGAAGTACTTAGGATGTATGCAGGCTACGCAGTGAGTAGGGCTAGGTCATTAGGTATTAAGAAGTTAGGGATTGCGTTAAGAGTGGTTAATAATGACCCTAAGTCCTCATTAAGGGCATTAGCTGAGGGTGCTGAATTAGCTAATTACGCATTTAGTAAGTACAGGAAGGACGTTAAGCTACTTGATGAGGTCGTAGTAGTGGGTAGGGAACCTATTGAGGGTTCTGATGAGGTACTTAAGGAGGTCAGCGTCATTGGTGAGGCCTACAGACTAGCTAGGGACTTAGCTAATACACCACCTGAGGAGGCTAACCCAGACACTCTTGAGGAGGTGATTAAGGAGGTATTTAAGGACTTACCGAATACGAGGGTTAAGGTACTTAAGGAGAAGGACTTAAGGAGGGAGGGGCTTAACGGTATCATAGCCGTTGGTAAGGGGTCTGAGAGGAGGCCTAGGTTAGTAATTATTGAGTATAGGGGAGGCGGTAGTAAGTGGTACGCATTAGTCGGTAAGGGTGTGTGCTTCGACTCAGGAGGTATTAACTTGAAGAGGTCTAAGTGGATTACCGACATGAAGTTCGATAAGGCAGGTGCTATGGCAGTACTAGCTACTACTTACGCAGTAGCTAAGCTTAAGCTACCCATTAACTTAGTAGCTCTACTACCCCTAGTCGAGAACATGCCTTCAGGGTCAGCTATTAAGCCGGGGGACATAATTAGGATGTATAACGGCTTAACCGTTGAGATAGTAACTACTGATGCTGAGGGTAGGTTAATACTTGCTGACTCAATAGCCTACGCAGTAAGGAATTACAGACCGGAATTCATTATAGACCTAGCAACACTTACTGGATCAATCGTAGTTGCTCTAGGTAATCAAGCGGCTGGGTTATTCAGTAATGATGAGGGCCTAGCTAAGTTAATTGAGGAGGCATCTAAGGAGTCTGGTGAGCGTGTGTGGAGGATGCCCTTATGGAGGGAGTACTTCGACGATATAAAGTCTGAGGTAGCTGATATTAAGAACTTAGGGTACGAGAGGGTAGCAGGTGCTCAAGCAGGTGCCGCGTTCCTAGCTAAGTTTACCGAAGGTACTAAGTGGGCACACCTAGACATAGCTGGTACGGCGTGGACCCAAGATGAAGGTCCTAAGAAACCCTACTACCCGAAGGGAGCTACGGGATATGGTATTAGGTTACTGATTAACCTACTTAAGAAGCTTCATTAAAGCTTAACGAATACCCTAATAGATTCCTCACCTAAAGCACCAATTATTTTATTCCTTACGTAGTCAATAGGTACTAAGTAGTCCATGATCACGTCAGGGTTAAGTGTCTTAACTGCCCTACCAAGCATAGCCACCCCTAAAGCAAATAAGTAACCAACTAACCTATCAAGTACGTCAGCAAGCATCGAGTATACCTCGGAACCACCTACCTCATCGATTAGTGAGTCAGGTACCTCCTTAACTACCTCACCAACTAACTTGCTGTAGGTACTCTCATCAATTACTAAGTAGAAATCAACGTTTGGCTTAGCCATAGCTATTACCTTAAACCTACAGCCCCTAACCTCCCGGATGTCGATAGCTCTACTAATGCATACTTCATCGTAATCACTAATCAGTACTGAGTACTCAACTAGAGTTATGAATGGTGCTTGAGTACCCCTAGCTATTAACTCCTCAATAAGCCCGGCTAAGTCAGTTAGGTAGTCATTTAGGTCTGGGGGTAGCTCATCTAGGGATACCTCAACCTCCTCCAAACTAACTACCCCTATAGTTTAAGCATGAATAAATATCTTAACCGTTTGTATGTACTACTAATACTGAATAAAACAGTGCCTCATGAACTACTCCGTTAAGTACTTAATTAGTGACTTAAGATTTAGCGCCTCAATGATCACGTATGCCGAGAAAGCTATTAAAGCAATTATTAATACGTAATCCCTACCATTAAGTAGTTCGTAGGTAATCATGAATGAAGTGAATGCTAGGGTAATAGGTAGTAACCTAGGTATCGGTGATGCCCTGAAGAATAGGTAGATACTGGTTAAGGGGTTACCGGACTTAACGGCTACGTACCTACCATCAGGTAATTGCTTAACTAATCCGTAACTCCTCAGCCTATCTAAGTGGTACTTAGCTGTTGATGGTGACTTAAGACCTACCCTATGCTGAATCTCCCTAACACCTAAGGGCTCACTACTCGATAGTAGCGTTAGGTATATCTTAAGTGAAGTCCCTGTAGGTACTCTCTTCCCCCTACTCAATCCCTCCTCCCCTACTAAGGGTTAGTAGGGATTAATTAATTAGGGGTATGACCTCCTATACAGTATTAAGTACGTAACAATACCAACTACCACAGCCACTGCAGTAGCTATTACTAACTTGAGGGCGTTAGGTAGTACGTAAGCACCGCCACTAACTACGCTAGAGTACCTAGTACTACTTACGTAAGTACCCCCAGTAACGGCCTTAGTTACTGAAGTAACTACGGTCTCGGTCCTAGTCACTGTGGTTGTCTTAGTCACTAACTTAACACCCTCAGCACCACCCCCTAAGCCCACAGACTTAGCTACTACAGGTGGTGAGGGTGCTCTACATACGCTACTTAAGCACTGCGTAGTCGTTAATGACTTCGTGACCTCCGACTTAGTAATTACTGTCGCTACCGTTGCGGTTGATGTAGTTAATGACTTAACGGACCTACTACTCGTACTTAGTGATTGAGGACTTACGAGTACCCCAGCAGTGCATTGAGGTGCTGGCTTGACCGTCGTTGGGGTAATTACCTTAACACTTAATTCCCTATTCACGGTAGTGGTATTCACTGCCCTATACACCCTACCACCCATAACGGATAGTAACTCCCTAAGGAATTCCGTAGTACCTAGTACTCTGAAGTAGTTGATGGGCTTGATAATCACTACTACTGACTTAATGCATGACCCCCTAACTATGAGGGATTCAGAGGTGATCACGGGTAGTTTCTTAATCATTACTGACTGAGTGAAGAACTTACCTCTAGACCACCTAAAGAGGCCTTTATCAGTAACTACTATGAAATCAAGTAACGGAGGTGTGTACTTAATATCATTCAACCCTCCTAAACTACTTAACTTAAGTGATACGGTTACGTTAAGTCCACCCTCAACCTCCTTGGCATGAACTTTAATCGATACGTTAAGGACGCCTTGAGGTAAGTTAATTACCTCACTAATACCTACGTCCCTACCTAAGCAAGTAATTACTTGAGTGTCTGAGTTACCGAGTATAGGTACTGACGTTAGTAGAGCCGTAAGCACTAGCGTAAGTACTACATACTTGATTACCTCACCCACTACCAGCACCTCCCCACTAACGACGTATTAACTAGTTAACTAAATAATCTAGACCCTCGAACACCTACTCAGCACTATAGGTAAGTACAGCAGTTACTAAGGCAGCAATACCGAACGCAGTAACTATGGCTGGTACAGCTACTACGTAGGACCTCACAAGGCTTAATGTAATGTGTAGTAGGGTAGGCACTACTATGTAGGAAGCACCGCCGCCGACCTCATAAATAGCGAACCAGCCAGCAGCTGTTTCGGGTTCAGCATTAAGTGCTGGGTACATGATAGCCAGCGCTAAGGTCAGCCCACCCCCGAAGCCCGAGATCAGCGCTAGTAAGTACGCGGTACCTAACCCAACCCTAAGTGCGGTAGCCGTTAGTGGTAGGAAGAATAGAGCAACGGCTAGTGGAGGCGTTACGTTAGGTCCTAAGTACTCGTATATGTGGGGGAACGTAGCGGCACCGACTAATGCAGTTACGTTGAACAGCACGTATAGTGAGGTGAAGTCTAAGTAGGTACCCTTAGGTAATGTAGTACCTAGGGGTACGTACGTATGGCGCGTTAATTCAGTGATTAAGTACTGAGTAGTTAGTGCTAGCGTAACTACTATTACGTATGTAGAGAAAACGAATATTAAGTACTTAAGGGCATAGCCACCCCTAAACAACCTCCTAACGTAGCTACTGAAGCTCCTCCTAACACCCTCAACCCTAACCTCCTCAACAGCTACTATACCGAGTAGTGCTAGAGTACCTATTATTAGGGAAGCTAATGAAGTAACACTAAAGACCCTCCAATTAAAGAGGAGTATCAATGAGCTATAGAGCATGCAGGTAATGAATGAAGTGAATATTATGAAGTAAACAACCCTAGAGGATACCGATACCCTCTTAATAGGTGGGTAAGCATCAACTATACAAGCTAGGATAGGTACCTCAGTAATGTATATACCTAGTATAAATATAGATACTGAAGCAGCTAAGGCAAGACCGCCTAACGCGTACCTAACACTTATTGAGAGGAACACCACACCAGCAATCATTACTAAAGCACCATCAGCAACTAACGACTTCCTAGACCTCCTAACATCACTTAAGAAACCGACATACAGCGACAGCAGAGATATGAACCCCTGAACAATAGGTACGTACATATAGTAACTACTCCCTAAACCAGTAAGGGACATTACGTAACTCTGAACAACCGACACCTTAAGAGCTGAGGCAGCAGCTATAGCTGAAGCTACTGAAGTAATGAAGAAACCAACATTACCCCTAATACCTACACCTACCTCACGCCTCCATAAATCACTAAACCCCATAAAAGCACCGAATGAATTACGTAAAAACGTATTTAGGTTTAGTTATTATATAAAGTAAAAACACCCTACCTTACGGTAGTACTATCTCCTTCGGGTACTCCTTACCAGCAGCAGTATGCAACTTAACCTCAACACTAGCTCCGTGCTTGAAATCAGCCGTCTGGTTAGGTCCTGGCCCCTTAACTAGTATGATAACGGTTAATTCGTCACCAGCCTTTAGGGGTACTCCGTTACTGAAGTCGAAACTCTTTAACTCAGCACCTGAAGGTAACGCATCTTTAGATATATATACGTTTATGGTATTTCCATTACTATCAACGCTTGTGGTGTTAACGTCCGTAGTGGCTGCTAATGTATTACTATTCGTTAAGTCATTAGCTGAAAGCGTTATTCTACCCCTCACATAGCCGTAGTTAGGATTACTTAATGTGGAGTAAGCGTCGTGGGGTCTTCCGTTTATGAATATTTCGTCTATTGTTGCGTCACTTGAACCACTATTCTTAACTTGAAGCACCACAACCCATGTATGGTTAGTTTCGCTCCAGTCTGCGTATGCGTTTACTATCTCTAGCTTCTCGTACCTCGTGAACAGTCCTACGATGCCCGTCATCCAGAATGCTACGGCTACCGCGATTGCGATGGCGACAGCAACGATAATCACAGTAGCTATTACTGGGGAGATTCCCTTCCTCGTAAGTCCTGCCATGGAGTTACACCTTTCATTACTGATTTTCGCAATCGCTTATAAGAATTTCCCTGCGATTGGTTAGGGTACATTACCTTAATAGGTAATACCGACGTAGTACCTGAGGGAATTCAGTGATCGTAAGGCTTTAATGTGTCGCTAATCCCTCACCCCGAATTGGCATACACGAAGTTCTGTCGACGCACATAACCATCACTACGTAACTTACCAACCTCGACTACTGGGCGACCCTATGGGCAGACCCTATACCCCTTTCGCAGAGGGGGTTGCTGGAAGGTAAAATAAAAGGTGAGGTGTGAGGACCTATGAAGTGGGCTGTAAGGAAGGTCAGGAAGGCCCGTAGGGGTATAGTAGGTATTGAGGCTGCTATCGTGCTAATAGCGTTCGTGATCGTAGCAGCAGCTCTAGCGTTCGTAGTACTAAACATGGGATTCTTCACCACACAGAAGACTAAGGAATCAATAGGTAGTGGACTAAAGGAGGCTAGCACGGCACTAGAGGTGGATGGCTCAGTAATTGGTGAGGCCAACACAACTGCTAAGCAGTTAATAGCTGTAGCTATACCACTAAAGGCATCAACAGGTAAGAACCCAATCGACCTATCAAAGACCGTAGTAAAGATAACTACCAGCTCTAAGGTAGTAATGCTAAACAGTAGCGACATACAGATCATAACTAACCCAACCAACAACGACCCATTCACAGTAGCCAGTACTTACGCAGCTGCATTCATACAGTACCAAGGTGATGATGATAACCTACTAGAGACTAACGAGAAGTGGGTGCTAGTCATTAACCTAGACAACACTAAGGTACTAGGTAGTGGCTTAGACCCCTACAGCACAATAACTGTAGAGATCATGCCACCTACTGGAGCACCACTAACTGTAGAGAGGACCGTACCACCGAACCTCAGTGACGAGATCATAGTATTAGGCTAAGGGAGGGGGTGAGAGCGATGCCTAGGATCACTAGGAAGTCACTGAGGCGCGGTATGGTCGGTATTGAGGCTGCCATCGTACTAATTGCCTTCGTGATAGTCGCTGCTGCATTAGCGTTCGTAGTACTGAACATGGGATTCGTAACGACCCAGAAGAGCAGTGCAGTAATACAGAGTGGCTTAGGTGAGGCCAGCACAGCACTAGAGGTTGATGGTAGCGTACTAGCGTACTCACAGCTAGGTACCTACGTAAACTACACAGTAATACCCATCAAGGTAAGCCCAGGCAGGCACTTCGTAGACCTATACCCAGGGAGGGCAAGCATCGTCTACTGGTCAACAAAGGCAGGGTCATTCGCTGACATCTACGTAGCCTACGGCTACGTATACAAGAACACCACTGACAACAACTACTACCTAGCAGTATACGACACTAGCGGTAACGCGCTAGTAACGATAGGGACGCCGAGTGCTAAGATAGGGACCGCAATCAACCTAACTAAGGTCTGGGAGATACTAAACGGTGCAATAAATGATGAGGTATACGCAGCAGTAATATGGATAAACAGCAACCAGAACTACACCGAGAAGGACACCAACCTAGAGCTAGGTGAGAAGGCCATAGTAATGATAGGCTTCAAGAGCCCATCAGTACAGCCAACCGTCTACCAGACCGTGAAGATAGAGATAAAGCCACCAGAGGGTGCTACACTAACTGTAGAGAGGACAATGCCTCCAGGAATACCGGTAGGCGTCATTGACTTAGGCTAAAAATAGAGTGAGGTGATGCACACATACCCCCTACGGGCCTAAACGAAATAGCTTTTTCTACCCTAATAAATCCTAATCACTAATCACGTAGTTATGGGGGGCGCCAGCCATGGATAAGGTTAAGCTCGCGATAATCATACTGATGATGGTTGGGCTTATGTTAGCTATGGCTGGCGCCCTCCTCCTACTCTTCTTTAATTACCAGGCTTACACACTACCTATAATGGTTAGGTACGTAGGCTTAGGTATTAGTTTAGTGCTCCTCTTCATAGGTGTTCATGTAGTGTCTGCTGGCCTTACGAGTCTTAGGGAGTCTTAAGTTACTTACTAAGTCGTTAATGCTTAGCTTAACCACCTCCTTACACACCCTTGAGTCGTAGATACTCACTAACTCCCTGATTAGGTCCTCAGGTAGTCCGTGCCTCTTAAGCGTAGCTCTAAACCTGTACTTACTGAATACGGTCCACACCCTAATCTTAGCCTTCATGATTAAGTACGTAGTGATTAGGTTAAGCATCGCTAACCCTAACTTAGTTACTGCACTAACTACGTACCAGGCCCTAGCTAACTTACTTAAGCTCATGGAGTTACCTACTCTCCTCTATACATACCTTAAGTACGTACTTAGGTCTTGACTCGCTACCTACGTTAAGGACGACGCCCCTCTCAGCTAGCTTAAGTAACCTATCCCTAACTATCCTACGTGACGCCGTTCCCCTCAGTAACCTGACTCTCCTAGTAATTTCTGAGGTACTTAACTCCTCGCAACTAGATAGTACCTCAATAACAGCCCTACTTATCGGGTCAATACCTTCCCTGACCCCCCTAACGACCTTAACTACTCTCTCAGCAGCTTTAGTAGCTACTACAGCAGGTAGTGAGAGCGCCATTACTAGCTCCTCAGCAATAACTACCTCCTCACTACTGATACCTAGTGACTTAAGTAACTCCTCAATAGCTACTAACCTATTAACTACGTCATTAAGTAATTCCTCAACCCTCCTCAACCTCCTCTCTAAGTCATCATTAGTCAAGGCCTAAACACCGACTCAGAACCTAGTAAGGTGTGTGGTATTGATTTAAAAACCAATTTCGTTTAAAGTTATTCCTCCTTACCTTCCCTACTTCCTTCCTCCTCCCTACGTGCCTTCTTAGTCTGTGCTATCTCCTTAATGATCTCCTTAGGAATTTCCCTACCCCTCCTAAGTAACTCACCCTTACCTAACGCATCCTTAAGCATCTTAGCTAGTGAAGCTATTGTCGGTGCAGCCTCTAACTTCCTCCTAAAGAATTCCTGAACCATCTCCTTAACCATGTCTTCAGGCATTCCACTCTCCTTAAGCTCCTTATAGAGTGCAGCTACCTCCTTACCTAACTTCTCACCACTTAGTGATGTTAGGAACATATCTATGAATTCCTTAATAGGTGCTTTAATACTTGCTATGAACTCCGATATCACTGAGAATATCTCGTGTAGCTCGCGTGCGTCCTCGCTTACGTACTTCCTCTCCCTCCTCTCCTCACTCATGCTTACCACCAAGTCTATTAGTGTGTGGTCACGGTAATCAGTACTTACCATATCGGTGTGGTCACTCACTACATCACCTACTGAACACTCCGTAGGTGTAGCCGTAAGCTATTACCCTACCCTTGATCAAGTCAAGGAACTCCTCCCCAGTTATCGGTGCCTTAATGTTAGGTGGTGTATTAAGAGCTACTACGATAATTACGTACCTATGCGTACTGCCCGGTGGTGGGCAGGGACCTCCGTAACCAACCCTCCTAAAGTCATTTATTGCTTGGTAACCTAAGCCCTTAACCTCAACGACCTTAGGTAGTGCCTTAGGTATTGAGTTAGTATCTGGTCTTAAGTTGTAGAGTACCCAATGAATGAATGGACCCCTGGGAGCGTCTGGGTCAACCATGATGACTGCTAAGCTCTTAGCACTTGAAGGTACGTTACTTATCGTTAGTGGTGGTGATACGTCAGCACCCGTGCATGTGTACTCATTAGGTATTCTAGACCCGCTACTGAATGGTGCGTTAACTACCATCTTATTCAGTGACTTACTAACACCTAAGTAATTAGCTACGAAATCACCTACAGTTACTCTATGCTTAGTCGTTAGTAAGGCTACGGAAACACCGATGATTATTACCGCAATCACTACAGCAGTAACTACTACGTACTTCCTACTAGCCATGACTCACCAAGAGTTAAGTAGTGAGGGAAGGTATTAGTCTTTCCCTTCACGCATTAACTCATTGAAATTAGCTTCATTACTAATTAGTAAGACAGTAAAACTTTTTGTTCTAACTACTCTAAAGTCTTGAGGTTTTAGGTATGGTAGCTAGTATTAGGGCATGCATGAATGGCTCATACCCTAGGGGAGCGGGGCTAGCTAGGTTATACAGTAGGTACTTATCGGGTAAGTTAAGTGAGGATAGGTTTGAGGAGGGTATTAGGGAGTACATGAAGAAACTATTTAACTTACTTAGTGACGTAGGTATTAACGTATTCACTGATGGTATGCTTAGGTGGGACGACATATACAACCCACTAATAAGGTTCGTTGATGGTGTTGAGGTTGACGGGCTCGTTAGGTTCTACGATAATAACTTCTTCTTCAGAGCACCTAAGGTTAGGGGTGAGTTAAGTATTAAGGAGAACCCAATACCTAAGTGGTTTAGTGAGGCATTATCGGTGGCTGAGGACGTATTCGGTAGTAGGGACTCCTTCATGCTTAAGCAACCACTACCGGGACCACTAACACTAGCTGAGGCTAGTATTAATGAGTACTACCGTAGCTACTGGTCACTACTTACTGACTGGAGGAGTAAGGTTCTGGAGCCACTCATTAAGGAGTTAGGTAAGGTAGGTGCTAAGGTTGTTGAGATCCATGAGCCATCACTAGTTTGGGGAGGTACTAAGAAGACTAGGGTAGTTGCTGGTGTTAAGGAGTTAGGTAAGTTGATTAAGTACTGTAAGTCATTAGGTATTGATGTGTGGGTCATTACGTACTTCGGCTACTTAGGTAGGGTTGGTAAGTACTTAAGTGAGTTATCAGAGGCTGTAGTAGGTATTGACTGCTTCGTTAAGGGAGCTAAGAAAACACCTCAGAGGTTAGTTAGGGACTACGGAATTAAGAGGGTGATGCTAGGTGCTGTAGACTCTAGAAATACGTTAATGGAGAAACCTAAGGAGTTAAGTAAGTTAGCTAAGGCAGTAGCGAGGGTGAGTGGTGTTGAGGAGGTCTACGTAGGTAATAACGCACCAATGGACTTCATACCTGAAGTAGTAGCTGCTAGGAAGTTGAGGAGGTTAGGGAGGGTTATTTCAGGACTTAGTAAGGGGTGATTACGGTGGTGTGGAAGGAGGTTGAATTACCCGTACTCCCCACAACCGTAATAGGTTCCTACCCAAGACCTAAGTGGTTAAGGGAGTTCATTAAGGGCTTCAGAGCTGGTAGGTATAAGGAGAAGCACCTTAAGGAGGCGTTCGACGACGCCGTAATCACCGTAGTTAGGGATCAGGAGGTTGCTGGTGTTGACATACCTAGTGATGGTGAGATGAGGAGAGATGAGATGGTTGAGTACTTCGCTGAGCGTATCGAGGGCTTTAAGTTCTACGGACCCGTTAGGGTGTGGGGTAATCACTACTTCAGAAAACCTGCAGTCGTCGGTCCCTTAAGGTATAGGGGACCTATGGTAGTTGATGAGTACCTCTTCTTAAGGTCCGTAGCTAAG